>NZ_DASQCC010000097.1:0-11773 GCF_035634895.1 Actinophytocola sp. | reverse complement strand
GGTTGAGACTTTGCTGGGTGGGGTTGGGGGTGTTGGTGTTGCCGCGGTGAATGGTCCGTCGTCGACGGTGTTGTCGGGTGATGTGGTGGGGTTGGAGCGTGTGGTGGGGGAGTGTGAGCGTCGTGGGATTCGCGTTCGGTGGGTGCCAGTGGATTACGCGTCGCATTCTGGCCAGGTTGATGTGTTGGAGGAGTCGATTGTTGAGGTGTTGGGGGATGTTGAGCCTCGTTCTTCTGAGGTGCCTTTCTTTTCTTCGGTGACGGGTGGGTGGTTTGATACTGCGGGTTTGGACGGTGGGTATTGGTTCAGGAACCTGCGTGAGCGGGTGTTGTTTGGTCAGGCTACGGAGAATTTGTTGGAGGCTGGTTTTTCTGTTTTCATTGAGGTGAGTCCGCATCCGGTTCTGACGGTGGGCGTCGAGGAAAGTATCGACGCGGTAGGTGCGGATGCGGTTGTCGTGGGCACCTTGCGTCGTGATGACGGCGGCATGACGCGGATGACCCGATCCCTCGCGCAGGCTTGGGTTGGTGGCGCTCCCGTTGACTGGTCGGGCTTTGTTGGTGGTGGGTCTCGGGTTGATGTGCCGGTGTATCCGTTTCAGCGGCGTCGGTTCTGGTTGGACGCACCTACCGGCGGTGCCGGTAATGGTGTGGGCCATGGACTGTTGGGTGCGTCGGTGCAGCTCGCGGCGACTGGTGGCGCGGTGTTCACGGGCAAGCTCTCGACCCGTACCCACCCCTGGCTGGCCGAGCACGCCGTGTTCGACACCGTCCTGTTGCCTGCCACCGCGTTCGTCGACATCGCCTTGCGGGTGGCCAAGGACACCGGACACCCTCAGGTCGAGGAACTGCTCATCGAGCGCCCCCTCCTGATCGCCGACGACGTCGACCTCCAGGTGAGTGTCACCGGCGCGGACCTGGCCGTGTACTCCCGTGTCGGGGACGAGCCATGGACCCGGCACGCGACCGGCAGACTCGGGATGACCCCGGCGCCCGCGGAACGACTGGGCGAATGGCCGCCTCCCGGCGCCGAACCCGTTGCCCCGCGAGACCTCTACACCGAACTCGCCGCCGCTGGCTACAACTACGGACCCGCCCTGCGTGGTGTCGTCGCCGCATGGCGCCGCGGCACCGAACGCTACGCCGAGGTTCGGACCACCGAGAGCGGCACCGGCCACGAGATCCACCCTGCCCTCCTTGACGCGGCACTACACCCGGCACTCAGCGGCGACCAACTCCTACTCCCGTTCTCCTGGAACGGGATCACCCAGCACGCCCCCGCGAGCGGCACCCTCCGCGTCCGGTTGAGGACCGACGGCACGGACGCGCTCGCCATGCTCGTGACCAACGAGAGCGGGCAGCCCGTGCTCACGGTCGACGCCGTCACCCTGCGGCCCGCCACCCCCGACCAGCTCACCGCCGCCTCCGGCTCGCTCTACGTGCTGGACTGGGAACCGATCCCGGCGAAGAACGGCCACGAGCCCGACCACGACGTGCTGTCCTTCGTGGACGTTCCGCCCGACGAAGCCGCCGAGCAGGCACTCTCGGCGGTCCAGGAGTGGTTGCGCGCCGACCGGCAGGGGAAGCTCGTGGTCATCACCCGCGACGCCGTCGCGGCGGGGGATCTCGCCGGGGCCGCCGTCTGGGGTCTCGTGCGCACGGCCCAGTTGGAGCACCCGGACCGGATCGTGCTCGTCGACACCGACGAACCGGGCCCGCTGCCCGACGGTGCCCTCGGCACCGGCGAGAGCCAGGTGATCGTCCGGGGCGGGCGGCTGCTCGCGCCACGCCTCGTGCGTGCGCAGGTGCCGCCAACCTCGCGGCGCATCGAAGGCCCCGTCCTGGTCACCGGCGCGAGCGGGGCGCTCGGTACGGCCATCGCCCGGCACCTCGTGGCCGAGCACGGCGTCGACGAGCTGATCATGGTGAGCCGGCGCGGCAGCGCCGACCTCGCCGCCGAGCTTTCCGATGCGGGGATCCGTGCGACCTTCGTCGCCTGTGACGTCGCCGACCGTGAAGCCGTGCGGCGCCTCGTCGCCGAACACCCGCCCAGGGCCGTCGTGCACGCGGCGGGTGTGCTGGACGACGGCGTGTTCGACTCGCTCACCCCCGAGCAGCTCGCCTCCGTGTTCGGACCCAAGGTCACCGCGGCCCGGCATCTCCACGACCTCACCCGGCACCTCGAACTGTCGGCGTTCGTCCTGTTCTCCTCGGTGCTCGGCACCCTCGGCAGTCCAGGACAGGCCGCCTACACCGCCGCCAACGCCTGCCTGGACGCCCTCGCCCACCACCGCCGTCAGCTCGGCCTGCCAGCACAGTCCATCGGCTGGGGCCTGTGGGCGCGTGCGAGCGGCATGACCGGACACCTCGGCGACGCCGACCTGGCCAGGCTGCGGCGCCTCGGCGTGCTCCCGATGTCCGAACAGGACGGTCTCGCGCTGTTCGACCTCGCCATCCGCTCCGACCTACCGCACACCATCGCCGCCAGGCTGGACGTCTCCGCGCCCGCACCGATGCTGAGCCGCCTCGCGCCTCGGCCCCAGCGGACCGGGCCAACACCGTCCTTCGGCCAGCGGCTGGCCGAGCTGCCCGACGCCGACCGGGACCGTGCCCTGCGCACCTTCGTGCGGGAGCAGGCCGCGGCCGTGCTCGGCCACGACGGCGTCGACTCGGTCGCGGAAAGCCGGGCGTTCAAGGAGATCGGGTTCGACTCGCTGACCGCGGTGGAGCTGCGCAACCGCCTCGCCGCGGCGTTCGGCCTGCGGCTGCCGGCCACCGTGGCCTTCCTCCACCCCACGCCCGCGGCCCTCGCCGACCACCTCGCCGCGCGGCTGCTGCCCACCCCGTCCCCGCAGCGGCCCGAACGCCAGGAGAGGGACCGGTCCGACGAGGAGCTGGCGACCGCCACCGACGACGAGCTGTTCGACCTTATCGACCGCGAACTGGGGATCTCCTGAGCCGCTCGTGGGAGGACTGGAGGTGCAGATGTCCAACGAGGACAAGCTTCGCGACTACCTGAGGCGCGTGACCGCCGACCTGAAGCGGGCCAACCGGCTGCTCGCCGACCGGGAGTCGCCCGAGCCCATCGCGGTGATCGGGATCGGCTGCCGCTACCCGGGAGGGGTGGCGTCGCCCGAGGACCTGTGGGATCTGGTGGACGCCGGGGTGGACGCGGTGTCGGACTTCCCGGCCGACCGCGGCTGGGACCTCGACGCGCTCTTCGACGAGAACCCCGACCGGCCAGGCACCTCCTACGTCCGGCACGGCGGCTTCCTGCACGACGCGGCCGATTTCGACGCCGCGTTCTTCGGCATCTCGCCACGGGAGGCACTGACCGTCGATCCCCAGCAGCGGTTGCTGCTCGAAGCGGTGTCCGACGCGTTCGAACGGGCGGCCATCCCGGCGGAGTCCGTGCGCGACAGCGACACCGGCGTGTTCGCGGGCGTGATGTACAACGACTACGCCACCCGCCTGCGTGCCGTCCCAGCCGGGTTGGAGGGCTACCTCGGCAACGGCAGCGCGGCCAGCGTCGCCTCAGGGCGGGTCGCCTACACCTTCGGTCTGCAGGGACCCGCGGTCAGCGTCGACACGGCATGCTCCTCCTCCCTCGTCGCTCTGCACCAGGCGTGCCAGGCCCTCCGCAACCGGGAGTGCTCGATGGCGCTGGCCGGCGGCGTCACGGTGATGGCGACCCCGACCGGCTTCATCGAGTTCAGCAGGCAGCGTGCGCTCTCGCCGGACGGCCGCTGCCGCTCCTTCGCCGCCGCCGCCAACGGGACGGGCTGGTCGGAAGGCGTCGGCGTGCTGCTGCTGGCACGCCTGTCGGACGCCGTGAGCCTCGGCAGGCCGGTGCTCGCCGTGATCCGCGGCAGCGCGGTCAACTCGGACGGCACGTCGAACGGGCTCACCGCGCCGAACGGGCTCGCCCAGGAACGGGTCGTGCGCCGCGCCCTGGCCGACGCCGGGCTGTGTCCGTCCGATGTGGATGCCGTGGAGGCGCACGGCACCGGCACGGTGCTCGGCGACCCGATGGAGGCCGACGCGCTGATCGCGACCTACGGACAGGACCGGGACCTGCCGCTGTGGCTCGGGTCGCTGAAGTCCAACATCGGCCACGCGCAGGCCGCCGCGGGCGTCGGCGGGGTCATCAAGATGATCATGGCCATCCGGCGGGGAGTGCTGCCGAGGACTCTGCACGTCGACGAGCCGACCCCGCATGCCGACTGGAGCGCGGGTGCCGTGCGGCTGCTGACCGAACCGGTCGACTGGCCCGACACGGGGCGGCCCCGCCGGGCCGGTGTGTCGTCCTTCGGCATCAGCGGCACCAACGCGCACGTGCTCATCGAGCAGGCCCCCGACACCGAGGCACCGGCGCCGAGGGACCGCACCGACCGGCCGGTGACCTGGGTGCTCTCGGCCGCCGGCCCGAACGCGCTCCGTGCCCAGGCTCGGCGGCTGCTCACCGTGGCTGAGTCGGCGGACCCGGTCGACGTCGGGCTCTCGCTCGCGACCACCCGGTCGACCCGCGAGCACCGGGCCGGGGTGACCGGAGCGGACACCGAGCAGCTCGTCGCCGGGCTCACCGCCCTCGCCGACGGCAGGCCGGCCGCCGGGCTCACCGAAGGCGCCGCCGTCGCTGGCGACCTCGCGTTCCTGTTCTCCGGCCAGGGTTCGCAGCGGGCCGGGATGGGTGCCGAGCTGGCCGCGACCTTCCCGGAGTTCGCGGCGGCCTTTGACGAGGTCCGCACCCACCTGGACCCGGAACTTCGCGACGCGCTGCTGGACGCCGACTCCCTCGAACAGACGAGGTTCGCGCAGCCGGGTCTCTTCGCGGTGCAGGTCGCGTTGTTCCGATTGCTCGAGTCGTGGTCGATACGGCCCGACTTCGTTGCCGGGCACTCCGTCGGTGAGATCGCCGCGGCCCACGTTTCTGGGGTGCTGTCCCTGGCGGACGCGGCGGCCCTGGTCAGCGCGCGCGGCAGGCTCATGCAGGACCTGCCGGCCGGCGGCGCGATGCTGGCGGTGCAGGCCGACGAGGACGAGGTTCGCGCGGTGTGCGGCGAGGCGGTCTGGCTGGCGGCGGTGAACGGCCCGAGGTCCGTGGTGTTGTCCGGCGACCGGGAGGCCCTGGCCGAGATCGCGTCCGGGTTCGCGAGGACGACGTGGCTTCGGGTCTCACACGCCTTCCACTCCCACCGCGTGGACCCCGTGCTCGACGAGCTGAGGAGCGTCCTTGCCGGCGCGACCCTCTCGGCACCGGCCATCCCGTTCGTGTCGACGGTTTCCGGGCGGCCGGTCGGGGCGGAGGTCACCACGCCCGAGTACTGGGTCCGCCAGGCGCGCGAGCCGGTGCGGTTCCTGGACGCCGTCCGCGCCATGGCGTCGGTCAGTACGTTCGTGGAGGTCGGCCCCGACGCCGTGCTGACCGCGGCTGCCCAGGAGTGTGCCGCGGACCGTGCGATCGCCGTGCCGCTGCTGCGCCGGGACCGGCCGGAGGCGGCGAACCTGCTCAGCGCCGTCGGCACCCTGCACGTCCGTGGTGTCGGCGTGGACTGGGCCAGGGTGTACGCGGACGGGCGGCGGATCGACCTGCCCACCTACGCGTTCCAGCGGCAGCGCTACTGGCTCGACGCCGAGTTCTCGCCCGCGACGGCCGGTGCGGCTCCGGCGGACAGTGTGGCGGTCGACGCCACCCTCGACGCGCTGTCGGCGGCCGAACGGGAGCGACACCTGCTCGCGGTCGTGCGTGAGCAGGCGGCGGCGGTGCTCGGCCACGGCTCCGTCGCCGAGGTCGCACCCGACCGGCGGTTCCGGGACCTGGGGTTCGACTCGCTGACGGCCGTCGACCTGCGCAATCGGCTCGCCGCGGCGACCGGCGTGCCGCTGCCAGCCACGATGATCTTCGACTGCCCGACCCCGGCCCTGCTGGCCCGGTTCCTCTCGGCAGGGGCCGACCAGCCCTCCGGCGTGGTGGCGCGGCCGGCCGACGAGCCGATCGCGATCGTGGGGATGGCCTGCCGCTTCCCCGGCGGCGTCGGCTCCCCCGAAGAGCTGTGGGACCTTGCCGACGCCGGGGTGGACGCCGTGTCGCCGTTCCCCGCCGACCGCGGCTGGGACCTGACCGCGCTCTACCACCCCGACCAGGACCACCGGGGGACCTCCACCACCAGGCACGGCGGGTTCCTCACCGACGTCGCCGGGTTCGACGCCGGGCTGTTCGGCATCTCGCCGCGTGAGGCGCTGGCCATGGACCCACAGCAGCGGCTGCTGCTGGAGGTCACGTGGGAGGCGTTCGAACGGGCCGGGATCGATCCGTCGTCGTTGCGCGGCAGCCGAACCGGGGTGTTCGCGGGCACCAGCGGCCAGGACTACACGGCACTGGCCGCACACGCCCCCGGCGAGCTGGAAGGACACCTGCTCACCGGGACGGCCGCCAGTGTGCTGGCCGGGCGGGTGGCCTACACGTTCGGGCTGGAAGGGCCCGCTCTCACCGTGGATACCGCCTGTTCGTCCTCCCTGGTCGCCATGCACCTGGCCGCCAAGTCGCTGCTGGGTGGCGAATGCACGATGGCGCTGGCCGCCGGGGTGGCGGTGATGGCGACTCCCGGCGGTTTCGTGGAGTTCAGCCGCCAGGGTGGCCTCTCGCCGGCCGGCAGGTGCCGGTCGTTCGCCGCCGCCGCCGACGGCACCACGTGGGCGGAGGGCGTCGGGGTGCTCGTGCTGCAACGGCTTTCCGACGCGCGGCGGGAAGGCCGCGCGGTCCTGGCCGTCGTCCGGGGCTCCGCGATCAACTCCGACGGCGCGTCCAACGGCCTGACCGCCCCGAACGGCCCGGCACAGCGACGAGTCATCCAGGACGCCCTCGCCTCGGCGGGACTCGGACCGTCCGATGTGGACGCGGTGGAGGCGCACGGCACGGGCACCGCGCTCGGCGACCCGATCGAGGCACAGGCGTTGGCCGCCGTGTACGGGCGCGACCGCGACCAGCCGCTGTGGCTCGGCTCGTTGAAGTCCAACATCGGGCACGCCCAGGCGGCGGCCGGGGTCGCCGGCGTGATCAAGACCGTGATGGCACTGCGGAACGAGACACTGCCGAGGACCCTCCACGTGACCGAGCCGACCCCACACGTGGACTGGTCGGCCGGCGGGCTTCGCCTGCTCACCGAACCCGCCGCCTGGCCACGGACGGAACGGCCGCGCAGAGCGGGGGTGTCCTCGTTCGGGATGAGCGGCACCAACGCCCACGTCGTCATCGAGGAGGCCCCGGCCGAACCGGTGGCCGAGACCGACCGCACCGAGCGGGCCGTGCCCTTCCCGCTGCTGCTGTCGGGTGCCGATCCCGAGGCGCTGCGTGCCGGCGCCGGACCGCTGGCCAGCCATCCCGCCGACGACCGCGACCTCGCGTACTCGTTGGCCACCACCCGGGCCGCACTCGCGCACCGGGCGGTCGTGCCGGGTGGCGACCGCGCCGCCCTGACGGCACTCGCCGACGGCGGGGCCTGTCCACGCGTCGTGCTCGACCGGGTCACGGACGGACCCCTCGGGTTCCTGTTCCCCGGCCAGGCCACGCAACGGACGGCCATGGGGGAGGAACTGGCGGCGACGTTCCCGGCGTTCGCGGCGGCGTTCGACGAGGCGCTCGACCACCTCGACCCGGCCGTGCGCGGCGCACTGCGGGACGTGACGCTGCTCGACCGCACCGAGTTCGCCCAACCCGCCCTGTTCGCCGTGGAAGTGGCGCTGTACCGGCTGTTCGAGTCCTGGGGTGTCCGACCGGACGTCCTGGTCGGCCACTCGGTGGGCGAACTGGCCGCGGCACACGTCGCGGGTGTGTTCTCGCTCGCCGACGCGTGCCGGCTGGTCACCGCCAGAGCACGGCTGATGCAGGCGCTGCCGGACGACGGTGCCATGGCGGCGGTCGAGGCGACCGAGGACGAGGTGGCTCCGACGCTCACCGACCGGACCGCTGTCGCGGCGGTCAACGGACCGCGATCGGTCGTCGTGTCCGGGGCGCGCGACGAGGTCGACCAGGTGGTGGCACGGTGGCGGGCACGCGGCCGCAAGACCGCCGCACTGCGGGTCTCCCACGCCTTCCACTCACCACTGATGGACCCCGTGCTCGACGAGTTCGCCGCCGTGGCGGCCGAGCTGACCTACCGGCAACCCCTGATCCCGATCGCGTCCGGGGTGACCGGCCGGGTGGGCGAGGCCTTCGACGCCGACTACTGGGTCCGCCACGTCCGCGCCACCGTCCGGTTCCACGACGCGGTCCGCGACCAGCCCGCGGTGACCTACCTCGAACTGGGACCCGACGGGGTGCTGAGCGCGCTCGGTCCCGAGAGCTCCGACGCGGTGTTCGTACCCGCCCTCCGCAAGGACGGCCCCGAGCCGGCCGCCGTCATGGCCGCGCTCGGCCGGCTGCACACCCGCGGTGTCGCGGTCGACTGGCACGCGGTGTTCGCGGGTTCCGGCGCACGCCGGGTGGACCTGCCGACCTACCCGTTCCAGCGCCAGAGGTACTGGATCGACCCGCCGGAGTCCACAGTGGACGACCTGCGGTACGAGCTGGGGTGGGAACGGGTCGACCTCGACCCGGCGCCGCTGCCCGGGTCGTGGCGGGTCCTGTCCGCGACGGCCGGGGACGACACCGCCCGACGGTTCGCCGACGTGTTGCGCCGCCACGGAGCCGAGGTCGAGCTGGCGGCCGTGTCCCCGGGAGAGGTGCCGGACACCAGCGGTGTCGACAACGTCGTCTCCTTGCTCTCCCTCGGCGGGAACGTCCTGGACACGGTGTCACTGCTGGAGATGTGGGACCGGTCGGCGAGGCTGTGGTGCGTCACCAGAGGCGCGGTCCGCACCGGCGCGCAGGATCCGCCGCCCGACCCGGTCCAGGCACAGCTGTGGGGGCTCGGCCGCACGATGGCCCTGGAGAACCCGCGCGCGTGGGGCGGGCTGATCGACCTGCCGTCCACGTGGGACGACGGGGTGACCACGACCTTGACCGAGGCGTTGACCGGTGCCGAGGACCAGGTCGCGGTCCGCGCCGGCGGGCTCTTCCGCGCACGGCTGCGCCGCGGCGAACCGGGCCGACCGGCGGACTGGCACCCCCGAGGCACGGTGCTCGTCACCGGCGGCACCGGCACACTCGGCGGGCATGTCGCCCGCTGGCTCGCCGGCAACGGCGCCGAACACCTCGTACTCGTCGGCAGGCGCGGCGACTCGGCCCCCGGGACCACGGAGCTGGTCGCGGACCTCACCGCGCTCGGCGCGGGCGTGACCGTGGCCGCGTGCGACATCACCGACCGGGAGGCACTCGCGGACCTCGTCGGGCGTGTCCGGACCGACGCGCCGCCGATCCGGGCCGTCGTCCACCTGGCCGGCGCACCGCAGAAGCTGTCCGACACGACCGACCTGTCCGCGTTCGACGACGTGACCGCCGCGAAGGTCGCCGGCGTGGACAACCTCGACGCGGTCCTGGGCGACGAGCCGCTCGACGCCTTCGTGCTGTTCTCGTCGATCGCCGCGGCCTGGGGCAGTGGCGGGCTCGGCGCCTACGCCGCCGCCAACGCCTACCTGGACGCGTTCGCCGAACACCGCGGGGCGGCCGGCAAGGCCGCCACGTCGATCGCCTGGGGCCCGTGGGCGGGTGCCGGCATGGCGGGTGGAGACGCCGGTGAACACCTGCGCAGGCGCGGCATCTCCGCACTCACCCCGGAACGGGCCGTCGCGGAGCTGCGCCGCGCGGTCGGCCGGGGTGACACCACGGTCGTGGTCGCCGACGTCGACTGGCCGGTCTTCGCCGCCGGCTACACCGCGGCCCGGCCCAGCACGCTGCTGCCGTACACCGCCCCGGCTCCCGCGCCGTTGGCGGTGCCGGCCCTGGCCGACCGGCTGGCCGGAGTCCCCGCGGCGCACCGCGACCGGGTCGTGCTCGACCTGGTGTGCGAGCAGACCGCCGCCGCGCTCGGCTACGCACCCGGTCGCCAGGTCGAACCCGACCGGCCCTTCCGCGACCTCGGGTTCGACTCGCTGACCGCCGTGGACCTGCGCAACCGCCTCTGCGCGGTCACCGGCCTGACGTTCCCGCCGAGCCTCGTGTTCGACCACCCGACGCCGACCGGGCTGACCGACCACCTCGTCACCCAGGTCCTCGGCGACGGCCGGTCGCCGGCGGACGTACTCGACGACCTGGCGGCCGAACTGCTCGCCTACGACCCGGACGGACCCGAACGCGACGGGATCGCCGGCAGGCTGCGCGCACTGCTCGCCGACTGGGATCGCGAACCGGCACGGACGGCGCCCATCGGTGAGCACGCCGACGACCAGGTGGCGTCGGCGGGCGCGGACGAACTGCTGCGTCTCATCCAGAACGAGTTCCGAGAGGGCTGAGCGCCGGATGGCGAACGAGGCAGAACTGGTGGAGCAGCTCCGCTGGATGACCGGCGAGCTGCGACGCTCGAAGCGACGCGTCGCCGAGCTGACCTCGGCCGCGACGGAGCCGATCGCGATCGTCGGCATGGCCTGCCGGTACCCGGGCGGCGTGCGCACCCCCGAGGACCTCTGGCGGCTCGTCGCCGTCGGGACCGACGCGATCACGGAGTTCCCCACCGACCGGGGCTGGCCGCTGACGCGGCTGTACGACCCGGACCCGGACACACCAGGCACCTCCTACACCCGCTCGGGCGGCTTCCTCGACGACGTGGCCGGGTTCGACGCGGAGTTCTTCGGCATCTCCCCGACCGAGGCGCTGGCCACCGACCCGCAGCACCGGCTGCTGCTCGAGATCTCGTGGGAGGCGTTCGAACGGGCCGGCATCGACCCGACGACGGTCCGGGGCAGCGCGACGGGGGTGTTCACCGGCACCAACGGACAGGACTACGTCGCCAGAGGCGGCCCGGTGCCACCCGACCTGGAGGGCCACCTGCTCACCGGCACCTCCGCCAGCGTCGCGTCGGGACGGGTCGCGTACGCGCTCGGGCTGGAGGGCCCGGCGATCACCGTCGACACCGCCTGCTCCTCCTCACTGGTCGCACTGCACCTCGCCGCTTCGTCCCTGCGCCGGGGCGAGTGCTCGCTGGCGCTCGCGGGTGGCGCGACCGTGCTCGCCGGCCCCGGTGCGTTCGTCGAGTTCAGCAGGCAGCGAGGACTGGCGCCGGACGGGCGGTGCAAGCCGTTCGCCGAGGCCGCCGACGGCACCGGCTGGGGCGAGGGCGCGGGGATCGTGCTCGTGGAGCGGCTGTCCGACGCCGAACGCCTCGGCCACCCGGTGTTGGCCGTCATGCTCGGGTCCGCGGTCAACTCCGACGGCACGTCCAACGGCCTCACCGCGCCGAACGGCCCCGCGCAGCAGCGGGTGATCCAGCGTGCGCTCGCCGACGCCGGCCTGACCGGCGCCGACGTGGACCTGGTCGAGGCCCACGGCACGGGCACCAGGCTCGGCGACCCGATCGAGGCGCAGGCACTCATCGCGACCTACGGCCGGGGCCGCCGGGACCGGCCGCTGCGGCTCGGGTCGGTCAAGTCCAACATCGGCCACACCGCCGCGGCGGCCGGCGTCGGCGGCGTGATCAAGGCCGTGCTCGCCATGCGCCACGGGCTGATGCCCAAGACCCTGCACGTCGACACCCCGACCTCACGAGTCGACTGGGGCGCGGGGGATGTGCGGCTGCTGACCGAGGCCGAAGAGTGGCCGGAGACCGGCAGGCCACGCCGCAGTGCGGTGTCGGCGTTCGGGATGAGCGGCACCAACGCGCACGTCGTCCTCCAGGGCCGTC
>NZ_DASQCC010000096.1:0-11034 GCF_035634895.1 Actinophytocola sp. | reverse complement strand
GACCTCGTCGAACGCCTCGGCGAACACCGGGAAGGCCGCGTACAGCTCCCGGCCCATCCCGGCACGCTGCGATCCCTGTCCGGAGAACAGGAACGCCGTCGCGCCGGGCACCACGCGCCCCGTGACCACCCCGGGGCCGTCCGCCCCGTCGGCGAGCAGGTCCAGGCCAGCACGCAGGTCGTCGGTGTCGGTGGCGACGACCACTGCTCGGTGGTCGAGGGGGTCGCGGCCGGTGGCCAGGGAGAACCCGACGTCGTCCGGGCGCTGGCCGGCGAGGGAGTGTCGGAGCCGGTCGGCCTGGTCACGCAGTGCCGGGGCCGTGTGTCCGGAGACCACCCACGGGATCGAGGGCGCGGGAGCCCGCTCGGGCGCCGGCGCGGCCGGTGGCGCCTGCTCCAGCACGACGTGTGCGTTGGTCCCGCTGATCCCGAACGAGGACACGCCCGCACGCCTCGGTCGCGCGACCTCCGGCCACGGTTCGTTCGCGGTCAGCAGCGCCACCGCACCGGCCGACCAGTCGACGTGCGGGGTCGGCTCGTCCACGTGCAGGGTGGCGGGCAGCACCCCGTGCCGCATCGCCATGATCATCTTGAGGACACCGGCGACACCCGCCGCGCCCTGGCTGTGGCCGATGTTGGACTTGAGCGAACCGAGCAGCAGCGGCTGTTCGCGGTCCTGGCCGTAGGCCGCGATGATCGCCTGCGCCTCGATGGGATCGCCGAGCCGGGTGCCGGTGCCGTGTGCCTCCACGGCGTCCACGTCGGCCGGCGTCAGCCCAGCGTCACGCAGCGCACCCAGGATGACGCGCTGCTGGGACGGGCCGTTCGGCGCGGTCAGGCCGTTGGAGGCGCCGTCGGAGTTCACCGAGGAGCCGCGCAGCACGGCGAGGACCTCGTGCCCTTCGCGCCGGGCGTCGGAGAGCCGCTCCAGCAGGACCAGGCCGGCGCCCTCCGACCACCCCGTGCCGTCGGCCGAGGCGGCGAAGGACTTGCAGCGCCCGTCCGGGGCGAGCCCACGTTGCCTGCTGAACTCGATGAAGGCTCCTGGCGAGCACATCACCGTCACCCCGCCGGCCAGCGCGAGCACGCACTCGCCGCGACGCAGCGCCTGGGCCGCGAGGTGGATCGCCACGAGCGACGACGAGCACGCGGTGTCGACGGTGACGGCCGGGCCCTCCAGCCCGTAGGTGAACGCGACCCGCCCGGACGCGACGCTCGCGGTGTTGCCGGTCATCAGGTAGCCGCCGAGCGCGTCGGCGCTCGCGCCGGGCCGTGGCCCGTAGTCCTGGCCGGTCATCCCGACGAAGACGCCGGTTCTGGTGCCCCGCAGGGAGGACGGCGCGAGTCCGGCTCGTTCGAACGCCTCGTGGGCGGTCTCCAGCAGCAGCCGCTGCTGGGGGTCCATGGCGAGCGCCTCACGCGGTGAGACACCGAAGAACGCCGGGTCGAAGTCGGCCGCGTCGTGCAGGAACCCGCCCTCACGGGTGTAGCAGGTGCCGGGGTGGTCGGGGTCCGGGTGGTAGAGCCGGTCGAGGTCCCAGCCGCGGTCGGACGGGAACGCGGAGACGGCGTCCCGGCCGTCGGCGACCAGCCGCCACAGGTCCTCCGGGCTCCGCACCCCGCCCGGCAGGCGGCAGCTCATCGCGACCACGGCGATGGGCTCGTGTTCCGCCTCCTCCATGGCACGCAGGCGTTGACGGGACTCCCGCAGATCGGCGGTGACCAGCTTCAGGTATTCGCGGAGAGTCTCGTCGTTCGCCATTCAACGCCATCCGTTTCCAGAAGGGTTCACCACTTCGATGCTCGTGCAGACCCGGACAGCCGAACAACCCCTACCGAGCCCCTAGCACCCCATTCGGCGATATTCGGAGAGGAAATAGAAATGCATTCTTCCGGTCAGCGGCCGAGTTCTTCGCGAATGAGGTCGAACAGCTCGTCGTCGGTCGCCGACTCGAGGTCGGCCGAGGCGGATACCGCGTGGTCAGCGCCGTCGTCAACGTCGTCGCCAGCGCCCCGTTCCCGCGCCTCCCACACCGCGGCCAACTTCCGCAGGCGTATCCCGACCCGAGCCGACTCGACACTGTCGGCGGACAGTTCTCGCAGCATTTTCTCGAGGCGCTCTATTTCGACCGTAACAGATTTCTCACCGGATTCGGCGGCGGGAGACATTTCGGTCACGAGATACCGTGTCAATTCCTCGGCGGTCGGCAGGTCGAATACCAGGGTTGCGGGCAGCCGCAGTCCGGTCGCGGTGTGCAGGCGGTTGCGCAGCTCCACCCCGGTCAGCGAGTCGAGGCCCAGTTTCTCGAAGCTCTGCCCGGCGGTGACCTGTTCGACGGACTCGAACCCGAGCACCGCGGCGACCTCGCGCCGCACGGCCGCCAGCACCACCCGCTCCCGCGCGGGTCCCGCCAGCCCGGCGAGCTGTCCGACCAGGCCTGCCGGCGGTGGTGCCGCGGTCCGCCGGACCCGGCGGCCCCGGTCGCGCAGCAGGGGCGAGTCGGCGCGACCGGTCTGCCGCAGGGCCAGCAGAACCGGTTCGGAGCGGTGGAGCGCGGCGTCCAGCATGGCCAGGCCCTGCTCCTCGGTCAGCGGCGCGAGGCCCGCACGGGCCATCCGCCGCCGGTCGGCCGCACCCAGCGCGTCGGCCATCCCGCCGCCCGCCCAGGGACCCCACGCGAGCGACCGCGCGGGCAGACCGAGGTCGTGCCGGCATGCCGCCAGGGCGTCCATGGCCGCGTTGGCTGCCGTGTAGTTGGCCTGGCCGGGGTTGCCGAGCGTCGCCGCGGCCGAGGAGAACAGCACGAAGGCGGCGAGGTCCTGGTCCTCGGTCAGCTCGTGGAGCCACCGGGCCGCGTCGAGCTTCGGCCGCAGCACGGCGTCGATCCGGTCCGGTGTCATCGACTCGACCACGCCGTCGTCGAGCACGCCTGCCGCGTGCACGACGGCGGTGAGCCGCCGGCCGGCGATCGCACGCGCGAGCGCGTCGCGGTCGGCGACGTCGCACACGGTGGCCGTCACCCGCGCACCGGCCAGTGTCAGGTCGTCGCGGAGCTGGCCGGGCACCGGGCCGCGGGCGAGCAGGAGCAGGTCGCGGACGCCGTGCCGCTCGACGAGGTGGCGTGCGACCAGTCCGCCGAGCACCCCGGACGCGCCGGTGACCACGACGGTGCCGGCGGGGTCGATCGGCGCCGGGACGGTCAGCACCAGCTTGCCGACGTGCTTGGCCGCCGCCAGGTGCCGGACGGCCTCCCGCGCCCGCCGGATGTCCCACGTGGACACCGGGAGCGGGACGACTCTGCCGTCCTCGAGCAGGCCCAGCACGATGCGCAGGATCTCGCCGACCCGGTCCTGGCCCGCGTCGAGCAGGTCGAAGGCCCGGTAGGCCACGTCGTGGGTGGCGGCGACGTGGTCGGGGTCTCGGAGGTCGGTCTTGCCCATCTCGACGAACCTGCCGCCGGGCGACAGGACACGCAGGGACGCGTCGACGTACTCGCCCGCCAGGGCGTTGAGCACCACGTCCACACCCCGGCCCCCGGTCGCGGCCAGGAAGGCCGGTGCGAAGTCGGTCGTCCGCGACGACGCGATGTGCTCGTCGTCGAGGCCGAGGCCACGCAGGGTGTCCCACTTCCCGGGGCTCGCCGTGGCGAAGACCTCGGCGCCGAGGTGGTGCGCCAGCTGGACCGCGGCCATGCCGACACCGCCGGCACCCGCGTGCACGAGCACGGTCTGCCCCGCCCGCAGCTCGGCGAGGTCGACCAGTGCGTGGTAGGCGGTGCAGAAGGCGACGGGGACGGCGGCGGCCTCCGTGAACGACCAGCCGGGCGGTACCGGTGCCAGCAGCCGGTGGTCGGCCGTCGCGAAGGGACCGAAGCCGTCGGTGAACAGGCCCATGACCCGCTCGCCAGGCGCGATCCCGGTGACGCCCGGCCCGGTCGCCACCACCACACCGGCGCCCTCGCTGCCCAGCGGGGCCTCACCGGGGTACATGCCGAGGGTGATCAGCGCGTCGCGGAAGTTCAGGCCGGCGGCCCGCACCGCGACTCGCACCTGGCCGGGGCCCGGCTCACCGAGCGGCCGGGCCGCGAGCACGAGACTGTCGGCGGTGCCGCCGGGGGTGCGGGTCAACCGCCAGTCACCGCCGTCGGGTACGGCCAGCTCGTCGGTCACCGGGACGACCGCGGGGACGAGCAGTTCGCCGTCACGCACGGCGAGCTGCGACTCGCCGGCGCCGATCGCCACGCGTACCGCGGCTTCCGTTGTCCGCCAGTCGTCGGTGTCGGTGTCCAGCAGGACGAACCGGCCGGGGTGTTCGGCCTGGACGGACCGGACGAGGCCCCACACCGCGGCGCCGGGGAGGTCCGGGGCGTGCCCGGTCGCCCCTCGGGTGACCAGCACCTGGGTCGGCGTCTCGTCGGCCAGCGCCGCACGCACCAGCGCCAGGGCGTGCGAGGTCGCGCCACGCACGTCCGGGAAGCCGGTGATCTCCTCGACGACCAGGTCGCCGTCGACGGCCGGGCCGTCGGCCGGCGCCGGCCGCCATTCCAGGCACCGCAACGGGTCGGTGGCCGCGGTGAGCTGGTCCTCGCGGATCGTACGCAGCAGCAACGAGTCCACCGTCGCGACCGGGGCGCCGGCGGGATCGGCCAGTCGCACCGAGACCTCGTCGGCACCGGTGACGGTGATGGCCACTCGCAGCGCGGTCGCCCCGGACGCGGACACCGTGACCCCGCGCCACAGGAAGGGGAGCCTCGTGCCGTCCTCGTCGGCGAGCGGGCCGAAACCCATGGCGTGCAACGCGGCGTCGGTCAGTGCCGGGTGGAGCAGGAAGTCGTCCACCTCCCCGGCACCGTCTGGCAGCTCGACCTCGGCGAACACCTCGTCGCCGCGCCGCCACGCCGTGCGGAGTCCGACGAACGCCGGGCCGTAGTGGTAACCACGCGCGGCGAGGTCCTCGTAGACACCGGAGGTGTCGAGGGGCGCCGCGCCCGCCGGGGGCCAGATCGTGTCGGCGGCGGCCTGGACCGGTCGCGCGGGTGTGACGGTGCCGGTGGCATGCCGGGTCCAGGGGTCGCCGTCCCTCTCGTCGGGCCTGGAGTGGACGGCGACGGTCCGGTGTCCGTGCTCGTCCGCCGCGCCGAGCGACACCCGCAGGTGCACGGCGCCGGCCAACACGAGTGGTGCCTCGATCACCAGCTCCTCGATCCGGTCGCACCCGCCCTCCTCCCCGGCACGCAGTGCGAGGTCCACGAAAGCCGTGCCCGGCAACAGAACCGTGTCACGGACGGCGTGGTCGGCGAGCCACGGCCGGGTACGGGTGGACAGCAGCCCGACCAGCTCCACACCATCGTCCGGCATCGGCAGCACCCCGTCGAGCAGCGGGTGTTCCGCCTGCCGCATGCCGGGTCCGGTGGCGTGCGCAGGACCGGGCGCCAGCCAGTAACGACGACGCTGGAACGGGTAGGTGGGCAGCGGCACCGTCGCACCGCCGGTTCCGGCGAGCACCGCGCGCCAGTCCACCGCGTGGCCTCGGGAGTGCAGCCTGCCGACCGCGGCCGTGATCGTCTCGACCTCGGCGGTGTTCGCGCGCAGTGCGCTGACGAGTTCCGCGTCGGGCGCGGTGTCCTGGCCGAGCGCGGTCAGAACACCGTCAGGTCCGAGCTCCAGCATGGTCACGGCACCCGCGGCCAGTACGCCGTCGTGGAACAGCACCGGCCGCCGGACGTGGTCGACCCAGTACTGGGCGCTGTACTCCTGCTGGAGCGCACCGGACACGGTGGACACGATCGGGATGCGTGGCTCGTGGAAGGTCAGCGTGGCCGCCACGGCAAGGAACTCGTCGAGCATCGGGGCCATGAGCGACGAGTGGAAGGCGTGGCTGACCGTGAGCCGCCTGGTCCTGCGGCCCATGGCCGCCCACCGGCCTGCCTCGGCGAGCACGGCGCTCTCCTCACCGGAGATCACCACCGACGACGGGCCGTTGACGGCGGCCAGGCACACCACGTCGGTCAGTGCCGGCGCGATCTCGGCCGGCGTGGCCGTGATCGCGACCATCGCACCGCCCTCCGGCAGTGCCTGCATCAGCCTGCCGCGTGCGGACACCAGAGTGCAGGCGTCCTCGATGGACAGCACGCCCGCGACGTGCGCGGCCGCCAGTTCGCCGATCGAGTGCCCGACGAGGACGTCAGGCCGCACGCCCCACGACTCGACGAGCCGGAACAGCGCCACCTCCAGCGCGAACAGGCCGGCCTGGCTGTAGGCGGTGCGGTCCAGCAGCTCGGGCTCACCACCGAAGACCACGTCACGCAGCGGCACGTCCGTCGCGAGCCCCGCGCAGACCTCGTCGAACGCGGCCGCGAACACCGGGAACTCGGCGTGGAGCCGGCGTCCCATGCCCACCCGCTGCGAACCCTGGCCGGAGAACAGGAAGGCGAGCCTGCCCGGCACCGGGGTGCCGATCGAGCCGCCACCGCCGGCGATGTCGTCGAGTCCACGCAGGAAACCGTCCCGATCGGCGGCGACGACCACGGCGCGATGGTCCAGCGCGGCTCTCGCGGTCACGAGGGTGTGCGCCACGTCCGCCGCCCCGAGGTCGACGGCCGACCTGAGACGGGCCGCCTGTTCGCGAACCGCCTGCTCGTCCGCGCCGGACAGCAGCCACGGCAGCGCGGATCGGGCGGCGACGTCCCGTGTCGGGGCGGCGGGTGCCGCCGGTGGGGCCTCGATGATCACGTGGGCGTTGGTGCCGCTGACGCCGAACGACGAGACACCGGCCCTGCGCGGTCCGTCCGGCCACGGTCGCGCCTCGGTCAGCAGCGACACCGACCCGGCTGTCCAGTCGGCGTTCGGTGTCGGTTCGTCGACGTGCAGGGTCGCGGGCAGCGTCCCGTGCCGCATGGCCAGCACCATCTTGAGCACGCCGGCCATGCCGCTCGCGGCCGCCGTGTGACCGATGTTCGACTTCACCGAACCGAGCCAGAGCGGCCGGTCGCGGTCTTGGCCATAGGTGGCCAGCAGGGCCTCGGCCTCGATGGGGTCGCCGAGGGTCGTCCCGGTGCCGTGCGCCTCCACGACGTCCACGTCCGCACCCGTCAGCCCGGCGGCGGCCAGGGCGGCCCGGATCACCCGTTGCTGCGCATGACCGCTCGGCGCGCTCAACCCGTTGGACGCGCCGTCGGAGTTCACCGCGGAGCCGCGGATCACGGCGAGTATCTCGTGCCCGTTGCGTTCGGCGTCGGAGAGCCGTTCCAGCAGTACCGCGCCGACCCCCTCACCCCATGCCGTGCCGTCGGCGGCGGCGGCGAACGGCTTGCAGCGGCCGTCGGGTGCGAGGCCGCGCTGCCGGCTGAACTCGACGAAGGCGGTCGGACCGACCACGACGGCCACCCCGCCCACCACGGCGAGGGAGCACTCGTCCTGCCGCAGGGCCTGTGCGGCGAGGTGCATCGCCACCAGCGACGACGAGCAGGCGGTGTCGACGGTGATCGCCGGACCCTGCAACCCGAACGCGTACGCGACCCGACCGGAGACGACGGCCGTGGCGCCGCCGGTCAGCTGGTACCCCTCCGCGCCGGAAGCGGCCTCCCCAACGCCATACCCCTGGGACTGGGCGCCCGCGAACACGCCGGTCCTGCTGCCCCGCAACGAGGACGGGTCGATGCCGGCCCGTTCGAACAGCTCCCACGACGCCTCGAGCAGCAGCCGCTGCTGCGGGTCCATCGCCAGCGCCTCACGGGGGGAGATCCCGAACAGTCCAGCGTCGAAGTGCCCGACGTCCTGGACGAAGGATCCGGTGCGCACGTAGGTGGCGCCGGGACGGTCCGGGTCGGGGTCGTAGATCGCGTCGAGGTCAAAGCCCCGGTCGGCGGGAAACTCCGAAACCGTTTCCCGACCCTGCTCGACCAGTCGCCACAGGTCCTCCGGCGAGTCGGCGCCGCCGGGGTAGCGGCAGCTCATCGCCACGATCGCGATCGGCTCACCGGGGTCGACCGTCGTAGCCGCCACCGCGGGCCGCGCGTCGACGCCCAGCGCCCGTGCGCGGAGGAAACCGGCGAGTTCCGCGACCGTCGGGTGGTCGAACACCACCGTGGTCGGCAGCGTCAGCCCGGTGGCCGAGACGAGCCGGTTGCGCAGCCGGACGGCGGTGAGCGAGTCGAGACCCAGTTCCCGCAGCGCGCGGTCGGCCGGAACCCGTTCCGTGAGCCCGAGCACCGCCGCGGCGTGTGCGTGCACCAGGTCGAGCCAGTCCTGTTCGGACAGGTCCGACGGCACGGGCTCTGCCGGGCCGGCGGGTTCGCTGATCTGGTTGGCCTCCGGCAGGTCTGCGATGAGCGGTCGGGTGCGCCTCGCGGTGAAGGCGGGGACGAACACCGACCAGTCGACGTCGGCGATCGCGGTGACGGTCTCGTCCCGGTCGAGCACCTGCCCGAGCGCCGCCACCGCGGCCTCGGGATCCATGGGCCGGATGCCGTGGGCGCGCAGGTGCGCCGCCGCGCCGTCCTCGGCCGCGATCCCGGCACCGCTCCACGATCCCCACGCCACGGACGTGCCGGCCAGTCCGCGTGCGCGACGACGCTCGGCCAGCGCGTCGAGGAAGGCGTTCCCGGCGGCATAGGCGCCCTGGCCGCCACTCCCCCACACCCCGGCGTTGGAGGAGAACAGCACGAACGCCTCGACCTCGGGCCCGGCCAGCTCGTCGAGCACCGACGCGCCGGCGACCTTGGCGCCGACGACCGCCGCCAGCTCGTCCACAGTGGTCTGACTGAGCGGGGTCAGCTGTCCCACTCCGGCGGTATGGAACACGGCGGTCGGCGTGTGCTCCGCCATGACCGCGGCGAGCGTCGCCCGGTCCGTGACGTCGCAGGCCACCACCGAGGCCCGTGCGCCGAGCGCGGCGACCTCGGCGGCGACCTGTGCCGCCTTCGGTGCGCGTTGGCCGCTCCTGCTGACCAGCACGAGGTGCTCGGCGCCGTGCCGCGCCGCCCACCTGGCGACCTGCGAACCCAACGCTCCGGTGCCGCCGGTGACCAGAACGGTTCCGCTCGGCCGCCAGCCCGTCCCGGCCCGCACGTCGTCGAGCGGCGCCCGCACCAGCCTGCGGACGAACACCCCGGCACCGCGCACGGCAACCTGGTCCTCGTCGCCGATGCCACCCAACACCGCGCACAGCCGGTCCGCGACGTCCTCGTCCCACTCGGCGGGCAGGTCGACCAGCCCGCCCCAGAACTCGGGGTGTTCCAACCCGACCACGCGGCCGAGCCCCCAGATCTGGGCCTGTGCCGGCCTGATCGCCGTGTCGCGGTGGCCGGTGGCGACGGCGTTCCTCGTGAGGAGCCACACGGGTGTCCGCCGGCCCGACGCGTGCACGGCACGCGTCAGCTCCAGGGTCGCGGCCAGGCCCGCCGGGACGACCGGGTGATCGGCCTCCGGTGACTCGTCCACGGCGAGCAGGGACACCACGCCGGCGACGTCCTCCACGAGAGCGCCGGTGATCTCGGCAGGTCCGACCAGGACCGGCGCCGCGCCCGCCGCGGTCAGTGCCGCGAGCACGCCGGCAACCAGGTCCTGGCCGGCGTCTTCTGGTCGCGCCACCACGAACCAGCGCCCGGACACCGGCTTCGCGGTCGTGGGATCGACCGCACGCCAGGCGATCCGGTACCGCCAGTCGTCCAGGCGACTGCCGGTGGGGGTCACGGGGTCGATCCAGTACCGCCGGTGTTCGAACGGGTAGGTCGGCAGCTCGACCCGGCGCACCTCGGGGCCGAACGCGCGGGACCAGTCCACCGGTGCGCCGTGGGCCCATGCCTCGGCGAGTCCGGCGACGAACCGGGGTGCTCGCCCGTCGTCGCGGCGGAGCGAGCCGGTCACGACGGCGTCCCTCGCGGTGGCGTCGATCGACTCCTGCACTCCGACGGTCAGTACCGGGTGCGGGCTGACCTCGGCGAACACCGTGTGCCCCAGCTCGAGCAGGGTGCCGACCGCCGGTCCGAACAGGACGGTCTCCCGCAGGTTGCGGTACCAGTACGCGGCGTCCAGCCCGGTGGTGTCGAGCCAGTCGCCCGTGACGGTGGAAAACATCGGCACCTCCGGCTGCTTCGGCCGGATCGGTGCCAGCGCCGCGAGCAGGTGCTCGCGGATCGCCTCGACGTGGTCGGAGTGGGAGGCGTAGTCCACCGGCACCCTGCGGGCGCGGACCCCGGCGCGTTCGCAGTCGGCGAGCAGCACGTCGAGCGCGTCGGAGTCGCCGGACACGACGACCGATCCCGGACCGTTGACGGCGGCGATGCCCAGCCGGTCGCCGAGCAGGTCGCCGACGTCCTCCCGGGACAGTGCGACCGACACCATGCCGCCCCGGCCGGTCAGCTCGGCCAGCGCCCGGCTGCGCAGCGCCACCACCCTGGCGGCATCCTCTATGGACAGTGCGCCCGCGACGCACGCGGCCGCGATCTCGCCCTGCGAGTGGCCGATCACGGCGTCGGGCCGGACGCCGAAGGAACGCCACAGCGCGGCGAGCGAGACCATCACCGCGAACAGGGCGGGCTGCACCACGTCGACGCGCCGGAGCGCCTGCTCGTCGGAGAGCACCGCCATGAGGTCCCAGTCGACGTGGTCGGCCAGCGCGGCGGCGCACTCCCGCAGGCTGTCGGCGAAGACCGGGAAGTCCTCGGCCAGCCCGACCGCCATCCCGGTCCACTGCGATCCCTGGCCGGGGAAGACGAAGACCGTCCTCGCGTTGGTGACCGCGGAGTCCATGACCAGGTCGGGGGCGACGTCGCCGGCGGTGAGCGCGGTCAGCGCCGGTCGCGGGTCCGCCGCGACGACGACCGCCCGGTGTGCCATGGCCGCCCTGGTCGTCGCGAGGGACGCGGCGACGTCGGCTTCGGGGACGGCGGACTCGGCGAGGTGGGACAGGAGCCGGGCCGCCTGCGCCCGCAGCGCGGTCTCCGTCCTGGCCGAGAGCACCCACGGCACCACCGCGGGCTCGGCCCGGTCCGGCGCCGGCGCGGGGGCGGGACGGCCCTGGAGGACGACGTAC
>NZ_DASQCC010000095.1:0-71252 GCF_035634895.1 Actinophytocola sp. | reverse complement strand
CCTGAGCCAGGATCAAACTCTCCAACAATGCATCATTGTGTAGAGAAATCCCAGCAAAAATACCAAACCTCGCAAAAAACAAGGCCGGCACAAGCTCACTAGCATTTATCGGCACACTGTTGAGTTCTCAAACAACACACGTTCATCCGTAACATGCCGCGTTTGCAACATGGTCCGAGAGACGCCAGTTGGTTTACCGCTTTGGTTGCCGAAGCGCCAATCCCTACTTGGGAGACCTGAGACGGTCCCGCTTGGGAGGCTTACCGCTTCGAGCAGTGCCGCTACATGCTATCCGGTCCGTCTCGCGGTGTCAACCCGCTTGGCCCGTTCGCATCCAGCCACTGAAGTGTATCAGAGGCCGGGTTTCGCGTCGGAGGGGGGTCAGGCTTGCTAGTTCCTGTCCGGTCCGCCGCTCTGTGCGACGAGGAGAAAGTTATCGGGCGGTGCGTGCACAAGTCAAATCGGCTGGTCAGCGGCTTGCGGCTAGAGCAGCGGCAGCAAAGTCCGCAGCTCATAGGGGGTCACCGAGCGGCGGTATGCGTCCCACTCGTTCCGCTTGTTCCGAAGAAAAAAATCAAAGACGTGTTCGCCCAGGGTCTCGGCCACCAACTCGGACCCCTCCATGGCCGCCAGGGCCTCCCCCAGGTTCTGGGGCAGGTTCGCGTAGCCGGCCGCACGGCGTTCGGCGTCGGTCAGCGACCACACGTCGTCCTCGGCCGCGGGCGGCAGCTCGTAGCCCTCCTCCACGCCCTTCAGCCCGGCCGCGAGGATGACCGCGTACGCCAGGTACGGGTTGCACGCCGTGTCCAGGCTGCGGATCTCCACCCGACGGGAGGACGCCTTGCCGACGGAGTACATCGGCACTCTGACGAGGGCTGACCGGTTCGCGTGACCCCAGCACACCGTTGTGGGTGCCTCACCGCCCACGATCAGGCGTTTGTACGAGTTGACCCACTGGTTCGTGACCGCGGAGATCTCCCGCGCGTGCTTGAGCAGCCCGGCCACGAAGGCCTTGCCGGTCTTGGACAGCTGGTACGGGTCCTCGCTGTCGTAGAACGCGTTCTGGTCGCCCTCGAACAGGCTCACGTGCGTGTGCATGCCCGACCCCGGCTGGTCGGTGAACGGCTTCGGCATGAACGACGCACGGACGCCCTGCGTGATGGCCACTTCCTTGACCACGTACCGGAACGTCATCACGTTGTCGGCCATGGTCAGGGCGTCCGCATACCGCAGGTCGATCTCCTGCTGGCCGGGAGCCCCCTCGTGGTGGGAGAACTCGACGGAGATACCCATCGCCTCGAGGGTCTCGATCGCGTGACGCCGGAAGTGTGTCGCGGTCTCGTGGCTCGCCTGGTCGAAGTACCCGCCGTTGTCCGCCGGGATGGGCTCGCGTCCGTCGTCCGGCAGGTCTCTGAGCAGGAAGAACTCGATCTCGGGGTGCACGTAGCAGGTGAACCCGGACTCGCTGGCCTTGGCCAGGGTCCGTCGCAGAACGTGCCTGGGGTCCGCCCAGGAGGGTGACCCGTCAGGCATCGCGATGTCGCAGAACATGCGCGCCGCGTAGTGATGCCCCTCACGGTCCTCCCAGGGCAGCACCTGGAAGGTCGCCGGGTCGGGGCGCGCGACCATGTCGGACTCGTACACCCGCGCGAAGCCCTCGATGGCTGAACCGTCGAAGCCGATGCCCTCGGCGAAGGCGCCCTCCAGCTCGGCGGGGGCCACCGCGACCGACTTCAGGAAGCCGAGCACATCGGTGAACCACAGGCGCACGAAGCGGATGTCCCGCTCCTCGAGGGTGCGGAGGACGAACTCTTGCTGACGGTCCATGCCGGCAGCCTAGGTAGATCGTGTTAACTGCGTGTTTCGGCATGGGCAGGTTCCCGGATCGGGCGAATCGCGAGCGACAGCAGCGCGGCCAACCCACACAGGCCACCGGCCATGAACCAGGCCAGGTCGTAGCTCCCCTGTGTGTCCCGGATCGCGCCCGCGCCGACGGCCGCGAGTGCCGCGCCGATCTGGTGGGAGGCGAACACCCAGCCGAACACCACCGGGCCCGACGTGCCGAAACGGTTGCGGCACAGCGCCACGGTGGGCGGGACGGTCGCGATCCAGTCCAGGCCGTAGAACACGATGAACGCCCACATGGGTGGCTCGGTGTTCGGTCCGAACAGCGAGGGCAGGACGACCAGCGACAGGCCGCGCAGGGTGTAGTAGACGCCGAGGAGTAGTCGCGGATCCACCCGATCGGTGAGCCAGCCGGAGAAGATGGTGCCGGCGACGTCGAAGATGCCGACCAGCGCGAGCAGGGACGCCGCGGTTGTCTGCGGCATGCCGTGGTCGTGGGCCGCGGTGACGAAGTGCGTGCCGACCAGGCCGTTGGTGGACATGCCGCAGATCGCGAAGCCGCCGGCGAGCAGCCAGAAGGTCCTCGTGCGGGCGGCGGCGCGCAGTGCGCCGAAAGCCCGGGCGGCGCTGCTGCCGGTGACCGGACCGGTGGGCATCACCTCGTCGGGGGTCGCGCCGTAGGCGGTCGTGCCGACGTCCTTCGGGTGGTCGCGGAGCAGGATCAGCACGAGTGGGACGACGGCCAGGGCAGCGGCCGCGACGACCAGGGCCGGGGTCCGCCAGCCGTGTGCGGTCGCGAGTGCCGCGACCAGGGGGAGGAAGACCAGCTGGCCGGTGGCGCCCGCGGCGGTGAGGACGCCGCTGACCAGGCCGCGGTGCCTGACGAACCAGCGTCCTGTGACGGTCGCCACGAAGGCCATGGACATCGAGCCGGTGCCGACGCCGACCAGCACGCCCCAGCAGAGCAGGAGCTGCCAGCTCGAGGTCATGAAGACCGTGAGGCCGCTGCCGGCGGCGACGAGGACCAGTGCGCCCGCGACGACGCGCCGCATGCCCAGGCTGTCCATGAGGGCCGCGGCGAACGGCGAGATGACGCCGAACAGCACGAGGTTGATCGACACCGCGGAGGAGATCGTGGCGTGTGACCAGCCGAACTCCTCGTGGAGGGGATCGATGAGCACGCTGGGCACCGCGCGGAAGCCGGCCGCGCCGATGAGCGTGACGAAGGCGGTCCCGGCCACCAGCCACGCCCAGTGGATCCGTCGGGTCGGGGTCGGCACAGCCTGCTGCCGCGGCTCTAGCTGAGTCACCTGGTGAGCGTGCGTGATCCGGTCTCGCCTGACGAGTGGCCAGATCGCCAATATCTGAAAGAATCTGGCCATGACACATCGCGTGGCCGTCCTGGCACTGGACATGGTCGTGGGTTACGACCTGACGATCCCGCCCCAGATCCTCCGCGAGGCCACCGACAAGGACGGTGAGCCGCTGTACGACGTGCGGATCTGCGGGCTCGATCGCTCACCCGTGAGAGTGGGTTCGGGGTTCACGATGGTGCCGGACCATGACGCTTCGATACTGGCCGAGTCGGACACGGTGATCATCCCGGGCACGCGGGTTGCCGGGCCGCGGCGGCACGGCGTCCTGCCACCCGAGGTCGGAAAAGCCCTGGCCACGGTGCCATCGCACGCGCGGATCATGTCAATCTGCACCGGCGCGTTCGTGCTCGGCGCGGCCGGGATCCTGGACGGACGGCCCGCGACCACGCACTGGGCGTACGCCGACGACTTCCGCGAGTTGTACCCGAAGGTGTTACTCGACGAGGACGTGCTGTTCGTGGACGACGGCGACGTGCTGACCTCGGCGGGGCTCGGCGCGGGCGTGGACCTGTGCCTGCACCTCGTGCGGCGCGACCACGGCACGGAGGTCGCGAACCGGGCGGCGCGGTACTGCGTGGTGCCGCCGTGGCGCGAGGGCGGGCAGTCGCAGTACATCGACCGGCAGGTGCCGGCGCCGGGCAGTGAGGGCACGGCGCCGACCAGGGCGTGGGCGTTGCGACGGCTGGAGGCGCCGCTCGACCTGAGCGCGCTGGCCGGGCACGCGCGGATGAGCGTGCGGACGTTCTCGCGGCGGTTCCGCGCGGAGACCGGGATGTCGCCGGGGAACTGGCTCACCCAGCAGCGGGTCGAGCACGCGCGGCACCTGCTGGAGACGACGGACCTGCCGGTCGACGCGGTCGCCGACCGGGCCGGGTTGGGCACCGGCGCGTCGCTGCGGCAGCACATGCGCGCGGCGTTGGGTGTCTCGCCGCTGGCCTACCGGAAAACGTTTCGGCATACCTAAACGGGCTCTCAGTTCGCCAGCCCTAGGATTCCGGCATGATGCGCCGGATTCTGCTCGTCACGCTCGCATTCGTCACGGCCGCCACCACGGCGTGTTCCTCGGACGACAAGCCCGCCGACACAAGCTCGCTGCCCGACGGCGGCGGGCTGCTGAAGGCCTCGGCGAAGTCGACGGCGGACATCAAGAGCGCGCATTTCACCCTGGCGGTGACCGGCGAGGTGCCGGACCTGCCGGTGAAGAAGGCCGAGGGCGACCTGACCCGGGAGGGCAAGTCGGGCGCGGCCAAGGGCACCGTGTCGATGAACCTGCTGGGCAGCCTGTTCGAGGGCGAGTTCGTGCTGGTCGACGCCCTGTACATCAAGGGCCCGACCGGCGGGTGGCAGAAGGTGCCGGCCTCGTACGCGAAGAACCTGTACGACCCCGCAGCCATCCTCGACCCGGACCACGGCATCGCGAACGTGCTCAGCAGTGTGCGGAACGCGAAGACCGAGGGCACCGAGGACATTGATGGGGTGTCGACCTACCGGGTGTCGGGTGACGTCACCAAGGACGTGGTCGCCGATCTCGTGCCGGGTGTCGACTCGGACGTCGACATC
This sequence comes from Actinophytocola sp., assembly GCF_035634895.1. Taxonomy (GTDB): domain Bacteria; phylum Actinomycetota; class Actinomycetes; order Mycobacteriales; family Pseudonocardiaceae; genus Actinophytocola. Next base: position 66,471 of record NZ_DASQCC010000095.1, on the reverse strand, counting down.
ACGTTCTGGGTACGTAAGGACGGCGGGCACCAGCCCGTGAAGGCCAGCGTGAAGATGGGGTTGAAGGGCAACCCGACGGTGGACGTCTCCCTGTCTGACATCGACAAGCAGGTCACGATCACGGCGCCTCAGTGAGTGCCGAGGTGGGTGTGGCCCCGGAGCGCGGGCAGCGGCGCGCGGTCGCGATCGGGGCCGGCGGGCTCGCCGTGCTGCTCGGCGCGCTCGACACGTACGTCGTGGTCAGCGTGCTGCGCCAGATCATCGACGACATGCAGATCCCGCTGAACCGGCTCGAACGGGTTACCCCGATCGTGACCGGCTACCTGCTGGGTTACGTGGCGGCGATGCCGGTGCTCGCGCAGGCGTCGGACCGGTTCGGGCGCAAGCTGCTGCTGCAGCTGTGCCTGCTGGGGTTCCTGGCCGGATCGGTGGTCACGGCGGCCGCCGGCAATCCGGATGTGCTTGTCGCCGGCCGCGTGATCCAGGGCGTGGCCAGCGGCGCGCTGCTGCCTGTGACGATGGCGCTGGCGGCGGACCTGTGGGCGGCGCGTGGGCGGTCGGCGGTGCTGGGCGCGGTCGGCGCGGCGCAGGAGCTCGGCAGCGTGCTCGGGCCGGTGTACGGGATCGCGTTGGCCGCGCTGCTCGGCTGGCGCGGGGTGTTCTGGGTGAACGTGCCGCTCGCGTTGCTGGCGATGGCGGCGGTGCAGGTCACCGTCCCACGCAACACGCGGGTGGGTGACCGCGTCCGGGTGGACGTGGTCGGCGCGGTGTTGCTGGCCGTGGTGCTCGGGCTGCTGGTCGTCGGGCTGTACAACCCGGATCCGCGGAACCAGGTCCTGCCGTCCTGGGGGCCCGTGCTCCTGGGGGCCGCCGGGGTCGTCTTCCTGGCATTCCTGGCGTGGGAGTGGCGGGCGCGAACGCGGCTGATCGACACGCGTGGCGTGCGGATGGGGCCGCTCCTCGCGGCGCTCGGGGCGAGCCTCGCGGCCGGGGCGGCGTTGATGGTGACGCTGGTCAACGTGGACCTTTTCGGGCAGACGCTGCTGGACAAGGACGACAACGGGAGCGTGCTGCTGCTGGTGCGGTTCCTGGTGGCGCTGCCGGTCGGGGCGCTGCTCGGCGGGTGGCTGGCGGGGCGGTTCGCCGACCGGCTGCCGGCGTGCGCGGGGCTGCTGGTGGCGGCCGCCGGCTTCTGGCTGATCTCGCGGTGGCCGCTGGACGTGCTGTCGAACCCGCACTCACTGGGGTTCGTGTCGCTCCCCCGCCTCGACACCGATCTGGTGATCACCGGACTGGGGCTGGGCGTGGTGATCGCACCGCTGTCCGCCGCGACGCTGCGGGTGGTGCCGGCGGTGCAGCACGGGGTCGCGGCGGCGGGCGTCGTGGTGGCCAGGATGACGGGGATGCTGGTCGGGGTGGCCGCGCTGGCCGCCCTGGGGTTGCACCGCTTCCACTCGCTGACCGCCACGTTGAACACGCCGCTGCCGTTCGGCAAGCCGGAGGCCCAGTTCGACCGCGAGATGGCGGTCTATCGGGCGGCCGTCGACGACGCGTTGCTGACCCAGTACAGCGAGACGTTCGCGATCACCGCGGTCGTGTGTGTGGTGGGCGCGGCGCTGGCGCTGTTCGTCGGCGGCCGGCGGGCCGATGTGCACGAAACCGCAACTCGGGGTGTCTGAACGCGGGACTCGCGGTGTTTGAACGCGGGACTCGCGGGTTATGAGGACTTGCAGCGGGTGCCTTCGGCGGGGAGTTTCAGGTTGGTGAGGTAGGCGGTGCCTGCGTTGTCCACGCAGTTGTTGCCCTGGAGGAACGCGGTGTGCTGGGTGGCCTCGTAGGTCAGCAGGGTGCCGCCGAGGCCCTTGGCCAGGTTGACGCCTGCCTCGTACGGGGTTGCCGGGTCGCCGGTCGTGGAGATCACCAGGACCTTCGGCAGGTTGGGCACGTTCGGCACGTGGGGCTCGCTGGTGTTGGGGACCGGCCAGTACGCGCATGAGTCCAGCACGCCGACCGGGGGGTTGCCGTCGTCAAGGAAGGGGGCCGCCGCCTTGTACTGGCGGGACACCTCCAGTGCGACGTCCGGGTCGGTCACGCGGGGGTCGTCGACGCAGCGGACGGCGGTGAACACGTCCTGGGTGGTCGAGTACTCGCCGTCCTTGTCCCGTTCCAGGTACAGGTCCGCCAGCTGCATCAACGTGTCGCCGGTGTTCTGCCTCAGCTCGTTCAGGCCCGTGTTCAGGTGCTCCCACAGCTGCTCGGAGTACAGCGCCTGCACCACGCCGGTCGTGGCGTCCTCGTACGACAGCTTCCGCCCGTCGCTCACCTCGACCGGGTTCTTGCTCAGCGGCCGCACCAGGTCCTGGAACTTCTGCAGCGCGGCGTTCTTGTCCTTGCCCAGTGCGCAGTCCTGCTCCTTCACGCACCACGCCACGAAGTCGTCGAACGCCTTCTGGAACCCGGCCCCCTGCGCGACGACCTCCTCGACCGGGCTCTGTGACGGGTCGAGCGCGCCGTCGAGGACCAGCGCACGCACGTTCTTCGGGAACGTCTCCGCGTAGGTGCTCCCGATCCGGGTGCCGTAGGAGTAGCCGAGGTAGGTGAGCTTCTCGTCGCCCAGCGCCGACCGGAGGACGTCCAGGTCCTTGACGACGTCGCGGGTGCCGATGTTCGCGAGCATCTCCTCGCCGTGCTCGGTGTTGCGCTCGCACTCCGCGCCGAAGTCCTTCGCCTCGGCGTCCTGCTTCTGGACGCCGGCCGGCGACACGTCCAGCTCGAGGTCGTCGGCGCGTTCGGCGTCCATCTCCTTGTCGGTCAGGCACTCGACGGTCGGCTCACTGGAGCCGACGCCGCGGGGGTCGAAGCCGACGAAGTCGAACCGCTCGGCGAGGGTGTCGTCAGCGTCGGCCAGCGCGGCCGCCGTGGACAGGCCCGCCGCGCCAGGACCGCCGGGGTTGATGACCAGTGAGCCGATCCGGTCGCCCTTGGCGGGGCGGCGCAGGACGCCGATCTCGATCGTGTCGCCGTCGGGCTTCGTGTAGTCGAGCGGCACGGTCAGGTGCGCGCACTGGAGGCCGTCGGCGCCTAACGCCTCCCGGTCGTAGTCCGTCTTGCCGTAGTCGCCGCAGCCCTCCCAGCCGAGCTTCTGGGCGTAGAACCTCCGCAGGGCGTCGTCCGGCACGGGGCCCACCGGGGCGCCGGTCTGCGGAGAGCCGCTTATGGAGGTCATACAGCCACCCGCGGCTAAAGCGAGCAGGATGGAAGCTGTCACCATTGCGCGGCGTGTCGTCACGTCCGTGATCCTGCCAGTTGGAACTCACAAGGGTGGGCAAACCGTTACCGTGCGGGGCGTAAACCGATAGACGAGCGAGGAGGTGAGCGTCGGTGGCGGCGTTCATGCGGCGCGTGAAGGCCGGCTTCAGCCGGTTCCTGGACCGGCCTGCCACCGTCGACATCTCCCGGTACGAGGAGCTGCTGTCCTCCATCGAATGGCGGGAGAAAAAGGTCGGCGAGCTCTCCGACGAGGAGCTGACCGAGGCCGCCGCGGAACTGCGCAGAACGGCCGGCGATCCGGGCTTCGACGAGAAAGAGCTGGTCGAGCTGTGTGCGGTCGGCCGGGAGGCGGCCAGGCGGGCGCTGTCCGAGCGGCCGTATGACGTACAGCTGCTCGGCACGATGCAGCTGCTCGAGGGGCACGTCGTGCAGATGGCGACCGGTGAGGGCAAGACGCTCGCCGGGGCGCTCGCGGCCGCCGGCTACGCGCTGCAGGGCCATGCCGTGCACGTCATGTCGGTCAACGACTACCTCGCCCAGCGTGACGCCGAGTGGATGGGACCGGTCTACGAGGCACTCGGCGTGACCGTCGGCTGGGTCAGCCAGACCTCCTCGCAGGAGGAGCGGCGCGCGGCGTACGCGGCCGACGTGACGTACGGGTCGGTCAGCGAGATCGGCTTCGACGTGCTGCGCGACCGTTTGTGCACCTCCGTCGACGACATGGTCGGCCGGAAGCCGGACGTGGTGATCGTCGACGAGGCCGACTCGGTGCTGATCGACGAGGCCAAGGTGCCGCTGGTGCTGGCCGGGTCGTCCGACGAGGGCCAGTCCGACCCCGAGGTCGCCAAGATCGTCCGCGCGCTCAAGCCGGGCCAGCACTACGAGAAGGACGAGGACGGCCGCAACGCGTGGCTGACCGCCCGCGGCGCGAAGGTGGTCGAGAAGGCGCTGGGCGGCGTCGACCTGTACTCCGGCGACCACAGCGACCGGCTGGCCGCGGTCAACGCCGCGCTGCACGCGCACGCGCTGCTGGAGCGGGACGTCGACTACATCGTCCGCGACGGCAAGGTCCACCTGATCAACAGCTCCCGCGGCCGGATCGCGCTGCGACAGCGCTGGCCGGACGGGTTGCAGGCGGCGGTCGAGGCCAAGGAGCGGCTGCGGCCGACCGAGAGCGGCGAGGTGCTCGACTCGATCAGCGTGCAGGGCCTGATCAGCCGGTACGCCACCGTGTGCGGCATGACCGGCACCGCGGTGGCGGTTTCCGAGCAGCTGCGGGAGTTCTACGAGTTGCGCGTCGCGGTCATCCCGCCGAACACGCCGTGCGTCCGCGAGGACGAGGTGGACCGCCTGTACGACACGGTCGAGAACAAGGAGACCGCGATCGTCGAGGAGATCGCGAAGACCCACAAGACCGGGCGGCCGATCCTCATCGGCACGCGGGACGTCGCCGAGTCGGAGCGGCTCGCGAAGATGCTGGCCGACGCCGAGGTCGAGTGCGTCGTGCTGAACGCGAAGAACGACGCCCAGGAGGCCGCGATCGTGGCCGAGGCCGGCGCGTACGACGCGGTCACGGTGTCCACGCAGATGGCAGGCCGCGGCACCGACATCCGGCTGGGCGGCAAGGAGAACGGCGGCGCCGAGGCACACGACAAGGTCGCCGAACTGGGCGGGCTGCTGGTGATCGGCACCGGGCGGTACCCGTCGAGCCGGCTCGACGACCAGCTGCGGGGCCGGTCCGGCCGGCAGGGCGACCCCGGCGGGTCGATCATGTTCGCGTCGCTGGGCGACGACCAGGTGATCCAGTACGCGCCGGACGCGACCGCGGGCGCCGAGCCCGACGACGACGACATCGGGCGCCTCGTGGACGCTACGACCAAGCGGTTCATCGACCACGCGCAGAAGGTGTCCGAGGGCGTCCAGCTGGAGATCCACCGCAACACCTGGCGCTACACGCGGCTGATCGAGCACCAGCGGAAGGTGCTGCTGGAGTACCGGGACGAGCTGCTGACCACCGACCTCGCGGCCACGACGCTGGCGTCGCAGGCCGAGGAGCGGTGGGCGGAGCTGACCGAGTCGGTCGACGACGAGAAGGTGCTGGAGGAGGCGGCGCGGCAGCTCATGCTGTTCCACCTCGACCAGCGGTGGACCGAGCACCTCGCGTTCCTCGCGGACGTGCGGGAGACGATCCACCTGCGGGCCCTTGCCAAGGAGACGCCGATCGACGAGTTCCACCGGACCGCGATCCCCGAGTTCCGCAAGATCCCGGACGAGATCACCGACCGCGCGGTGGAGACGTTCGCGACGGTCGAGATCACCGCCGACGGCATCGACCTGGCCGCCGACGGGCTGCGCAGGCCGTCCGCGACCTGGACGTACATGGTGCACGACAACCCGTTCGACACCGACGCGGAGCAGGCGCTGCAGCGGGTCCGCGCGATGGTCAAGAAGGTGAAGGGCGCGGCGCGGCGGTAGCTCAGTTGAGCTGTCCGGCCTTGTCGACCGCCTGCTGCCATCCGGCATCGGGCGGGGTGCCGTGCTCGACGGCCTGGAGCGCGGGCCACATGGCCTCGGTCTGGACCCGGCTGTCGCGCGGCGCCCCGTACGGGGCCACGGTCACCTTGTCGGCCAGGTCGGCGTAGATGCGACCGGTCTCCTTCGTGACGAAGTAGTCGTCGGTGGCGCCGCGCAGCTTGGTGGACGCCAGGGCGTCCACCTGGCTGGGGAACGCGCCGACGCTCTCGAACAGCCGCAACTGCTGTTCCGGCGCGGTCAGCCAGGCGGCGAGCGCGGCGGCCTGCTCGGTGGCGGGCGACTTCTTCGGCACGACGAGGTAGCTGCCGCCCCAGTTGGCGCCCCCGCCGGGGAAGGTGTCGGCGACCGCCCACTTGCCCGCGTTCTCAGGCCCTGCCTGCGACTTGATCAGGTTCAGCATCCAGTACGGGGCGGGCGCGGTGGCGAACGTGCCGGCACGGAACCCGGAGAACCACTCCGGGCTGAACGGCTCCAGCTTGGCCGACTGCCCACGCCCGATCGCGCCGGTCACCGCGTCCCAGCCGGCCTTCAGCTTCGTGTTGCTCTCGATGACCAGCTTGTCGTCCCGGTCGAAGTAGGGGTTGTCCAGCTGGTTCTGCATGGTGGTGAAGACCTCGCTCGCCGAGTCGAACCACGGCTTGCCGGTCTTCCGCGTGTACTGGTCGCCGGCCGCGAAGTAGGCGTCCCAGCTCTTGAACAGGTCCCCGACCTGCGCGGGGTCGGTGGGCAGGCCCGCGGCCGCGAACAGGTCGGTGCGGTAGGCCATGCCGATCGGGGCGCTGTCCATGCCGTAGCCGAACCAGGCGTCGTCCTTCCCCAGGCCGCCCTCGTACTTCCAGTCCAGCCACCGCTTCGGGTCGACGTCGTCCGGTCCGGCCTCGGCGAGGTCGGCGAACAGGCCGGGCTGGCCGAACAGGTCGGCCCGGTACTCGTCGCCGACGACGGCCAGGTCGGGCGGTTGGCCGGCGGCCAGCATGGTGCGCAGCTTCGGGTAGTACGAGCCGGGGTCGGTCCGCTGCACCTTGATGGTGACGCCGCTGTGCTCGCTCCGGTACTCGGTCAGCAGGTCCTCGTAGCCGTCGTTGAGCGAGGTCAGGAAGGTGAGGGTGACCGGGCCGCTCGGTTCGCTGGACCGCGTGGCCCGCGGGTCCGCCAGCGGGGTGCCGTCGACGGCCGTGCTGCATCCCGAGGTGAGGACCACCGCACCGGCCAGAACAACCGTGAACACCCGTCGCAAGTTCGTGCGCACCCCAAGCCCCTGTCTCCACACCGGACGGTGTGCGGGACACCGTAGTCCGTGCGACGGTCGGGACGAGGCCGATCGGGATATCTCGTGAGACCACCCACGATTTTTCGCCTGACAGACGAAAACCGCCCTAGGATGGTGACATGCCACAGCTACGCATCGCGCTCGCCCAGGTCAACGCGACGGTCGGCGACCTGGACGGGAACGCATCGCTGATCGCGTCGTGGACTGAGCGTGCCGCTGACGCCGGTGCTCACCTGGTCGTGTTCCCCGAGATGGTGCTGACCGGTTACCCCGTGGAGGACCTGGCGCTGCGGAAGTCGTTCGCGGCGGCGTCCCGGTCGGCCCTGTCGGCGCTGGCGGCCCGGCTGGACGCCGCCGGGCACGGCTCCGTCGCGGCCGTGGTCAGCTATCTGGACCTCGACGAGGTGGGGCCGCGGGACGCGGTGGCGGTGCTGTACGGGGGTCGCGTAACCGCCACGCAGTTCAAGCACCACCTGCCGAACTACGGGGTGTTCGACGAGCGGCGGCTGTTCAAGCCGGGGCAGACGCTCGACATCGTGCGGTTGCACGGGCTCGAGGTCGGCATGGTGATCTGCGAGGACATCTGGCAGGAGGGCGGCCCGATCGCGGCGCTGGGGGCGGCGGGGGTCGATCTGGTGGTGTCGCCGAACGCGTCGCCGTACGAGCGGAACAAGGACGACGTCCGGGAGCCGCTGGTCGCGCGGCGGGCCGAGGAGGCCGGGGCGCCGCTGGTGTACGTGAACATGATCGGCGGGCAGGACGACCTCGTGTTCGACGGGGACTCGATGGTGGTGTCGCCGTCGGGTGAGTTGTTGACGCGGTTGCCCCAGTTCGTCGAGCACCTGACCGTGATGGACCTGGACCTTCCGGGTGGAGCTTCGACCTCATCGGGTGACTTCGGGGGCTTCGCCGTGCGGAGGGTGACGTTGACGTCCGATGCCCTGGCGCCGTACGAGGCCCTGGTCACTCCGTCGCCGGCCGAGCCGCTGTCCGAGCCGGAGGAGATCTGGCGGGCGCTGAAGGTCGGGCTGGGCGACTACGTGCGGAAGAACGGGTTCACGTCGGTCGTGCTGGGGCTGTCGGGCGGGATCGACTCGGCGGTGTGCGCGGCGCTGGCGGTGGACGCGCTGGGGGCGGAGAACGTGCACGGGGTGTCGATGCCGTCGGTGTACTCGTCGTCGCACTCGCGGTCGGACGCGGCGGACCTGGCGTCGCGGACCGGCCTGCACTACCAGGTGCAGGCGATCGAGGACATGGTGGCGGTGTTCGTCGGGCAGCTGGGGCTGACCGGGCTGGCCGAGGAGAACGTGCAGGCCAGGTGCCGTGGGATGACGCTGATGGGGCTGTCGAACCAGTACGGCCACCTGGTGCTGGCGACCGGGAACAAGACCGAGCTGGCGGTGGGGTACTCGACGATCTACGGCGACGCGGTGGGCGGGTTCGCCCCGATCAAGGACGTGCCGAAGACGCTGGTGTGGGAGTTGGCGCGGTGGCGGAACGAGCTCGCGGCCGTGCGTGGGGAGACGCCGCCGATTCCGGAGAACTCGATCAGCAAGCCGCCGTCGGCGGAGCTGCGGCCGGGGCAGTTGGACGCGGACTCGCTGCCGGACTACGACCTGCTGGACCGGGTCCTCGACGACTACGTCGAGGGTGACCGGGGTTACGAGGACCTGATGGCGGCGGGGTTCGCCCCCGAGCTGATCGACAAGGTGCTGCGCATGGTCGACAGGGCCGAGTACAAGCGCCGCCAGTACCCCCCGGGCACGAAGATCACCTTCAAGGCCTTCGGCCGCGACCGCCGACTACCCATGACCAACGCGTGGCGCGAAGGCAAGTAACCGCGAGTCCCGCACCTGAACGCGGGACTCGCGAGTATCGCTGGCAAAGCGGTCGTGTGGGCGTGTGAAGCTCGTCGCAGGTGGGTGTTTGTCTACCGCTCAGGTGCGACATTGGGCTGGTAAGCCATCCATGAAACACCCGGGGACCCACGAGACGTGGGCTTCGAGGGAAGGACGGTCGACAATGACGTCAGCATCGAATCCTGAGGTGGCCGCGCCGTACGGCACGGGTGCCGGCGCGGGCGAGAAGAAGCCCGCCAAGCGTGTGCGCATCCACCACCTCCAGGAGCTCAAGCATCGCGGTGAGCCGTGGCCCATGCTCACCGCCTACGACATGTACACCGCCGAGTTGTTCGACGAGGCCGGGATTCCCGTGCTGCTCGTCGGGGACTCCGCGTCCAACAACGTCTACGGCTATGACACCTCACTGCCGGTGACGGTCGACGAGATGGTTCCACTCGTACGAGCGGTCACCCGTTCGGTGAAGCGGGCATTGGTCGTGGCGGACCTTCCGTTCGGCTCCTACCAGCTGTCACCCGAGCAGGCACTCGCCACGGCCGTCCGGATGATGAAGGAGGGCCGCGCGCACGCCGTCAAGCTCGAGGGCGGCCGTGCGTTCGCGCCACACGTCAAGGCCATCACCACGGCCGGCGTGCCGGTCATGGGCCACATCGGGTTCACCCCACAGAGTGAGCACAACCTCGGCGGCTACCGGGTGCAGGGCCGCGGGGACGCGGCCGACGCCCTGGTCGAGGACGCGCTCGCCCTGCAGGCGGCCGGCGCGTTCTCGGTCGTCATGGAGATGGTGCCCGCCGAGGCCGCGAAGCGGGTCACCCACGAGCTGGACATCCCGACCATCGGCATCGGCGCCGGTCCGGACTGCGACGCACAGGTGCTGGTCTGGCAGGACATGCTCGGCCTGCGCCGTGGCAAGGCGCCGCGGTTCGTCAAGCGCTACGCCGACCTCGCCGGCGTGATGAAGGGCGCCGTCGAGCAGTTCGCCGCCGAGGTGCGGGACAAGGAGTTCCCGGCGCCCGAGCACGTCTTCCACTGATCCACGACCAGGAACCGCCCGCGACCGGCACGAACGGTCGCGGGTGGTTCTTCGTGTCAGCGTGTCGATCCGCGGTCGAGTGGTTCGACGCGTGGTCAGGAAGCCGAACCCACGGGAGACACCACGGTGAGCACTATCGCGATCAACATGTTCCTGACCCTCGACGGCGTCGCGCAGGCGCCCGGCCAGCCGGAGGAGGACCGCGCCGGGGGTTTCCCGCACGGCGGGTGGCAGGTGCCGTACTTCACCGCCGAACAGGGCGAACTGGTCGGTCGCTGGCAGGGGCGGGCCGGCGGGCTGCTGCTGGGCAGGAAGACCTACGACATCTTCGCCGGGCACTGGCCGCGTGTCCCCGCCGACCACGAGCACGCGGAGATCGCGGCGGTCCTCAACGCGCTGCCCAAGTTCGTGGCGTCCCGGACGGCCACCTCGCTGACGTGGCGGAACTCGACGCTGCTCGACCGGGACGTGCCGGCGGCGATCGCGCGGCTCAAGCGACAGGACCTCGGCGAGCTGCAGGTCATCGGCAGCCTCGACCTCGCGCAGACGCTGATCAGGCACGGTCTCGTCGACGAGTACCGGCTGATGGTGTACCCGTTGCTGCTGGGCACGGGCAAGCGCCTGTTCGCCGACGGGACCGTACCGGCGGGTCTGGAGTTGGTGTCGACGGAGACGACCCCCGCCGGTGTCACGGCGAGCGTGTACCGATCCGCCGGCCCGGTGTCGTACGGCTCGTTCGGGCTGTGACGCCCCGGAACGTCTCGACGCGGTTCAGCCGCGGCCGTGGGGTGCCTGCCAGTCGGTGAGCGGACCCTTCGGCACGATGCGGCTCGGGTTGATCACGTCGTGCGTGGCGTAGTAGTGGCGCTTGATGTGGTCGAAGTCGACCGTGTCGCCGAAGCCCGGGGTCTGGAACAGGTCCCGCGCGTACGCCCACAGCACCGGCATCTCCGCCAGCTTGTTCCGGTTGCACTTGAAGTGGTTGTGGTAGACGGCGTCGAACCGGACGAGGGTCGTGAACAGGCGGATGTCGGCCTCGGTGAGCTGGTCGCCGACCAGGTAACGCTGGTTCGACAGGCGCGTCGACAGGCGGTCCAGCTCGGCGAACAACGCGTCGTAGGCCTCCTCGTACGCCTCCTGGCTGCCGGCGAAGCCGCAGCGGTAGACCCCGTTGTTGACGTTGCGGAAGATCGGCTCGATGACCTCGTCGATCTCGGCCCGCAGCGCCGCCGGGTACAGGTCGGGCGCGCCGGGCTTGTGGAACTCGCGCCACTCGGTCGAGAAGTCGAGGGTGATCTGGGGGTAGTCGTTGGTGACCACCTGGCCCGTCGGCACGTCGACGATCGACGGGACGGTGACGCGCCCCTCGTAGGTCGGGTCGGTCCTCAGGTACGCCTCGGACAGGTACTCGATGCCCAGCACGGGGTCGCGGTCACCGTCGTCGAGGGTGAAGCGCCAGCCTTTCTCGTCGCGGATCGGGTCGACCACCGCGAGGGAGATGGCGTCCTCCAGGCCCAGCAGGCCACGCACGATCAGGGCCCGGTGCGCCCACGGACAGGCGAGGCAGACAACCAGCCGGTACCTGCCGGGCTCCGCCTGCCAGCCCGACGAGCCGTCGGCGGTGATGCGGTTGGTGAAGCGGTTCGTCTGCCGGACGAACTCGCCGCTCTTGGACGTTTCCTTGCCGAACTGGAGTGTCGCCATGCCTTCGAATCTAGGCTTCCGCCATGCGCTTCCTCTACCCGCCGACCGAGACGCACGACGCCGGCATGCTCGACGTGGGCGACGGGCATCGGGTGTACTGGGAGGTCAGCGGCAGTCCCGACGGCAAGCCGGTGGTGTTCCTGCACGGCGGGCCGGGTTCGGGCACCTCACCGTTGCAGCGGCGGTTCTTCGACGCATCGGCGTACCGGATCGTGCTGTTCGACCAGCGGGGGTGCGGGCGCAGCACACCGCATGTCGCGACGAGGGACCCGGACGAGCACAACACGACGTGGCACCTCGTGACGGACATGGAGGCGTTGCGGGAGCACCTGGGGATCGAGCGGTGGCAGCTGTTCGGCGGGTCGTGGGGCGCGACGCTGGCGCTGGCGTACGCGCAGAGATACCCCGAACGGGTGACGGAGATCATCCTGCGGGGTGTGTTCCTGCTCCGGCGGTCGGAACTGGACTGGCTGTACCGGGGCGGTGCGGGGGCGTTGTTCCCGGCGGAATGGGCGGCGTTCACGTCGCTGGTGCCGGACGGGGACATTCTCGAGGGGTACCAACGGTTGTTGCGGGACCCGGCGCGCGCGGCGGAGGCGGCGGCCGCGTGGAGTGGCTGGGAGGCGGCGGTCGTGTCGATGAGCCCGACGCCCGCCATGACCGCGGGCTACGGGGAGCCGAGGTTCGCGATCGCGTTCGCGCGGCTGGCGCTGCACTACTTCACGCACGACGGGTGGCTCGGGGAGGACCAGCTGATCCGGGACGCGGGGAAGCTGGCGGGGATTCCGGGGCGGATCGTGCAGGGGCGGTTCGACCTCGTCACGCCGCCGGTGACCGCCTGGGAGCTGCACCGGGCGTGGCCGGACTCGACGCTGAACATCCTGCCGAAGGCCGGGCACGCGATCACCGACCACGGCGTGGTGCCCGCCCTGCTGGACGCTACGGACGAGTTCCGGCCGTGAGCGAGGCGTGCGCCTCGACCAGCGACGGGCCGCACCAGGTCAGGAAGCGGCCGTTGACCAGTGCGTACGGCAGCCCCGGGAAGGACTCCGGGCCGTCGGCGGCGGTGAACTCGTACGGCTCGTCCGGGAGGACGACGAGGTCGGCGCCCTTGTCGTTGAGCTCGTCGAGGGGTGGGCGCGGGTAGCGGTCGGCGTGGTAGGCGTACGCGTTGGCGATGCCCAGGCGGTGCAGCACGTCGCCCGCGAAGGTGTCCCTGCCGACCACGATCCACGGGCGGCGCCACACCGGGATGACCGCCGTCGCCCACACGGGAGCCGAGGTGCGCCAGAGGTCTTCCGCCTCGACCAGCCACGACGGTTCGGGGAGGTCCAGGCCCTGGGTGAGCAGGCGGCGTACCGAGCCGAGGCCCTCCGGCACCGTCGCCGCGGCCGTTGTCACCCACACGGGTATGCCGTTGGCACGGAGGCGGGCCACGTCCTCCGGGCGGTTCTCCTCGGCGTTGGCGACCACCAGGTCTGGGCGCAGGTCGAGGACCGCGTCCACGGTCGGGTATTTCGAACCACCTACCCGGGGCACATCCAGGTCCGGCGGGTGCGTGCAGTAGTCGGTGGCGCCGACGAGCAGCCCCGGGCGGGTGGTCTCGATCGCGTCCGTCAGGGACGGGACCAGGCTCACCAGCCGGCGCGGCGGGCCGGCCAACGTGACGGGCTCGCCCAGGTCATCCACCAGCACGGCGTGCCTCCTCCGCCAGCACGTCGGCGTGGCAGGCGGCCGGCGCACACCAGCAACCCAGCGCGCGACCGGCCAGCTCGGCGGGAATCCTCCGCAGCAGGGACGGGTGCTCCCGTAGGTGCTGCCGGTACCGGGACACCATGCCGGCGCGGTCCGTGCCGGCCTGCTTCACGAACGGGTTCGCGAACGGCGACTCCGGCCAGTCGTGCCGGTTGCCGGCGTGCCCGACGTAGGTGAGCAGATCCTCGGCAACCAGCCACGGCACCAGCCGCCGGTGCGGCCCGCCCTTGCGCACGTTCACCACCACCGTCTCGCCGGACAGCACCGCGATCGCCAACTCGCGCTCGGCGGCGGTCCACTGCTCGGCTCCCGCTGGCAGCGCGATCATCTAGTGTCCCGCGCCGGAAATCAGGCAGCTAATTCGGCGGCCCAGCTTCCCGCTGGCGGCGTTGCCGGTCCGCCCAAGTACGACCCAGTACGAGGGCGAACCGGCGCCTTGCCAGCAGAAACCTGGATCCACCGACTTGATCACCGCATCTCCGGCGCGGGACACTAGACGTCCGTGACACGGATTCCGGCGTGGGCCTTGTAGCGCCGGTTGATCGCGATCAGGTTCGCGGTGAACGCCTCGACCTGGTGGGCGTTGCGCAACCGGCCGCCGTACACGCCACGCATGCCGGGAATCGCGTCGGCCAGCGCACGGACCAGGTCGGTCGCGTCGCGGTCGTCGCCGAGGACCAGTACATCCGTGTCCATCTCGGGGATCGACAGGTCGACGAGGTGCACGGCCGAGACGTGGTGGAACGCCGCCGTCACGCGGGACTCCGGCAGCAGCCGCGCCGCCTGTTGCGCCGCGCTCCCCTCCTCGACGGGCAGCGCGAACGGGCCCTGCTTGTCGAACCCGAGCGGGTTCACGCAGTCGATCACGATCTTGCCGCGCAGCTGTTCACGCAGCGAGGTCAGCAGTTCGCCGTGGCCCTCCCACGGCACCGCGACCAGCACGACGTCCGCGGCGGCGGCCGTACCCGCGTTGTCCAGGCCGGTGACGCCCAGCTCGCTCGCCGTGGCCTCGGCCCGCTCGGCGCTGCGCGATCCGATGATCACCTTGATGCCGGCCTTCGCCCAGCGCAGCGCGAGGCCCTTGCCCTGCGGGCCGGTGCCCCCGAGCACCCCCACGGTCAGGCCTGTCACGTCCGTCAACGTTCCTCCTGTGTCAGCTTCGCGGGCTCGAAGACGACCTTACGAGTGTCCGCGTCCACCTGGGTCAAACGCACGCGGACCGTCTCCCCTTCCGCAAGGTTGCCACCGGCACACTTCGCGATCACCGGCGGATCGGGCAGGAACACCTCCGCCGAGCTGCCTTCCGACCGCAGCACGATCGCGTCGAACTCCTGCCCGATGCGGTCCGCCAGCACCCACGCCTCGGTCTGGTCGAGGCAGGCCTTCTCGACGCGGGCGGCGAGCGTGTCGGAGCCGGCCATGAGGTCGGGCAGCTCGGGCAGGGCCGCACGCACCCAGTCCGGGACGGGCCGATCCGCGACGACCGCGAGACAGATCTCCGCGCCGAACCGGTCGACGAGCCTGCGCAGCGGCGCGGTGACGTGCGCGTACGGCGCCGCGATGCCGGCATGCGTGGTCCGCTCGGGCGCGGCGCCGTCGAACACCGTGTAGCCCGCGCCGCGCAGGAGGCGGGTGGCGTCCATGTAGAGGGCGAGGGCCTCGGGCCGGTCGGGGTCGAGGCCGGCGAGCAACTCGGCGGCCTCCATGGCCCTGGGCCAGGTGATGCCGAGCGAGCGGGCGGAGCGGCGCAGCCACTTGACGGCACCGTTCTCCGGGTCGGGCAGCGTGCGCAGGATGCCGACGCCCGCGGTCAGCATCAGCTCGGCCGCGGCCATGCCGGTGAGCAGGGAGATCTCGGCGTTCCACGCATCGACGTCGGTGCGGGGGCGCAGGACGAGCTGCCAGCCGGTGCCGTCCGGCGCGATCTCCTGGTCCGGTAACTGGAGCTCGACGGCGCCGCGTTCGATTGCCAGCGCGCGGCGGAGGCGGCCGATGGCCGGCAGCTCCTTGATCGAGGGGTGCGCGGTGTCCTGGGCGAAGGCGGCCTGGACGGAGTCGTAGTCGAAGCGGGCCTGGGAGCGGACGAGCGCGCGGCGCACGTGGGCGTGTTCGAGGGCGCCATCGCCGTCGCAGTCGAGGGTCCAGAGCGCGGCGGGCGCGACCTGGCCGGGCAGGAGGCTGGCGGCGCCCTCGCTCAGAACCGTGGGGTGGAGGGGGACGTTGCCGTCCGGGAGGTAGATCGTCTGGCCGCGGCGGCGGACCTCGTGGTCCACCGCGCCGCCGGGGGTGACGAACGCGCCGAGGTCGGCGATGGCGTAATGGACGCGGAACCCGGCGCCGCGACGTTCGACGGCCATGGCCTGGTCGAGGTCCCTGGCGCCGGGCGGGTCGATCGTGACCAGCGGGAGGTGGGTGGCGTCCTCGCGGTCGTCGTCACGCCGGTCGCCGGCGGCACGCTCGGCCTCCTCGAGGACGGCCGGCGGGAAGTCGGTGGGCAGCGCGAACTCGTCCCGGACCCTGGTGAAGCCGATCCGTTCGCTGTTCGCACGCACTACCACGCGGGCACACTAGCCCACGGTTCCGCCTTCCCGGCGCCTTGAGTGCTGGTCACGCGCGGACTTCCCCGCGAAGCCCGAGGCCGGCTGGCTAGTCGTCGTCCCATTCCTTGTTGGCCTTGTCCCATGCCTCGGAACGGGACTTGGCGATCTCCAGGGCACGGGAGGCGGTCTCGCGGTCCGGATAGGGGCCGAGCCGGTCGACGGCCGGGCAGACCTCGCCGTGCTCGACGGTGTTGTGCCTCGTGCAGTAGTACCAACCGGGGTCCGGGTTGTTGTCGACCATGGAATGAGCCTACGGCGGAGGAAGGCTCCGTGGCACGACGAAGAATCGCGTCGTTCTCAGGCCGGTGAGGTCGGTCGCGGCCACGGCGCCTGCGCGGTGGCCGGTGGCGCCGGGAAGCCGCGTGGCGGGGTGTCCTGGTTGGCGTTGCGGTACTCCCCCGGGATCGGGTCCAGCACCGACACCAGGACCTCGGTCTCCTCCGGGTTGTCGATGCGCCGGCCGGTGCGCTCCCGGTAGACCAGCTCGCCGTCCACGTCGATCTCGACCAGGTAGCCGGCCTCTGCCAGCTGGTCCTCGTCCAGGTTGACGAGCTTCTCCCTGCGGGAGGGCACGACCCGGTACTCCGGCCAGTCGAGGTGGGCGAACGTCTGGTGGAACTCCGCCAGGATCTGGTGCAGCGCGTTCTGCCACGCCAGCGGCATGGCCCCCATCAGGGACTTCGGCAGCACGACGTAGCCGTCGGACGTGCCGGGATGCGGCGCACGGAGGTAGTCCGGCAGCGCCGACCGCATCGGTTCCGGGGTGAACATGGTCATCGGCAGCCCCTCAGCTCTCACACGCCTGGCCGTACGGCCTGGTCCATCAACTCCGCCTCGCCCCAGCGGACCGGGCGGATGTGCACTGGCACGCCCGTCTGCTGTGCCTCCACGATCTTGCCGTCCCCCAGATACATCGCGACATGGTGGATCGTGTCCGGGTTGCTCGTGTCGTAGGCCCAGAACAGCAGGTCGCCGGGCTGCGCCTCCGTGACGGGCAGCATCGCGCCGGCCCGGAACTGCTGCCGGGAAACCCTCGGAAGGGTGACACCCGCGTCCCGGTACGCCTGGAGCATGAGGCTGGAGCAGTCGAACGAGCTCTGCTGGTTGGTGCCCGCGCCCCACACGTACGGCTTGCCCTGCTGGCCCAGCGCCCACTCGATCGCGTGGCCCGCGGCCTGGGTCGGCGCGGGCACCAGCAGGCCGGTGCCCTGGCCGCAACCCGTCGGGTCCGGGACCAGGCCCACGTTGCCGATCAGGTGGGCGGCCATGGCCTCCCACTTGTGGTACCGGTCCGGGAAGGCCGACCGCTCGACGTCCTGGGCCGACTCGCCGGGGCGCTGCTGCTCCCAGTTCGGGAGCCTGCCCAGCACGTCGTAGAACTTGTTGATCGCGTAGTGCGGGTCCCTGACCTGGTCCGGCGTGCCCCAACCCATCGAGGGGCGCATCTGGAACATGCCCTCGGAGTCGCGGTCGCCGTGGTCCAGGTTGCGCAGGCCGGACTCGGTCATGCCGGCCTGGATCGCGACCTGCCACGCGAGCGGCGGCAGCTGGCGGTCCTTGCCGATGGAGATGATCAGCGCGACGTTCCCACGCTGGTCGTCGTTCAGCCGGGCCGCGTCGGCCGCGCCGCTGCCGGCCGGGCCCGCGGTGATCGGGCCGAGCGTGGCGTTGCAGTCCATGCTCATGGCCCTGGCCTGGTCGGCGGCCTGGTCCTGCGACACGACCTGCGTGACCGCGGTGACGCCCGCGACCGCGACGGTCGCGACCACCACGAGTCCCCCGACGACCAGCGCGCTCTTCATCGGGCCACCTGCTCGTAGTACGCGACCCGCCAGCCGTCCGGCGTCTCGATCACGGTGATGAGCAGGTCGCCGGCGTCGGTCGCCAGCCTGACCTTGACCGAGCTGGTGAAGGACTCGACAGCGGTCGGGTCACCGGTGACCTTGCTGGCCGGGATGTTCGCCGGCTCCACCGTGGACATCTCGGTGAGCTGTTCCTCGGTGGTGAACGGGCGCAGCCCGTCGAGCCACTGCTCGTTGGTGACGCCGGCCGGGTGGTTGACCCAGGCCTTGCCCCACGAGTCGGCGACGTCCAGCGCGGCCGGGGCAGGCGGCGCGGACTCGGGGGTCTCGGTGAGCGTGGTGATCCTGGTGGGCAGGCTGCTCGTGGTCGTGGTGCCCGTCGCGCCCGACGTGTTGGTGACGGGTGTGTTCCGGGTGGTCGTCGTGCCGTTCGCGGCCTCGGCGGCGGCGCCGCGTGAGCGGTCGTTCGAGCCGGTCAGCTGCGGGATGATGATGCCGGCGGCGACGACGAAGACGGCCACGACGAACACCACGACCGCCAGGTGGCGGGGCGAGCGCATCGGCCAGCCCCACAGGCGTCGGTACACCGCGGCGCGTCCACGGTTGGTGCGGATCGGCATGTCATCTCACCACCGCGTCGGTCCCACGGGGCCCGTCCCGCAACGGCATCCGGCGCGGCGCCTGCTCCCGCACCTCGAGCCCACGCGAGGGCCGGTACACGACGTGCACCGGGCGACCGGCGACCATCTCGACGTCGGCCGGGCGTGGGTTCGGCCGCGGGACCTGCGGCGCCGGGTCGTACCGGCCCTCGTTGCGACGGGTGGTGACCTGGGAGGGGACGACCATGGCGTCCTCGCCGTACTCGCCGTGCACCGGGTTCGTGTCGACGATCCGGCTGCGGCGCGGCGGCAGGGCACCGTTCGGGTCGTTGCGGCCGCCGGGACTGCTCGGCATGAGCACCGGGGCGCCGTCGCCGCCCGCCGACGGCAGGCCGAACGTGCCGGTGCCGATGGCGGTCCTGCGGGTGTCGAGCCGCTCCGCGGTCGCGGTGATGGGACCGGCCGCCTCCGGCCGCGGCCGCCGTCCGCCGCGGGTGGTGGTGACGGTGTCGCCGGCCAGTCTCTCGTCGTTGAGGTTGTCCCAGAACTCGTCCTGCGGGCCCCGCTGGTCGGCACCCTTGCGGCCGCGGCGGAAGCGGGAGAACAGGCCACCGCCGGACGGGACGGTGGCGCCCACCGCGCCGACGGACAGCTCGATCATCTGCCACATGCGTTTCATGGGCCGTCCGACCAGCAGGAACACGAACGTCACGATGCCGGCGAGCAGCATCTGGGTCAGCATCGACAGCTGCACGTCCGGACCGAAGATCAGCTGCAGGAACTTGAAGTGGATCCCGGCCAGCATGGCCAGGATCAGCACGTTCAGCACGACGGCGCCGACGGCACGGCCCACCTTGCGCAGGATGTCGTGGTGGACGAGCGCCACCAGGCCGATGACCGGGGCGGCCAGCGTGAAGATCCGCAGCAGCAGCTGTGCCAGGAGCACGGCCAGTTTCGCGAGGAACTGGAACAGCGAGTAGCAGATCGCCTGGAAGAACGCCAGGAACCCCGCACCGGTGCGGCTGCCCTCGGTACCACGGAAGTAGCCCTGGGCGGAGCCGAGATCGTTGTAGATCTTCTGGTATTCGGCGCGCTTCGCGGCTTCCGCCTCGTCGTTCGCGTCGTTGCCCGACACCAGGTCGTCACGGGTCCATGCCTGCGCGGCCAGGAGCTCCCGGCCGTACTGGAGCGCCTTGGGGTCGTCCGGCTTGCCGAACTCGCCACGCAGCCAGTTCTCGTACACCACCCGCGTGTGCAGTTCGTTCGGCAACACGTGCTGACGCACGTCGTCGCGGTTGGGATCCTCGAAGCCGTTCTGGATCCCCGTCGTCGTGTCGACGATCAACCTGTCGATCGCGTCGTAGTTGTTGACGAGGACCAGGGTCGAGGCGGCCAGCCACATTCCACCGAGCGCGTAGAGCCCCCGCCGGGACACCGCCGCCAGGTCGCCCTTCCAGATCTGCCGGAACATCAACACGGCCAGGATCAGCATGAAGATGCTGAACAGCTGCATGTAGATGTTGTCGAACACGGCGTTCGCCGCCTTGCCGATCTGCTGGTTCAACCCGCCGAGGACGCCGCCGTTGTAGAGCGTGTAGTGCAGCGAGTTGGTGGCGCCGACGATGTTCTTGCCGAGGTTGAACAGTTCGTTGCCGGCCCAGGTGTCGATCGTGACGCTGGGATCGGAGATCGACAGCGGCTTCTGGCAGTCGGGGTCGTAGACGTGCCAGACCATGCCCGCGTACCCGTGGTCGCGGTAGGGACTGTTGGGGAACTTGTCGTCGGTGTAGGGGACGCCGCTGTCCTTGCCGCCCCGCAGGCCGTTGCCCTGCGGCGGGTCGATGGCGCCGACCATGCCCGCGCCGGGGCGTTCGGGGAACGGGGCACAGCTCGTGTCCGTCTGCTGTGCCATCGCGGGGGTGCCGACGATTGCCTGCATCCCGAGGATGGCCGCCACCAGGGTGAGAGAAGCAACCCGACCCCTGCGACGGGTCGGGTTCACGGATTGTCGTCTTTTTCGCCGCCGTGCCGTGAAGAACAGCACGGCGGCAACCACCACCAGGGTCGTGATCATGCTGCGCCGCCTTCGCCGGCCCCGTCCGAGCGGCGGGGGAGTCGAATGCATGAGGGTGGATGCCGCTCACTGAGTACGCGATGACTCGCTACGCACGCTGTGCTCATGCGGCATCTACCCGCCCGCGTTTACTCGCCTTCTTGCCATTGCCGTTGCCGTCCGGATCCAGGTCCGGGCCGTCGTCGGTGAGGCCCAGCTCGAAATCCGCGGCCAGGTCGAACTCCTCCTGCTCCTCGGCGTACTCCGTGGCGCCGTCGCGGGGTTCGGAGGTGTCGTCGGACGGGAGCTCCGGGACGTGGGTCTCGGGCTGGAGCACGGCGCCCATGCCCGCGGTCGCCTCGCGCATGGCGTCCGGCGTGGTGTCCATGACGCCGCGGAGGTGGTCCAGGTGCGGGCCGGACAGGTCGATGCGGATGCGTTCCACGCCACCGGCGCCGTCGGCGAAGACGAACTGCCTCGGCGCCGTGTCGCGGACCGCGTCCCGGTGTCCGCCGGGGCGGCGGCCCAGTGACGCGATGACCTGCTCGTACCCGGCGCCCACCGGCACCTTCAGCAGCCGCAGCGCGTCCTCCTGTGCGTGGTCGTCGTCCAGCCTGCCGACGAACACCGAGTCCAGCAGCGCGACGAAGCCCTGGATGCGGAGGAAGTCGGCCGGGATCTGGGACGACAGCAGGACACGCACGTTCCATTTACGGGAGTCGCGGGCGAACCGGTTCATGAGCACCCGGCCCGTCGGGACCTCGGACAGGAAGAACGCCTCGTCGATCCAGACGCCCTTGCGCGCGTCCTTCGGCCGCTCGTAGATCGACCGCTGTGTCAGCCACGCCGCCAGGTTCAGCATCTCGACGCCGAGTGACTCCGCGTCGGTCCAGTGCTCGCGCCCCACGCCGTCCTTCGGCAGCGTCAGGCCCGCCATGGTCATCACGGTCAGCCGGTCGTCGCGGGTCTCGTTGTACGGGTCGGCGTCCTTCTCCGGGATGAGCAGGGACATGCGCTCACGCATCTCGTCGAGGAAGTCAGCGACCACCACCGCGTGCTCGTGGTGCTCCGACGCGTCCCGGCGCAACGCCTCGAACACCAGGCTCGGGTCGGCCTCGGCGCGGCCGCCGACCATGCGGACCGCGCGCAGCAGCACGATCCTGGTCTGCGGCATGCGGGCGATGTCGTAGGGCAGCAGGCCGGTCAGCACGTCCAGCGCCAGCCGCCGCCGGGTCGCGGCCGCGAGCGCCTTCTCCCGCCGCCACGCGCGCTCGGGGTCGTCCTCGTCCCGGAAGTGGTCGAACAGCGGTTCGGCCACCACCCGGTACGGGTTGAGGATCCCGGGTTGCGCGTTCAGGAGGTTGATCGGCCGCGCGTACGGCCGCAGCTCCGGCAGGTCGCACAGGCGGGTCAGCGGGCCGGAGGGGTCGAGGATCGTCCAGTGCGCCCCGGCCCGCAGCGTCTTGTAGACGATGCCGCCACCGAGGAACGACTTGCCGCCACCCAGGCCCGCCACCATCGCGGTCAGCCCAGAGCCGTCGCGGATCTCCTGCGCCATCCACGGGTCCCACGCCACCGGGCGCCGGGTCGCCGTGCACGTCTCGCCGAGCAGGATGCCCCGGCGGTCGCCCACCTCGGCGGTCGCGGTCGGGACGGCGGCCGCGGCCCAGACGACCGAGCCACGCCGCATGTACGCCGAGGACGCCAGCGACTCCCCCGGGATGAACTCCCTGGCCAGCGCGTACTGCGCCTCCGGGTGCTCGATGGCGACCTTCGGCTTGTACAGCTCCAGCACCTGCTGCGCCAGCCGGAGCGCGTCGCGCTCGGTCGGGCCGGACACCGCAAGCCGCCACCACGAGCGCACCCGGGTGGCCAGCGCGGTGAAGCCCGACGTCATCTCGTCGTCGATCTCCAGCACCCGGGACGCCTGCCGGGCCAGCGACTGCGGCGGCTCCAGCTCGTGCTCGTCGGTGTAGTGCCGGACCTGCGAGCGGACCTTGTTCATCTGCCGTGACAGCTCGCCCTGGACCTCTTCCGGGCGGCGCACGTACAGGCGGGCCGACCACTCCACACTGGCCGCGAGCCGGTCGGAGTGTTGCAGCCACGGGTCGTCGATCTCGGGGATCTGCAGGCCGTGCATCTGCCCGACCGTCAGCACGGCGACGTGGCGGGTCATGCCGGCGTTCGAGCCGGTCCGGCCGCGCACGGTCACCGTCGGCGAGTACGGCTCCTGGTGGAAGTCCGCCGCGTCGGTGAACGACGCCAGGTCCTCCGGCTCCCACACCGAGTCCGGCACCGCCGGCAGGTTCCGGGGCGCGGGCAGGCCCAGCGAGCACGACCGGTGCATCAGCCAGGACATCTCCTGCGCGGACGCCGGCCGGCCCTCCAGCCCGGCGGACGAGATCACCTGGTCGAGGTGCTCGACCTCGGAGTCGATGGCCAGCAGCTCGGCGTCGACCGCGGCCGGGAAGATCTTCCGCAGCAGCGGCGCGGCCCGCTCCACGGCCCGGTCGACCATGTTGCGGGTCTGCACCTGGACACCCAGGTAGACCTCCTTCTCGGCCATCGAACGGCCCAGCAGCTGCTGTTGCTCGCCGATCAGGTAGTCGTCGAAGGACAGCGCGCCCGGCACGTCCGGCAGTCGGCTGACCGTGTTGTGCACGTGCGCCTCGGCCCACATCCGGATCGGGTAGGGCCGGTTCGTGACCCGCAGGTGCAGCCAGCGGCCCGCGAGTTCCGCGTACTGGCCGGCGATCGCCGCGACGAGGTCCTGGCGCTGCGAGTCCGAGCGGAACGACCAGCGCTGCGGCGCGAGCCGGTACCAGGCGAACACGTCGGTGCCGTTGCGGAGAAGGTGACCGTCGATGCTGCGGGCCGCGATCGACGGGGTGTAGGTCGGAATGGCCTGCTCCCCGGGGAGACGACGGTTGCGCTTGTTGTCGCCGGCTGGGCGGTACTGCGGGGTGGGGGGTAGCTGCGCCTGCCTCGCCATGGGTGGGTCGAGCCGGGCATGGTCCGGGGCCGCGTGGCGGCCCCGGCGCTCTGGGGATGGTGGCTGGTGGCGCCGGGTCGGGTACTGCACGGGCGGGTCAGGCGCGCGCTTGCTTCGACGTCCGAACACCGCGACCCCTCCCCCGTCTCGTCTGGTGCCGACGCGGCCGGGTGGTGCTGACCCGGACCCTCGTCGCACTGACGGCACCGCCCTGGCCCGCGGTTGCCTCACGTGGCGCGGTCAACTCCCGCAACCACATCGAGGTCACCGCGGAGAGCGGTCGTTCATGGCTGATCTTCGCGCAGATGACCCGCGTCAACACGATCGTGACCACGATGCCCCAGGCGATCGACCAGAAGAGCGAGATCCCGATCCGGCGCTCGACGGTCAACACTAGAAGGAAGACCACGACTCCGACGCCCCACGCCACGTAGCGGGCACGGAATGGCATCGTCGCCCGTGGCGGGCCGAGCCAGACGGCGTCGACGCGGTACACCTCGTCGTCGGTACGTATGCGCACAGAGGTCCCTCTAGGTCAGCCGGTGAACAGGCCCGCGATCCACGTGCCTATGTTCTTCCCGGCATCCGTGGTCACCGCCAACCCGATGATGGCCAGCGCGACGATGACACCGCCGAGACGCCGCATGACGCCCGCGTTGTCACCCTTGCCGCCGCCGAGCCACAACAGGAGCAGCGCGACCACGAGCAGCAGTAGCGGAATGAGGTTGTTGAGGATCCACTCGCGGACGCCGCCTGTGCCCAAACCACCGGTGTCCTGGGCGAGCTCGAAGGTGGTCATGGCGATCATGTTCTTAACTCCCGTGTGCGCGGCCGCTTATGCCTGCCGTTCTGTAGACGAGTAGAGCACGCCCACATCACGATGTGTAGTGAGGGTGCGTCGCTCCGTAGATCCACATCTGCTGCACTCGCGTCCTCCTCGGTGCTCGAAGACGTGCCATCTGACCACACACATGATGCGGTGAGAACGGCCCCTCGATCGTGAGGGTCACTCGTCCGGACCAACATCTCGGTAGGTTCACCCAAACGCCGAAGGTGCCCTAACTTTAGGTGGGAGCTTCGCGGCGTCAACCCACCCCCGCTTCGGGGTGTCACCCGTTCGGCCCATCGCAAGTTCGGATGGCGTGTTCGCCACACCGGGGTTGACTTGTGCTCCGTTCAGAGGAGCGGTTCTCATTCATACACAATCCACCATCCTCCGGGATCGTGATCGAAAAGCCGCACACCCAGTGTCGTACGGCGGACGAGTCGACATGTAAGCCGGATCCTGTCCCCGGCCGACCGGCCGGTGAGCGGTCATCCATCTGGGCCTGCCGTCGCCGGCAGGCTCTAGCGGCCTACCCGCAGACTCGGGCGGGCAACCCTCGAACGCCTGCGCAGGACACCCTCGCGGGGTCCCTCTTGGCCTTGCTCCGGGTGGGGTTTACCTAGCCACCCCGGTCACCCGGGGTGCTGGTGGTCTCTTACACCACCGTTTCACCCTTACCTGACGTGGTGACGCCAGGCGGTCTGTTCTCTGTGGCACTGTCCCGCGGGTCACCCCGGGTTGCCGTTAGCAACCACCCTGCCCTTCGGAGTCCGGACTTTCCTCGACGGGCCTGAACCCGCCGCGACCGCCCTGCCGACTCGTCCGCGCGTCAAGGGTAACGCCCGCCGCCGCTGTGGATCATGACCACCCGGGCCGCCGGGCTCAGGACAGGTGTGCCGTGTCGTTGACCAGGCGGACCGACGCGTTGCCATCCGGGTAGAACTCGACGACCGACAGGGACGCCAGGTCCAGGTGCAGGCGGAACAGCAGCGACGGACCGGCGTCAAGACCCATCCGCAGCAGGGACTTGATCGGCGTGACGTGGCTGACCAGCAGCAGCGTCTCGCCGGCGTGCCGCTGGACCAGCTCGTCGCGCGCCTGCCGGACCCGCGCGTGGACCGTATCGAAGCTCTCGCCGTTCGGCGGGGCCACGCTCGGGTCGCCCAGCCAGCGCCGGTGCAGCTCCGGGTCCCGCTCGGCCGCCTCGAGGAACGTCAGCCGCTCCCAGTCGCCGAAGTCCGTCTCCACCAGGCCCTCGTGCACCTCGACCTGACGTCCCGTCGCCGCCGCGACCGCCGCCGCGGTCTGCCGGGCCCGGCCGAGCGGGGACGAGATCACCGCCGTGAACTCCAGGGTGGCCAGGCGCGCCGCGGCCGCCTTCGCCTGCTGGCGGCCGGCGTCGGTCAGCGGGACGTCGCCGCGGCCCGAGTAGCGGCGCTCGCCGGACAGCTCCGTCTGGCCGTGCCGCAGCAGCAGCAGGCGGGTCGGGGTGCCGGTCGCGCCGGTCCAGCGGGTCGGCGTGGTGTCCGTCGGCGTGGGTTTGCCGGCCTGGGTGTCCATGGCCTGGTTCGCCAGGCGGTCCGCGTGCGCGTTCTGGGCACGCGGAATCCAGGCGTAGGAGACCTCGTCGAACCCGTCCGCGAGCTCGCGGGCCGTCGCGGCCAGCGGCTTGAGTGCCTCGTTCCTGACCTGCCAGCGGCCGGACATCTGCTCGACGACGAGTTTCGAGTCCATCCGCACCGCGACGGCCGTCGCGCCCAGCTCGCGAGCGGCGGTCAGGCCGGCGATCAGGCCCTGGTACTCGGCGACGTTGTTCGTCGTGGTGCCGAGCCCCTCGGCCCGTTCCGCCAGCAGGGACCCGTCGGTGGCGAACACCGCCGCGCCGTAGCCTGCCGGGCCGGGGTTGCCGCGCGAGCCCCCGTCGGCCTCGACGACCACTCTCACAGGCCGGACTCCGGGGTCCGCACCATGATCGCGCCGCACTCGTCGCACGTCACGACCTCGTCGGCCGCCGTGTTCGCGATCCGGGAGATGGAGGTGCGGTCCAGCTCGATCCGGCACGCGCCGCACCGGCGCTGACGCAGCAGGGACGCGCCGATCCCCCGGTTCTTGCGGACGCGCTCGTACAGGTCGAGCAGCGGCTGCGGGAACTCCGGCACGAGCTTCTCGCGGTCCGCGGTCCGGCGGGCGGAGACCGTCTCCAGGTCGGCGAGCGCGTGGTCGCGCCGGTTGGCCGCGTCCTGCAGCGCCTCGTCGGCCTTCGCCAGCTCCACGGCCGCGTGCTGGCCGTCCAGCTCGACCGCCTCACGCCGCTCCATCAGCTCCAGCAGCTCGTCCTCGAGCGTGGTCTGCCTGCGCTGCAACGTGTTCAGCTCGTGCTCGAGGTCGGTCATCTGCTTCGAGGACACCGTGCCGCCGGCGAGCAGGGCGCGGTCGCGGTCCTCTCGGGCCCGGACCGCGTCGATCTCCCGCTCCTGGCGCTTGACCTCACGGTCCAGATCGCCGAGCGCGGTCTCGTTGGCGACCTTCGCGTCCTTCTTTGCCTGCGCGGCCTTCTCCGCATCGGCGATCTCCGCGAGCTCCGGCAACGTCCTGCGCCGGTGGTCGACGCGAGCCAGCTCGGCGTCGACGTCGGCGAGCTCGAGCAGCCTGCGCTGCACTGCGGGATCGACTTTCACCCTGTGACCTCCTGGTCGCTAGCTGCCCGCTGCCACGGTCCAAGGGTCGGTGCGGCGCGTGGAGACGGTGATGTCGACGTTACCGCCGAACCGTTCGCGGAGGATCGCCGCCGCCTGGTCGCACCACGGCCACTCACTGGCCCAGTGCCCGACATCGACGAGCGCGGGCGCGCCGGCGGTCGCGAGGTGCTCGCTGACGGGGTGATGCCGCAGGTCGGCGGTGACGTACGCGTCGACGCGCCGGTGTGTCGCGGTCGCGAGGTAGGAGTCGCCCGCGCCGCCCGAGACGGCGACGGTCCGGATGAGGCGGTCCGGGTCGCCGGCGCCTCGGACGCCGGTGACCGTCTCCGGCAGGGCGCGGGCGACTCTGGCCACGAACACGCTGAACGGTTCGGGAGCCGCCAGCTCGCCGACGCGACCGATGCCGGTCCGGCCGTCCTCGTTGGGGTTGAGCGGGCCGGTGACGGTGAGCCCGATGGCTTCGGCGAGCGCGTCGGACACGCCCGGGTCGGCGGCGTCGGCGTTGGTGTGCGCGCAGAAGAGCGCGGCGTCGCCGCGGATGAGGCGGTGGACGAGGCCGCCCTTCGGGGTGCTGGCCGGGACGCCGTGCACGCCCCGCAGCAGCAGCGGGTGATGCGTGACGAGCAGCTGGGCGCCCGCCGCCAGCGTTTCGTCCACAGTGGACTCGACGGGGTCCACGGCGACGATGATCCGGTGGACGGGCGCGGCCGGGTCGCCGCAGACGAGCCCGACGGCGTCCCAGGACTCGGCGAGCGCGGGCGGGTAGGCGGCTTCGAGCACCTCGACGACGTCGGCGACAGTGGTCAAGGTGTGCCCACCTCCATGGTCAGCGCTTTGATCAGGTCCTCCGACGCCTCCGGCGCCCGCACCGCGATGCGCAGGTGGTCGGTCGTCAGCCCGGGAAAGGTATCGCCCCGGCGAACGGCGATGCCGCGGTCCCGGAGGTTCCTGCGGACGCGCTCGCCGTCCCGGACCCTGATGAGGACGAAGGGTGCGGCGGCGGGTTGGTGGACGTGGACGCCCGGGATCTCCTGGAGCCGCTCGATGAGCCACTCGCGATGGCCGGTGTACTCCTGGGCCGCCCGCTCGGCCTCCCGGACGGCGCGCGGCTCGGCGCAGGCGGTGACGGCCTCGAGGACGAGCGTGCCGACGGGCCAGTGGGGGCGGTGCCCGCCCAGCCGTCGCAGGAGGTCCGGGTGGCCGAGGGCGTAGCCGGCGCGAAGGCCGGGGAGCGCCCAGGTCTTGGTGAGGCTGCGGAGCACGAGGAGCCCCGGCAGGTCGTCCCCGGCCAGCGACTCTTCTTCGCCGGGAACGGCGTCCATGAAGGCCTCGTCGACGACGGTGACGCGGCCCGGACGGGTGAGGGCGGCGATGGCGGCCTTGGGGTGGAGCTCGGAGGTCGGGTTGGTGGGGTTGCCGAGCACGACGAGATCGGCGTCGTCGGGGACGGGATCGCGGTGCATGACGCGGTGGAGGGGGATCCCGGCGTCGCGAAGGGCGACCTCGGGCTCGGTGAAGGAGGGGTGCAGGACGGCGGCTGTGCGCGGTGCCAGTGCCGGCAGAAGCGCGAAGCCCTCGGCGGCGCCGTTGAGGACGAGGACGTGGTCGGGATCCCGACCGTGCCGGGCGGCGACGGCTTCGCGGGCCCGCCGGTCATCGGCGGCGGAGGGGTAGGTGCCGAGCCGGTCGAGGGCCGCGACGAGGCGGTCCCGTAGCCAGAGGGGCGGCGCGGAGCCACGGACGTTCACGGCGAAGTCCTGCAGTCCCGGCGCCGCGTCCACGTCGCCGTGATGCCGCAGGTCGCTCACCGGCGGATCCTAACCGCGCCGGTTGTCGCGTCCTTCGCCACGGCGGCCCAACTGGCGGGAACGCGCTGCCGCGCCAGCTGTACCCAAGGCACCACGTCTGACCTGCGGAAAAATTTTCGCCGAAGTCGCCCCAGAATGGAGATCAGGCAGCCCCACCCGATCCCCAGGGCCACGGCAAGGTTGATCTCCCGCGTGGGAGCAGGCACTGTCTCTGGTTGATCATCTGAGTGTCTAGGTTCCATGATCATGTGAGAGAGCTGCCCTGCCTGCTGTCGCGTCAGCGCTGAACCCTGGCGTGTTGGGTCGGCTGACCTGCGTGAACTCTTCGCTGGATCTTGGGATCCGAGAAAGCGGCACGAGCCGGCATACGTTGTGCTCAATCTTCACCATCGCCGCGGCGGCGGTGTGCGCGGGTGCTCGATCGTTCACCGATCGGTGGGTCGCTGACACCCCGCAGCGGCTCTGGCCCTGCGGGGTGTGCAGCACGACCCGCGACGTGGCCGCTGTCTGACGCCGGCCACGGACGCCGCGAACAACGGACCATCCAGATACTCCCCGCACCAGAAACGTCGATTTCCCTCCGCGGCACAAGCCTTTCTCGTCGAGCGCTACATCACCCACACCACTGCGGCAAGTCCAGCGCCCGTCGCCGTACTCGGCATCACCAGCCTCACCCCCCACTCACGCCACCCACACAAACCCCTGATCCGATCCCGGGGGCCACCCCGCCTGCCATTCTACCGGCGAGGGGTGGCGGGGGGCGGCAAAAGCCCTGGTCAGCGAGGACTGTGGATAACTTTCACCCGGTCGGTTCGAGCGAAGGTGACATTCGCACGGCGGGGCTTCAGTGCGGTAGGCCGTAGCGGGATGGGCCTATGCCCAGCAGCTTGCGGAAGTGGCGGGTGAGGTGGGCCTGGTCGTAGAAGCCGGCCATCGTGGCGGCCTCCGCGGTCGGGTGGCCGGCGAGCAGGTGGCGGCGGGCCAGGTCCAGCCGCCGGCCGGTGACGTACCGGTGCGGGGGGATGCCGAACTCGCGGCTGAACGCCCGGACCAGCGACACCGGGTGCACGTCCAGCAGCGCCGCCGCCTCGTCCAGGGACGGTGTCTCGGGCAGGCGGGCGTCGAGGAGGTCGCGGAGGCGACGGGCCACCGACACGGCGGCCGGCGGTGGCGGCTCGGCGACCCGCAGGTGCTGCCGCAGGCGGTCGCGGATCAGGGTGAAGCGGCTCTGGGCCTCAAGGACCTCCGCGTCGGCCGGGTCCAGCGACCGGTGCAACTGGTTGACGCGGCGGCGCAACAACGGGTCATCGAGGGACGGGTGGTCGACGGCGGCGCCGACGCCGGTCAGGGTGTCGGCGGCCAGGTACAGGACGCGCTTGCGGAACGGCCTGGGCGAACGGCCGTCGTGTGGGACGCCCGGCGGCAGCAGGGTGACCTGGGAGCGCAGCGCGCCGTGCTCGTGCCGGTCCAGGTCGTAGCGCACCATGCCGTCGTCCATCAGCAGCAGGGTCCAGGCGTCGTGCGTGTGCGACGGGTACGCGTGCGTCGTGAACCGCGCGTGGAGCACCTCGTGGATGCCGGGCACGTTCGGGCGCCACGCCTTGATCTCGGGGCCCATGGTTAGGAACGTACAAGACTTCCGGCGGACGGGTCGCGATCGTGGGGGACGTGAGCTTCTCCACCAAGATCGCCGTGGTGGTGCGGGACGACCTGCCCACCTGGCAACGGCTGAACGTGTGCGCGTTTCTCGTCAGCGGGGTCGCCGCCGCGGTCCCCGAGCTGATCGGCGACGCCTACGAGGACGCCGACGGCACCAAGTACCTCGCGATGTTCGGGCAGCCCGTGCTCGTGTTCGAGGCGGCCGCGGCAGTGCTGACCGCGGCGCACCGGAAGGCGCTCGACCGCGGGCTGCCGATGTCGGTCTTCACCAAGGAACTGTTCACCACCGGCAACGACGAGGACAACCGGGCCGCCGTGCGGGCCGTCCCACAGGACCAGCTCGACCTCGTGGGGCTGGCCGTGCACGGGCCGCGCAACGCCGTCGACAAGATCGTCAAGGGTGCGCGCATGCACCCCTGAGCACGGTGGCGCTTGCCCTGTGGCGGTGATCGGGCAGACTCGCGGGCGTGCTTCATGTGTGTTTCGTCTGCTCCGGCAACATCTGCCGCTCGCCGATCGCGGCGCTGGTCTTCTCCGCGGTGCTGGACAAGGAAGGGCTGGCCGACCGCGTGCGGGTGACGAGCGCGGGAATCGGGCCGTGGCACGTGGGTGACCCCGCGGACCGGCGGGCACGGCGGGTGCTGGCGGCCCACGGGTACCCGACTGACCACGTCGCGGCCCAGGTGGGCGAGGACCATCTGTCGGCGGACCTGCTGGTCGCGATGGACACCGGGCACGAGTCCGCGTTGCGGAACCTGCTGAAACACCAGGGCGACGGCGACGAGCGGCTGCGGATGCTGCGGTCGTTCGACCCGGACGCCGCCGACCCGGACGTGCCGGACCCGTACTACGGGGACTACTCGGGCTTCGGCGAGGTGCTGGGGATGGTCGAGGCGGCGATGCCGGGGTTGGTCGAGTGGGTGCGAACGCGGCTGTGACGGCCGCCGAGGCGGTGACGGGGCTGCTCGGCCGGAAGGTGGCCGGGGTGGCCTCGCTGGGCGGGGCCTACCGGATCCGCCTGGCGGACGGCGGCGAGGTGGTGGCCAAGCGGCACACCGAGCCCAGCGCCGTCGAGGCCGAGGTGGCCGGCCTGCGCTGGCTACGGAATGGCTCCAGCCCCACGAACCAGGACAAGGTTCACCCAGGAAACCCGAACGAAAGGACCGTTCGTACGCCCGGGGGTCCCCCGATTTCAACGCTACGGCACGGGGCCGACAATTCTGGTGGTGCGGGCGGCAACTGGGAAGAGGTTCACCCGAGAAACTCGAACGAAAGGACCGTTCGTGCGGCTGGGGGTCCCCCGGATTCAACGCTACCGGCGGGGGACGACAATTCTGATGAGTCGGTGTTTCCGCAGGTGCCGGCCGTGCTGGGGTTCGATCGGGAGTGGCTCGTCATCGAGTTCGTGGCCGGTGGGCGGGCCTCCGTCGCCTCCGCCGAGCGGTTCGGGCGGGAGTTGGCTGCCCTCCATCAGGCCGGGGCCGGCGCCTTCGGGGTCGCGCCGCCCGGCGGACCCGCCGATGCCTGGATCGGGCTCGCGCCCATGCGGAACGTCACCGGGGCGCGGTGGCCCGAGTGGTACGTCGAGCACCGTGTCCTCCCCTACCTTCGTGCCGCCGTCGACCAGGGCGTGCTGCCCGACCCCGCCCCCGTCGAGGACCTCTGCGCGCGGATCGACACGGTCGCCGGGCCCGTGGAGTCGCCCGCCCGTCTCCACGGCGACCTCTGGAGCGGCAACGTCCTCTGGGGCACCGACCGTGTCTGGCTCATCGACCCCGCCGCGCACGGTGGCCACCGGGAGACCGATCTCGCCATGCTGCGTCTCTTCGGGTGTTCGCACCTCGACCGGATCGTCGCCGCCTACGACGAGGCGGCTCCCCTCGCCGACGGGTGGCGGGAGCGCGTCCCGCTCCACCAGCTCTTTCCCCTGCTCGTGCACACCGTGCTCTTCGGTGGCGGGTATGGGGCCCAGGCCGTCGCCGCCGCGCGGTCTCTAGCATGAGACCCGTGCGGTTCTGGTTCTTGCTACGCCCGGGATGGCTGGCGCTGACGGCGTTGGTGCTGGTCTTCGCCGCCGTCTGTGTCACGCTCCTGTCGCCGTGGCAGTTCCGCCGCAACGAGGAGCGCGCCACCACCAACGACGCCATCAGCAACGCCGCCAACGCCGCGCCCGTCGCCCTGGCGACCGCCCTGCCGGACGGGGCCCAGCCCGGGCCGGGGACCGAGTGGCGGACAGTCCGGGTGACCGGCCGCTACCTCGGCGCGGACGAGGTCGTCGCGCGGCTGCGGACCGTCCTCGGGCAGGCAGCGTTCGAGGTGCTCACGCCCTTCCGGCTCACCGATGGCTCCGTCGTCCTCGTCGACCGTGGGTACGTGCGCCCGGTGCAGGGCAACCAGGCCGTCGCCGTGCCGGACTTCGCGAAGCCGCCCACCGGCACCGTCACGCTCACCGCACGCCTGCGCGCGGACGAGCGCGACCCCCGCGGCCGGCCGCCCGAGCGGCGCGACGGCCGGCTCCAGGTCTACGCGGTCGGCTCCGGGGTCGTCGAACACGCCACCAAGCTCGACATCCGGCCCGGCTACCTGCAGCTCAACGACGACAACCCGGGCGTGCTCGCCGCCCTCCCGCTTCCCGAGCTGGACTCCGGTCCGTTCCTCTCCTACGCGCTGCAGTGGATCGCCTTCGGCGCCATGGCGATCCTCGCCTGGCTGTACTTCACCTGGCGCGAGATCAGGCCCGGCGGTGTGCTCGCGACCCCGAAGGCCGAGCGGCCCGGACGGATGTCCGTCGCCCAGCAGATCGCCGAGGAGGAGCAGCGTGAGCGGTCAGCTGCGGCGGCCGCGCAGCAGGGCTAGCAACGCCGCCAACGCCGTCGTCAGGCTGCCGACCACGCGGGACAGTTCCACCGCGCGGGTGACGTGCCCGGAGTCCGGGGTGCGGCCCTCGCCGAGGATCGGCCGTTCCTCCACGCCGTGCGCGTAGACCGTGCGGCCACCGAGGCGGATCTCCAGCGCGCCGGCGAACGCCGCCTCCACGCGGCCCGCGTTCGGGCTCGGGTGCGCGGCCGCGTCGCGGTGCCACGACTGCCACGCGCCCCGCCACGAGCCGCCGACCACCGGTGCGCCGACCACGGTCAGCGCGGCGGCCAGCCGGGCCGGGATGAGGTTCAGCAGGTCGTCGAGGCGGGCCGACGCCCAGCCGAACTTGCGGTAGCGGGGCGAGCGGTAGCCGACCATCGCGTCGAGGGTGTTCACCGCGCGGTAGGCCAGGATGCCGGGCACGCCCGCGACCGCGCCCCACAGCAGCGGCGCCACGACCGCGTCGGAGGTGTTCTCGGCGACCGACTCGACCACGGCGCGGGCGATGCCCTCGGCGTCGAGGGTCTCGGGATCGCGGCCGCACAGGTGGGGCAGGCGCTCGCGCGCCGCGGCCAGCTCGCCGGCGTCCAGCTCGCGGCCGATCGCGGCGCCTTCCACGGCGAGCGTCCGGCCGCCGAGCGCCACCCAGGTCGCGGCGGCGGTCGTGAGGGTCTGCAGGACGGGGTTGCGCCGGCCGATCCGCTCGACGACGACGCCCAGCAGCACCGCGCCGCCGCTCAGGACGGCCGCGTGCACCACGCCGACGAACCTGTCGTCGCGGTAGATCGCCTTCTCGACCCGGGCCGCGACCTGGCCGAACCCGGCCACGGGATGCCGCCGGCGCGGGTCGCCGAACGCCCCGTCCGCGGCCACTCCCAGCAGTAGACCGACCGCACGCGCCACGCTGACCACGTCTGTTCTCACCCCGTTCCGTGCGAGGGACACCGTAGCGCGCGGACCTGTCACGGCCGGGTCCCGGGCGCTGGACCTTGTCGACACGCACGCCGGGTGGGGCCGGCACTGGTCTAATACGCGGCATGTTGCGGGCACGGCGGCGTGGGTTCATGAGACGCGAGTACGAGATGTCGGCCGATGGTGCGCCGCTCGCCGTGCTGGCCGGCACGAGGCGCGAGGGCTGCGAGTTCACCTTGTCCGGCACGGGTTTCCGGATCGAGCGGGACGGGAGGAAGCGGTTCCTGCTGCACGGCCCGGACGGTCGCGTGGCGGTCGCCGACCGGACGACCGGCCGGGAGTGGCGGGGCCAGGCGACCAGCGGCGACCTGACGCTGGCGAAGCCGTCGCTCTGGCGGTCCGACTGGGAGGTCCGGGGCACCACGACGGGCACGATCCGCCGCGAGCGGTGGTTCAAGCCCGTGTACCAGGCCGACGTGCCGGCGGACGTGCCGCTGCCCGTCGGGGTATTCGCGTTCTACGTGGTGTTGATGATCCTCGAGCGACAGGCCGCGGTAGCTGCGGCCGCGAGCTGACGTGCTCGAGGTCGCACAGCAGGGCATCGCGACCTGCCTCGTCTCGGCCGGTGGGCAGCGGGTCACGGAGTTCATGCGGCTGCCGGAGACACCGTGTGTGGTCGACGGGGTCCGGTACCGGATGGCCAGGAACGGCCGGTCGTTCACGCTCGAAGGGCCGCACGGGGTGCTGGCCGTGGCGGAGCGGACCAGGCGGCGCGAGCTCACGGTCGGCGGGGCCGGCCAGCGGCTCCGGATGCGACGGGTCGGCCTGCTCGGCGGCCGGTGGGACCTCTACGCCGGCGAACAGCTCGCCGGCGGCTGCCGGCACGGCGTGTTCAGTGCCACCGCGCACCTGCCCGAGGACCTGCCGCTCGCGCTGCGGGTGTTCGTCCTCTACACCTCGCTCATGAACGACGGCGCCCGGTTCCTGCCCTGGGTCCAGATGTACTGCCTCGGGACGGAGGCCCTGGTGACCCACGCTAACGCACCGTTGCCCCCTGCTGGTCGGTGGCGACTGGCTCGGTGTGTGTTGATGAGGGATGGCCGTTGCGGTGGGTGGCTGAGCGGTTCCAGGTCTCGCCGAGCACGGCGTGGCGGGCGCACGGCGCCGCGGACCGAGCTGCGGATCATCGGGTTGCGGGTGACTCGCGGTGGGGGCTGGCGCGGATCGCCTCCCGTCGGGGTTGGTGCGCTCGACGTGCATCGGGTGCTGACCCGCCACAAGGTGGCGCGTCTGGCCCACCTGGATCGCGTCCACGTCGACATCCAGAAACTGGGCAACATCCACGACAGTGGCGACCTCCGCGCCCACGGCCGCCAGATCGGCGGCCGCAACAGCCAACGCACCGCCCCTACCGACCCCAAACCAACGGAAAAGTAGAACGCGTCAACCGCACCCCGCTCGACGAATGGGCCTACGCACGCCCCTACCCATCAGAAGCCGAACGACGCGAAGCATTACCACGATGGCTCCACACCCACAATCACCACCGCAACCACACCGCACTCGGCGGCCAACCACCCGCCAGCCGCGTCCCCAACCTCAGGCCAGTACATCTAGCTAGAAGGCACGGTCCTTCAGGAGAGATCCTGGTCGGCCTCTGCCCAGCCCTTGATCATCTGGTAGGCGATCGACGTGCCGCCCGGGAGTTTCAGGTTTGGCCGGTCCTTGGCCAGTGCGGCGCGGACCTCCGCGCGGGTGACCCAGCGGGGTTCCTCGATCTCGCCGTCCGCGGGGATCAGGGGCGCTGTGCGGTCGACTGCCACGGCGGCGAAGCCGACCATGATCGAGCGTGGGAACGGCCACGGTTGGCTGCCCAGGTAACGGATGTCCGTCACCTCGATGCCCACCTCCTCGCGGACCTCGCGCGCCACGCAGGCCTCCAGCGACTCGCCCGCCTCCACGAAACCGGCCAGTACCGAGTACCGGGCGGGCGGCCAGATTGGTTGCCGGGCAAGGAGAACCTCGGAACCGTTCTCGCCGACGCCGTTGTGGATCAGGCAGATCACCGCGGGGTCGGTGCGGGGGTACTCCTCACGGCCGCAGCCCGTGCAGTGGGTCGCCCAGCCCGCGTTGACGCGTTCGACCCGTGAGCCGCAGTTGGCGCAGAACCCCGCCTTGGCGTGCCAGTTCGTCAGAGCCACCGCCGTGGTGAACAGGCCGGCCGCGGTGTCGGACAGCAGTGCGCCCGTCGTGCGGAGGTCGTGCCACTGCTCGCCGTCCTCGGACCTCGCGCCGGACCACAGGCCCCACGACCGGTCCGGCGCGGCGACGCCCTCGGTCAGCTCCTCGTCGGTCGGCATCGCCCAGTAGCCGACGCCGTCCAGCTCGCCGAGCAGCATGGCCTCGGGCGGCAGGTCGCCGGTGGCCGGCCGCGTCGACAGCTCCGTCATGTCCGCGCGGACCGGCGTGCGGCCCTTGCGGTCCACCAGGACGACACGGCCCGTCGCCCATAACTTCGCCAGGCGGGCCGCGTCGGTGCGGGCCGGCTCCTCCCGGTCCACTGTGGACCGGGAGAGGCTCGGCACGGCGGGCAGTTGGAACTGAGTCACTCCGAAACGCCGCCCAATGCCTTCAGCGAAGGGAGCTGTGCCACGTCGCCGACGATCACGCCGGTGAACCTGACCGGCGAGAAGAACTCCAGCGCCGCCTCGGTCACCTGCTCGTGGGTGACCTGCTTGAGCCGGTTCGGATGCTCCACCAGCCACTCCGGCCCCAGCCCCAGCGGCGCCAGCGCCGCCAGCTGCGACGCCAGCCCGGTCTGCGACGCGGTCGAGATCAGCAGGGACCCGATCGCGTACTGCCGGACGGTCTCCAGCTCCTCGGTGGTCGGCGGGACCACGCCGAGACGGCCCAGCTCGTACCGCATCTCCAGCAGCGCCGGCGCGGTCACCTCGCTGGCCGTGTCCGCGTCCACCAGCAGGGTCGCGCCGCGGATGGTGAACTCAAGCGAGGACCGAGCGTGGTACGTGTAGCCCTTGTCCTCGCGGATGTTCTCCACCAGGCGGGAGGAGAAGAAGCCGCCGAACACCAGGTTCGCCAGCTGCAGCGCCGGGTAGCGCGGGTCGGTGCGCGGGATGGCCTGCGCGGACAACCGCAGCTGCGACTGCACCGCGCCCGGCCGCGGCACGAACAGGATGTCGCCGCCCAGCACGTCCGGCAGGTCGGGCAGCTCGACCGCGTTTTCGTCCGACGTCCAGCCGGCCAGCGCGGCGCCGATCTTGTCGACGGCCGTGTCCGGCTCGACGTCACCGACGAACACCAGCACGGAGTTCCGTGGCAGCACGGAGTTCCGGTGCATGGCCTTGACCTCGTCGACGGTCACCGTCGCGACGTCCGCGGCCTCCGGGGTCTCCCTGGTGAACGGGTGGTCGCCGTAACGGTGGCGCTGCAACGCCTCGCGGGCGATGACGCTCGGCTGCGACCGGGCCACCGCGATCCGCTCCACGAGCCGCGACCGCTCGCCCTCGACCTCCTCGTCGCGGTAGGCGGCGCCGGTCAGTGCGTCGGCCAGCACGTCGAGCAGCGTGTCGAAACCACTGGCCAGCGCGTTGCCGCCGACCGAGAGCCGCTCCGGGTCGACGCCCGCGCCCAGCTCGCCGCCGACCAGCGCGAGGTCGGTGTCCATGGCGACGCGGTCACGGCGCTCGGTGCCGGTGAGGATCGTCGCGGCCAGCACCTCGGCGATCGCGGCGTGCCGCTTGTCGGCCCCCGCGAACGGGATCCGCAGCCGCAGCTCGGCCATCGGCACCGTCGGCGAGTGCACGGCGATGACGCGCAAACCGTTGTCCAGCACCGTGTCCACCGACCGTAGGCCCGTGGCCGAGCGCTGCTCGCCGAGGATCGGCAGCGCACGGGGCCCCAGCTCGGTGCGCCCGATCTCGGCGGCGGTACGGAAGGTCGTCACTGGTTTCCTCCTGTGTTGGTCTGGGTCGCTCCGTGCATCCGCCGGCCGCCTCCTTCCGTCGTCGCGCGCTCGACGCTCGCTCCTCGCCTGCGAGCGCGCTTCTCGGTCGGTCCGGTGGCGGGCTCCCGCACTACGCGCCCGCGGGCGTCACGGTCAGCACCGCGCGCGAGTCCGGGCGCAACGTCTTGGCCGCGGCGGACACGGCGTCCGGTGTGACGGCGGACAGCTTGTCGGTCAGGTCGTAGACGAGGCCGGGGGCGCCGTAGAGCAGCTCGAACGAGCCGAGTGCGAGCGTGCGGGACACCAGCCGGTCGTGCTCACGGTGCAGGCTCGCGACCCAGCGGGCGGTCACCTTGGCCAGCTCCTGGTCGGACGGTGCGGTGCCGGCGAGCTTGTCCAGCTCCTCGTCGACCGCCCGCAGCACTCGGTCCTGGGTGACGTCCGGCGAGTGCACCGCCGTGATCGTGAACGTGTCCGGGTCGCGTGCCTCGAACGGGCCGAACAGGCCGCAGGCGGCGTTGACGTCGGTGACCAGCGGTTCCTTCAGCACGAGGCGCTGCTGCAGCCGGGACCCGTCGCCTTCGGCGAGGACGCTGGCCAGCACCAGGCTGGCGAGATAGGCGTCCAGCTCGTTGATCGGGTCCGGCATGCGGTAGCCGATCGCCAGCGCGGGCAGCGGCGCGTGCTGGTCGATGTGTTCCGCGGTGAGCTGACCGCTCGGCGGCGGCTCCGCGAACGACGGCCGGTCGGGCGCGGAGCGGGCCGGCACGTCGCCGAAGTGCTTCTCGATGAGGTCGCGCGAGCGGTCCAGCTCGATGTCGCCGGAGACGGTGAGGACCGCGTTGGCCGGCGCGTAGTAGGTGTCGAAGAACTGGGCGCAGTCGTTGAGGTCGGCGGACTCCAGCTCGGTGAAGTCGCCGTAACCGTTGTGGGCGTTGGGGAACGTCTGGTACAGCACCGGCGGCAGCAGGATCCACGGGAACCCGCCGTAGGGGCGGTTGAGGACGTTGAGGCGGATCTCCTCCTTGACCACGTCCACCTGGTTGCGCAGGTTCTCCTCGGTCAGCTTCGGCGCCCGCATGCGGTCGGCCTCGAGGAACAGTGCGCGCTCCAGGCCCGCGGAGGGGAGCACCTCGAAGTAGTCCGTGTAGTCCGGGTGGGTCGAGCCGTTGAAGGTGCCGCCCGCGGACTGGATGTGCCGGAAGTGGGCGAGCTTCTCCAGACTCTCACTGCCCTGGAACATGAGGTGCTCGAAGAGGTGCGCGAAGCCGGTGCGGCCCTCTGGTTCGGAGCGGAACCCCACGTCGTAGTGCACGCTCACGCCGACCACCGGGGCGGTCGGGTCGGGGGCGAGTACCACGCGCAGTCCGTTGGCCAGCGTGAACCGGGTCAGCTCATTTCCAAGCATGTCCGCAGCCTACGTGGATCGACCGACCGCCGGAGCCGTGCCCACCCCGGCTGTGGACAACTGGTGCGGTTGTGGATAACTACGTCAGCTCGGCGACGCGCCACCCAGCGCGCGGTCGAGCGCGACGAGGAACGACGCGAACCGGGCCGGGAACTCGGCAGGGCTGCCCGTGTCGTACCAGTAGGGGCCGGACGTGCCGTCGGCCGAGGCGTCCAGCTCGGCGAAGCGGCGCACCCACCCGTCGGCCTCGCCGAGCACGACCGCGTACGGCAGCGAGCGGGACAGCACCATCTCGCGGTCGGGCGGCGGGATCGAGCCAGCCTCGGTGGTCCGCAGGTAGCCGAGCAGCCCACGCACCTGCTGCACCAGCACACTGCCGCGCCGGGTCCGTGCCGGCATCATGCGTGCGCCCAGCGCGAGGCCGAGGCCACCCACGACGAGGGCCAGGCCGAGCAGCGCGTGACCGACGGTCAGCGCGAGCACGACCGTCGCGGCCGCGCCGAGGAGCGCCAGCAGCACGCCCACGATCGACCACAGTGACCGGTCGTGGTCCGGCCGGCGGACGAACCACTCGCGAGTGACCACGTCGGAGTACATGGACTCACGCACCGCACCCATGTCCACCCGCACCTCGGACAGCGGCACCTCGGCCGCCTCGCCGAGCAGCTGGTGGTAGACGGTCCGCTCGTAGTCGGTGAGCGCGCCGTCCGGCGGGTTGCGCCGCACGAGCACCCAGTTGTTCGGGCCCAGCTCGCGGATGAGCACGTAGTTGCGCACGGCCAGGTCGACGACCGTCGCGGTCACGTCCGCGACGTCGACCCGTTCGTCCACGACCGTGCCCACCTGACCGGGAAGCACACCATCGGGTGATGCGAACGCGACGCGGCCGCCGTCACCGGTCATCAGCAGCTCGACCGGGCCGACGTCGGCGGCGAGTGCGCGGGCGTCCCGGCCACGGGCCAGCCACAGCAGGACGAAACCGCCGGCGAGCAGGAGCACCAGCGCGCCGAGGCCGATGCCGCTGGCGCCGGTGATGGCGAACGCGTTGGCCGTGCCGATGTCGTCGAACCGGGCGTTGGCGCCGACCGTGCCGGCCGGCAGCCTGACGGTCAGGTCGATGCGCTGCCCGGCCGGCAGGCTCTCCTGCACGACCCGCAGCACCTGCGTGGAGTCGGTGAGCGCGGAGCGGCACGGCGAGTCGCTGCCGAGCTCGCCCGCCAGGCAGACCACGGACTCCGGCTGGTCCGGCGCGATGAACGAGGCATGCACGAGCCGGACCCTGGTGTCCCAGCCACTCGCGACCTGCCAGCGCACCTCCTGGTGCCCGCCGACGTCGGTGACCGCACCGTCCACTGTGTACCTGACGGTGCTGGCGCCCTCGCCGAAGCTCATCACGAACCGGTCGCCGGTGACCTCGGTCGTGGCCTTGCCCTGGACCCGCACGTCCCGGACGGCGAACACGCGGTCCTGGTCGTCCCCGGCCTTGATGCGCAGCGGCGCGCGGCGGGCCATGGACTTGCGGGCCTGGACGAAGACCTGCTCGGTGACCGACAGGCTGCCGTCGCGCTCCAGCTTCAGTGCGACGTTGATGCTCCCGGGCAGCAGTGGGCGCGGAATGGTGCCGCCCGGCTTCGGGGCACCGGTCCTCGTCGGGTTGATCATGCTCGGGTCGAGGCTGGGTCTCCCGGGCGGTTTCAGTGACGGCATCGTCGAGGGAGGTTTCGGGTCCGACGGCTGCGCCGCCGCCTCGCCGAGTCCTGTCAGCACGGTCATCGCGACCAGCGCCGCTACCGGAATCCCCCACTTCGCCAACACGCCTGCGGAGGATAGTCCAGTGCCCATATGCTCACCCGCTGTCTGAGGAACAAACAGGGGGACGGGGATGACGCAGCCGCCACAGGGGCCGTGGCGACCCATGGGGCCACTGCCGCCGCCGCGGTCGAGACCACTGCCCCCGGGGCCGATGCCGGGATATGGCGGCCGCCCGCCGGCGCAGCCGTACGGCGTCCCGTCTGGCCGGCCGCCGGGACCGCAGCCGGGACCGCCGCCGATGATGCCGCCACCCGGTCACTTCCCCGGTGGGTACCCGCCGCGGTCGACGCTGCCGCCGTGGGCGCAGTACCCCGGGCACCCGCACCTGCTCCAGCCACGCAGGACGTCCAACACCGGCGCGCTGGTCGCGACGATCATCGTCGTGGTGCTGCTCGGCACCGTCGCGACGGTGGGCTTCCTGGCCATGAACCGCGGTGGCAGCAGCGTCGCGGACACCGGCTACGACACGGACCCGACGTCCTCGTCCGACCCGTTCCCGACGGCGACCTCCACCACGACCACCACGACCGAGACAGCCGAGACCACGGACGACACCCCGACGGAGACCACGCCGGCCGGTCCGCGGCCGGTGCACGCGACGGGCGACAACCCGCTGTTCTCCGGCGACGTCGGCACCCCCGCGGTGACGTGCGGCCTGGCCAGGTGGGAGACGAACCCGGCCGGCGCGCAGGCGTTCTTCCAGAGCGCGCTGCCGTGCCTGGACTCGGCGTGGCAGCCGGTGCTGGAGAGCCAGGGGCTGCCGTTCTTCAGCCCGAAGCTGGCGTTCCCCGAGGGCACGTCGTGGGAGAGCCCGTGCGGCGCGGTATCCACGGGTGTGGTCGCCGCGTTCTACTGCAGCTACGACAACACGATCTACATGCCGTTCGCGGGACTGCAGACCGAGCTGTACGGGGCGCGGCCCGGCGTGTACCTGGCGCTGTTCGCGCACGAGTACGGCCACCACGTGCAGACGCTCGCGGGCGTGATGGACGCGTACTGGGAACAGCGGTACGACGCGGGCGCGGACACCGACGGCGGGCTCGAGCTGTCACGGCGGTCGGAGCTGCAGGCGCAGTGCTTCTCGGGGATGTTCCTCGCGGCGGTCTACGGCCGCGGCTCCGTCGACGACAACATCCTGACCGAGGCCCGCACCAGCCAGGACCGCGGCGACCACAACCCGGGCGCCCCCCGCGACCACGGCACCGACGACCACGCCATCGGCTGGTGGGAACAGGGCGCCCAGCTCAACCGCACCTACCAGTGCAACACCTGGCTGTCCCCACCAGCGGACGTCGCCTAACCATCGCGAGTCCCGCGTTCACCCATACCGAGTCCCGCGTTCACGCACACCGAGTTGCGGTTTCGTGCACACGCCCCCGGCCATGATCTGCACGAACCCACAGGTCGGTATGTCCGAACGCGGGACTCGGTGTGTTTGAACGCGGGACTCGCGGTGTTTGAATGCGGGACTCGCGAGGGTCAGGGGCCTCTGCGGACCAGGAAGGCGTAGGTCGCGCCGGCCATGCCGCTGACGACGATCAGCAGCAGGCCGAGGCCCTCGCCGTTCTCGCGGTCGCCGGTCGCCGCGTCGGCGGCGTGGACGACCAGGTCCGACGGGAGTGGGCCGGTTGGGACGGTCACCTCGACGGGTTCGTTCCTCGTGTGGCCGCAGCCGTCGTAGCGGGCCTGGTGGGCCTTGCCGGCGTGGGTGAACCTGACCGTCTCCGTCGCGCCCAAGCTGTTGCACGGGGCGGCCGTGACGACGGTCGCGCGGGCTCTGGTGCCCTGGTCCTCCGGGGCCGACCCGAACAGGCCGGACACGCTGACCGCCACGGCGACCAGCACACCGAGGACGACGACCCCGGCACCCGTGGCCGCCCACCGGACATAGCCGGGCGGGACGGCCACACCCCAGATCCGCACACGGCGATGGTCCCACAGGCCGGAAAAATCAACTCTCGTCTGCCGGGGTTACCTTCTTGACGTACAGGAGCCGGTCGCCTGCCTCGATCGCGTCGGACTCCGGGTGGTCGACGCGGTACAGCTTTCCGCCGCGCACCACGCCGAGCACGATGTCCGACAGGTGCCGCGGCGACCCGCCGATCTCGCTCTGCTCGACGTCCCGCTCGGCGATCGCGAGGCCGGACTCCGGCGTGATCAGGTCCTCGACCATGTCGACGACCGTCGGGGTGTGCGTGGCCATGCCGAGCAGCCGGCCGGCCGTCTCGCTGGACACGACGACCTGGTTCGCGCCGGACTGCCGCAGCAGGTGCACGTTCTCCGCCTCCCGCACGGCCGCGACGA
The DNA here is from genome assembly GCF_035634895.1 of Actinophytocola sp. Taxonomy (GTDB): domain Bacteria; phylum Actinomycetota; class Actinomycetes; order Mycobacteriales; family Pseudonocardiaceae; genus Actinophytocola. The sequence continues at coordinate 22,748 of NZ_DASQCC010000095.1, read as the reverse complement.
TCTGCGACTTGGGCGCCAGCTCGCGCGCGGTGAGCGTGATCAGCACCGCCGAGTCGTCCCGGCTCGCGGCGACCACCACCGCACGCGCACGCGGCACGCCGGCGACACGCAGCACGTCGGAGCGGGTGCCGGAGCCGTGCACGGTGACCAGGCCCTGCGCGGACGCGGCCTCGAGCATCGTCTGGTCGGTGTCCACCACGACGATCTGCTCGGGCTGCACACCGTCGGACAGCACGGACCGGACGGCCGAGCGGCCCTTGGTGCCGAACCCGACGACCACCACGTGATCGCGCACCTTCGACCTCCATCGTTGCAGCTTGAACGCCTGGCGCGACCGCTCCGTGAGCACGGCGAGGGTGGTGCCGACCAGGACGATGAGGAAGAGCACCCGCAGCGGGGTGATGACCAGGATGTTGACCAGGCGGGCGGACTCGCTGACCGGCGTGATGTCGCCGTAGCCGGTGGTCGACAGGGAGACCGTCGCGTAGTAGACGCAGTCCATGAACGACAGACCGTCGCCGTTGGCGTCGCGGTAGCCGTCCCGGTCCAGATAGACGATCATGACGGCCGCGAGCAGCGCGACGATCGCCCAGATCACCCGGCGGATGATCGAGGCGACCGGGCTGACGACCTGCTCCGGCATGCGGATCACGCCGGCGAGTGCGTGGTAGGGCCGGTCGGTGAGCCGGTCGGCCAACCGCGACATGCCGGGCAGGCGCCGGGGGCGGTTGTCGTCGGGGCTGGTCACGGCGGCGAGATTAGCCGACGCCGGCCTGTCGATCCGACCGGTGCCCGTTCGTGTGGGCGGCGAAGGAGGTTCGACGTGACAGAGGTACTGCTGGACGGCCGGGGGCTGGTGGAGTCGATCCGCTGGCACGAGGGCCGGTTGTACGTGTCCGACTGGTCGGCCGGCGAGGTGCTCGCCGTGCCCGGCGGGGTGTTCGCGACGGTCCGCTCGCTGCCGCTGTGCTTCGACTGGCTGCCGGACGAGCGTCTCGTTCTGGTGAACTCGGGTGCCGGGGTCCTGCTGCGCCGCGAGGAGGACGGCACGCTGGTCACCCACGCCTCGCTCGGCATGCGCGGCTGGAACGACATCGTGGTCGACGGGCGTGGCAACGTCTTCGTGAACCGGCCCGACTTCACCGGCCCGTCCGGCACGGTCCACCTGGTCGGGCATGGCGAGGTCGCCGGCGGGCTCGCGTTCCCGAACGGCATGGCGGTGGCCGGGGAGACGCTGATCGTCGCGGAGTCGCACGGACACCGGCTGACCGCGTTCGACATCGGCGCGGACGGCACCCTCTCCGGCCGACGGGTGTGGGCGGCGCTGGGCGAGGGCACGCCCGACGGCATCTGCGTCGACGGCGAGGGGGCGGTCTGGTACGCGGACGTGCCGAACAAGTGCTGCGTGCGGGTGGCCGAGGGCGGCGAGGTGCTGGGGAGGGTGGCACTGGACCGCGGCGGCTTCGACTGTGTGGTCGACGGGTCGACGCTGTACGTCGCCGCGGCCGTCTGGCAGGGCATGGCCGAGGACGACATGGTGAAGCCGGGCAGCGGTCAGGTGCTCGCGGTGCCGGTCTGAGGAAGGCCGCGCAGGATCGCGCGTAGGCCGGGGGCGTCCATGAGGTCGACCGGGCGCAGGGTCGTGTTCGAGCGGACGTAGTGGAACGCGGCCCGCACCTGGTCCAACGGCGAACCGGTCAGGCTCGCCCACGCCAGGCGGTACGCGGCCAGCTGCACAGACAGCGCGGGCAGCTCCTCCTCCGAGGGCACCGCGCCGGTCTTCCAGTCCACGACCGTCCAGCCCCCGTCCCGGTCGGCGAAGACCGCGTCGAGCCGGCCGCGCAGCGTCATCCCGTCCACGTCGCACGTGAACGACACCTCGACGTCCGCGGGCGACCGTTCCGCCCAGTCCGACACCAGGAACGAGTCCCGCAGCGCCTCCAGGTCCGCGTCCGACGCCGCGTCGGCGTCCGCCGAGCCCGGCAGCTCGTCCAGGTCCAGCAACGCCCGCGAGCCGAACCGCTTCTCCAGCCACGCGTGGAAGGCCGTGCCCCGCCGCGCCACCGGGTTCGGCGGGAACGGCAGCGGCCGCCGCAGCCGCCGTGCCAGGGCCGCCGGGTCGCGCGCCAGCTCGACCAGCTGGCTCACCGAGATCGACGCCGGCAGGGTCACCTCCTCCCGCCGGTTCGCCGCCGCCGCGCGTTCGGCCAGCAGCACGTCCGTGTCCGCGACCCAGCCCTCCGGGTCGTCGGCCAGCGCCAGCTGCTCGCCCGACCTCAGCTTCGAAAGCTCCTCGCGCACCATCCCCGCCGCGGTCAGCACGTCGTCGCGGGCCATGGACAGCGGGTCGGCCGGCCACAGGGCGGTGCGTTCCGCGGTGGCGAGCGGGTTCTCGTCGTACTCGTCGGGTTCGGGCGCCCAGTGCTCGACCGACGCCACCAGCTCGTCCATCGGGCGGACGGCGTCGGCGACCTCGGTGAAGAACGGCGACGGGCCCTTCGGTCTCGTGCCCGTGCGGCCCCACCAGTGCGCGGACACCAGCAGCGTCCGCTCCGACCGGGTCAGCGCCACGTAACACAGCCGGCGCTCCTCCACGAGGTCCCGCTCCGCGAACGCCTCCGCGTGGTTGGTCAGCTCGACCTCGATGTCCTTGCGGTTCTCCGTGCCGGACAGGTCCAGCATGGGCAGGTCGGCCGTGTCGCCCCGCAGTGCGGCCGGCAGCTCGGTCACCGCACGCAACCAGCACGACGTCCGCTTCCGGCTGGGGAAGACGTCGTTGACCAGGTGCGGGACCGCGACGATCTCCCACTCCAGGCCCTTCGCGCTGTGCACGGTCAGGATCTGCACGCGGTCCTCGGCGACCACGACCTCGCCGGGCTCCAGCCCGTCCTCCGCGCTCTCCGCCGCCGCGAGGTAGTCCAGCAGCGCGGCGAGCGTCGCCGACGGGCTGGCCTGCGCGTAGTCCGAGACGACGTCCGCGAACTTGTTCAGGTGCGCCCGCCGCGCGCCGCCGACCCGGGCGGTCGCCTCGACGTCCAGCAGCATCACGCGTTCCACCTCGGCGACCAGCTCCGGCAGCGGGTGGTCGAGGTGGCGGCGCAGCATCCGCAGCTCGTGGCCCAGCGTCCGGATCCGCCGGTAGCCGTCGTGCGAGTACTGCTCGGCGTCGCCGGGGTCGTCGATGGCGTCGACCAAACCGGCCTGCTCGGCACCCTCCCCCGGCACGATGTCGACAAGTCGACCTTTGCCTTCCGGCTGGTACTCCTGGCTGAGCAGCGCGGCCCGCTTCCACAGCGCCGCCAGGTCCGCGGCGCCGAACCGCCACCGCGCGCCGGTCAGCAGCCGCGCCGCCGCCGAGCCGGCCAGCGGGTCGATCAGCACCCGCAACGTGGACACCAGGTCCCGCACCTCGGGCTCGTCGAGCAGGCCCCCGATGCCGACCACCTCGACCGGCAGTCCCCTGGCACGCAGGGCCGTCGCGAGGTCGGTCATGTCCGCGCGCCGCCGCACGAGCACCGCGGCGGTCGGCGGCCTGCCCCGCTCGTCCGCGGCGAACCGCCAGCGCTGGGCGAGTTCGTCGGCCAGCCATTCGACCTCGGCGTTCGCGTCGGGCAGCAACGCGACGCGGACGTCGGCCGAGCCCCGGCCGGGCGGCGCACGCAGCTCGTCGACGTCCAGCCCGGCACCCCGCAGCGGGCCGGAGATCGCGTTGGCGAGCGCCAGCACCTCCGGCGGGTTGCGGAAGCTCGTCAGCAGGCCGTAGCGGATCGCGGGCTCGAGCTTCTTGTGCTCCAGCCTGGGAAAGTCGGTCGCGAACCGCGGCAGGTTCGCAGCACTCGCGCCTCGCCAGCCGTAGATCGCCTGCACCGGGTCGCCCACGGCCGTGACCGGCATGGGCTTCGTGCCGCCGAACAGCGACCGCAGCAGGATCCGCTGCGCGTGGCCGGTGTCCTGGTACTCGTCGAGCAGCGCTGTGCCGTAGCGCTCCCGTTCCCGCGCCGCCACCTCGGGTTCCGACCTCGCGAGCAACGCGGCGAGCGCCATCTGCTCGGCGAAGTCGAGCGCGCCCTCCCGGCGCTTCGCGTCGCCGTAGGCCTTCACCAGCGGCAGCAACGCGATTCGGAACCGTTGCGCGGCAACGACTTCCTTCAGGTCCTGGGACAGCTCGGCGCGCTGCCGGGGGCCACGGGGGGCCTCCTCGATGGTCAGCGCGAGGTCCTCGCTGTACGCACGCAGCTTGTCCTCGTCGACGAGGTGCTCGGCCAGCTCACCCGCCAGCTCCAGCAGGTAGCGGGTGACCGTGACCGGTACCCGCTCGGTCTCCAGGTCGTGGGTCCAGGTGGAGACCACGCGGTGCGCGAGCTGCCAGCACGCGGTCTCGGTCAGCAGGCGCGCGCCCGGCTCGACCGGCAGCCGCAGCCCGTGCTCGGCGACCAGCCGGCCCGCGTACGCGTGGTAGGTGAGCACGGTCGGCTCCCCCGCGTACAGGTCGGCGAGCAGCGCGCCACTCGGGTCGAGCCGGTACGGCAGCGCGGAACCGGCCAGCCTGCGCAGGCGGGAGCGGACGCGGTCGGCGAGCTGGCGGGCGGCCTTGCGGGTGAAGGTGAGGCCCAGCACACGGTCCGGGGTGACGATTCCGTTGGCCACCAACCAGACCACGCGTGCGGCCATGGTCTCGGTCTTGCCGGCGCCCGCGCCCGCGACGACCAGCGCCGGGTCGGTGGGTGCGGCGATCACCTCGGCCTGCTCGTCGGTTGGTGCCGGCAGACCGAGCTCCCTGGCGAGCTCTCTCGGCGAGATCACTCGGTGACCTGCCGGCCGCTCGCGTGCATCGGGCAGCTCGTCCGCACCGGGCAGCGCGGGCAGTCGGCGTTCTGCCGTGCCGTGTACTCCGGGCCGGTGCTCGCCTCGGCGGCGTCGGCGACCACGCCGGTCCAGTGCTTGACGCCGTCCTCGCCGACCGGGTCCTGGTTCCGTTCGGTCGCGCCCTTCTTGCGGCGGTTGGCCTTCGCGACGTACAGCAGCCGCGCGCCGCCCGGCTCGGCGTCCAGGCCCAGCTCGACGAACGCCCCGTACGCGGCGGCCAGCTGGTACACGGCGAGCTGCGGGTGCTCCTGCGCGTCGGACTCGCTGACCGCCTGCCTGCCGGTCTTCACGTCCACGACGACCGGGCGGTTCTCGCCGTCCTTCTCCAGGCGGTCGACGCGGCCGCGGATGCGCACGTGCGCCTCGGGCACGTCCACCGCGAAGTCGTGCTCGACCGCGACCTGGGTCAGCTCGCCCCGGGTGGCCGTCAACCAGGCGAGGAACGTGTCCAGCATGGCGTGCACCCGCGCGCGTTCGCGGCGGGAGAACCACGGGGCGCCGGCGTCGACGGCGTCCCACGCCCGGTCCAGCTCGGCCCGCAGGTGCACCTCGTCGGCGCCGGACGCGGCGGCCTGGGCGAGCGCGTGCACGAGCACACCGGTGATCGACGCCAGCTCGGCGGGGTCGGTGCCGCCGTGTCTCTCGATCGCCCAGCGCAGCGGGCACTTCGCCAGGGTCTCCACATTGGACGGTGAGACCGTGACCTTGTCCTTCTTGTCGCGCAGGGGGTTCCTGGTCGACAGGTCGGCCACGCCGTACCAGCTGTCAGGGTGCGCGCCCGGCACGCCGGCCTCGGCGAGGCGGGCGAGCTGGCGGGCCGCGTCGCGCCTGCGCTCCTCGGTGGCGTCGCCGTCGACGACCGCCCGGCGCAGGTCGCCGACGAGGTCCGCGAGCACCAGCGCACGCCGGGTGCCGCCGAGCGAGGTCGGGCGGCCGGCGTCGGTCAGCTCCTCGACGTCGACGCCGGACAGCTCGCCGAGGAACCGCGACGGCTGCTCGTCCTCGCCGCGGATGGCCGAGACCAGCAGCCGGCCGCGGGCCCGGCTCGCGGCGACGAGCAGCAGCCGGCGTTCCTCGGCCAGCAGCGGCGCGATCTGTGACAGGTGCGCCGAGTCGGCGACGCCCGCGAGAAGGTCGACCAGCCGCTCGACGCCGAGCAGTGAGCCGCGGAGGCGGAGGTCCGGCCAGGTTCCTTCCTGCACACCGAGAACGGCCACGACCGTCCACTCGCGACCGACGGCCGCGTGCGCGGTGATGACCGAGACGGTGTCCGCGCGCTGCGCGGTCGGGGCCAGGCTGTCGCCCACGATCCGTTGCGCGGCGAGGAAGTCCGCGAACCCGGTCACGCCGGCGCCGGGCAGCCGGTCGGCGTAGCGGGCGGCCGCGTGGAACAGGCCGACGATCGCGTCGAGGTCGCGGTCCGCCTGCGCGCCAGTGGTTCCGCCGCGCTGGGACTGTCTGACCCAGCGGTCCTCCAGGCCGCTCTCCTGCCACACGAGCCACAGGACCTGTTCGATGCCAACGCGTTCGTCGATGGCCTGGCGCGCGGTGGCCAGCAGGCCGGCGATGCGGCGGACGCTCGCGGCCTCGGCGTCGTCCAGCGCGGTGAGGAGGTCGACGTCGTTCAGCACCTCGACGAGCAGCTCGTCGGAGGGCCGGTCCTGCCCGGCGGCGAGCTCGAGTTTGCGCAGACCGCGACGCAGGCGGCGGATGGCGAGCGGGTCGGCGCCGCCGAACTGGCTGGTCAGCAGTGTTTCCGCGCGCTCGGCGGTCAGCAGGTGCGGGTAGGTCGCGATGCGGAGCAGGTCGAGGAACGGCCGGACCGCGGGCTGGCGGGCGAGCGGCAGCTCGTCCGCGTCGGCGGCGACCGGGACGCCCGCGGCGGCCAGCGCGCGGTGCAGGACCGGGGCGGAGCGGCCGACCGAACGGCACAGGACCGCCATCTCCGACCACGGCACGCCGTCGATGAGGTGCGCGCGGCGGAACTGGTCGGCGATCCACGCGGCCTCCGCGGCCTCGGTGGTGTGCAGATGAACGTCCACATGGCCGTTCTGGCGGGAGTTCTCGACCGTCTCCTTGGGGGCGGGCCGCTGGGGAGCCGTGCCGGGCAGCCGCGCGGCGAGGCGGGCGGCCGCTTCCCGTACCGCGGGGGCCATGCGGTGGTTGTGGGTGAGGACGACCGTGCCGCCGTCGGGGTCGGAGTCCGCGAGCAGGCGCGGCTCGGCGCCGCGGAAGGTGAAGACGGCCTGGTCGGGATCGCCGGCGAGGACGAACTCCTTGGCTTTGAGACCGAGCCGGGCGAGCAGGCGGTACTGGAGGGGGTCGAGGTGCTGGGCGTCGTCGACGAGGAGGTACTGGACGCGGTCGCGCTCGGCGGTGAGCAGATCCCGGTCGGTCTCGAAGGCGAGGACGGCGCCGGCGACCAGCTCGGCGGCGTCCAGGGCCGGGGCGGACTCCTGGGCGACGGCGCTGTCCGCGGCGTTGGCGAGGAGCATGACCTGCTCGTACTGGCGGGCGAACCTGCCGACGGCGACCCACTCGGGGCGCTTGGCGTCCTTGCCGACCTTGATCAGGTCCTCGGGGCCGAGCCCGCGTTCCGCGGCGCGGAGCATCAGGTCGCGGAGCTCCTCGGCGAAGCCCGGCACGGTGAGGGCGGGCCAGAGCCGGTCCGGCCACAGGTGGTGGGCGTCGTCCTCGACGTCACCGGCGAGCAGCTCGCGGACGACGGCGTCCTGCTCGGGACCGCTGAGCAGGCGCGGGCCCGGCACGTCGCGCAGGTGCGCGTGGAGGCGGAGGACGGAGAAGGCGTAGGAGTGGACGGTGCGGACGAGCGGTTCGCGGACCGTGCGGGGGAGGTCGCCGGTCTGGTCGTGCTCGGTGATCCGCCGGGCGATGGCGGCCCGTGTCTCCGTCGCCGCCCGCCGGTTGGCGGTGATGACGAGCAGCCGCTCGGGATCGACCCCCTGGTTCAGGATGCGGTCGGCGGCGATCTCGGTCAGCAGGGAGGTCTTGCCGGTGCCCGGACCGCCAAGGACCCGGACGAAGCCGCCGGCGCCGGCGAGCAGGCGCTGGGCAGCCGGCTCCCACCGGAACGGTGCGCGCGGCGCCACCGGCCGGCGCACGAGCCGGGGAGCGTTCGCGACGACCACCGGACGATGGAACCACGCCGGACTCGGTTCGGTAACACCGGCACGCCGGCATACTTGTCGCCGTGGTGTCAGAGGAGCTGCACGAGCGCGTGCGGGAGATCATCAGGTCGATTCCACCCGGGCGGGTGGCGTCGTACGGGGACATCGCCGCCATGGCGTCCGCCTCGACGCCCCGGCTGGTGGGACGCATCCTGTCCGAGGACGGCCACGACCTCCCGTGGCACCGCGTCATCCGCTCGAACGGCGTCCCCGCCCAAGGCCTCGCCCGCCGCCAACTGGAACTGCTACGCGCGGAAGGCGTCCTCGCCGACGGCGAAAAGGTCAACATGCGCAAGTACCGCTGGCACCCCTAACCCGCGAGTCCCGCGTTCAGACATACCGAGTCCCGCGTTCACACATACCGAGTCGCGTTCGCGCCGATCTTGTGTGCACGAAACCGCAACTCGATGTGTCCGAACGCGGGACTCGCGGTGTTTGAACGCGGGACTCGCGGTGTTTGAACGCGGGACTCGCGGTTAGGGGTTGAGCTTCTTGCGGTCGGGGTTTGGGTCTTCCTTGGGCTGGTCGGTTGACAGGCCCTTCTTGACGGAGTCCAGAATGGCCAGGCCCTGGCCTACCAGGCCTGCCGCCATCTCGCCCAGGCCGTCGGCGCCGCTCAGGATGTTGACGTTCGCGCCCTTGAGGCCGCCGGCCGCCTCCTTCACGATCTGCGGCAGCTGCTCGATGATCAGGCGGTCCAGTGCCACGCGGTCGTACGAGGCGGCGGCCGCAGCCTGGATCTCCGTCGCCTCGGCCTCGGCCTTCGCGATGATGCGGACCCGGTCCGCCTCGGCCTGGGCCGGCTTCACGACCTCGGCCACCAGCTGCTGCTCCCGCAGGGACGCCTCGCGCTGGGCCAGCTCGGTCCGGGCGTTGATGACCTCCTGTGTCGCGATCGCCTGCGCGAGCGGGCCGGACTGGGCGGCCTCGGACTGCGCCTTGTCGATCTCCGCCTTGTACTGGGCCTGCACGACGGCCGTCTGCCGCGCGTACTCGGCCTGCTTGCGGGCGGACTCCTGCTGGGCCTCCGCCGCCGCCTGGTTGGCCCTGGCCTGCGCGATCTGCGCCTCCCGCTGGACGGCGGCGTTGTGCGGCGCCGACAGCGCCGAGATGTAGCCGAGGTCCAGGTCGTCGATCGACTGGATCTGCAGCGAGTCGATGGTCAGCCCGATCCGCGCCATCTCGGTGGCCGAGGCGTCGAGCACCTCCAGTGCCAGCTTCTGCCGCTCGGTGATGATCTCCTCGACGGTCATCGCGCCGACGATCGACCGCAGGTGACCGGAGAAGATGCGGCCGGTCAGGTCCTCCATCTGCCGCTGGTCGGACAGGAAGCGCTGCCCGGCGTTGACGATGCTCTCCATGTCGTTGCCGACCTTGAACGCGATCACCGCACGCACCTTCAGCGTGATCGCCTGCTTGGTCACGCAGGTCTCGGTGATCTCGGCCTCCGCCATGTGCAGCGAGAGGAACCGGACCTTGCGGAAGAAGGGCATCACGAACGCGCCCCGTCCGGTCACCACCCGGAAGGGCGCGTTGCTCTCGCCCCTGACCTTGCCGCCGGAGATGAGCATCGCCTCATCGGGGGCGGGCACGCGGTAGAAGAACATCACAGAGCTCCCATTGGATCTGTCCAGGGCGTGACGTCGACCGCACGCGCCCCTCGTGAGTCGACGACCAGAACGGTCGCGCCTTTCGGAAGCGGCTCGTCGGAGAAGGCGAGAAACGTCTCAGACCCACCCCGGATCTTGACCAGCACCTCGCCGGGGCCCCCGCCACCACGCGTACCGACCACCAGCACGCCGATACAACCGACGGGTGAGTCGTCGGCCGAGTCGTCAGCGTTCATCGCCGCTTCACGCTTGCACGCTAGCGCACCCGTAATCGGTCCCGTGCCACCTTTACAGATCGTTTATCCGCCGGGTCAGAAAACGGCGTTCGACGTCGGTGGGCGCCAATTCCAGAGCCTCCTCGTAGGCCGCTTTCGCCTCGTCCGGGCGGTTCATCCGTCGCAACAGGTCCGCGCGGGTGGCGGGCAGCAGGTGGTAGCCGACAAGATCGTCGCGCAGCTGGTCCACCAGCGCCAGTCCAGCGGCCGGGCCGTCGACCTCGGCGACCGCGACCGCCCGGTTCAGCTCGACGACCGGTGACGGATTCAGCCGAGCGACCAGCCCGTACAGGTCGGCGATCCGCTGCCAGTCGGTGTCCGCCGACCGCTCGGCGGTGGCGTGACAGCCCGCGATCGCCGCCTGCAGCTGGTACGGACCGGGCCGGGCCCGGTCGAACGCCGCGTCGAGCACGGCGACCCCCTCGTCGATCATGGCGCGGTCCCAGCGGGCGCGGTCCTGGTCGGCGAGCGTGACCAGCTCGCCCGCGTAGGTGCGGGTCGCGCGGCGGCTCTCGTGGAACAGCATCAGCGCGAGCAGGCCCTTCGTCTCCGGCTCGGCCGGCATCAGCTCGGCGAGCACGCGGGCGAGCCGGATCGCCTCGGTGGACAGCTCGGCGCGGGAGTAGCCCCGGTTGAACAGCAGGTACAGCACGCCGAGCACGCCGGTGGTGCGTTCCGGCAGCAGCTCGGCCGGCGGCACGCGATACGGGATGCGGGCGTTGCGGATCTTGCGCTTGGCACGCACGAGCCGCTGCGCCATCGTCGCCTCCGGCACCAGGAACGCCTGCGCGATCTCGACCGTGGTGAGCCCGGCGAGGGTGCGCAGCGTCAGTGCGACCTGTGCCTCCAGCGGCAGGGCCGGGTGGCAGCAGGTGAACATCAGCCGCAGCCGGTCGTCGGGCACCGCGTCCGGTTCCGCCGTCTCCGGCTCCGCCGGCGCGATGGGCGCGAGCCTGCGCAGCCGGTTGGTCTCGGCGGCGCCGCGGCGGATGCGGTCGAGGGCGCGGTTACGTGCGGTGGTCGTGAGCCACGCCCCGGGGCGGCGCGGCACGCCGTCCCGGGGCCAGGTCGCCAACGCGCTGGCGAACGCGTCCGAGGCACACTCCTCGGCGAGGTCCCAGTCGCCGGTGACGCGGATCAGCGTGGCGACGACGCGTCCCCACTCCGAGCGGAACGCGTCGTCGAGCGCCTCCCTCACTCCCATACGGGTCGCAGCTCGATCGCGCCGAACCTCGCGACCGGGTGTTTGGCCGCCACCTCGACCGCCTCCTCGACGCTGGCGAACTCCATGAGGTCGTAGCCGGCGATCTGTTCCTTGGTCTCGGCGAAGGGACCGTCGGAGACGAAGGTGCCGCCGCCGTCCTTGGGCCAGAGGGTGGTGGCGTCGCTGACGGGACGGAGCCGCTGGCCTTCGAGGCGCTGGCCGTTGGCGGTCGTCTCGTCGGCCCAGGCCATCGGATCGGGATCGACGGGGTCGAGATCGGGGTCGACGGTGACGAACATCAGGAAACGCATCAGTCCTCCTCGATGGGCCAGAACGGACGGATCTCGATGGGGTGATGGCCGGCCGCCGGATGGGTCGACGCGATGGCGATGGCCTCGTCGAGGTCGGCGCACTCGACGATCTCGACGCCGCCGACGTGCTCCTTGGTCTCGGCGAAGGGCCCGTCGGACCGCAGCGTCCTGCCGTCACGGACCCGCACGGTGACGGCCTCGACGGGCGGGCGCAGGAGCGTGCCGACCCGGCGGGCGCCCCGCGACTCGACGTCACGCAGCCAGGCCATGAACTCGGGCCGCGCGTCGATCTCGGCGGGACTGTCGAGGTGGTCGCCGGTGATCATCAACATGTACTGCACGTGTGTCCTCCTCGTCCGCTGCCCGGTGCAGCGTCTCACCCCCACGACGCGGCACCGGCCCGAAATCGACAGGCTCGCCATCGACGATCGCGGTTGGTTGAGAAACCCGCGGTGGCGTGCGTCGCGCACGGAGACGCTGACGCTCGGCCTGCCCCGAGACGCCGGCGTTCAGACCGTCGTGACCAGTCGCGCGGCACGCTCCAGGCCACGCATGGACTGCTCTGTCGAGTGCGGGTGCAGGGCGTGCACGGCGAGCCGGAACAGCAACGCGTGCAACAGTGCCTGCGGCCACTCGGGCAGGTGCGACCACCGGTTCGGCAGGCCGTCGTCGGCGCCGCCCCAGGCGAGGGCGTCGACGACCATCACCGCGGCGGCCCACTCGGGCGGCCGGTTGAACGCGACGAGGTCGATGATGCCCGGGGGCTCGCCGCCGTCGAAGAGGACGTTGCCGAAGAGGTCACCGTGCACGACCTGCGGCCGTAGCCCGAGCGGCTTGCGTGCGCCGGAGATGACGTCGAACAGCCGCCCGCCGAGCGCCGGGTTCAGCGGCGCGTCCTCGATGCCCGCGGCGGCGCGGTCGGCCATGGCGAACACGTCGGCGCGGGTCGCGACGAAACGCGGCACGGGCAGGTCGGCGGTGGCCTTGTGCAGGCGCAGGGAGGCGGCGATCACGTCGTCGTAGCGAGGCTCCGGGGTGCCGGAGACGTAGCGGAAACCGACCCATCCGCCGACGACGTACCGTCCGTCGCTCGACCGCAGGGACCGACCGATACGCAGGTCGGGCACGCTCAGCTCGCTGAGCGTCTGCGCGACCCACGACGCCTCGGCGGGGTTGGTGACCGGGCGCAGGCCGATGTCGTCGCAGCGCCACTGCGTGCCGGCGCCGACCAGTTCCGGCACGCTGTCCTTCGCGCCGAACGAGGCACGCACGTGCTGGGGCGGCGGGGACGCGGTCACGAGCGGCCACGCTACCCGCCCGACCCGTCACACGTCGTGAATGCCACGCGGTCGTGGCGCGCCCTGACCCGAATCGGCGGCGACGGTCACCCGGTCGGTCAGGCGGGCGGGGTGCGACCTCGGGTCGAGATACGGGACGCGCCCGCGCGGCCGGGTGGGACCGGGCGGGCGCGTACGCCGAATCAGTACGTCGGCAGGCTCGGGTCCACGTCGCGGGCCCAGCCCAGGACACCGCCGCCGACATGGACCGCGTCCTTGAAGCCGGCCTTGTGGAGCGCGGCCAGCGCCTCCGCGGAGCGGGCGCCGGACTTGCAGTGCAGCACGATCGGCTTGTCCTGTGGCAGCGACGCGAGCGCGGCCCCGGACAGGATCTCGTCCTTCGGGATCAGGACCGAGCCGGGGATCTTCACGATCTCGTACTCGTGTGGCTCGCGGACGTCGATCAGGGCGAAGTTGTCGCCGCGGTCGAACTTCTCCTTGAGCTCCCTCGGGGTGATCGTGTGGTTGGCCGCCGCCTGCTGGGCGTCGTCCGACACCACGCCGCAGAACGCGTCGTAGTCGATCAGGCCCTCGATCGGCTTGGTCTCGGGGTCCTTGCGGATACGAATCGTCCGGTACGACATCTCCAGCGCGTCGTACACCATCAGGCGGCCCAGCAGTGGCTCGCCGATCCCCGTGATCAGCTTGATGGCCTCGGTCACCATCACCGAGCCGATCGACGCGCACAGCACGCCGAGGACGCCGCCCTCGGCGCACGACGGGACCATGCCGGGCGGCGGGGGCTCTGGGTAGAGGTCGCGGTAGTTCAGGCCCTGACCGTTCGGCGCGTCCTCCCAGAACACGCTGACCTGGCCCTCGAACCGGAAGATCGAGCCCCAGACGTACGGCTTGCCCAGCAGCACCGCGGCGTCGTTGACCAGGTAGCGGGTGGCGAAGTTGTCGGTGCCGTCCAGGATCAGGTCGTAGCCGGCGAACACCGCCAGCGCGTTGTCCGAGGTCAGCTGCTCCTGGTGCAGGACAACGTGCACGAGCGGGTTGATCTCGGCGATCGACTCCTTGGCCGACACCGCCTTCGGCTTGCCGACGTCCGAGACGCCGTGAATCACCTGGCGCTGCAGGTTCGACTCGTCGACGACGTCGAAGTCGATGACGCCGAGCGTGCCAACGCCGGCCGCGGCCAGGTACAGCAGGGCGGGGCTGCCCAGCCCACCGGCGCCGACGACGAGCACCTTCGCGTTCTTCAACCGCTTCTGCCCGTCGACCCCGACATCCGGGATGATCAGGTGACGGCTGTAGCGGGCGACCTCGTCCTTGGTCAGCTCGGCGGCCGGCTCCACCAGCGGTGGCAAACCGCTTGCCATGGGTTCCTCCTCGACGCGTGACTTGGTGAACCCAAGTCTCCACACCTTCAACGCGATCGTCCCACTCGGCCTTCCCCGGCTCCCACATCGCGAGACGCGCGGCGGCGCGGATCAGGTCGGCGGTTGCGCCTGCGGGTTGGGCCACTGGTTGAAGCGGCACGTCTTGCCGTCCGCCTGCACCGGGTCGTCGTTGTCGGCCTGCTGGTTGAGCTGCGCGACGTAGTTGTTCGACGTGCCGAACGACTGCTGCATCATCACCGGGGCCAGCCCGCCCTGCTCAGTGCAGCCGACGTGCCCGTTGCCGAACGCGTGCCCGATCTCGTGGTTGATGGCGTACTCGCGGTAGGACCCGATGTCGCCGCCGAAGGCCAGCGCGCCCCGCACCCAGCGCGCCAGGTTGATCATCACGCGCTTCTCCGAGCGTCGCCAGCACGACGACTCGTACTTGATCGAGTAGCCGCAGAAGTCCGGCCGGTGCACGGTGTCGGGCGTCGCCAGGGTGAACCGGATGTCCGGCTTCGCGTTGCCGTCGACCCGCTGCACCGACACCTGCCCGGTCCCCGCCCAGCCGCGCGGGTCGGCGAGCGTCGAGTCGACCAGCCGGCCGAACGAGTCGCTGCCGCCGTACGGGGCCAGGTCGATCCCGTCCTCGACCTCGATCGTGTAGGTGAACACCTTCCCGCCGCCGCCGACCCGAGGAGTCGTGCCGGCGACCACGGAGAAGTTGCCGGAGCCCCCCTGCAGGTAGTCCGGACCCGCCGGCAGCTCGGCGGTCGGGATGTTCGGGTTGGCGGCCTTGGCCGGCTTCTCGGTGACCCGCGGACCGCCCACGTACACGTCACCGGTGTCCGGGGCGTCGCGGGTGGTCGTCGACCCGGCGGCCGCCGCGCCCGGCGAGTCCTTGTCGTTCACGGTCTGGACCACGACCAGCGCGGTCACCGCGAGCAGCAGCGGCACCGCGTAGATACGCCAGCCGTACGCGGCCAGCCCGCCCTTCTTGTGCCGCACCGCCCGGCGCCTGCCCGTCGGCGGGTCGTCCGTGGGGCGCCACTTCGCGGCCAACGGCTCTGCCGACGTGCGGCGCTCATCGGCGCGATACCGGTCACGGACAGGTCTCGTCACGACAACAAGAGTGCCACAGGGGGAATACCGGCGCGCGACTCACCAGTTGCCAGCGGCACTCTGCTCCCACATCCCCAGCACCGCGCGGGCGACCGTGCCCGGCCGCTCCATCTGCGCGACGTGCCCGGTCCTCGGCAGCACCAGCAGCCGCGCCCTCGGGATCAGGCGTGCCGTCCTCGGCGCCTTGCGCACGGTGACCAGCTTGTCGTCGGCGCCCCACACGACCAGTGTCGGCGCCTTGATCCGCGGCGCGAGCGACCACATCGACCTCGACCTCGGCGCCATCCACGACCGGAACAGGCCGATCGTGCTGCGGGCGAGCGCGGGGTTGGCCCACACCAGCCGCTCGCGCTCCGCGAGCTCCCGGCCCGCCTCGTCCCGGCGGGACTGCGGGATCTTGTCCGGCTCGGCGAAGCACAGCCGCAGCAGCCGCATGACACGTACGTCGGCCGGTTCGGACGCCATGCGCCTGCGCACCGACGCGCCGACCAGCGGCAGGTAGGCGACGGCCAGCCGCGGGTCGGACATGCGCGAGGCGAACGGCCGCAGGTCCGGCACCGCCGGCGACACGAGCGTCAGCGTGCGCACCAGGTCGGGGTGGTCGGCGGCGACGTACATGGAGATCGCGCCGCCCATCGAGTTGCCGAACAGGTGGACCGGGCCGGCGCCGAGACCTCGGATGAAACGGGCGACCGCGTCCGCGTGCGCGGGGATGGAGTAGTCGAAGACACGCGGCGGTTCGGACCGGCCGAACCCGGGTAGGTCCAGGGACAGGCCGGGCGCGAAGCCGGAGAGCTGATCCGCCAGGTCGGTCCAGTTGGTGGCCGAGCCGCCGAGGCCGTGCACGTAGACGGCGGTCGGCACACCGTCCGGACCAGGCGTGACGCGGACGTGGAGCCGCACTTCGCCGGAGGTCCGGTCCTCGCCGGGCCACGGCGGGATCGACATGTCCACGGCCGGCAGGACGGCGTCCGACATGGGGACGAACGTGACGGGAGGACGTGGCTCGGCGAAAGCACTCATCGTTCCAGTGTCCATGACTCTCCCGGTGGAGCATTACCGGCGAGTAAGGTCGGACCACGGGTCGGTGACCCCGATTCGCGAGGGACCCGGAGGGGTTTTATGTCGGAAACGATTCAGCACGGGCTGGCTGGACAGGGGAACCGAGCGGCGCGACTGCCGCGTACGGCGCGGCGGGCTCAGCTGCTTGCCGCCGCCCAGGACGTCTTCGCGGCCAACGGCTACCACGCGGCGGCCATGGACGAGATCGCGGAGCGGGCCGGAGTGTCCAAGCCCGTGCTCTACCAGCACTTCCCCGGCAAGCTGGAGCTGTACCTCGCGCTGCTGGAGATCCATGTCGACGAGCTCATCATGCGGGTCACCGACGCGATGGAGTCGACCACGGACAACAAGGTGCGGGTCCGCAACGCCGTGAGCGCGTACTTCGACTTCGTGGACGGCGAGAGCCAGGCGTACCGGTTGGTGTTCGAGTCCGACCTGCGCGGCGAGCCGGTCGTCCAGGCGGCAATCGACCGGGGCACCGACGCGTGCGTGCGGGCCATCACGCGGACCATCACCGCGGACGCGGGCCTCGACGAGGAGCCCGCGCGGCTGCTCGCGGTGGGGCTCGTGGGGATCAGCCAGGTGGCGGCGCGCTCGTGGCTCGCCAACAACCGGACGATGACCAAGGACGAGGCCGTGGGCCTGATCAGCACGCTGGCCTGGAAGGGAATCGGCGGCGGCTTCCCACTTCAGCAACACGGCTAGGAGTAGCGTCGCCAAAATGCCAGAAGCAACCGGCGGCTCGACCGGCGACGCGAGACGGGACCGCTGGCGGTCGCATCGCGCGGCTCGGCGGGCGGAGTTCGTCGAGGCCGCGATGCGCGCGCTGGCGGAGCACGGGCCCGAGGTCGGCATGGACCACATCGCGGCGGAGGCCGGGGTGACCAAGCCGGTCCTGTACCGGCACTTCACCGACAAGGCCGACCTGTTCGTGGCGCTCGGCCACCGGGGCACGGAGATCCTCTTCGACCGGCTCATCCCGGCGATGAACAACGAGGAGGCGCCGGTACCGCGGATCCGCAAGAGCCTCGACGCGTTCTTCTCGACGGTCGAGGAGCACCCGCACCTGTACCGGATGCTGCTGCGCCGCAACCTTGCCAACCGGGCGGTCGAGCAGGACATCGTGGCCGAGGACAAGGAGCTCATCGCGCAGGCCCTGTCGACCCTGCTCGGCGACTACCTGCGGGCGATGAGCCTCGACTCGGGCGCCGCGGAGCCGTGGGCGCACGGCATCGTCGGCATGGTCCAGAACGTCAGCGAGTGGTGGCTGGACCGCCAGACGATGAGCCGCGAGGCGGTCGTCGAGTACCTGACCCAGATCATCTGGTCCGCCATCGACGGCTTCACCCGTTCGCATGGGGTCGCCCTCGAACCGAACAAGCCGCTCGAGCTGAACAGGGTCGTGAAGCTGCCGGCGCCCTCGGCCGGCTGAGCGGGCCGGCGCGCGCACGGCATCCGCGTCCGAACACGGGGCCCGGGCACGACGAAGGGCAGGACCCGGAGGCCCTGCCCTCGTGCAAATCCCGGATCAGGCGGTGGCGAAGCCCACACGCCGCGAGTCGGCGGAGCCGATCTCCACGTACGCGACCCTCGCCGCGGGCACCACGTAGCGGCGCCCCTTGTCGTCGATGAGCGTCAACGTGCCCGAGGAGCCCTTCAACGCGTCGGCCACCAACGCCTCGACCTCTTCCGGAGTCTGCGAGCTGTTGATCAGCAGCTCCCGCGCGGTGTCCGCGACTCCGACCTTGACCTCCACGTTGACCTCCAATTACGACAGAACGACGTACTCAGGCTAGCCGAGTCCGAGTGCGGACATCCGCTTGCCATGCTGCTGCTGCAACCGCCGGAACAACGCCGCGATTCCCGCGAGGTCGCCGGTGCCCGCCACGATCAGCTCGGCGAGCCCGTCACGCTCGGCCACGACGTACTGCGCCTGCGTCAGCGCCTCCCCCAGGAGCCGGCGTCCCCACAGGGCCAGCCGGTCGCGCACGGTGCGGTCGGTGTCGATGGCGGCCTGGACCATGCGCTCGGCGAACGCCGAGTGGCCGGTGTCCGCGAGCACCTCGGTGACCAGCGCGGACGTCTCGGGGTCGAGCCAGGTCGCCATCTCCCGGTACAGGTCGGCGGCCAGCCCGTCGCCGACGTACGCCTTGACGAGCGACTCCAGCCACGACCGGGGCGCGGTCGAGGCGTGGAAGGTGTCGAAGTGCCCGATGAACGGCCGCATGGCCTCCCGGACGTCGATGCCGTGCCCGGCGAGATGGCGCTCGATGCGCTGGTAGTGCCCCATCTCGGCGGCGGCCATGGCCGACAGCGCGGCCCGGCCGTCGAGGGACGGGGCGGTCCGCGCGTCCTCGGCGAGCCGGTCGAAGGCCGACAGCTCGCCATAAGCAAGGACTCCGAGCAGGTCAACAACCCCGGGGTCAATGTCCACTTTCGCGGCGGCATCGCCAGACTCGCTCATGGCCCTGAGCGTATCCGGCGAACATCGCAGGTAGACTGAGCCCAAACGCAGGCTTTTTCGCCAGCCGCGTGAAGAGGGTGTGCGCGCCTCGCCGGCCCTCCCGTGCCTCGGCAGACGGTGCGGTCGAGCGGCCCGTCCAGGGCGGAGCGCGCTGGACAAGGGAGAGATTCACATCACTGAGCAGATCAAGGACATGGACGTCATCGAGTTGGAACACAGCGAGGCAGGCGTCCCCGACACCGACACGTCACATCCGCTGAAGGCGGACGCACCGGTCCTCAACGACTCCCCCACGTTCGCCGACTTCGGCGTCCAGGAGGAGATCGTCAAGGCCCTTTCCGAGGCCGGCATCGAGCGGACCTTCGCGATCCAGGAGCTGACCCTGCCGCTGGCGCTCGCCGGCGAGGACATCATCGGCCAGGCACGCACCGGCACCGGCAAGACGCTGGGCTTCGGCGTGCCGCTGCTGCACCGCCTCGACATCCCCGGCGACGGCACCCCACAGGTGCTGGTCGTCGTGCCGACACGCGAGCTGTGCCTGCAGGTCACCCACGACCTGACCGACGCCGGCAAGCACCTCGGCGCCCGCGTGACCTCCGTCTACGGCGGCCGGCCGTACGAGCAGCAGATCGCCGCGCTCCGCAAGGGCGTGGACATCGTCGTGGGCACCCCCGGCCGCCTGCTCGACCTCGCCGAGCAGCGTCACCTGGTGCTCGGCAAGGTCCGCGCGCTGGTGCTCGACGAGGCCGACCGCATGCTCGACCTGGGCTTCCTGCCCGACGTCGAGCGGATCCTCGTCATGGTGCCGGACGAGCGGCAGACCATGCTGTTCTCGGCCACCATGCCGGGCCCGATCATCACGCTGGCCCGCACGTTCCTGCACCAGCCGACCCACATCCGGGCCGAGGAGAACGACGCGGGGGCCATCCACGAGCGCACCCGCCAGTTCGTCTACCGGGCGCACTCGCTCGACAAGATCGAGATCGTGGCGCGGGCGCTGCAGGCGTCGGACCGCGGCCTGACGATGATCTTCAGCCGGACCAAGCGGACCGCGCAGAAGGTCGCCGACGACCTCGAGGAGCGCGGCTTCGCCGTGGCCGCCGTCCACGGTGACCTGGGCCAGGGCGCGCGCGAGCAGTCGCTGCGGGCGTTCCGGTCCGGCAAGGTCGACGTCCTCATCTCCACGGACGTGGCGGCCCGCGGCATCGACATCGACGACGTCACGCACGTGATCAACTTCCAGTGCCCCGAGGACGAGGGCACCTACGTGCACCGGATCGGCCGCACGGGCCGCGCCGGGCGCGAGGGGGTGGCCGTCACGCTCGTCGACTGGGACGAGGAGCCGCGCTGGAAGCTGATCAGCGACACGCTGGGCCTGGACATGCCGGAGCCGGTGGAGACGTACTCGACGTCGCCGCACCTGTTCGCCGACCTGGGCATCCCCGAGGACTCGACCGGTCGGCTGCCGCTGGCGAAGCGGACCCGCGCCGGCCTGGCGGCCGAGCCCGAGGAGGACCTGGGCGGCAAGAAGAAGAGCCGCAACCGGAAGCGCACGCGCCCGGCCGGCAAGAGCACCACGGACAAGCCCCGCAAGGCCGAGGCGAGCGAGCCCACCGGCGAGCCACGCCAGCGCAGGCGGACCCGCCGCCGTGGTGGCGAGGGCGAGGCGGCCGCCGAGACGCCGGAGGTGACCTCGGCGCCCAAGTCGGACCGGCCGGCCCGCAACCGGAACCGGACCCGCAGGCGGGGCGGCGTGCCCGTGAGCGAGACGCCCAACACGAGCGAAACAGGCGGTTCGGCAGACTAGTCGCGTGACTATCGGCGACGAGGACGTGCTTCACGGGACCGACGAACCTGTCGAGCACGGGGAGCGGACGAGTTTCCACCGCAAGCGGGACGTCCTCGTCGCCGCCGTGATCGCGGTGGCGGTACTCGTGGGCGGGCTGCTCCTGTGGCGGTCCAGCGACATCCGCGCGACCGCCTCGCAGACCTATGCGGGCACCATGTCCTCCCCGGCCCGGCCGGCGACCTTCCCGCCGTCGCTCGGCGAGGTGTGGCGGGCGAAGTCGTCCGCCACGCCGGAGCCCGTGGCCGTCGGCCCGGCGGTCGTCACCGGGAACGGCGGCGAGGTCGCCGGCCGCGACCCGCTGACCGGCGAGGTGCGCTGGCGCTACACCCGGAACCTGCCGCTGTGCACGGTCACCGGGGCGTGGCAGATGGCCATCGCCGTGTACGCCAGGACCGGTGACCTGCTGCCCGACGGCGACCCGCGCAAGAAGGGCGGCTGCAGCGAGGTGACCGCGCTCTGGCCGGCGACGGGCCAGCGCGGGCGGCCGACGCAGGACAACGAGCAGCCGGACAAGCCGTTCCAGGGCCAGCGTGACTCCGACGCCGAGTTGGGCACGCGGCTGCTGTACGACAACAGCGGCTACGTCACCACCACCGGGTCGCGACTGCTCACGACCTGGCGGTCGGACCTCGTGCAGACCATGGAGTACGGCAGGATCCCGGCCGTCGTGAACCCGGACAAGCAGCCGCGGGTCGGCTGCACGTACGGGACGGTCTCGGTGGCGTCCGGCAAGATCGCCGTCATCGAGCACTGCCCGACCGACCCGAGCGACCGCCTGACCGTCTACAAGGCGACCGGCAACGAGAACGACTCCGAGAAGCCGGTCATCGAGTCGAGTGTCGTGGTCGGCAAGGGCGCGCAGGTCGTGGCGATGAGCGACCAGTGCCGGCTGGACCCCGCGAAGCCGGACGAGGTGGCGCGGTGCACCGCGATCGTGACGCCGAACCCGAACCAGCTGGTCGTGCTCGACGAGAAGGGCGTGCAGGTCAAGACCTACCCGCTGGCGATCGGCGTGAACGACCTGCGCACCGAGCCGAAGGACCACACGGTGGCCGTGAACCGGGTGACCGGCGCGGTGTACTGGTTCACCGGCACGAAGACAATCGCGCTGTCGCTCGACGACCTCCGGCCACTGTGGACGGTCGACCGCGCGCTCGGTCCCGGCACCGCGTTCGCCGGCAAGATCCTGGTTCCGGTGTCCGGCGGGATAGCCGTGCTCGACCCGGCGACCGGCCAACAGGTCGCGAAGACACCCGTCGACCGCGGTGACTACGACGGCCTGGTCACGATGTCGAAGATCGGTCCGATCGTGCTGGAACAGCGGGGCGACACGCTGGTCGCGCTGCGCTGACCGGTGGCCGACCGGTGGCTGGTCGCCGCGCTGGTCAGGGTACGGTCACGAGGTCGCGGGTAACTCTTCACGACTTTCGTGCTGTCGGCCACAAGTCAGCGAGGACTCCACGCTTTTGCGAGCTCTTCTGGGGCACACTCAAGGTGTGAGCACTCCGTCGCAGTTGACCCCGAACGGGGCGGACCGGGTTGACCTACACGGCCGGTACGGTCCGGTCGCCGCGTTACGCAGGCGTGCCGTCAACACGACGGAACCGCGCCCGACCGCGCTGTTGATGCCCGGCTACACCGGGTCCAAAGAGGACTTCGCACCCCTGCTCGACGCCATCGCGGCGGGCGGGTTCGACGCCATCGCCATCGACCTGCCTGGGCAGTACGAGTCCGCCGGCCCGGACGACGAGGCCGCGTACCAGCCGTCGGCGCTCGGCGCGGTGGTCGCCGAGCTGGTCGGCAAGCTCGCGACCGAGGGCGGTCCGGTCGTGCTGCTCGGCCATTCGTTCGGCGGGCTGGTGGCGCGGGCCGCCGTGCTGGCCGGCGCGCCCGTGGCCGGGCTGACGCTGATGTGCACCGGGCCGTCCGAGCTGCCGGAGGGCCTGCGGCGACAGACACTCGACATCGGCGAGCCGACCATGCGCAAGCACGGCATCGAGGCGGTGCAGAAGCTGCGGGAGCAGCTGGACGCGATGAGCCCGCCGAACCCGGCGGTCACCCCGGCGCTGACGGCGTTCCTCCGCGAGCGGTTCGTGCGGTCACGGCCGGCGGCGCTGCTGGGCAAGGCCAGGGCCCTG
>NZ_DASQCC010000094.1:0-46199 GCF_035634895.1 Actinophytocola sp. | reverse complement strand
GTGGTTGTTTCATAGTGTTTCGGCGGCGATAGCGGTGGGGAAACGCCCGGTCCCATTCCGAACCCGGAAGCTAAGCCCTCCAGCGCCGATGGTACTGCACTCGCCAGGGTGTGGGAGAGTAGGACACCGCCGGACATACTTTCAAGACGGGCCCCGTATTGCGGGGCCCGTCTTGGCATTTCATGCATCTTTCTGAGCGCGCCCTGTTGGCCGGGCGTGGATGGCTGTTGGGCGTGAATGATTCGCCCAGCACCAATCAGATACCACCATTGCTGATCTCGGCTGCTGCCGAGCGCCTTGGCAAACCAAGAGCATGTGTCTGCCCGGCTCGATGTCGATCGTGCCGGGCAGCGAGCTTTTCGGGTCGGTCCCGGTCGCCAGTGTCGCTCGGGCCTCGTGCCTCGCGCCTTGTTTCCGTGTGGTCGCCGGCCTGGCCGGGTCCGCGGATCCAGCTCGACGTTGCTGCCAGCTGGCCGCATGGCCGCGTCGCTTGGGTGCCCGCCAACTCAGGACGGGCGGCAAATTCGGTGGATTCCGTCCGGTGTGTCGCGTCAACCTTGGGCATGGACGTGCAGCGCCACGAGGACCCGCAGGCCTTCATGGCCATCGCCGAGTCCTTCTACCGCCGGGACACCCTCTGGCATACCGTCGCCCTCACCGTGATGGCTCGGTTCCTCACGATGACACGTGCCCACGCGCCATTCATGGCGACACTTCACGACGACGGCGACCTCATCGGTGTTGTCTTCCGCACCCCACCGTGGCCGCTCGTCTCCAGCGGCCTGCCCGCCGACCCCGCACTACTCGAGACCTTCCTCACCCGATGGCTGGAGATCGACCCGGGGCTTCCCGGCGCCAGCGGTCCCCGGACGAACGTTGAGGCGCTCGGCACCGCCTGGACCCGAGTGACCGGCGGCACAACCAAGGAGGTCCTCGCCGGGCGGCTCTACCGGCTCGACCAGCTCCTGGAGCCCACGGTCCCCGGCCGGCCGCGGGTCGCCACCGAGGACGACATCGACCTGCTGATCAAGTGGCGGAACGCCTTCTCGACCGAGGCCCTACCCGAACAACGCGACCACACCGAGGACGCCGCGAATATCCGGCGGCTGCTCGAGCTGGGCGACAGCGTCATCCTCTGGGAGGACCGCGGCCAACCCGTCTCGTGGGCGTGCGCCTCCAGCCCGATCGACGGCATGTCCCGTGTGGGGCCCGTCTACACCCCACCCGAACATCGGGCCCACGGCTACGGCTCGGCCGTCACCGCCGCCGTTTCCCGGCACGCTCGGGACGCCGGCGCCCGGGACGTGATCCTCTTCACCGACCTCGCCAACCCCACCTCTAACTCCATCTACCAGAACATCGGCTACCGACCGGTGTACGACTCGTCGGAGCTTCACTTCGCCCGGCTACCCTCGACCACGTGAGCGGAGCTTGCGGAGCGAACCATCGAACACCGAACGACCGGCGCAACGACCGGCGCACGGCCCTCGAGAGCCGACGAGGAGAGGGCGAGGCGCGGTCGTGACACTGCCTCACCTGCTCGTCATCCAGCTCGACGACCAGGACCCGATCGGTCCGCTCGGCGACTGGCTCACCGGCGCCGGCGCCACGCTCGACACCCGTGGCCCCGACAACCTCCCGGAGAGCACGGCCGGGTACGAGGGCCTCGTCTGTCTCGGCGGGCCGATGGGCGCCACCGACGACCTCGACTTCCCGTGGCTCGCCGACGTGCGCCGCCTCCTCGCCGAGGCCACGACCCGCCAGCTGCCGACCCTGGCCATCTGCCTCGGCGCGCAGCTCCTGGCCGTCGCCACCGGCGGGCTCGTCACCAAAGGTCCCGACGGTCCCGAGGTCGGGCCGCTGCTCGTCGCCAAGCGGGACGTCGGCTGGCAGGACCCGCTCTTCGCCGACATGCCGTTCATGCCGGACGTCATGCAGTTCCACGCCGACATCATCCAGCGGCTGCCCGCCCGCGCCGCGCTGCTCGCTTCCTCGACGCTCTACCCGAACCAGGCGTTCCGGGTCGGCCGCTGCGCCTACGGCCTCCAGTTCCACATCGAGACCACCGCCGAGCAGATCGAGGCCTGGGCCGCCGGCGCACCCGACACCGCCGAGTTCGCGCGTCCCGGCGACCTGGACCACAACCGTCTCGTCCAGGTCCACGCCGAGATCGAGGACACCTGGCGCCCGTTCGCGGCCCTGTTCGTCAAGCTGGCCGCGGGCGAGCTCTCGCCGGCCACCACGCCGCTACCGCTCATCCAGCACTGACATGTCCGACCCCGTCCGCTCACACGTCTCCATCGCCCGCTACGGCCTCACCGACGACCGCGCCCGCGACGACCTACGCGCCGCTGGCTGGTGGGGTGCGGACGCACCGGTCGGCGAGTACGAGCCGACGCTCGTCGCCTTGTCCCGCAGCCCCGACCCGGATCTCGCCCTCCGCACCCTCGACCGCATGCGTACCAGCGACGAGGCCGGCTGGCGCGGGCTCAACCAGGCACTCGCCACCGACCGCGGCCTACGGGCCCGCCTCCTGTCGGTGCTCGGCGCGTCCACCGCCCTCGGCGACTTCGCGGTCGCCCACCCCGGCGAGTGGCGCCGCCTGCTCACCGACCGGCAGAGCCCGCCAGCCACCTACCCGGACACGCTGCTCGCCGCCGTCGCGAACGAAAAGCCGGTCCGCGAGCTGCGTGCCGCCTACCGCGGCCTCCTGCTGGAGATCGCCGCCGACGACTTGGCGCACCTCATCGAGCCGGACCTCCCGGTGCCCGACTACCAGCAGACGACCGCCCGCCTCACCTACCTCGCCGAGGCCGGCATCCGTGCCGCGCTCGCCGCCGCCGAGGCCGAAGCCGGCGCGGCCGGCGGAACGTGCCGGCTGGCCGTGATCGCCATGGGCAAGACCGGCGGCCGCGAGCTGAACTACGTATCGGACGTCGACGTGCTGTTCGTCGCCGACGGTGACCTCGACGTCGCGACCAGGATCGCCAGCTCGATGATGCGGGTCGCCACCAACGCGTGCTTCGAGGTCGACGCCGCCCTGCGCCCGGAGGGCAAGGCGGGCCCGCTGGTCCGCAACCTCGACGGCCACGTCAGCTACTACAAGCGCTGGGCCCGCACCTGGGAGTTCCAGGCGCTCCTCAAGGCACGGCCCATCGCCGGCGACATCGAGCTGGGCCAGAGCTACCTCGCCGCCGTGCGCCCCATGGTGTGGACGGCGGCCGACCGGGACAACTTCGTCGACGACGTGCGGGCCATGCGCCGCCGCGTCGAGGAGCACGTGCCGTCTGAGCTGCTCGACCGCGAGCTGAAGCTCGGCCGCGGCGGCCTGCGGGACGTCGAGTTCGCCGTCCAGCTCCTGCAGCTCGTGCACGGCCGGACCGACGAGGCGCTACGCCTCGGGTCCACGGTGGACGCACTCGCCATGCTCGGCGACCGCGGCTACGTCGGCCGCACCGACGCCGCCGAGATGGCGGAGAGCTACCGCTTCCTGCGCCTGCTCGAACACCGGCTCCAGCTCCAGCGCCTGCGCCGCACGCACCTGTTCCCCGCCGACCACGAGACCGACGAGCTGCGCTGGCTCGCCCGCGCCGCCGGCGTCAGGTCGGCACGCGGCAAGCCGGAGTCGCAGGTGCTGCTCGAGGACTTCCGTCGGCACCTGCGCCGCATCCGCCGGCTGCACGAGAAGCTGTTCTACCGCCCGCTGCTCGAAGCCGTCGCCCGCGTGCCGACCGAAGCGTTGCGGCTGTCCGCTAAGCAGGCCGAGGCCCGGCTCGCCGCGCTCGGCTACACGGCGCCGGATGGCGTGCTGCGTCACATCGAGGTGCTGACGGCCGGGGTGTCCCGGCGCGCGGCCATCCAGAGCGCGTTGCTGCCGGCACTGCTCGACATGTTCGCCAACACCCCCGACCCGGACGGCGGCCTGCTCGCGTACCGGCGGGTGTCCGAGGCGCTCGCCGCGACTCCCTGGTACCTGCGGGTGCTGCGGGACGAGCCGGCGGTCGTCGAGCGGCTCGCCATGCTGCTCGGCACGTCGAAGCTGGTGCCGGAGCTGATGATCCGCGCACCCGAGGTGCTGCAGCTGCTCGGCGACCAGGACCGGCTCGCCGGCCGCGACCCCGACGAGTCGGCGCGCTCACTGCGCCAGGCGGTGAACCGCCACAGCTACCTGCCGAACGCGGTCACCGCCGCGCGGTCGTTCCGCCGGCACGAGCTGCTGCGCATCGCGGCCGCGGACCTGCTGGGGTTCATGGACACGCTGACGGTGTGCCATGCGCTGTCGACGGTGTGGGCGGCGGTGCTGCAGGCGACGCTCGCGGTCGTCGACCGGGCGGAGGCGGCCGCCGACGGGACGCGGCTCGCGACCATCGCGGTCATCGGCATGGGCAGGCTCGGCGGCGCGGAGCTGGGGTACGGCTCGGACGCGGACGTGCTGTTCGTGTGCGAGCCGGCGGACGGGGCGTCGGAGGAGGACGCGATCAAGTACGCGTCGCACGTCGCGCAGACCGTGCGGCGGCTGCTGTCCTCGCCGAGCCAGGACCCGGCACTGCACGTGGACGTGGACCTGCGGCCGGAGGGCCGGCAGGGCCCGATCGTGCGGACGCTCGAGTCGTACCGCGCGTACTACGGCCAGTGGTCGGAGGTGTGGGAGGCGCAGGCGTTGCTGCGTGCCCGCCCGATCGCCGGCGACGAGGACCTCGGCGCCCGGTTCATCCAGATGATCGACCCGGTCCGCTATCCCGACGGCGGCCTGAACGCCAACCAGATCCGAGAGGTGCGGCGCATCAAGGCCCGCGTGGACAACGAGCGGCTGCCGCGGGGCGCCGACCCGGCCACGCACACGAAGCTCGGTCGCGGCGGCCTCGCCGACATCGAGTGGACACTGCAGCTGCTGCAGCTGCGGTACGCGCACGAGCACCTCAGCCTCCGCACCACCTCCACGGTGGACTGTCTGACCGCCGCGGTGGACGCCGGCCTCGTCGCCCCCGGGGACGCCGCGGAGCTGCGGGAGGCGTGGCTGCTCGTGACCCGTGTGCGCAACGCGGCGACACTGGTGCGCGGCAAGTTCACCGACCAGCCGCCCACGTCCGGCCGGGAGCTCGCGGCGGTCGCGTCGGTCATCCGCCGGGACGTCGAGGCCGAGCCCGGTGAGTTCCTCGACTCCTACCGGCGCACGCTGCGCCGCGCCCGCGGTGTGGTGGAACGACTCTTCTACGAGGACTGAAAGGGGACCGGTGGCGTTCAGCATGCGACTGGAGGTGCGGGGCTACGAGCTCGACGCGCTCGGGCACGTCAACCACGCCGTGTACCACCAGTATGCGGAAGTGGCTCGCACCAAGGGCTTCCTGGTCGCGGGTTGCGACTGGGACCTGCTCTACACGAAGCGGCGGACCGCCCCGGTGCTGCTGTCGACGACGGTGAACTTCCGCCGCGAACTCCGCGACCAGGAGGAGTTCGACGTGTCGTGTGCGGCGAAGTTCGGCGACGGCAAGACCTTCACCCTCGAACAGTTGATCACCAAGGCGGACGGCACGCTGTCCGCCGAGGTCTACTGCGTGATGGGGATGATGGACCTGGACGCGCGGAAGCTGCACGCCGACCCGCGCGAAGTGCTGGCGTCGGCCGGCTTCGACGTCGCGACGATGAACGACTAGCCCCGGCATGGACGAGATTCGCGGCCAGATCGTGGCCGCGTGCCACCGGCTGGCACACGAGGGCCTGGTGCCCGGCACCGCGGGCAACCTCAGCGTGCGGCAGGGCGACCTGGTCGCGCTGACCGCGACGGGCCTGGTGATGGCGGACGCGACACTCGCCGACGTGACCGTGGTGGACCTGTCCGGCGAGATCGTCGAGGGTGGACTGCGGCCGACCTCGGAGGCGGGACTGCACCTGGGAGTCCACCGCCGCTTCGGCGACGGCGCGATCGTCCACACCCACGCGCCCGCCTCGACCGCGCTGGCGTGCGTGCTGGACGAGCTGCC
Source organism: Actinophytocola sp. (assembly GCF_035634895.1). Lineage (GTDB taxonomy): Bacteria > Actinomycetota > Actinomycetes > Mycobacteriales > Pseudonocardiaceae > Actinophytocola. The sequence continues at coordinate 40,218 of NZ_DASQCC010000094.1, read as the reverse complement.
CGTGATCCACTACCAGCTGCTCGACCTGGGCGGCGCGGTGCCGGTGGTTCCCTTCCATCCCTTCGGCACGCCCGAGCTGGCCGGCGCCGTGTCCGAGGCCATGACCCACAAGAACGCCGTGCTGATGGCGAACCACGGCGCGGTCACCCGCGGTGCGACCCTCGCCGAGGCACTGGAGCGCACGTTCCTCCTCGAATGGGGATGCACGCTCTACGAACATGCGTCCGCCCTGGGCACGCCGAAGGTGCTGACGCTGGCCCAGCAGCAGGCGATCATCGAGGTCGCGTTGACTCTGCGGTACGGAAAGCCGCAACCGGTGAACGGAGACGACGAATGAACGTGATCACGATGGGCGTCCACGTGCTGGACGTACTCGTGCGACCGGTCGAGGCCATTCCCGACGGCCAGGGGAGCGTGCTGGTCGAGGGCATCGAGATGTCCGCGGCCGGCACGGCAGGCGGCACCGCGCTGACCCTCGCCAAGCTGGGCGCGACCGTCCGCACCGCGGGCGCGATCGGCACCGATCCGACCGGTGACCTGCTGGTGAACCTGCTGCGCAAGGCCGATGTGGACACCGAGTTCCTCGTCCGCCGCGACGGCGTGCCCACGTCCGCCTCGGTCCTGCCCATCCGCCCGAACGGCGACCGCCCGGCTTTCCACCTCCTCGGCGCGAACCCGACCTACAGCCCCGACGACGTGCCGTGGGACGCGCTCGCCGAGGCCGACCACCTGCACCTCGGCGGCCCGGAGCTGCTGGGGCCGGACAACGCGACACGCATCCTGAGGTTCGCGCGCGAGCACGGCGTGAGCACGTCGGTCGACCTGCTGGCGCCGGGCTCGCTCGGGAGCTTCGCGTTGATCGAGCCGTTCTTGCCGTACGTGGACTACTTCCTGCCCAACGAGGACCAGGTCCTGGGCTTCACCGGCGAGTCCGGTCTGGACGGTGGCTGCGCGAAGCTCGTGGCGGCCGGCGTCGGCGTCGTCGCGGTGACCCGCGGCGGTGATGGCGCGCGGGTGGTCACCGCCGCGGGCGGTTCGGACGTACCGGCGTTCGACGTCAAGGTCGTGGACACCACCGGCTGCGGCGACGCGTTCTCCGCCGGGTTCGTCGTCGGCGCGAAGCAGGGCCGCGAACCACACGACGCGGCCGTGCTGGGTTGTGCGGCCGCGGCACTCGTCGCGCAGGGCCTCGGCAGCGCCTACGGCGACTTCGACCTGGCGGCCGCCGACGCGCTGTGACGGTTTCATGGAGACGGCCCCGCCAGTCGTTCCTCGACTGACGGGGCCGTCGCCTCGGGGTACTACACGTCGTAGTACAGCGCGAACTCGTACGGGTGCGGGCGCAGCCGCAGCGGGTCGATCTCGTTCTCACGCTTGAAGCTGACCCAGGTCTCGATCACGTCCGGCGTGAAGACGCCGCCTTCCAGCAGGAAGTCGTGGTCGGCCTCGAGGCTGTTCAGCACCGCGTCCAGCGACGCCGGCACGGTCGCGACGTCCTTGGCCTCCTCGGGCGGCAGCTCGTAGAGGTCCTTGTCGATCGGCGTTGGCGGCTCGATCTTGTTCTTGATCCCGTCGAGGCCGGCCATCACCATCGCGGAGAACGCGAGGTACGGGTTGCCGGACGAGTCGGGGCAGCGGAACTCGATGCGCTTGGCCTTCGGGTTGGCGCCGGTGATCGGGATACGCACACAGGCGGACCGGTTGCGCTGCGAGTACACCAGGTTGACCGGCGCCTCGAAGCCCGGCACCAGCCGGTGGTAGGAGTTCACGGTCGGGTTGGTGAACGCCAGCAGGCTCGGCGCGTGGTGCAGCAGGCCGCCGATGTAGTGGCGGGCCGCGTCGGACAGGCCCGCGTAGCCGCTCTGGTCGTAGAACAGCGGCTCGCCGTCCTTCCACAGCGACTGGTGGCAGTGCATGCCGGACCCGTTGTCACCGAACAGCGGCTTGGGCATGAAGGTCGCGGTCTTGCCGTTCTCCCACGACGTGCCCTTGACGATGTACTTGAACAGCTGCAGGTCGTCGGCCGCGTGCAGCAGCGAGTTGAACTTGTAGTTGATCTCGGCCTGGCCTGCGGTGCCCACCTCGTGGTGCGCGCGCTCGACGGTGAAGCCGGAGCCGATCAGGTTCAGCGTGATCTCGTCGCGCAGGTCGCCGTAGTGGTCGGTCGGCGCCACCGGGAAGTAGCCGCTCTTGTACCTGGTCTTGTACCCGCGGTTGCCGCCCTCCTCGTCGGCGCCGGTGTTCCACCAGCCCTCGATCGAGTCGATCTCGTGGAAGGACCCGTTCTCCGCGCTGTCGAAGCGCACCGAGTCGAACACGTAGAACTCGGCCTCCGCGCCGAAGTACGCGGTGTCGGCGATGCCGGACTCGGCCAGGTACTGCTCGGCCTTGCGCGCGATGTTGCGCGGGTCCCGGCTGTAGGCCTCGCGGGTGAGCGGGTCGTGCACGAAGAAGTTCAGGATGAGCGTGTTCTCGACCCGGAACGGATCCACCCGCGCGGTGGCCAGGTCGGGCAGCAGGAGCATGTCCGACTCGTGGATCTCCTGGAACCCGCGCACCGACGAGCCGTCGAAGGCGAGACCCTCATCGATCGTCCCGGCGTCGAACGACTGCACCGGTACCGTGAAGTGCTGCATGATGCCCGGGAGGTCGCAGAACCGGACGTCGATGAACTTCACCTCTTCGTCAGAGATGAACTTCAGGACCTCGTCGGAATTGTTGAACACGCTCGTAGGCTCCTTACCTCTGCTTTGCCGGGGCGCTCGCGGTCAAGCTATGAGTGTGGTGTTGCCCGACCATCACCTCAATGTTTCGCCGATGTTAACGACGTCGGATATACGCGAGCCGCGGTTGAGCATGCCAGCTGAATGGGCTAGAAGCACGAGGTTCTACCCTGGATGTGTGAGCAGAGTGACTGGTTCGTGGTTGTCCGGCGGAGTCGGCGAGCCGGGCGGCGTGGACCAGGAGTGGCCGGGTGAGCGCCTCGGGCTGCCCAAGGACGGACCCGGCGCGGTGGCCGGCCGGGGCGCCCGGCTCGGCGCGCTGCTGGTCGACTTCGTCCTCACGGCGCTCGCGACCAGCCTGTTCGTCCGGTTCGACGCGAACGACACCGCGCAGATGCAGCAGTTCAACTACATCGCGTTGATCGTGTGGTTCGTGCTCACGGTCGTGATGATCGGCCTGTTCGGCTTCACTCCCGGCAAGCTGCTGTTCGGCCTCCGGGCCGTCCGGGTGGACGGCAGCGCGATGGTCAACCTGCTGCGTGCGATCCCCCGCACGCTGCTGACCGCGCTGGTCGTGCCGGCCGCGCTGGCCGACGCCGACGGCCGGGGCCTGCATGACAAGGTCACCGGAACGGTGGTCGTCCGTACCCGTTAGGCCGCTGACCGGGAGTTATTGCCCCCTTTACGATGTGCGACCGACGGCCGAGTTTTCCCGCCGCCCCGGAGGAGCCGGACATGCCTGGCCACCATCGAGGGCATGGGGTCGCGCTGACTCTTGCCCTGCTAGGCCTGGGCACCGCGATCACCTCAGCGGTGATCACCCAGGTGGGTGACGCCTGGCATTACTCCGCTTATGACCCGGTCCCGCTGAACATCGCCGTCGCGGTGTTCTTCTCGACCATGGGCGTCCTGGTCATCTGGCACAAACCGGACAACGTCCTTGGCTGGATGATGCTGGGCATCGCCGCCTGGGACGGCGTGGGCCTGCTCGTCACGGTCCTGACCGGATCGTTCGAGTCGCCGGCCGCCCCCGGCGTGGGCACGCTGATGTGGATCCAGTCCTGGCTGTGGGCCCCGCCGATCTGGGCCATCACCACGTTGCTGCCGATGATCTACCCCGACGGCCGCCTGCCGAGCCACCGCTGGTGGTGGGCGGTGGGACTGACCGTCGCCGGCACGGCCGTCTACTGCGTTGGCCTGGCCTTCGACGACGGAGACTTCGCCGGCAGGTACGTCGTGTCGAACCCGCTGGCACGCCCGGCGCTGGCGGCCCCGCTGCTGACGACGGGCCAGTACGTCCTGCTGTTCACGACCGCCCTGGCCGTGGCTGGACTCCTGTCGCGCTGGCTGCACGCGACCGGCGTCCGCCGCCGGCGGATCACGTTGCTGCTGTGCGCCTTCGCGTTCGGCGCCGCGCAGGCGGTGGTGCGGGAGAGCGTCTCGGGTGGGCTGCCCCCGGTGCTGGACCGCGGCCTGGAGGTGGTGGCGTTCGTACTGGTGCCGCTGGCGATCGCGGTGGCGGTAACCCGTGACCGCCTGTACGACCTGAACCTGACCGTGCGACGCGCGATCGTAGGCGTAGCGGTGACGGGGACACTCCTGGCGACCTACCTGCTCGGATTCGCGGCGGTGACGACGGTCGTGCCGCCATCGACGCTGGCCGGCGGGGTGGTGGGTGCCCTGCTGTTTCCGGTGGCGGCGCTGCTGATCCGCTGGGTGCGATCGGTGATCTGGGGCCGACGGGTCGATGTGGTGGAGCTGGCGGTGGGCCTGGGCAACCGGATGCGCAACCACCTGGACGCCACCGAGGTGCCGGCGGCGGTGTGCGAGCAGGTGGTGCGGTCGCTACCGCTGCGCATGGCCCGCCTGGACCTGTCCACGGAGTCGGGACGACGACGCCTGGCCCAGGTGGGACCGGCGGACGGGACCGACCTGAGCACCTTCGAACTGCGGCACCGAGGGTTGGAAGTAGGGCAGCTGGCGGTCCTGCCCACGGCCGACTACCTGGACGAGACGATGGCGCAAGCGCTTGCGTCCCTGGCCGACCAGATAGCCCCGGTACTGGCGGCACTGCGGTTGGACGAGGAGCTGCTGCGCTCCCGCGAGCAGGTGGTCACCGCACGCGAGGAGGAACGGTCCAGGCTGTCCCGCGAACTGCACGACAACGTGGGCCCAACCCTGGCCGGCACCCGCCTACAAATCGAGTCGGTACGCACCTCGCTACCGGCGGACTCCACCGGACTGGGCCTGTTGGACCGCGCGGTGGAAGGCATCGACGAGGCACTGAGAACACTGCGGAGGGTCGTACACGGCCTACGCCCACCGGAGCTGGACGCGCTGGGGCTGTCGGGCGCACTGAAGGAACTGGCGGTGTTCCTGTCCGGCCCGTCCATGCGAGTGGAGACGGCACTGCCCGCGGACCTGGCACTGCCGAAGCGGGTGGAGGTGGCGGCCTACCGCATCGTGGCCGAGGCCCTGACCAACGTGGTCCGCCACGCACAGGCCACCCGAGCCGAGGTAACAGTCCGAATGGACGGCGGCTGCCTACTGGTCGAGATAACCGACGACGGCGTAGGCGTCCCCACGGACGCCGGCAGGCACGGCATGGGCATGCGTTTCATGGCCCAACGAGCCCGCGAGATAGCCGGCGAGTTCTCCTTCCGCAGCGGCAACGACGGCACAGCCGTGCAGGCGGTCCTCCCCCTGATCACACCAGCCGGCCAAGGCTGACCCCGAGACGGCGAAGCCACCCTCGACGACGAAGCCCGCGCCAGAGCACCAAACACCGACGGCCGCAACCAGCCACGCCCAACCTCAACCCCGGTGTCAAGCCATGCGAACGCCCTGCAGCCGCAACCCGCCCTGCCTGACCCAGCCTCCAAGCCCGTCAACGCCCGACGGGCCGCAACCAGCCACGCCCAACCTCAACCCCGATGCCAAGCCACGCGAACGCCTGACAGCCCCAACCCATCACGCCCACCCCAGCCCGACGCCAAGCCCATGCCACACCTCACCCCCGGCACCCACCAACCCCTCGGCACCCACCCAGCCCCCACACCAGCGAAATCAGCGACGGCGAATCGTCCGCTGCACGTTCCGCATCTTGGCGCCCTGAGGGAGAGGTCCCTTCGGCATCTGAGCCCCACGAGCCGCCAACGCCGACATCCGCTTCTCGAGCGTGTCGATCTCCGCCGGCTTGAGGTTGTTGGGCAGCTTCATGATCGTCTGCTGGAGCCTCCGCAGCGGAATCTGCTTCTCCTCGTTGCCGACGATGAAGTCGTAGATCGGCGTGTCGCCGATCACGCGGGACACCCGCTTCTTCTCCTGCGCGAGCAGCGCCTTCACCCGGTGCGGCGCACCCTCGGCGACCAGCACCACACCCGGGCGGCCCAGTACCCGGTGCACGGCGTCCAGCTGCGTCGTGCCCGCGACCGTCGGCGTCACGCGCCAGCGGCCACGCATGTTCTCCAGCGCCCACGCCGCCGCACCCGGCTGGCCGTCGGCCTTGGTGTAGACGTTCTTCTGCACCCGCCGTCCGAACAGGATCACCGCCGCGAGCAGGCCGAGCGCGATGCCGACCGGCAGCAGGAACCACTGGATACCCCAGACGAAGCCCAGCCCGAACAGCACGCCGGCGACCACCAGGAAGGCGCCGAGCATGATCGGGATGAGCGCCTTGTCCTCCTTGCGTTGCATGTTGAACGCCTGGAAGATCTGCTTCCGCTTGGCCTTGGACTCTTGTTTCCGAGCCTTCTTCGCCTCGGCGGCTGCCGCTTTGTCCACCTTCTGAGCCATAACCACCAGGATACGGGGCCGACCTCGTGTCCATCGCACCCATGCGCATGACGATCTGTAAGGATGATCCGCCATGGGTGCCTTAGCGATCGCTGCCACGGACACCGCCGGCCTCGACCCCGATCAGCTGACGGCCATCCACGCACCCCGCGGCCCGGTCTGCGTCCTCGCCGGCGCCGGCACCGGCAAGACCCGCACGATCGTGCATCGCATCGCGCACCTCATCCATTCCGGACACGTCGCCGCTGGTCAGGTGCTCGCGGTGACGTTCACGTCCCGCGCCGCGGGCGAGATGCGTACCCGCCTGCGTGCGCTCGACATCCACGGCGCCCAGGCCCGCACCTTCCACGCCGCCGCCCTCCGCCAACTGCGGTACTTCTGGCCGCGCGTGGTCGGCGGGCAGCAGTGGGACCTGCTGGAGGGCAAGCTGCGGCTGGTCAGCCAGGCCGCGCACAAGGCCGGCGCCGGCACCGAGACCGAGGTGCTGCGTGACCTCGCCGCCGAGATCGAGTGGGCCAAGGCGTCACTGGTCAGCCCCGACGACTACGCCGCCGAGGTCGCGCGCCTGCACCGGCAGCCGCCCATCCCGGCCGAGCAGGTCACCTCGGTCTACCGGTGGTACGAGTCGTTCAAGACCAAGGCCAACCAGCTCGACTTCGACGACCTGCTCCTGCACACCGCGGCCGCGCTGGAGGAGCACCCGCTGGTCGCCGACGAGTTTCGGGACCGCTACCGCTGCTTCGTCGTCGACGAGTTCCAGGACGTCACGCCGCTGCAACAGCGCGTGCTCGACGCGTGGCTCGGCGAGCGGGACGACCTGACCGTCGTCGGCGACGCCAACCAGACCATCTACTCGTTCGCGGGCGCGTCCGCGAAGCCGCTGCTGGGCTTCGCGCGCCGCTTCCCGCACGCCACCGTCGTGCGGCTGGAACGTGACTACCGGTCCACCCCCGAGGTCGTGTCGCTCGCCAACCGGGTGATCGGCGCCGCGCGTGACCGGCCCGCCGGGTCGCGGCTGCGGCTCATCGGCCAGCGCGCGCCCGGGCCCGACCCGGCGTTCGCCGAGCACGAGGACGAGGCGGCCGAGGCCGCGGCGGTCGCGAGGAAGATCTCCGAGCTGCTCGACGCCGGTACCCCAGCGAGCGAGATCGCCGTCCTGTACCGGGTGAACGCCCAGTCAGAGAGCTTCGAGCAGGCGCTGTCCGAACTGGAGATCCCTTACCTGGTGCGCGGCGGCGAGCGGTTCTTCGCCCGCGCGGAGGTCCGGCAGGCGATGGCCGCGCTGCGCACCGCGAGCGCACGCACGCCGACCGGCGAGCTGCCGAAGCTGGTCCGCGAGTTGCTCACGCCGCTCGGCCTCACCGACGAGCCGCCCGCCGGCGGCTCGGCCCGCGAGCGGTGGGAGTCACTGCTGGCGCTGGTCGAGCTGGCCGAGGAGCTCTCGGCGACCGTCGAGGGTGCGGACCTTCAGCAGTACGTCGTCGAGTTGGACATGCGGGCCCGCGCGCAGCACCCGCCGACCGTCGAGGGCGTGACGCTCGCGTCCCTGCACGCGGCGAAGGGCCTCGAGTGGGACGCGGTGTTCCTCGTGGGCCTGGTCGAGGGCACGGTGCCGATCCTGCACGCCGACGGCAACGACGCCGCGATCGAGGAGGAGCGGCGCCTGCTGTACGTCGGGGTCACCAGGGCGCGGCAGTTCCTGTCGCTCTCGTGGGCTATCGCGCGTTCGGAGAGTAACCGCCGGCCGAGGCGGCGCAGCCGGTTCCTCTACGGGCTCATCCCGGAGGACCACCCGACCTCGCGACTGACACGCGCCCGTCAACAACGCGGTGTCGAACCCGCGCGGTGCCGAGTGTGTGGCGGACAGCTCGTCGGCACGCTCGCGACGAAGCTCGGCCGGTGCTCGTCGTGCCCCGCGGACGTCGACGAGGAGCTGCTGGTGCGGCTGAAGGAGTGGCGGGCCAAGCGGGCGCGGACCCTCAAAGTGCCTGCGTACGTGGTGTTCACCGATGCCACGCTGACCGCCATCGCCGAGCAGCGCCCAACCGACTCGGCCGGGCTGGTGACCATCGCCGGTATCGGCGCGAGCAAGCTGGAGAAGTTCGGCTCCGAGGTCCTGGCGTTGCTGGCCGGCGCTGCCCCATCGGGTGACGAGTAACAGATTTGTGCGAAGTCTCGAAAAACTGGTTGCACGGACCTGACCGGGCCTAATAGCCTACAGTAGCCAGGCCGGGAGGCCTGAAGATCATCGAGGACAGTGGGGAGGTGGCCATCGTGAGGAACTTGACTCTCATCAAGTGCACCCCGGGTCACCCCATGACCACGCCGCCCATGCCCGCGTTCTGGGGGACCAGTGTGTCCGGCGCCGTCCTCGGTAATGGTGCCAAGGCTGTCGAGCGCAAGCGGTTCCGTACGGAACTGACCGTTGTTCGGGTGCACACCCAGGCCATCGATTACCCGTCACATGCGTCCGCTCCAACTCATGAGCGAAGGCCTTGACCGACAGGTCAAGACCCAAGGCTCACGAAGGCCGCGGACCCGGAAACGGATCCGCGGCCTTCGTGTTTTTTCAGGTAACCGCGACAAGAGAAGAAAACCGATCAAGGAGTCAACCCTGATGAGTACCGCGACTGTTCCACTCTCGGGTGGGGCACCACCGGATCTGCTCGGAGTGAGTGAGCTGTTCGACGCCGCCCAGACGGCCGGGCTCGACCTGCCCTGCCGCTCGGGCGACAACCCCGACCTGTGGTTCGCCGACACCCCGGCCGACCTCGAGCAGGCCAAGGGACTGTGCGTGGACTGCCCGGTCCGCGCGGAGTGCCTGGCCGGCGCGCTGGCACGGCAGGAGCCGTGGGGCGTGTGGGGTGGCGAGATCTTCGAGCGTGGGGTCGTGATCGCCCGCAAGCGGCCACGTGGCCGTCCGCGCAAGGAGGACGTCGCCCGCGAGGCGGCCGAGCGTGCGGCCCGCGCCCAGGAGGCGGCGGCATGAACCCGCGGCGAGTCGACCAGCCGACCAACCATCGAAACCTGATGAACCCAGAGGGAAACAGGACAATGTTGCTCTACGAAAATCTAGCAAGAGAACGAATGCGCGAGGCGGAACAGGAAGCTGCTGAGCAGCGCCTGGTCCGCCGGTTGAACGCAGCCAAGCGCTGGGAAAGGCTTTCGGCATGGGCGGCCAGACGCGCCAAGCGCGCCGAGGACCTGCTCTAGTTCAACCAGTACGGCCAAAGAAAAGTTGATCGCCCGCCCCGGCTCCGGCCCGGGGCGGGCGATCCGCTTCGTGGGCCCGTTTTCGGGCGCGGAACGCGCCGGAAACATTCCCGTCACCGACCGAGGACCCATCGCCCGTATCGTGCGGGTTGGTTCGAAGCTCGAGGTTTGCTCCCAGCGGGGCGGGGATGACACGAGACGACAGTGCTCGAGACGTGACGACCGCCAACCGGCGGCACACCAAAAAGAAGCGAACCACCGTGGTGGGCCGCACCGGAGCCAGATTCCCGTCGGCACACGTACTGGAGCAAACCGACCCGACCGCCCTCACCGCCGACGACCGTCCGACGGCGGACACCGACTGGCAGCCGCCCGCCGCGGAGACGCACAGCGCCCAAGCCCGGCCCGGCCCTCAACCGCAGGGACACTGGCCACCTGCCGATCGGACCGCACCAGCCGGCCAGGTCTCGGCACCAACCCCTGAGTGGGCTCCCACTCCGGCCGCCGATTGGATCGCCGAGCAGGCTCGCACGTCAGACCCGCCGTCCGCCGGTTCCGCCACACAATCGGCTTTCGCCACCCCCACTGCCTCCGCAAGCCGCTCTGCTTCGGTACCCCACCCCGCTTCGGCAACCCACCCTCCCGCCACAACCGGCTCGGCTTCCGCACCCCACTTGGTTTCCGGGACTCACCCGGCTCCCGAGACCCATCCGGCTTCCGAGACCCATCCGGCTTCCGCAACTTCTTCGCCGACCGGGACCCCTGCGGTTTCGACTTCCCACCGGGCCCCCGCCCCCGCCCCGCCCCCCTCCTCCACCACCGCCTCCGTCTTCGCCTCTGCCTCTGAGGTTGTTGCCGCCTCCGGGCACGCCTCGGGCTCGTCCGCCGGCGTGGACGGCAGTGATGCCGGCAGTGCGGGCGACGAGGACGTCGCCGGACCCATTGGGGCTCGGTTCGGGCCTTACTCCGGGCGTAAAGCCAGGCACGCCAAGGAGAACGACACCGGCAGCACGCCCGTCGTCGTTGACGCGCCGCCTCCAACGCCGCCGGGCGAGCCCACGCCGGAGCAGTCCGCGGAGCGCACCGTCCAGATCGTCATGCCCTGGGCCGGGGCGTTGGTTCGCCCCTATGCGCACACCGGTGGGCGCACCCGGTCCAGCCATGACCTCGCTCTCGAGGCACTTGTGTCCACCAGTGGGCAGCCCAGCCTCGCCGCGCTCGACGAGGTGCTCACCACCCACCACCGGCGCATGATCGTTGACATGTGCCTCCAGCCGCGGTCGGTCGCCGAGGTTGCCGCGTTGTTGTCGGTGCCGCTCGGGGTTGCACGCGTGCTCCTGGGCGACCTCGCCGCCGCCGGTCTCGTTGTCGTGCACCCGACCGCCGGGTCTACCGGTGACGGTGCGCCCGACCTCGACTTCATGCGGCGCGTACTCGTCGGGTTGCGCGGCCTCTGACGACGTCGTTGTGTGACGTCACCCTTCTACCGCGTCGTTTTTGAGACACGGTCGCCACGCTGTGCCCGATAGCGTCGAGCTCATGGCGCATACCCACGACAACATCGACTGGCCAACCCGACTCGCCTCGATGCGGCGGGCCGACGACATCGACGCCGAGACCGACCGCCAGGTCGCGGGCCGGTTGGTCGGCATCCTCGCCGCCACCGCCGAACCGGTCATCGTCGACATCGGGTCGGGTGGCGGTGGCATGAGTGCCGCGTTCGCCGGTGCGCTCGCCGCTCATGGCGGTGGCCGGGTCGTGCTCAGCGATGCGGTCCCCGAACTGCTCGACGCCGCGACGGCACACGTGCGCGACGTGGCCGCCGGCACGCCGGTGGCCGTCGACGCCGTTCGCGCGGACGCGTCAAGTGACCAGTTGGCGGACTTGTTGCCCAAGGCCGACCTGGTGTGGGCATCACGAGTGGTGCATCACCTCCCTGACCAGCAGTTGGCCATTGACGAGTTGGCGCGGGTACTCGCGCCGGGTGGTTGGTTGGCGTTGTCCGAGGGTGGGCTCGCCACCAGGTGCCTGCCATGGGACCTGGGTATCGGCGAGCCGGGGCTCGGCAGCCGGCTGACCGCGGCACGCGACGTCTGGTTCGTCGGCATGCGTGCCGAGATGCCCGGTGTGAAGTCTCTTCCGGTCGGCTGGAACAAGGCACTCGAAGCCGCCGGACTGACCGGGGTGTCCTCGTTCAGCTACGTCATCGACCACCCCGCCCCTGCCTCGGCGGAGGTCCGGCAGTCCGTTGTGGACTGGCTGACCTGGATGTCCGGGGTTGGCGAGGACGGGCTCTCCGAGTCCGACCACGCGACGGTGGCCCGCTTGCTCGACCCCGCGGACGATGCGTACGTCGGTGCCCGGGACGACGTGTTCATTCTCGGTGCCTCGACTGTCTACCTCGGACAGAAGGCCGGCTGACGTAGGCTTGCATGCCATGGTCGACGAGCCCGACCCGGCACCCGTGCGCTGCGCACGGTGCGACCGGTCCCGCGCCGATGCGCCACCAGCGGAGGCGCTCGCCTGGGTGATGACCCACGACGAGGGCGGTCTCAGCTGGCTGTGCCTGGCGTGTGCGCGCACCCACGTGCGCAACATCGAGGGAAAGCTCCCCGACGAGTACTGGTGAATCATGTCGTCTCCAATCGTGAGAACAGGCAACGGATAGTGCTTGATCGCGAAGGTTCATCAGGTCTGGTCGTTGTCCGGGACAGCTGGGCAGTCGCGCAATTCAGCTGTGCGCCCGGCCCTTACGCGCAACCGGTGGGGCTTTCGTCTTTCAAAGGGGTGTAGACGTCAAGTTGTGGCGTTGTTGGTGCGATTAGGCATGCGGCGGCCTTTGTCGTAGACGGTGTCGGGTTAGGCATCCGTGGAGAATGCTGACGAGTCGGTTGGGTCGGCCCGAGACGCGGTCTCGGTCTTCGACCGTTCGCCGCCGCGGAAGCGATGCCGGAGTTCCTCCAAGTGATCTGGCGGTATTTGCGCCTGATCCGTCCCGGCCGCCTGCCACCCAAGGGCTGCCGGAAGGCCCACTTCCCAACCGACCAGGCGCCGTCAGAGCATCGCGCCCCGCGGAAGCGGCTGAGCGCACGGCCGCGCTGGCCACCGGCTCGACCAGCCACACCGACCAGCCACACCGCCACCCCGACCAGCCACACCGGCAAGCCATGCCGACCAGTCACACCGACAAGGCGGTGAACGCAACCGGTCACAGCGTTAGCTCGCACGGCGTCGGGTGTTCGCCGCGGCCTTCGCGTAGGCCGCGAGCAGTTCCGAGGTCGCGTTGGCCGGGTTGGCGTGCAGGTGCTGCGGGTCGGTGCGCACGAGGGTGACGCCGCCCGCCGCCCAGATGCGTGGGTCGTGGTGACGGGCCTGCGTGACCACGTTCCACGCCACCGACATCTCGGGCCACCACGCATCCGGAATGCCCAGCAGCATCCCCGTGTGGTCGTAGACCGGCACGTGCCAGCGAGGTGGCGGTAACGCCGTCGACCGCAGCGCTCGCTTCGCCAGCGCGTCCGCCACTGGGAGCACGTCGGTCGTCTCGATCAGGTCGTCGGTCATTAGCTTGCGGACCTCGGCCGTGCCGCGTTGGCTGCCCGCGTTCAGCTCGGCACGTAAGGCGGCCACGGGGCACAGGCTCGCCGCCGCGGCCAGCAGTGCGCGCAGCTGTTCGGAGTTGGCCGCCCGTCTTGCCGCGTCCAGCGCGGCACGGGGCAGCGGCGCGTACGGCAGGTCGGCCAGGATCACCGGCCTCGGTGTTCTGATCGTGCGCTCGACCGCCAGATACGAGCTGCTGGCGAGCCGCCGGCGGGCGGGAACCAGGACCAGTACGTCCGCCGACGGCGGCACATCGACACCGTGGGCGCGCATGGCGTCGACTCCGGAGACGACCGACTCCGGACCCGCGTACGCGACCGCGGCCCGTAACCGCTGGCGGCGCGTCGGCTGGGTGGCGCTCATCAGCACGACGCCACGGAGGATGCGTTGCCACGGGCCGGACGGCCGGCAGCGTGTGCTGATCGCGTGGTTGGTCATTCCGTGTGCCCGCAGCTCGGCGATGGTGATCACCTTGTCGGCGGGGGAGAGGTCGTCGTGCATGCCTGGGTCGTCGGCGTGCGGGGGTGCGGGCTGAAGGGGTGGGGCGGGGATGGGGATGACGAGTGCGAGCGAATGGGACTTTCGTGCGAGTCAGGCCGCGAAGCCCGGCTGCCAGCGCGTGATCAACTCGCGTACGGGCAGCTCGGCGTCCAGCTGGCACAGGATCCCCGTCGACCCGCCCAGCACCCGGTGCAGCAGCAGGTACTGCGGCGGCAGGTTCAACGACCGGCCCGTGCGGAAGTCCTGGCCACGCATGTTGCTCACCCGCCAGGCCTGCTTCTGCATCCACCGCCGCGTGAAGTGGAACGTCTCCGACTGCAGCGGCTCCACGAACGGCGCGAGGTACGCGTACACGTGCTCGGCCTCGGGCTGCTGCCGTGCGTCCGCCCGGATGAAGTGCTCCTCACGCAGCAGGTCAAGCAGCTCGCACGACCGGCCCTCCAGCGCGAGCCGCATCATGCGGCCGTGCGCGGGCGGCAGACCGTCCGGCAACTGCGCCACCGCGCCGAAGTCGATCACGCACAGCCGGCCGTCCTCGGTCAGCATGAAGTTGCCGGGATGCGGGTCGGAGTGGAGCATCCCCACCCGGGCCGGCGACGAGTAGTGGAACTCGGCGAGCCGGTAACCGGCCAGGTCACGTTCCGTGCGGTCGCCGTCGCGGATGACCGCCGCCAGTGGCTTGCCGTCGATCCACTCCGTGATCAGTACCTTCGGGGCGCTGGCCACCACCTTCGGCACCACGACGTGCGGGTCACCGTCGAACGCCTTAGCGAACGCCCGCTGGTGCCCGGCCTCGGACCGGTAGTCGAGCTCCTCGCTCATCCGGTCGGTCAGCTCCTGCAACAGCGGCTTGACCTCGGTGCCCGGCACCAGCGCCTGGAACAACCGACTGAAGCGTTGTAACTGCCGCAAATCGGACATCAAGGCCTGGTCGGCGCCCGGGTACTGGACCTTCACGGCGACCTCGCGGCCGTCGTGCCAGACCGCCTTGTGCACCTGCCCGATGCTCGCGGCCGCCGCCGGCGTGTCCTCGAAGGACCTGAACCGCTCGGCCCACTTGCGGCCGAGCTGCTCCGCGAGCACCCGATGCGTGGTCTGGCTGCTCATCGGCGGGGCCGCCGACTGCAGCTTGGTCAGGGCCTCCCGGTAGGGCTCGGCCATTTCGTCCGGGATCGCCGCCTCGAAAACGGACAGAGCCTGGCCGAACTTCATCGCGCCGCCCTTGAGGGTGCCCAGCACGGCGAACAACTGCTCGGCGGTCTTGGCGGACAGCTCGGCGCTCACCTGGTCGGCGTTCTGCCCGACCAGGCGCTTTCCCCACCCGCCGACCGCTCGGCCGGCCACTCCGAGCGGGATGCTGGCGAGTCGCGCGGTACGCGCCGCCGTCTTACGAGGCATCTCCGTCACGATCCGATTGTCTCAACTCCTCGGCAGTGTCCGCAGCAACTTTGGTGGAGTGCGACTGATCGCCGGACCGTCTGCTGGCCACCCCACACCCACATCCCGGATGCGGTGACCAGCCACGATGCCGCACGGTCACGCCCCGTAGATCCAATTCTATGCTCACCTCACACGTCGCGGGCGGCTGTGATCCGCCACGCAGCCAGGCCGCCGCGTCGAGCGCCTGCGTGACCGCGAACGCCGCCGTCGCGTGCGTGCCGGCCACATCGGTGAGCTGCGCCTGGCCCGCGAGCTGGACGGCCAGCTGCGGCCAGCACTCGTCGCGGTCGCATCGGTGCAGGTCAGCGCAGCGCAGGCAGCTCGTGAGCCCGGGTACGACGAACGGGCCGACGATGCCCGTCGTGTCCCGGACGCGGACCAGCAGGTGCGGCATGATCGCGGTGGTCAACATGTCGACCTCCTCCGGCCGCGGCACGAGCGCATCGGTGAGCACCACCAGATCAGGGCTGTGCGCGGACCCGAACGGGGCGGTGCGCACGTTCGGCGACGCCCGGCGCACCGCCCGCCGCGCGGCCACTCGGCGCGGCACGCCGACGTCGTCGGGCAGGTAACCCGTGCCGACGTCCTCGGGCTGGACCGAGCCCGACGCGGACACGTGCACCCAGCCGACACCGGCGCCGGCGAGCAGGGAGGCGACGGTGACGGCCAGCCGGCCGTCACCACGCACGACGAGCCCCAGGTCGGCCCGCTCGATCGGGGGGACGTCGGTGTGCAGCGCCTGTACCGCCGACGCGCACGCCTCACCGGGACGGCGTGGCGGCACTCCCGCCGCGTCCTCGAGAAACCCCTGTTCGAACAGGACCTGGAGGAGCGCGGTGAAGCCGTCGCGATCAGCCGGGGCCAAGCCGTCCAGCAGGTCGGTGGTCGTGCGGTGACCGGTGAGCCGCTGGGCGGCCGCCACCACCGTGTCCGGCAGGCCGCCGACCACCGTGGCATGCCGCGGGTCGAGCCCGATCTGCAGCTCGCCCTGCTTGCGGCGGAGGACCGGCAGACCGCCCACCACACGCGGACGGGCCGGCAGTCGTTTCGTCATGTGGACAGGTTCACCCACGATCCGGCGGCGACGAAATCGTTATCCACAGGCTTGCCCAGGTACCGAAGGCCATGTCGGGGAAGCCACTCCGAATTGTCGGCGGGGAGTCGTAACGTGACAGCCGTGGCCGAATCCAGAGTCGAGGTGCGGCGCAGCAAGCGCCGCACGCGCACCGTGACCGCGTACCGCGACGGCGACACGCTGGTCGTGTTGATCCCTGCCCGGCTGTCCAAGGCCGAGGAGGCTCATTGGGTCGCCGAGATGCAGCGCAAACTGCTGAAGGGTGAACCGCGGAAGCTGCCGTCGACGAAGCAGTCGGACGAGACGCTGTTACGTCGCTGCGCCGAACTGTCGGCCAAGCACCTGCGAGGGCTGGCCATGCCCAAGAGCGTGCGCTGGGTGCCGCCGATGCGGACGCGGTGGGCATCCTGCACGCCCGGGGACGGGACGATTCGGGTGAGTGAGCACCTCAGGTCGGTGCCGGGATGGGTCCTCGATTACGTACTCGTGCACGAGTTGGCGCATTTGTTGGTGCCTGCGCACAATGCGAAGTTCTGGGAGCTGGTTCGGGAGTACCCGAGGACCGAGCGGGCGATCGGCTACCTGGAGGGGTTGTCGGCGGCTGCCGGGCTGGGAGTGGTGGCCGAGGACTGATCCGTTGCTCGGCGGGGGATGGGGGAGTAGATGGATCTGGGTGGGACTGCTGGAGGCGGGGTGTGTGAGGGGTCCTGCAATGACGTGAAGGGGCCCTTGGGCAATGCCCAAAGACCCCTTCCAGAGCAGGCTCAGTCCTGACTGTCGTCCGTCTTGTCCTCGGTGCGGGGTTCGTCGGACTTCGACTCGCGTTCCAGAGCGGCGATCGGGTCGTCGTCGATTCCCGGCTTCCGGCCCATGCGGTCCGCGAAGTCCATCGGATCGTCCAGGTCCTCGGCGGTAGGGACGAGATCCGGGTGTGCCCAGATGCCGTCGCGGGCCTCCAGGCCGTGTTGGTCGCCCACCAGACGCCACAGGGCCGCCGCCGCGCGAAGGCGCCGGGGGCGGAGCTCCAGGCCGACCAACGTGGCGAAGGTCTGCTCCGCCGGCCCCCCGCTGGCGCGCCTGCGGCGCAGCGTCTCGCGTAGGGCGTCGGCGCCGGGGAGACGATCGGTCACGGCGTCGCCGACCACCACGTCCACCCAGCCCTCGACCAGGGCCAGCAGTGTTTCCAGCCGGGTCAGAGCCGTCTGCTGTTCCGGGGTGGTCTGGGGCTCGAGCATGCCCGAGCGCATTGCCTCCTCGATCGACTGGGGGTTCTCCAGGTCGATCGAGGTGGCCAGCTGCTCAAGGGCGGACGTGTCGACCCGGATGCCGCTCGCGAACTCCTCCACGGTCGCGAGCAGGCGCTGGCGCAACCACGGCACGTGTGTGAACAGGCGCTGGTGAGCGGCCTCGCGGGCACCGAGGAACACCATCACCTCGCTGTTCGGACGCTCCAGGCCCTTGGTGAACTCCTCGATGTTCGCGCCCAGCAGGGCGGCCGTCGCGGGGGGACCGAGCGGCAGGCCGATGTCGGTCGAGGTCAGGACCTCGGACGCCATCTGGCCCAGCGCGTTGCCCAACTGCGAGCCGAACGCCATCCCGCCCATCTGGCCGACCATCGACAGCAGCGGACCGGCTGCCTGCTTCGCCTCCGCCGGCAGTGCTTCCACCCACGCCCCGGACACGCGGCGGGCCACCGGGTCGCAGAGGCGTTGCCAGGTCGCCAGCGTGTTCTCCACCCAGTCCCGAGGGGTCCACGACTTCACCGCCGTCGCGCCGGCGGGCAGGATCGTCACGGGGTCCAGCCACATCTCGGCGAGGTGCAGCGAGTCGGTCACCGCGGCCTGGTACTCCGTCGACGTCTTGAACCCGACGTCACCCGAGGTCAGGCGCTGCATGGCGATCTGTTTCGCCAGGTCGTAGTTCACCGGGCCGGCCGAAGTACCCGCCTGGCTGAGCATCTGGCCGAGCTGGCTGAGCATTTGGCCGAGCTGGTTGAACGCCTCCGCGGGGTTCTCCCCGCCGGAGGACTCCTTCTTGCCACGGTCGTCCGGGTTCGGTGGTCCGAAGCCAAACGGAAACTCGGTCATACGTCCACGGTACGCGGGTGGGCCACGTGAGTAACGCGCGGTGATTCGCTTCTGGAGAACAGGCCGTACCCTGTCACCCCGTGAGTGACTCTCCGCAGCCCCAGGCCGAAGCGCCCCGGACAATCGGTTATGAACCGGGCACGGACAGGCCGCGCGGACTGACCCGCCGCGGCTGGACCATGGTGACCAGCTTCGCGGTCGTCGCGGTGCTGGCGCTGGTCGGCGGGTTCGTGAAGGTGCCGTACGTGTCGCTGGGACCCGGCCCGACCTACAACACGCTCGGCAGGGTCGACAAACAGCTCATCGTCGAGGTCGACGGCACCAAGACCTACCCGACGACAGGGCAGTTGCGGATGACCACCGTGTCGATCAACGACGAGGTCACGCTGTTCGACGCGCTCGGCAAGTGGGTCAGCGGCCGCTACGCGCTCGCGCCGCGCGACGAGTACTTCGGCCCGGGCCAGACGCAGGAGGACCTGGAGCGCGAGAACACCAAGATGTTCCAGGACTCGCAGAGCGCCGCCGAGACCGCGGCCCTGCGGTACCTCGACAAGCCGGTGAAGGTCATCGCCCAGGAGATCACCCGCAAGGCGCCCGTCGACAACATCGTCCAACCTGGCGACCGCCTGTGGGAGATCAACGGCCACCCGATCAACGTCCAGGAGGACGTGCGCAACGCGCTGAAGGGCACCAAGCCCGGGCAGACCGTCAAGGTCACCTTCCAGCACGAGAACGAGCCGAAGAAGACCGTCGACATCAAGCTCGGCAAGGCGAGCGACTTCGGCAGCGACGACCGGCCGGAGGGCTTCCTCGGGCTCGCCCCCGCCGACCGCGCGGACGTCGACTTCGAGATCAACATCCACCTCGAGGACGTCGGCGGGCCGTCGGCCGGGCTGATCTTCGCGCTTGCCATCGTCGACTCGCTCACCCCCGGCGCGATGGAGGACGGCCGGACGATCGCCGGCACCGGCGCCATCGACGTCAAGGGCAACGTGCAGCCCATCGGCGGCATCCCCTTCAAGCTCATCGCCGCCCACGAGGACGGCGCCACGACCTTCCTGGTGCCGGCCGACAACTGCGCGGAGGCCGAGTCGAACGCGCCGGACGGCATGGACCTGGTCAAGGTCGAGAACCTGGCCGGTGCGGTCGAGGCACTGAAGGACATCGACGCGGGGCGCACTCCACCGCACTGCTGAGTTATCCACAGCCGACCCAGTTATCCACAACCAGGACCGCCTTCGTCGCGCATGTCGGCGATCGCTGGTTGACTGAGCGCCATGGAACACACGTTCGATCAACCAGTCGGCGGCGTCGCCGCCCCCTCGGGGCGACGGCGCCACCCGACCGCCGTCAGCGCAGGGTCGCCAGCAGGGCGTCCGTCAGGTTCGGGGCCAGCTCCGGATGCTCGACAACCTCGTCCTCGCCGTTCACGCCACGGATGCGCAGCACACACGCCGCGGTGCCGTCCCGCAGGACGGCCGCCACCAGGCGGGCCTCACGCCGCCGGGGGTGCTCGGCCGCGATGCGCTGGAGCACGGCCTGGTCGCCCGTCTCCTCGCCGGCCGGCAACCGGTCCTCCACCTCGGGCGGCAGCACGACGATCTCCTGTGCGATGGCACACCCCTGCACGGCCTCGGGCCACATGATGCCCCCGAGCGCCTCGGCGAGGTCCTCGCTCGGCAGCGCGTCCTGCGCCACCGGGGTGAGCGGCGCACCCACGTCGACCTGGCCCGCCAACTCGGGCTGGGCATCGAGCAGCTCAGCGGTCGGGACCAGGGCGAACAGCTGTGGCGGTTGGTCCCACCCGGCCGTGGACACGAAGTCCTCGACCTCACGGGCTACGGCGGACAGGTGTTGGGCATGGCTCGCGGACATGCGTGCCATCCTCACCTATTCTCGCGTTCGGCTATTTCGACCTACCCGAACGGGAACCTGACAGGCTCGGAATAGAGTTGGACATCTAGGACAGCTGTCCAGCGGAGAACACTGGTCAACACAGGGAGTACACCGTGGCCACCAGGCCCCCGATCGGTATGCCCAAACTATCCCGGCGTGCGAAGATTCTGCTGAGTATCGCGGGTGTGCTCATCCTGGTGCTGATCGTCGGCGCCCGGCTGCTCGACACCTACGTCGACTGGCTGTGGTTCGGCGAGGTCGGCTACCGGTCGGTGTTCAGCACCGTGATCGTCACGCGGATCATCCTGTTCTTCGCGCTCGGGTTGCTCGTCGGCGGGCTGCTCGCGGTGAGCCTGGGGATCGCCTACCGGTCGCGGCCGGTGTTCGTGCCGGTCTCCGGCACCGACGACCCGCTCGCGCGGTACCGGTCGACGATCGTGCAGCGGGTGCGGCTGTTCGGCATCGGCATCCCCGTCGTCGTCGGCGCCATCGCGGGAGCGGCCGGCCAGGGGGACTGGCAGCCGGTGCAGCTCATGCTCAACGCCGTGCCGTTCGGCCAGACCGACCCCGAGTTCGGCAAGGACATCGGCTTCTACGCGTTCACGCTGCCGTTCATCAGCTGGCTGATCACGTGGCTGTTCGTCTCGATCGCGATCGCCGGCATCGGCGCGCTGATCACCCACTACATCTTCGGCGGCATCCGGCTCGGCGTTAAGGGTGACAACTTCTCCGTGCCCGCCCGCGTGCAGCTGTCGGTCACTGCCGGCCTGTTCGTCGTCGTGCTCGCCGTCGACTACTTCTTCGAGCGGTACGAGCTGCTGTTCTCCACCCGCAACTCCCTGTTCGACGGCGCCACCTACACCGACCTGAACGCGGTTTTGCCGGCCAAGCTGATCCTGATGTTCATCGCGGCGTTCTGCGCGGTCGCGTTCTTCGTCGGCGCGTTCGTGCGCAACCTGCAGCTGCCGGCGATCGCGATCGTGCTGCTGATCCTGTCCAGCATCCTCGTCGGCTGGGCATGGCCCACGGTGCTGCAGCAGTTCTCCGTCAAGCCGAACGAGGCGGCCAAGGAAGCCAAGTCGATCGACCGGAACATCGCGGCCACCAAGTACGCGTTCGGGCTCAGCGACGACAAGATCGAGTTCGAGGACTACGCCGGCGACGCGACCGTCAGCGCCAACACCTTCAAGCAGGTCAGCAGCGACCTACGCCTCGACACCCCGGACCCGACCGTCCGCCTGCTCGACCCGAGCATCCTGTCCCGCACCTTCACCCAGCGCGAGGGTGGCGAGAACTTCTACGGCTTCCCGACCAAGCTCGACGTCGACCGCTACGCGGTCCGCGGCGACGACGGCAGCGTCAAGACACAGGACTACATCGTCGCCGCGCGCGAGCTCGACTCTGCCCGGCTGGTCGACAACCAGACGTCGTGGATCAACAAGCACATGGTCTACACCCACGGCAACGGGTTCGTCGCCGCACCGGCGAACAAGATCAACCGCGCTTACAGCGAGGAGTCCGGCGGCAGCGGCGAGGGCGGCTACCCGGTCTTCACCGTGAGCGACCTCGAGGCGCTCAACAACAAGCAGAAGATGGACATCCCGGTCACCGAGCCGAGGGTCTACTACGGCGAGCTCGCCACCGACTACGCGATCGTCAACGCCCGCGGCGAGTACGACACGTCCACCGACCAGGACTACCGCTACAAGGGCAAGGGCGGCGTGCCGATCGACGGCTGGTTCAACCGCCTGGTCTTCTACGCGCACTACGGCGAGCCCAACATCCTCTTCAACGGGGACATCGGCCCGGGCTCCAAGATCATGTACGAGCGTGACCCGCGGACCCGCGTGAGCAAGGTCGCACCGTGGCTGACCGTCGACGGCGACCCGTACCCGGCGGTGGTCGACGGCCGCATCAAGTGGATCGTCGACGGCTACACCACGCTCGAGAACTACCCGTACGCGCAGCGCACCCCGCTCGGCGAGGTCACCTCCGACACGCTGACCGGCGTGGCGCGGCAGGACAACCGGGACATCAGCTACATCCGGAACTCCGTGAAGGCCACCGTCGACGCGTTCGACGGCACGGTGACGCTGTACTCGATCGACGACAAGGACCCGGTGCTCAAGGCCTGGGAGAGCATCTTCCCCGGCACCGTGAAGCACGGCGCGATCCCCAAGTCGCTGAGTGAGCACTTCCGCTACCCGGAGGACCTGTTCAAGGTGCAGCGCGACCTGCTCGCGCAGTACCACGTGGAAGGCAAGGACCGCGCGGCGCAGTTCTTCTCGACGCGGACGTTCTGGAGCGTGCCGCCGGACCCGACGGTCAACAACAACGAGGCCGGCGGGACGGCGCCGAACCAACCGCCGTACTACGTGCTGGCGCAGGCACCCGGCGACTCGCAACCGACGTTCCAGCTCACGAGCGCGATGACCCTGCTGAACCGGCAGTTCCTCGCGGCATGGGTGTCCGTGTCATCGGATCCGGGGAGCTATGGGCAGTTCAAGGTCCTACGACTACCCACGAACGAACAACCCAAGGGGCCGGTCCAGGTCCAGAACGAGTTCGAGACCACGGACCAGGTGACCGAGAACCGGACGCTGTTCAACAACCCGAACGTCAACGTCAGATATGGGAACCTGCTGACGTTGCCGGTGGCCGACGGGCTGCTCTATGTGGAACCGATCTACATCGAGCAGAGGGACGAGAACGCGTTCCCGCAGCTGGCCAGGGTGCTGGTGTACTTCGCGGGGCACGTCGGCTTCGAGCCGACGCTGGAGGGCGCGATAAAGGAGGCGTTCCAGCAGTCCAACTCCGACACCACGGAACCACCGGACGGGCAGTCGGGCACCAGCACGTCCACGCCGCCGCCGTCGAGCACGACGACTCCGCCACCGGACAGCGGCGGCGCCAACCCGGCGCTAGACCAGGCGGTGGCGGACATCGGCAAGGCGCTGGACAATCTGAAGGCGGCGCAGCAGTCCGGTGACTTCGGCGCCCAGGGCACAGCGCTGGCGGCACTGCAGAAGGCCATCAACGACTACCAGGCGGCGAAGAGCGGCCGCTGAGCCTTGACCGGATGCGCGGTCTTCCCGAGCCTGATCGGGAAGACCGCGTTTTCGTCCGCAAGGACCAAGGCCTGGGCCATCAACTCGGCCACGCTGGTGGACGGGCGTCCGTCGAAGGCGAGGTCGAAGGCGTTGAGTGCGGCTTTCCAAGCGCATGGTCCAGCGTCCGGCGACGGGGTGTCGATCAGGGCGGTCCGACATTTGCCGAGCGCAAGTTTTCGGGAGCGCAAAAAAAGCACGGTCTCCAGCAGTCAGGAGACCGTGCTTCGCGTCATGGGACATCGGGCGCTATCGCGACGGTGGTCGGGGAGAGCCAGTTATCCACTGTGGACGATCGGCGCCGTGACACCGCGACAACCGGTGTCAGGTGGCTGACGAGCGCGGCTCCCAGCATCCGCGCTCGTCAGTTCAGCTCTTCTTCGCGCGAGTCCGCCGCTTCGGGGCGGCCTTGGTGGTCGCCTTCGCCTCTTCCTGGGCCTCCTTGTAGGCCTCGACCACGTGCGATGGAATGCGGCCGCGTCCGGCCAGCTCGAAGCCGTTCTCCAGGGCCCACTCGCGGATCTGCCCCGCCTCGCCAGAACCACTCGCCTTGCCGGACTGCGCCGGCCGGACGCCCCGCTTGACCCGACCGCCGGTACGCCGCGCCGAGTCGACGAACTCGGCCAGGCTGTCCCGCAACCGCTCGGCGTTGGTGTCCGAGAGGTCGATCTCGTAGCTGACGCCGTCCAACCCGAACAGGACCGTCGCGACGTCCTCCGCGCTGGTGCCGTCCAGGTCGTCGACGAGTTGTACCAATACCTTCTGCGCCATCTGGCTGCTCTCCCTTGGACGCCGTTGCACCACGACATACGTGATACGTGCAACCCCGTTGGTTTGTGTGTCGGCACACTAGCAAAGAATGGTGCCGCGCCCGAAACGAACGGGACGACCAGTGCCCCCGTCAGTCCGATCGCGACTCGCCTACGTGAGCGCTCCCCGCAGTCGTTTTCGGCTGCCTGGCGCATTCAATTCACCAGGGCCTCAATTCGGTCGAGTCCAAAGGAGAGGGACTGTGACCTTGCGCACCGACCGGGCGGGTAAAGGGCTCCGGCGACGGCGACCTGTCGACCTCAACGAGGGGATAGGTGCTGGTAGATGGGGGTGGGAGACCCGGCGAACGTGCGGCTGTTCGGCGGCATGGATACCAATGAACGTCCGTTGAGCCCTCCAGCGGAGAGACGCGACCGAGTGGGGACGCACCCGGAATGGGACGGGTGGCTGTCCAGGTCATTTCCCGGGCGCGGCTGAATTGGTCGAGGGGATCCCGGAAGGGTGGTCGGGGGTGGATAAGCCCTCTGACCAGCCCGAATCGCCGGTGAGGATGTGTGTCGAAGGAAGATCCGTCGACATGGTCGAGAAGACGCCTTCCGGCTGGCCTGATCCGCGGTGGAGAGGATCGCGCGGGCGGCGGGAATGAGAGGCATCGAAAGCGAAAATCGCGGTATGCGAGCGGAGCGTTGGAAGACCGGTCGGGAGAGAAGAGGGAAGGGAGCGGATCGGGGTATGGAACGGACCCCTGAGAAGGGACCACACCGGAGCTGGGGACGGGCGCACTGGGGAAGGCGGCAGAGGAGCCGGATATCGGACGAGGGCGCCGCGGTGGGGAAGTCGGGGTGGGTATGGGAGTCGGCGTATGGGACGGAGGCGGGTCACGGACGTCTGAGCGTGCGTCATCACCCCCGGGCAGTGCCCGGATGGGATGAAGGTGCTGGCGCTTTGGGTGGATGAGGAGAGTTGCCTATCCCGGCTTGTGAGGCGTCATGAGGGGACGGCGACAAAGGGACGCTGGGGTGGATCGGCAGACGCGGTGATGAGGGGTTCGAGGGTGAAGGCGTCGGCCGGGGGCAGAGGGTGGGGCAGAGGGGGCGCTCCCACAGGAATAGAAAGAGGGCCCGGTCTGCGCACCTGCAGATCGGGCCCTCTTACTCTGTAGCGGGGACAGGATTCGAACCTGCGACCTCTGGGTTATGAGCCCAGCGAGCTACCGAGCTGCTCCACCCCGCGTCGTTGTGTTTGTAACTATACGCGGGGTTGACGAAGGGGTTTCACCGGGGGGTCTTATTGGGGTTGACCTGGGCAAACATGCCTGGCTGGGCGCTGTGCGGTGATCGCTGTGTGGTGTCGACGGACGAGTGGATGGGGGTGTCAGAGGTGAACAGCCGGGTGGGGGAGGGGGAGATGAGGGGACGCGTAGTCGGGAGGGGGTCGCGAGCGTCCAGTTGGGTGGTCCCGGGACGGGTTTCGGGAGGTCTGAACCACTCGCGGGCCGGGTTCGTCCCAAGATGGTCTGTCTCACCCGGATGGATCGGGTCTCTCCGGGTGATGGGTGTTGTCCTGGGCGGACCTGGTGGTCCGAAAGTCTCGACTTAACGCGGAATTTGGTACTCGCGATTTTCCAGTCCGGCTTGGACAACCGGCTCTGTAGACCGTTTGGCGGTGTAGGTGTTCTGCCGCTTGGGTTCTTTCGCTCACTGCACGCGTCGCCTGCACGTGCACCTGTCTGCGTGCAGGACTGTCCACCCGGAGTCCACACTGGACTCGACGTTACCCGGGGTCCGGTGTGGTGGCCGGATCTGTCGCGAACGGAGCATTCTCTTCTCGGCATCTCATACATCTTTACCCGGATGGAGTAGCGCTGAATTCTGGGCCGATCATCGGTCTCGGAACGGTCGAGGAAGTCCAAAATGTGCGAAGGGATCCCACCGCTGATCAAGGCTCGTTCGTCGCGTTTGTGGGTTCGGGTGCGACCTCGCCGCCGACCGTGGTTTGTTGTTTGCCCTGGTACGAGGCTTGCTGGTGGTGTGTAAGGGCAAGGTGCTTTGCGATGCGAAGGATTCCTTGGCTCCCTTGGGGATCGGTCTCCGCCGGCATACTGTGCGACTAGAACACGGCTCAACAGACGGTCAAACGGCCTACTAGCCACAGTGGACAGATGCTCGGCCACTGTGGACAGCGCCGCCCATTCGTGGCACGGTGGTAAGGTGTCTGAACTGAATGCAACTGCGGCGGCCCTCTTGGGGCTGCTGCACGAAGGTCCGGCTACTGGTGGGCAATTGGTCTCGGCTGCCCGTGATCGATTTGGGTCGTTCTTCAGTGTCACCCGGTCTCAGGTTTACCGCGAGCTCCCCGCACTCGCCGACGCCGGCCTCGTCCGGCTCGGCAAGCAGGGGCCGCGGTCGAGCCAGCAGTACCTGGTGACCGCCGCAGGCAAGAAGGCGTTCAAGGCCTGGCTCGGCAGCGAGCCCGGCCCCGACCACCTTCGCAGCCCGCTGATCCTCCGTCTCGTCCACGCGGACGCCCTGACGGCGAAGCAGCGGGCCGCGCTCATCGAGTCGGCCAAGAAGGTCTACTCCGACGAGCACGAGGCGGCGAAGACCGCGGTCAAGTCGGCTGACGGCGCTTACTCGAAGGCGATCGCGGAGTTCGGTGTGGCTCGTGCGCGAGCGGTGCTCAAGCTGCTCGACTCCATCCCGACCTCCTGAACCGGTCGCCACAAGCGGGCGGCGTGCGGGTTCACGGTAGATTCTCATAACGTGAACCCGGACGTCGCAGCTGACCTGACCCAACTGTCCGAGACCCTCGCGAGTGTCGAGGCGGTCCTGGACCTGGACGGCCTGCGCAAGCAGATCGCCGACCTGGGGGAGCAGGCTGCCCGTCCCGACTTGTGGGACGACCCCGAGTCAGCGCAGAAGGTCACCAGCCAGCTCTCGCACAAGCAGAGTGAGCTGCGAAAAATCGAAGAACTGCGACAGCGTCTCGACGACCTCTGGGTGCTCTACGAGCTCGCCGAGGAAGAGGGCGCTGACGGTGAGACGCACGCCGAGGCCGACACGGAGCGTGAGCGGCTGCGTGCCGACATCGCCTCCATCGAGGTCCGCACGCTGCTGTCCGGCGAGTACGACGAGCGCGACGCCATCGTCACCATCCGCTCCGAGGCCGGCGGAGTCGACGCCGCCGACTGGGCGGAGATGCTGCTGCGCATGTACCTGCGCTGGGCCGAGCGCCACGGCTACTCGACCGAGGTCTACGACACCTCCTACGCGGAGGAGGCGGGCATCAAGTCGGCCACGTTCAAGGTCGACGCCCCCTACGCGTACGGGACGCTGTCCGTCGAGCAGGGCACGCACCGGCTCGTCCGCATCTCGCCGTTCGACAACCAGGGCCGCCGCCAGACCTCGTTCGCCGGGGTCGAGGTGCTGCCGTTCGTCGAGGCCGTCGACCACGTCGACATCCCGGAGAAGGACATCCGGATCGACGTGTTCCGCTCGTCGGGCCCCGGTGGGCAGAGCGTGAACACGACCGACTCCGCGGTCCGCATCACGCACCTGCCGACCGGCATCGTGGTGTCCTGCCAGAACGAGAAGTCGCAGATCCAGAACAAGGCCGCCGCCATGCGGGTCCTCCAGGCGAAGCTGCTGGAGCGCAAGCGGCAGGAGGAGCGCGCCGAGATGGACGCGCTCAAGGGCGACGGCGGCTCGTCGTGGGGCAACCAGATGCGTTCCTACGTGCTGCACCCGTACCAGATGGTGAAGGACCTGCGGACCGAGTACGAGGTCGGCAACCCCTCCAGCGTCCTGGACGGCGAGATCGACGGCTTCCTGGAGGCGGGCATCCGCTGGCGCCGCACCAGCTCCGACTCATAGCCGCGCGAACAGCAACGCACTCGGCTGCTCATCGGTGCCGAGCAGCAGCCGGGCCTCCACCGTGAACCCGGCGTCACGCAGCCAGCCGGCCACCCGGTCGGGCCGGCGGAGGTGGACGTGCACCTTCATCGGATGGCCGCCATAACCCTCGGTCTTCAACCGCGACTCGTCGCCGACGTGAAAGCCGAGCAGCACCGGGCCGCCGAGTCGCAGCACGCGCCGGAACTGCCCGAAGACGGTCGCCACCAGCTCGTCGGGCACGTGGATCAGCGACCACCAGGCGAGCAGGCCCGCGACCGAGGCGTCGGGCAGGTCCAGGTCCGTCATCGAGCCGACCTCGAACCGCGGGCCGGGGTGGTTCCGGCGGGCCACCGCCACCATCCCGGGGGAGAGGTCGACACCGAACGCGTCCACGCCCAGGTCCCGCAGATGGGCTGTGACGTGACCTGGGCCACATCCCACGTCGACGACCGGCCCGTCCTCGACCATGCCGGCGAACATCGCCAGTGCCCCACGCAGGTACGGGTCGCGGGCGAGCGAGGCCCGCACGACGTCGGCATAGTCGGCCGCGACGGTGTCGTAGGAGGTGCGGGTGTCGGCCAACCAGTCGTCCGTGCGCACGGCCGGTAAATTACCGGCGATCGTCGCTGGTCACGGCAGGGGACTACCAATGCAACAGCTCGATAACGGTCGGAGGTAGACTCCCGCCTCGTGATTCGGCTCGAGCACGTTTCGAAGGTGTACAAGACCTCCACGCGACCCGCGTTGGAGGACGTCTCCGTTGAGATGGACAAGGGTGAGTTCGTCTTCCTCATCGGCGCGTCCGGCTCGGGAAAGTCGACCTTCCTCCGCCTCCTGCTGCGTGAGGAGGTGCCCACCAAGGGCCGGGTCTACGTGGCGAACTTCGACGTCGTCCGGATGTCCCGGCGCAGGGTCCCCCGCCTGCGCCAGTCCATCGGCTGCGTCTTCCAGGACTTCCGGCTGCTGCACAACAAGACCGTCGCGGAGAACGTCGCGTTCGCGCTCGAGGTCATCGGCAAGCCGCGCAACACCATCCGCAAGGTGGTGCCCGAGGTGCTCGAGCTGGTGGGGCTCGAGGGCAAGGCCAACCGCATGCCGCACGAGCTGTCCGGTGGTGAGCAGCAGCGCGTCGCGATCGCGCGCGCCTTCGTCAACCGGCCGCTCATGCTGCTCGCCGACGAGCCGACCGGAAACCTGGACCCCGACACCAGCCAGGACATCATGCTGCTGCTGGAGCGGATCAACCGAACCGGCACGACCGTGCTGATGGCGACCCACGACCACTCGATCGTCGACTCCATGCGGCGCCGGGTGGTCGAACTGTCCCTCGGCCAGGTCGTGCGTGACGACTCACGAGGGGTTTACGGCGTAGGCCGTTAGTTGGACCCCCACACCCCCTCCCGCCCCGAACTAAGGACGCTTTCTCCCGATGCGTGCCAGCTTCGTCCTCAGTGAGGTCCTCACCGGCCTCCGCCGGAACGTGACGATGACCGTCGCGATGATCCTCACCACGATGGTCTCGCTGCTCCTGCTCGGGGGCGGCCTCCTCGTCGTGCGGATGATCGACAAGACCCAGGCTGTCTACGAGGACAAACTGCAGGTCCAGGTCTATCTGACCGACGACATCAGCGCGAACGACAAGGGCTGCGCCGACGACCCGTGCAAGGGCCTGCGATCCGCCCTGGAGAACGACCCGGCGGTCGAGACGGTCCAGTACGAGAACCGCGACCAGGCCTACAAGCGCTTCAAGGAGATCTTCGCCTCGCAGCCGGAGCTCGTGAAGCTCGCCAGGCCGCAGGCGCTGCCGGCGTCGTTCAACGTCAAGCTGGTCAACCCGGACCGGCCGCAGGTGATCATCCAGACGTTCTCCGGCCGGGTCGGCGTGGAGTCGGTCGCCGACCAGAGCGAGTTCCTGGACCGCTTCTTCGACGCGCTCAACGGCGTCCGGAACCTGACGTTCGTGGTCGCGCTCATCCAGGCCGTCGCGGCGCTGCTGCTGATCTCCAACACCGTCCAGGTCTCCGCCTTCACCAGGCGAACCGAGGTCGGCATCATGCGCCTGGTCGGCGCGACCCGCTGGTACACCCAGCTCCCGTTCCTCCTGGAAGCGGTGGTCGCCGGCGTCATCGGCGCCGTCCTCGCGATCGGGCTGCTGGTGCTCGCGAAGCTCTGGTTCCTCGACTCGTTGCTCGCAGGACCGTTCGCGGCCGGGGTAATCAGACCGATCGAGGGGATCGACATCCTGCTGATATCGCCGTGGCTGCTGCTCACCGCCATCGGCATCTCGGCGGTCACCGGCTATGTCACCCTGCGCCTGTACGTGCGCCAGTGATAACGGCGTGCGTGGACACGTAGAGTTGTCATCATGTCGAAGGAACGTGGCCAGAAGGTAATCGCGCAGAACCGCAAGGCTCGGCACGATTACACGATCCTGGACACGTACGAGGCCGGGATCGCCCTGATGGGCACCGAGGTCAAGTCGCTGCGCCTCGGCCGGGCGTCGCTCGTGGACGCGTTCGCCACGGTCGACGACGGCGAGGTGTGGCTGCGCAACCTGCACATCCCGGAGTACGTGCTCGGCACGTGGACCAACCACACACCGCGCCGCACCCGCAAGCTCCTGCTGCACCGGGGCGAGATCGAACGCCTCATCGGCAAGACCCGTGAGGGTGGCCTGTCGCTGGTGCCGCTGTCCCTGTACTTCAAGGACGGCAAGGTCAAGGTCGAGCTCGCGCTGGGCAAGGGCAAGAAGGAGTACGACAAGCGGCAGTCGCTCGCCAAGCGGGACGCGGAGCGGGAGATCTCGCGCGCGCACGGGCGGGCGCTCAAGGGGCGGTATTGACTCCCGGGGCCGACCAGGAGGTGCCGGCGTTCACCGAGTCGCTGGGACTTCCCGGGCTGACCGACCTGCACCTGCACTTCCTGCCCGACCCGGTCCAGCGCAAGGTCTGGGCGTACTTCGACGAGGCCGCCGCGCACTACGGCACCGAGTGGCCCATTCACTACCGGCTGCCGGTCGACGAGCGCCTGCGGGTCCTCCGTGACCTGGGCGTCCGGAACTTCGCGCCGCTCGTCTACCCGCACAAGCCGGACATGGCCGCGTGGCTCAACGAGTGGGTGCGGGACTTCGCCGCGGCCGTGCCGGAGGCCGTGCCGACCGCCACGTTCTTCGCCGAACCCGGCGTCGGCGACTACCTGGCACAGGCCCTCGACCAGGGCGTTCGCTGCGTGAAGTCGCACGTCCAGGTCGGTGGCTACGACCCGCGCGACCCGTTGCTCGACGCCGCGTGGGGACTGCTCGCCGAGGCGGGTGTGCCGGTCGTCATCCACTGCGGGCACGGGCCGGTGCCCGGCAAGCACACGGGCCTCGACGTGTTCGAGGAGGTGCTGCGCAGGCACCCGCGGCTCGTGGCCGTGCTGGCACATGCCGGCACCCCGGAGATCGGGCTCGCGCTGGACCTGGTCGCGCGGTATCCGGGCGTGCACATCGACACCACGATGGTCGGCGTCCCGTTCAACGGGGCGGCCGAGCAGCTGCCGGCGGACTGGCCAGCGCGGCTGGCCGGAATCGCCGACCGGGTCGCGCTCGGCACCGACTTCCCGAGCATCCCGTACGACTACGCCACCCAGCTCAGGGCCATCGCCACCTGGGCTTTCGCCGACGACCGGCTGGGTGAGCCGTTCCTGCGCGCGGTGCTGTGGGACACCCCGCGACGGCTGCTCGCCCTGTCCTGATGCCGGGCTTTGCTCACAGCGAACGGATCTAGGAAACAACCACGGCCCGCCGGAGGTTGAGCAGAACAGACTCAACTTTGGAGGGTGAACTCATGGCAGAGTCGCTGACGCTCCCGGTGCTGCCGCTGGACGACACGGTGCTCCTGCCGGGGATGGTCGTGCCGATCCGCATGGCCGGCACCGACGGGACCGACGTCCGCGCCGCGGTGGAGGCCGCGCAGGCCGGCTCGACCGGCCAGGCAGCGGGGGAGAAGCCACGCGTGGTGATGGTGCCGCGCCTGGACGGGAAGTACGCGAAGGTCGGTGTGCTCGGCATCGTCGAGCAGGTCGGCCGCATGCCGGGTGGCGAGCGGGCCGCCGTGGTCCGCGGGACCGAGCGCGTACGCATCGGCGCCGGCACCACCGGCCCCGGCGCCGCGCTGTGGGTCGAGGTCGAGGTGGCCGAACCGGCCCCGGCGACCGGCCGCACGAACGAGCTGGCCAAGGAGTACAAGGCGCTCGTCATCACCATGCTTCAGGAGCGTGGCGCGTACCAGGTGATCGACTCGGTGCAGTCCGAGTCCGACCCGTCCGCGCTGGCCGACATGGCCGGCTACGCGCCCTACTTCGAGAACGACAAGAAGCTCTGGCTGCTCGAGACGCTGGACACCACCGAACGGCTCGAGAAGCTGCTCGAATGGACCCGCGACCACCTGGCCGAGATGGACGTCGCGGAGACCATCCGCAAGGACGTCCAGGAGGGCATGGAGAAGCAGCAGCGGGAGTTCCTGCTGCGCCAGCAGCTCAGTGCCATCCGCAAGGAGCTGGCCGAGCTGGACGGCAAGCCCGAGACCGAGGAGCAGGACTACCGCGCCCGCGTCGAGGCCGCCGACCTGCCGGCGAAGGTGCGCGACGCCGCGCTGGCCGAGGTCGACAAGCTGGAGCGCACGTCCGACCAGTCACCCGAGGTGGGCTGGATCCGGACCTGGCTCGACACGGTGCTGGAGCTGCCGTGGAACACGCGGACCGACGACGCCTACGACATCAGGGGCGCGCGGGAGATCCTCGACGCCGACCACGCCGGGCTCGACGACGTGAAGGAACGCATCATCGAGTACCTGGCCGTGCGCAAGCGCCGCGAGGAGCGTGGCCTGGGTGTCGTCGGCGGACGGCGCAGCGGCGCCGTGCTGGCGCTCGCCGGTCCTCCCGGGGTCGGCAAGACGTCCCTGGGTGAGTCGGTCGCGCGGGCCATGGGCCGCAAGTTCGTCCGCGTCGCCCTCGGCGGCATCCGCGACGAGGCCGAGATCCGCGGGCACCGGCGCACGTACGTCGGCGCGCTGCCCGGCCGGATCGTGCGGGCCGTCGCCGAGGCCGGCTCGATGAACCCGGTGGTGCTGCTGGACGAGATCGACAAGGTCGGCTCCGACTACCGGGGCGACCCGACCGCCGCGCTGCTGGAGGTCCTCGACCCGGCGCAGAACCACACGTTCCGCGACCACTACCTCGAGGTCGAGCTGGACCTGTCGGACGTGGTGTTCCTCGCGACCGCGAACGTCATCGAGTCGATCCCGGCGCCGCTGCTCGACCGCATGGAGCTGGTCAGGCTCGACGGCTACACCGAGGACGAGAAGGTCGTCATCGCCCGCGACCACCTGCTGCCGCGGCAGCTCGAACGTGCGGGGCTGGGCGCCGACGAGGTCAAGCTGACCGACGACGCGCTGCGGCTGATGGCCGGCGAGTACACGCGGGAGGCCGGTGTCCGGCAGCTGGAGCGGTCGATCGCGCGGGTGCTCCGCAAGATCACCGCGTCGCTCGCGCTCGACTCGGAGTCGCTGCCGCTGACCGTGGACACCGGTTCGCTGCGGACCTACCTCGGCCAGCCGAAGTTCACGCCGGAGTCGGCGGAACGCACGGCGGTGCCGGGTGTGGCCACCGGTCTCGCGGTGACCGGCGCGGGCGGTGACGTGCTGTTCGTCGAGGCGTCGGTCGCGTCGAAGGACTCCGGCGCCACCGGGGTCACGCTGACCGGACAGCTGGGCGACGTGATGAAGGAGTCGGCGCAGATCGCGCTGTCGTACCTGCGCTCGCACGGCTCCGACCTGGACGTCCCGGTCTCGTCACTGGCCGAGCAGGGCGTGCACATCCACGTCCCGGCGGGTGCCGTGCCGAAGGACGGGCCGTCGGCGGGCGTCACGATGACGACCGCGCTCGCGTCGCTGCTGTCGGGCCGCCCTGTGCGGTCGGACGTGGCGATGACCGGTGAGGTGTCGCTGACCGGACGGGTACTCCCGATCGGTGGCGTGAAGCAGAAGCTGCTCGCCGCGCACCGCGCCGGGATCACGGATGTGGTGCTGCCCAAGCGGAACGAGCCGGACCTGGAGGACGTGCCTTCGGCGGTGCTGGACGAGCTGACCGTCCACCTGGCGACCGACGTCCGTGAGGTGCTGGCCGTGGCACTCGGCCCGGCCACGACCGCCGCGACGGTGGCCGCCTGAGTTGGTGGAGAGGCCCTCGCCGGGTTCGGCGAGGGCCTTTTCCTATGCGTTGACGGGAACCCCGAACCACTCGCGGGCGGTTCGCCGGAGCGCCCGCGAGTCGGGGTGCGGATCGGTCGAGGCCCACGCGACATAGGAGTCCGGGCGGAGCAGGAGCGCGGTGATCTCGGTGTCGGCGGTGGCGTGCACGGTGTCGACGCCGTCGGCGCTCAGGTCACCTCGGGAGAGGTCGATCAGCAACGGCTTCGCGTCACGGACCAGCTCGGCGAGCCGAACGGTCCCTTGTGCGGTGCGGAGGTCGAGGTCGGGTGCGGGCCACCCGGCGAGCGGGTGCGCGCCGGCACCGACCGGGTAACGGACGTCCGCCCCGGCGACGAGGTCCGCGACCGCCCGCACGACAGCGGGTTGACCGAGCAACTCGCCGAACAGCGTGCGCAGTCCGGTGACCTCGTCGCCCGGTGCGAGCAGGGCGGTCTGGGCCCGGGAGAACATGATGGTCCGGTCGGCGATCGGGCGGCGCTCGGTCTCGTAGGTGTCGAGGACGTCCGTGCCGCCGGTGAGCGCGGCGGCGAGCTTCCACCCCAGGTTGATGGCGTCCTGCATGCCGAGGTTCAACCCGGTGCCACCGGCGACGAAGACATGCGCGGCGTCACCGACGAGGAACACCCGGCCGTCGCGGTACCGCTCGGCGACGCGGCTGTTGCCGCCCTGGAGCCGCCGGAGCACGTGGGGTCCGTCACCGGGCGGCGGTCCGATGGGGACGTCCGCACCGAGCACCCGGTTGATGCTCGCGCGCATCTCGTCGAGGGTCATGGGCTCGTCGGATGCCGGCTCGTCCCACTCACTGGTGGCGATCAGGGCCGGGCGACCGGGGAGCGGGGCGTAGGTGAACCCGCCGTGGTCGGTGCGGACCGGCAGGAACGGCCGGACGGGCCCGTGACCGGGGACGTCGAGCGTGCCGCTCGCCGGATCGAGCCATTCCGCCGGCACGGTGGCATGCGCGTGGCGGCTGGTGAGCCGGTTGAGGGTGATGCCAGGAAAGCCGATACCGGCGGCCTTCCGAACCGGGCTGTGCGCCCCGTCAGCGCCCACGAGGTACTTGGCGGGTAACTCGTACTCAT
The DNA here is from genome assembly GCF_035634895.1 of Actinophytocola sp. GTDB lineage: Bacteria > Actinomycetota > Actinomycetes > Mycobacteriales > Pseudonocardiaceae > Actinophytocola. Next base: position 4,787 of record NZ_DASQCC010000094.1, on the reverse strand, counting down.
CGTTGCCTTTGACGGTCACGGTCACACCGTCACCGTCCTGGGTGAACCCGACGAACTCGTGCCCCCGGCGGATGTCGACACCCAGTTCCCTGGCGCGTTCCTCCAACACCTGCACGGTCCTGACCTCCGGTGAGGCGAGGTTGTAGACCGGGCTGTCGTCGAGAAGGCTGAGGTCGAGCGGAAAAGCGGCGAACATGAAGTAGGCCCTGTTGGGCACCGGCGGTCCGGGCTGTCCACCGAGTCTCTCGAACAGACCGCGGCGGTCGACCATGCGGCCGACCTGCCCGACAAGACCGTTCGACCTGGGATCCTTGCTGGGCCCGGTAAGCCGCTCGATCACGACGGGCCGAACGCCGCCGAGGGCCAGCTCACAGGCAAGCATGAGACCGTTGGGTCCGCCACCGACGATGACGACATCCATGGTGACTCTCCTTTTGCGCATGGCGAATTCGGGCATGGCAAAGCAGCCCTTTTCTGGGTGTGTTGTTCAGCGCGCGCCGGGAAGCCCGGCACGAATCTGGTCGAAGACCTCGCGAAGCAATGGGGTGATCGTGCCGACGGGGTTCCTGGTCCAACGGGTCAGCGCCGTACCGAGCCCGGCACTGACGACCGAGGCGACGAGCTGCGGATAGAGGTCATCGGCCGCGGTGCCCGTGCGCTCGGCGATCGCGGTGGTCAGCTCGTCCTGCGCCATGGCGTGGGCCCGGAAGACCTCGTGCTGGACGGCGGGTTCCGCGAGCAGCTTCTGCAGTCCGGCGGCGTAACGATCCTCCGGTGGGCGACTGGCGAACTCGAACTGCGACAGCACGGCGTTGACGAGCGCGTCCCAGATCTCCTCTTCGGCCGGCCGCGCCTGAAGTGCCTCGGCAATGCGTTGGCCCCGTTCGACATGCGTGGCCACGACGGCCTCGGCCTTACTGGCGAAATAGTTTCGAAAGGTGCGCTCGGAGACATTCACCTCGGCGGCGATGTCCTCGACCGAGACGTTGTCCCAGCCACGCTCGATGGCCAGGCGAATGGTCGCGTAGCTGAGCGCGAGACGCGTCTCCCGCTTCTTCCGCTCCCGAAGCCCGACCATGCCACCACAGTACCCAAACTTGCCAACTTTGCAAACTTTCCGATCCGGAAAGTTTGACGGGTGCGGGGGCGGCTACGCGCGCTCCAAGAACGTCAACACGGCCCGGACCCGGCGATGCTCCTCGGCACTGGGTTCTAGCCCCAACTTGGAAAAGATATTCCCGACATGCTTCTCCACGGCCCCGTCCGACACCGTGAGCGTCTTCGCGATGGCGACGTTGGTCAGCCCCTGCGCCATCAACCCGAGCACCTCACGCTCCCGAGGAGTGAGCACGTCGATCGGATTTCGTCGACCGCGTGCCATGAGCTGTGCGATCACCTCCTGGTCGATGCAGGTGCCGCCCCCGGCGACCCGGTGCACCGCGTCCACGAACTCCGCGACGTCCGCCACCCGCTCCTTGAGCAGGTAGCCGACTCCGCCGGCGCCGCCGGAGAGGAGTTCCACCGCGTAGCGCTCCTCCACGTACTGCGACAGCACCAGCACCGGCAGGCCGGGCTGCTGCTCCCGCGCCCGCAACGCCGCCCGCAAGCCCTCGTCGGTGAACGACGGGGGCATGCGCACATCCACGATCGCGAGGTCCGGCCGGTGCTCGCTGACGGCGATCAGCAACCCGTCGCCGTCCTCGGCGGCCGCCACCGTCTCGATGTTCTCGTCGGCCAGCAGGCGCTGGATGCCCGCCCGCAGCAACACGGAGTCCTCCGCGATCACCACACGCATGGAAGATCCGCCCTGATCACTGTCGGCCCGCCAACGGGGCTCACCACGGTCATCACGCCGTCAATCGTGGCAGCCCGGTCCGCGAGGCCGGACAGCCCACCACCCGCCCGCATCGAGGCGCCGCCGCGACCGTCGTCGGTGATCTCCACGACCACCAGGTCGCCGGTCGGCCGCTCCTCCCGCCACGCGTTGACCCTGACCTCGGTCGCGCCGGCGTGCTTCGCGATGTTCGTGAGGCACTCGCCGACGATGAAGTACGCCGTGGACTCCACCGCAGCGGGTGGGCGGGGGTCGATCCGGACGTTCACCTCGACCGGGATCGGGCACTTCGCGGCCAGCGACGACAGCGCCGCGTCCAGACCGCGGTCGCCCAGGACCGCCGGGTAGATGCCGCGGGCCAGGTCCCGAAGTTCCGACACCGCGAGCTTCGCGTCCGAGAGCGCCTCGTCGACCAGCGCCTTGGCGCCCTCCGGGTCGGCGTCCATCTTCGTCTTCGCGCGGCCGAGGCCCATGGCCACCGCGACCAGCCGCTGCTGCGCGCCGTCGTGCAGGTCCCGCTCGATGCGCCGCCGCTCCGCCTCCGCCGCGTCGACCCCGCGGGCCCGGGAGGCCTGCAGGTGCTCGGCCTTCTGCGTGAGCTCCTCGTTCTCGTTCGGACCGAGCAGCGCCCGCGCCAGCAGGATGTGCACCGCGGCGACCACGGGCAGCACGAACACGCCGACCGGCAGGATGATCGCGCCGACGAGCGCCAGCGGGAACTCGAAGCACGCCAGCGGGAACGCGAGCAGCAGGTAGGCGAGGTTGCGCCACATCTGCGGGTGCGTCAGCCGGCGTAAGTAGCGTTGCCAGAACGAGCCCGTGTCGCCGTAGGAGATCTTCGGCGTGGGGATGTGCACGCCGAGCGTGCCCCGGATCAACGCCCGGTTGGCCGCCGCGAACCCGAAGACCGTCTTGGTCGCGATCAGCAGCACGACCAGGCCCAGCCAGATCACCAGCGTGCTGATCCCGATCGAGAAGAACGTCACGATGAAGATGAACGCCGCCAGGTTGAGCGGGAACCCGGCGATCATGAACGCCGCCGCGCGGATCCCCCGGCTGACCAGCGTCGGACGGGGCTTCTCGGCCCCGTCCTCCGGTCGGGCGGTGGTCTGGACGACCTGGGTCGGCGCGGCCGGGGACAGTGGTTGGGTCAGGGGCTGGGCGAGCGGCGTGGCGAAGGCGGGCGGCATGTCCAGGGTCGGCTGAGCAGGCGCCGGGCCACTCGGGAAGGTGGGTGCGCTCGGCCACACGGTCGGCTCCGTGTGAGCCGTGACCTCCTGGGCGGGCGGCGGTTGGTTCTCGGGGTGTGGTGCCACCTCGTCAGCATCTACCGGAACCTTGGGTTGGACCAAGTAGATCGGTGGCTTCGGGGCGGGACTCGTCATCGGGACACCGGTCCGTAGGACATCGGCGCGGTGTTGGGCGGCCAGGGGTCGCTCCAGTCGATCGCACCGGCGGTCGACAGGCCCTCCAGCTTCGAGATGCGGCGCTGGCTGGGGCCGAGCAGCGTGCGGGCGTACACCGCGTGGGCCGTGCCGAGCGCGTTCGTGACGACGATCGCCAGCGCCAGGAACAGAACCCCGAGACCGGCGAACGGCAGCGTCCCGACCCAGGAGTCCGGCGCCACGAACGTGTGATCCCAGAGCACGCCGTGCCAGTCCGCCGGGAGCCAGGGCCAGTACAGGGGCAGCAGCGCCAGGTACAGGCTCCCCGACCACAGCACCAGGGTGATCACGAACTCCGCGATACCGATCGGCAGCATCAGGACCAGGTAGGCCATGTCCTTCCAGGTGGCCGGGTCCTTGACGCGGCTGGTCCAGCGTCCCCTCTCCGGCGCCGGGCGGTACGGGGAGGCGATGTAGGTGCCCAGCAGGGCGTGCACCCGAAGGCGTTCCAGGGTCGCCAGGCCGCGCATGACCAGCATGGCGACCGCCAGTACGGCGAGGCCGACCCAGATGATCAGCGTGCTGACGCCGATCGACATGCTCGTCACCACGAAGACGAACGTTCCGATCCCGATCGGCAGGTTCATCGCCAGGTACGCGAGCGAGCCCAGGAGTGGCGGGTTCGGCCGGGTGCCGTCGCGCTGGGTGGTGGTCATGGCTGGTCTCCTTCAGGGGTGATGAGACCAGGATGGCGGGCCGGGAGGGCGGGGACCATGCGGTGTACCGCAGAGTTCGGGGTGGGGTTTTCCCTACCTCGGGGTAACCGGGATGATCCGGCGGCCCGCGCGGGTTAAACTGAGTGGGACATAGTCACCACGAGGGGGTGAACGGTTTCGACTCTGGACGTTGATTCAAGGGAAGCGTGCAGGTGCAGGCGGATGGCCACCTCAAGCGTCGCCGCAAACCAATAAGCGCCAAGGTTAATTCCCAGCGCGACGTCGCTCTCGCCGCCTGAGCGAGTAGCGATGTCTGTCGGCCCGGGGTCGCCTCCGACCCGGTCTGCCGGCATCAGCTAGGAGGCTCACTGTCTCGGGTCGGCCGCGGACCCGAGATGGGACACCCACAGCGGCTGGGCCCGTCACACCGGCTTGTTCACATGACCGGCGGGGCCGAGTAGAGGCAAGGTGAACTGCGCACGGAGAAGCCTTGTTGAAGCGACAGAGGACCCGGGTTCGATTCCCGGCACCTCCACGACCTCTGGCCGACCCTGCTCGCTTGCGGTGCAAGCTCGCCGGGTCGGCCGTCATTTTGTTGCGGGGGCGACCCCCGCAGGCCCCACGGTGCGGGGTGTTCTGACCCAGCTCGGTTGCGTTGGGTGTTGGGCGTTTGGTGGGCCCTGCTGGGTCTGTTTGGTGGGGGGTCTGCTGGGGGATGGCCGAGGCGGAGCCTTCGGTCTTGCGGTCCTTCGGTCTTGCGGTCTTTCTGTCTTGTGGGCCTTCTGTCTTGTGGCCTTCGGCCTTGCATTTTTCCCTTGCCTTCCCTTGTGGCTTGGGGCCGGCTTTTGGGGG
>NZ_DASQCC010000093.1:0-18368 GCF_035634895.1 Actinophytocola sp. | reverse complement strand
GGATTCGCGGATGACCGGCGCCGATTCACCGGTGATGGCGGACTCGTCGACGCTGGCGATGCCCTCGACCACATCGCCGTCGCCGGGGATGATCTGCCCCGCCTCCACGACGACGACATCGTCCAACTGCAACCCGGTGGCCGGCACGGCGAGTTCCGCGGCGGTGGTCGAGCCCGGCCGCCAGCCGGTGAGCCGGCGGGCCATGGTGTCCTGCTTGGCCCGGCGCAGAGATTCCGCCTGGGCCTTGCCCCGGCCCTCGGCGACCGCCTCGGCCAGGTTCGCGAACAGCACGGTGAACCACAGCCACAGGGCGACACCGATGGTGAACACGCCCGGGTCACCAACGGCGAACACCGTGGTGAGCACCGAACCGACCCAGACCACGAACATGACCGGGTTGCGTAGCTGGGTACGCGGGTCGAGCTTGCGAAGCGCGTCGGGCAGGGAGGTCACCAGTTGCCGCGGGTTGAACACGCCCGCACTGATGCGGCCGGTCCTCTCCGCGTGGCGCTGGCCGGACTCCGGCTGTGTGCGGGGTTTCTCAACGGTTGTCATGCGAGTGCCTCCGCGATGGGGCCGAGCGCGAGCGCCGGGATGAACGTCAGTGCCGCGACCAGCACGACCGTGCCGCCGAGCATGGCCGGGAACAGCGCGCCGGTGGTCGGCAGCGTGCCCGAGGTCTCGGGCACCTTCTTCTGCGCCGCCAACGAGCCCGCGAGTGCGAGCACCGCCAGGATCGGGATCAGCCGGCCGAACAGCATGCACATCGCCAGGCTCGACTGGAACCACGGGCTGGTGACCGTGATGCCGGCGAACGCGCTGCCGTTGTTGTTCGACGCGGACGTGTAGGCGTAGAACACCTCCGACCAGCCGTGGCTGCCGGGGTTCGCCAGGTAGCCGGGGGTGCCGGGCAGCATGATCGCGATGCCCGCGCCGATCAGCACCACGGTCGGCATCGCGAGGATCGCGATCGCCGAGGCGGTCACCTCGCGGCGGCCCAGCTTCTTGCCGAGGTACTCCGGTGTCCGGCCGACCATGAGCCCGGCGAGGAACATCGCGATGATCGCGACCACCAGGATGCTGTACAGGCCGGTGCCGACCCCACCCGGCGACAGCTCGCCGAACAGCATGTTCAGGATCGTTCCTCCGCCGCCGAGGCCGGAGTAGCTGTCGTGCATGGAGTTGACCGCGCCGGTCGAGGTGCCGGTGGTGCTGTCGGCGAACAACGCCGAGCCGGCGACGCCGAAGCGGACCTCCTTGCCCTCCATGCCACCGCCCGCCAGCAACGCGGCCGGGCCGTTCGGGTGCGCCTCGGCCCACCAGATCACGGCGAGCATGGCGCCCCACAGCACGGCCATCACCGACAGGAGCGAGTAACCCTGCTTCTTGTTGCCGACCAGCTGACCGAAGGTCCTGGTGAGACAGACCGGGATCACCAGCAGCAGGAAGATCTCGATGAGGTTGGTCCAGCCGTTCGGGTTCTCGAACGGGTGCGCGGAGTTGGCGTTGAAGATGCCGCCGCCGTTGGTGCCCAGCTCCTTGATCGACTCCTGCGACGCGGCCGGCGCGAGGGCGACCCCGTTGCTCCGACCGTCCACATTGGTCACGTCGAACCCGGACCGCAGGCTCTGCACGACCCCCAGCGCGATCAGGACGATCGCGAAGACGAACGCCAGCGGCAGCAGGATCCGGACCGTGCCTCGGGTGAGGTCGACCCAGAAGTTCCCGAGCCGGTCGGTCCTCGACCGGACGAACCCGCGAACCAGCGCGATCGCGACGGCGAGCCCGACCGCGGCGGACAGGAAGTTCTGCACCGTCAGCCCGAGCATCTGTACCGTGTGGCCCATGACCGCCTCGGGCACGTAGGACTGCCAGTTCGTGTTGGTGACGAAGCTGACCGCTGTGTTGAACGCGACGCCCTGATCGACCGCGCCGCGGCCGAAGTTGAAGGGCAGCAACGGTTGCAGCCGCTGAACGAGGTACAGCAGCACGATCGAGGCGAACGAGAAGCCGAGCACACCGGCGGCGTAGGTCCGCCAGTTCTGCTCCGAGTCCGGGTCCACCCGGACGGCCCGGTAGACCACCCGCTCGATGGCGAGGTGCTTCCCACTGGTGAACACGCGCGCCATGTAGTCACCGAGCGGCTTGTACACGGCGACCAGTGCCACCACGAGAAGTCCGACCTGCAGCAGGCCGGCCACGGTCGCGGACATCAGAACTTCTCCGGCCGGATCAGCGCCACGAACAGGTAACCGATCAGCAGCAGCGCGAGCACGCCACCGATCACGTTGGCCAGCACTCCGGTCCCGCTCACGACCACACCTCGCGACGGTCGTTCAGCGTCCGTTGGTTCGCTCCGCAAGCCCCGTTCACAACCGCTCCAATCCACGCAACGTCAGCGCGAGCAGGAGGAAGCCGGCGATCAGCAGCACGGCGTAGGCCAGATCGGCCATCATGCCCCTTCCGGGCCCGGGACCGCCCCAACGGCGGCCAACCGAACGCGAGCATGCCCGCGTGCGGGGCGCCTTCCCAGGGAGCCTGACGGAACCTTGACACCGGTTGGGGTCATCTTTACGCGTTACTCACGCCGACCGTCGATCCACTGTGGAGCGGTCGCTACCCGACCAGGCCGGCGGCGACCGTGTAGGCGAGCAGGGCGGCGCCGAGCCCGGCGACGACGCTGACGACCACGTTCGTCGCGGCGTAGAAGTACGACCTCCGCTCGGCCAGCCGGAAGGTCTCGTAGCTGAACGTGCTGTAGGTGGTGAGTGCCCCGCAGAACCCGGTGCCCGCGACGGCGAGCACGGGGTCGGACACCGCGGCGCCGGTGAGGGCGCCGAGGACCAGGCAGCCGGCCAGGTTGACGGTGAGTGTGCCCCATGGGAACAGGCTGTCGTGGCGGGACTGGACGAGACGGTCGGTGAGGTACCGCAGCGGCGCGCCGACCGCGGCGCCGAGGAAGACCAGGACGGCGGTCATGTGGTCGCCCGCCCGCGGACGAGGGCCCGGGTGGCGTGGGCACCGGCCGGCGTGGCGAGCAGGGCGGCGACGAGCGTGCCGGCGACGTAGCCGAACGCGAGACCGACAGTCCCGGGGGTCAGCAGGCCCCGGGTCTCGACGGCGTAGGTGGAGAAGGTGGTGAAACCGCCGAGGAACCCGACGCCGAGGAGGGGCCGGACGAGCGGGTGGACGGCCCACACCTCGGTGACCAGGACCATGAGCACGCCGATGAGCAGGCAGCCGGCGACGTTGGTGACGAAGGTGGCCCAGGGGAAGCCGCCGGGACGGGTGGGCCAGAGCTGGGCCAGTCCGTAGCGGGCGAGCGCGCCGAGCCCGCCGCCGAGGGCGATCGCGGCGAGTACCCGGCCGTGGTGCGCGGCCAGCTCGCGACGTTGGACGGGAACCCGGAGATCGATGTCCGGGTCGATGGGTTCCCCGACGTCCACCTGGCTTCTCCTACTCTTCCGGCGGGCACACCAGCCCGGCTCGAGTAGGGACCGTTGGCAACCGTTGCGGTTCTCCGTTCCGGAACGGCGAGCCCCACCGCCGCTGCCACGCACGATACCGACGCCGCCGCGAGCCCGCCCGACCGGTGTGGGCCGGCTCACCACCGGCCCGCCACCTCAGGCGCGCCGGTACTTCTCCCACCAGGTGAAGGCCACGCGGTACTCGGACGGGGTGCTGTCCGCGTTGTGGTTGGCCAGGCCGTTCCTGCCGAAGTAGTAGTCGTGGATCTGGTCGCGACCCTGCCGGGACATGTCCGGGTCGGACACGGCGTTGGCGTGGATGTGGTACGGGAACCCGTCACTGGGGGTGCGCAGCCAGGCCGCGAAGCCGACCGTCCGGAGTGCGCGGACGGTCTGCCAGCGCTGGGTGGTCGACAGGCTGCTGACGCTGATGTCGACCACCCCGCCACCGTCGTGGGTGCCGGCCGAGTCCGGGTTGCTCGAGTTGTACGAGCCCTGCGTCAGCGTGATGCTCCACGACAGCTTCGCGTCCGCCGCGGCCAGCATGTCGGCGGTCCTGGCGTTCACCCGCTCGCCGCCGTACGAGTCCGTGCGGGAGCCGGTCGCCACCGGTCGGGTCACGTCGAAACGCCCGGAACCCAGCTGGGTGAGCGACGTGCGCCCGGGCACGCCGTTCGCGTCGATGCCCGTGTAGCCGAGGCTGCGCTGCCACGCCGCGTACGCGTCGAGGGTCGACGTGCCGTAGTGCCCGTCGGCCAGCGAGGAGCTCAGCAGCCCCTTGGCGACCAGCGCCTGCTCGACGAGCAGCACGTGCGACGCCGCGCCCGGTGTGGTGTCCTCGCCCGCCTTCGGCGGGTCCACCTGGCAGGCCACGAGCACCTGCTCCATGTCCACCGCGGCCAGCGCGCCGGCCGTCGCGCGGGTCAGGGCCGGCGCGGCGAGCGCCGCGCCGGCGGCCACGCCGTAGGACAGCAGCCGGCGCCTCGAGTACTGGGTCATGAGCACGCTCCGTTCGTCAGGGTCGTCGGGCATGCTGGCAACCCCGGCTACAAGACACGTACAAACGGCGCCAGCGAGCGCATGAAGTCGGGCGGCAGCCGGCCCGCGGTCAGTGCGCCGCGGTACCGCCCGCCGAGCACCCGCGCGACCGCGCCGGCCACGATGGGCCCGCTGGCCGCGTAGATGTCCTGGCCCGCCGCGCTCGCCCGGCGCTCCTCACCACCTCGGCGGACCACGACGTCGACGTGGAACGTCTGCGCCGAACGGCCGAGGTCGTCGACCGGAACCGGCGCCGGGGTGGTCGGGTCGGCGAGGTCGGCGAGTGGCTCGTCGTTCATGTGGACGGTGATCCGCCGCGTGCGCAGATGGTGGGCGATGGTCACCTGGTCGGCCGTCGACAGCTCGGTCAGCTTCCGCTCGCCGAACGGGAACTCCCACCGCACCGTGCTCGGCGCCGCGGGCGGGGTGAACTCGCCGTCGGCGTACACCACGTGGCGGCCGGCGTTGCGGGCGATCGTGCGGCGGGTGCCGGCGGTCGGCAGCCAGCTGTCGAGCGCGATCGCGATCGCGACCTCGTCGACCGCCTGCCAGTCGCCGGCGGCCGCGGTCGCCAGCAGGTCGCCGAGTCCGCCGTAGAACGCCATCGACGGCGCCACCACGACGCCGGTCCTTCTCGCGGGTGCGTCGAACCTCGTCAGCAGGTCCATGGTCACCGCCTGCTCCGCGGCGATGTCGAAGTAGTGGACGCCCGCGCGCAGCGCCGCCTCGACGACGGGCAAGGCGGTGTCCGCGAACGGGCCAGCGCAGTTGACCACCGCGGCCACACCGGCGAGCGCGTGGTCCAAAGAGGACGGATCGTCGATCGAGGCATCTTCCCTGCCAACGGGTTTCGGGACGAGACCGAGCGCGTCGAGGTGGGTGCGGACGAACCTGGCCGTGTGCCCGTTGGCGCCGACGACCGCGACAGTGTTGTTCACCGGACCATGGTCAGGTCTCGTCGGCTGCCGGGCCAGTGGCCGATCCGACTACATCCGTACACTTTCGGACATGCGCTCAGTGGTGCTGGCCCTGTACGAGGGCGCCATGCTGTTCGAGGCCGCCACCGCGATCGAGGTGTTCGGCGTGGACCGCGAGCTCGCACGGCCGTGGTACGAGTTCACGGTCTGCGGCCCGCGGGCGGCGTGGCTGGGCGAGCTGGCCCACGTCAGCACGTCCGCGGGCTACGGGCCCATCCGCGACGCGCACACCGTCATCGTCCCGTCGTGCCATGACGTCGACGCCGAGCCGCCGGCCGCGGTCGTGGCCGCGCTACGCGCCGCGCACGCCCGCGGCGCGCGAATCATGTCGCTGTGCACCGGGGCGTTCGTGCTGGCCGCCGCCGGACTCCTCGACGGCAGGCGGGCGACGACCCACTGGGCACACGCGGAGCAGCTCGCCGGCCGGTACCCGCGGGTCGAGGTCGACGCGACCGTGCTGTACGTCGACGAGGAGCCGATCCTGACGTCGGCGGGGAAGGCCGCGTGCATGGACCTGTGCCTGCACGTGGTCCGCACCGACCACGGCGCGGCGGTCGCCAACGCCCTGGCGCGGACGCTGGTGGTGCCACCGCACCGGTCGGGTGGGCAGGCGCAGTTCATCACCGCGCCGTCGCCGGTGGCCGGCAACCCGCTGGAAACCGTGATGCGGTGGGCGATCGAGCACCTGGACAGGCCGCTGACCGTGCGGGAGCTGGCGGCGCGGGCGAGCATGAGCACCCGCAACCTGGCGAGGCACTTCGTGGCGACCACCGGCACGACACCGTTGCGGTGGCTGCACAACCAGCGGCTCGCGCTGGCGCAGGAACTGCTGGAGACGACCGACGCCGGCATCGACCAGATCGCCGAGCGGACCGGCATGGGCACCGCGGCCACGCTGCGCCGGCACTTCAACCGTGTCGTCGGCGTGGCGCCGGACCACTACCGCCGAACGTTCCGCACGCGATGACGTCAGGCGGAGGTCTCGCCGCCGGTCTCGCGGGCCTTGCGGCGCTGTTCCTCGGCGCGCTCGCGGCAGCGGCGCAGGAACTCCGCATCGGCGTCGGAGTCGGTCGCGGCGAAGCGGCCGGGGCGGTCGTACTCCGGGTAGGCCGGCATGTCGCGCTCGTGGGCACCGGGCCGTCGGGCGACGGCCCCGATCGGCCGGCCCGCGACCAGCCACACGATCGAGCCGACCAGCGGGAAGAACAGCACGATCAGCAGCCAGCCCATCCTGGGCAGGTTCCTGGTGTCCCCGTCGCCGGTCGTGATGACGTCGATCAGGCAGAACAGCCACAGGCCCAACGTGAACAGGCCGAACAGGCCCCCGAAGTAGAACATCGCTCAACCCCCAAAGTCGTGGGCCGCAGACTAGCGGACCCCCACACCTCGGAGATCGGGCAGCTCAGTTCTCGACGATGATCGTGCCGCCGGTCGCCACCGACTCGGACGCACCGGCGCTCGACACGGCGACCACCGCCACACCCAGCAGAACCGCCGCCACCGCGGCCAGAAGACGAAGCCTCATGGCACCTCCTTCCACCGGCCCACACTAGTGTCCCGCGCCGGGAATGCGGTGATTAAGTCGGTGGATCCAGGTTTCTGCTGGCAAGACGCCGGTTCGCCCTCGTACTGGGTCGTACTTGGGCGAACCGGCAACGCCGCCAGCAGGAAGCTGGGCCGCCGAATTAGTTGCCTGATCTCCGGCGCGGGACACTAGATGAGCAGCGCGATCGGAGCGTCGCCGCAGCGGCGTAACGTCGTGCCGCCTTGTAGCGGAGTCTGCGTCATCCACCAGGCCGGCACGTCCACCGCACGCACGAGCGACCCCGTCGGCTGCCGGATGCTGTTCGACACGATCACCCGGCCCTGGGCGTTGACCAGCGCCGCACGCCCGCCCAGCGGTCGCAGCTTCGGCCGCAACGCACGTTCCACCGACCGCACGTACACGTCCGCGCCCACCACCCCCGCGAACGAGCCGAACCGCCGCACGGGGATCGTGAACGTCAGCGTGTACTCGTCGGTGCACAGGTAGTCCACGTACGGCCCGGTGACGTGTCGCCGGCCCGTGTCGCGCGGCACCGTGAACCAGGACTGCCTTGTGTAGTCGAGGAAATCCGCGCTCGCCGGGTCCAGGCTGATGAACAGCCGGCGCGGCGCCGCCCCCTGGTTCGCCGTCCACCACTCGAAGCCGAGCAGTTGGTCGGACAGCGTGTGCGGCGCGCAGATGTACCCGGCGCCGACCACCAACCCACCCAGCGCGCCCACCGCGAACGGCCGCAACCTGTTCAGGTCGCCTGCGGGCACCGCCGGGCGGTCGACCAGCGACTCGGCGGCGACCAGCACCGGCTTCAGCCGGTCGAACACGCCTTCCACCAACGCGGACACCTGCTCGACGACCTCGTCACCATCCATCGCGCTCACCTCGATGCCACGGCTCAGTGGGCCACGAGGTCCAAATGTAGTTCCGCCAAGCGGTCTACCGCATCAAACACGTGTTCCTCGGTCAGCCGCCGCGCCTCGCCGCCACCGCCGGACGCGATCGCGGCGGCGATCTCCCGGTGCTCGCCGTACGCGCTCCTGTGCGGCGGCAACCACAGCAGGCCCTGCAGCCGCATCTCCTCCTGTGTCAGCCGCGGCGACTGGGCGGCCGCGGCGACCTCGAGGTGGAACTGCCGTTCCGCGCGTGCCACCTCGACCCCGGTCGCCGCCCGCATGTCCGAGGTGGCCAGCGCCAGGCGTTCGATGTCCTCCGCCGAGCTGCGTTCGGCAGCCAGCCGGGCAGCCGCGCCGGCGACCGCCGCGTAGTGGTCGCCGAGGTCACGCAGCTCACTCAGCGACATCCCACGCAGGGTCTCCTGCCAGGTGTGTGCCGACGGGCCGGCAGGTGCCTTCACGAAGCTGCCGCCACCGCGCCCGCGCCGGGTCTCGACCAACCCCCGCTGCCGCAGCCCCACCAGCGCCTCCCGCACGGTCACCGTGGAGACGCCGAAGCGCGCGGCCAGCTCCGCCTCGCTCGGCAGGCGCTCGGTGTCGGCCAGCAGCCCGATCGTGATCGCGTCCACCAGCCGTGCGGTCACCGCCTCCACCCGCCCCAACTGGCCCAGCGGCGCGAACATCGCGGACCGCGCGCCGTGCGACATCCCGTTGCGCATCACGGGCCAATCCTGCCCGAACCTCTTGCCACATGACATATGGACTCATATGTTTTCAGTCATCGGGAGGGGTGCCCATGACTCCAGCCGTCGCCCTCCGGGGCCTGCGTAAGGACTTCGGCGCCGTCACCGCCGTCGGCGGCGTCGATCTGGACGTGCCGCCCGGCGAGTTCTTCACCATGCTCGGGCCCTCCGGCTCGGGAAAGACCACCGTGCTGCGGCTCATCGCCGGGTTCGAGCGGCCAACCGGCGGCACGATCGCACTCGACGGCCGCGACGTCGGCCAGCTGCCGCCGTTCGACCGGGACGTGAACACGGTCTTCCAGGACTACGCGCTGTTCCCGCACATGTCCGTGCGGGAGAACGTCGAGTACGGACTGCGGGTCAAGCGCGTGCCGCGGGCGGAGCGCCGGGCGCGGGCGGCCGAGGCACTGTCCACGGTGCGCCTCGACGGGTTCGGCGAGCGCGGCCCTGCGCAGCTCTCCGGCGGGCAGCGGCAGCGGGTGGCACTCGCCCGCGCGCTCGTCAACCGGCCCAAGGTGCTGCTGCTCGACGAGCCGCTCGGCGCCCTGGACCTCAAGCTGCGCCAGGCGATGCAGACCGAGCTGAAGCAGATCCAGCGGGATGCCGGCTGCACGTTCCTGTTCGTCACCCACGACCAGGACGAGGCGCTGACGATGAGCGACCGGATCGCGGTGTTCAACGAGGGCCGCATCGAGCAGGTCGGCACGCCGGCACAGGTGTACGAACAGCCGGCGACGGTGTTCGTGGCCGGGTTCGTGGGCACCTCCAACCTGCTGAGCGGGCGCGGCGCGGAGACCGTGCTGGGCAAGGACGGCACGTACAGCATCCGGCCGGAGAAGATCCGTATCGACGGCGACCTCTCGCGTGCCGCGCCGCCCGGCGAGGTCGCCGCGACCGGCACCGTCACCGCGGCGGTGTACGCGGGCGCGACCGTGCGCTACGAGGTCACGCTCGACGCCGGCGGCCAGCTTTCCGTGGTGCGGCAGAACAGCGAGCCCGTCGATTTCCCGGACGGGCGGGTACGCCTGACGTGGCGGCGGGTGCACAACTTCCGGGTACCGGAGAAGGGACAGCCATGAGCCGAGCCTGCGGAGCGAATCGTCGACTCGGGAAGCGCGTGCTGGCGTTGCTCGGCGCGAGCCTCCTGATCGCCGCCTGTGGCACCGAAAGCGGTGGCGGTGCCACACAGGGCGGGTTCACGCCACCGGACCTGCCGGCACTGCGGAAGCTCGGCACGCCGGAAGGCTCGCTGAACGTGCTGGCGTGGCCGGGTTACGCCGAGAACGGCTCGACCGACCCGAGCGTCGACTGGGTGACGCCGTTCGAGAAGGACACCGGCTGCAAGGTCAACGTCAGGACGTTCGGCACGTCCGACGAGTCGGTGACGCTGATGAAGACCGGCGACTACGACGTGGTGTCGGCGTCCGGCGACGCGTCGCTGCGGCTCGTGGCGGCCGGCGACGTCGAGCCGGTGAACACCAGGCTGGTGCCGAACTACGCCGACGTCTTCGACTTCCTCAAGGACAAGCCGTGGAACAGCGTCGGCGGCAAGGAGTACGGGATCCCGCACGGCTGGGGCGCGAACGTCCTGTCCTACCGGTCCGACCTGGTGAAGCCCGCGCCGACGTCCTGGTCCGCGGTGTTCGAGCCGAAGAGTCCCTACCAGGGCAGGATCACCGCGTACGACTCGCCGATCTACATCGCCGACGGCGCGCTGTACCTGATGAGGCACCAGCCCGACCTCGGCATCAAGAACCCGTACGCCCTGGACGACAAGCAGTTCCAGGCCGCGGTCGACCTGCTCGAACAGCAGCGCGGCATGGTGAGCGAGTACTGGTCGGACTACCTCAAGGAAAGCCAGGCACTGAAGAACGGCGACGCGGTCGTCGGCACGGCGTGGCAGGTCACGGTGAACATCACGAGGTCGGAGGGCTCGCCGGTGGAGTCGGTGCTGCCGTCCGAAGGCGCGACCGGCTGGTCGGACACCTGGATGGTGGCCACGAAGTCCACACACAAGACGTGCGCGTACAAGTGGCTGGACTACATCGTCAGCCCGCGGGCGAACGCGGCGGTGGCGGAGTACTTCGGCGAGTCGCCGGCCAACCGCAAGGCCTGTGACCTGACGGCCGACAGGTCGCACTGCGACACCTACCACGCGGGCGACGCCGGCTACGCGGCACGGATCTGGTACTGGACCACGCCGATCGCGCAGTGCCTGGACGGCCGGACGAACGTGCGCTGCAAGGACTACGGCGAGTGGACACGTGCCTGGACGGAGATCAAGGGCTGATGCGGCGGGCCGTCTCGGCGTTCCTCGACCGGAAGCCGTGGCTGCGACTGGCGATCCTGCTTTCCGCGCCGATGGCCTGGCTCGGGCTGGCCTACCTCGGCGCGCTGGCGGCGTTGTTCGTCACGGCGTTCTGGCACGCGGACCCGTTCACCGGCAAGGTGATCGCCGACTGGTCGCTGGACAACTTCGAGACCCTGGTGACCGAATCGGTCTACCGGACGATCACACTGCGGACGCTGGGCATCGCGCTCGCGGTGACCGTGCTCGACGTGCTGATCGCGTTCCCGATGGCGTTCTACATGGCCAAGTTCGCGTCCCGGCGGGCGCGGCGGCTGCTGGTGATCGCGGTGCTCACGCCACTGTGGGCGAGCTACCTGGTGAAGGCCTACGCGTGGCGGACCATGCTGTCCGGCAACGGGATCCTGCACTGGCTGCTCACCCCGTTCGGGCTGGACACGCCGGGCTACGGGTTGGCGGCGACCGTGATCACGCTGTCGTACCTGTGGTTGCCGTACATGATCCTGCCGCTCTACGCGGGGTTGGAGCGGCTGCCGGACTCGCTGGTGGACGCCTCGGGTGACCTGGGCGCGCGGCCGGCCAGGACGTTCTGGTCGGTGGTGGTGCCGCTGACGTTCCCGGCGATCGTGGCGGGGTCGATCTTCACGTTCTCGCTGTCGCTGGGCGACTACCTCACGGTCCGCATCGTGGGCGGCGCTTCGCAGATGCTGGGAAACGTCGTCTACGACAACGTGGGGGCGGCGAACGACCTGCCGTTCGCGGCGACGGTCGCGACGGTGCCGGTGCTGATCATGCTGGGGTACCTGGCCGCGGTCCGCCGCACGGGCGCGTTGGAGAACCTGTGAGACCTTCCCGTACGACGAGGTACCTGCTGCTGGCCGCGCTGGTGCTCGGGCTGGTGGTGATCTACTTCCCGCTGCTGCTGGTGCTGCTCAACTCGTTCAACGCGGACACCACCTTCGGGTGGCCGCCGTCGGCGCTGACGTTCGAGTGGTGGACGCGGGTCGCGTCGAACGTGGGCGCGGTCGCGGCACTGCGGACGAGCGTGGTCGCTGGCCTGGCGGCGACGGCGATCGCGTTGGTGCTGGGCACGATGGCGGCGTTCGCGTTGCAGCGGTACCGGTTCTACGGCCGGGACACGCTGTCGTTGCTGATCATCCTGCCGATCGCGCTGCCCGGGATCGTGACCGGGATCGCGCTGAACAACGCGTTCCGCACGATCCTGGGCGTGGACCTCGGGTTGTTCACGGCGATCACGGCGCATGCGACGTTCTGCATCGTGGTGGTGTTCAACAACGTGATCGCGCGACTGCGGCGGCTGGGCGGAAACCTGCGGGAGGCGTCGATGGACCTGGGCGCGGACGGGTTCACGACGTTCCGGCTGGTGACGTTCCCGATGCTGCGGTCGGCCCTGCTGGCCGGCGGGCTGCTGGCGTTCGCGCTGTCGTTCGACGAGATCATCGTGACGACGTTCACGCTGGGCGCGGGGTTGGAGACACTGCCGATCTGGATCCTGAACAACCTGTTCCGCCCGAACCAGACCCCGGTGGTGAACGTGGTGGCGGCGATCCTGGTGCTCGCCTCGACGATCCCGGTCTACCTGGCCCAGCGCCTGTCCGGCGACACCACGAGCGGCGGCCGCCTGTGACCGGCGGGCACCGGCTCGCCACGCGTCCGGTCAGACGATGTGTGTCTCCGGGCGGCCGCCCGTCGCGAAGCGCGCCACGCTCAGTGGGCCGACGTCGACGAACGGGTCGCGGCCCAGGTACAGGTCCCTGACCACCTCGCCGACGGCGGGCGCCTGCAGGAACCCGTGCCCCGAGAAGCCCGTGGCGTAGAAGAAGTTCTCCTCCGCCCGGCCGATGATCGCGTTGTGGTCCGGTGTCACCTCGTACAACCCGGCCCAGCCGGGCACCAGCCCGACGTCCAGCAGCCGCGGCGCCCGTGCACCCACCGCCGTGCTCAGTCTGGGCAGCCACTCGTCGGCGTAGTCCAGATGGAAACCCGGCTCCTGCAACGGATCCGACATGCCCAGCAGCAGTCCCCGGCCCTCCCGGTGAAAGTAGAACGAGGTCGCGAAGTCGATCGTGAACGGCACCACCGCGGGCAACGACGGCACCGGCTCGGTGAACATCACCTGGCGGCGCATCGGTGTGACCGGCAGCCACACCCCCGCCATCTCCCCCACGGCCGCCGACCACGCGCCCGCCGCGCACACCACGGCGTCCGCGGGGATCGCACCCTCGGCGGTCACCACCGCCGTGACACGATCGCCACGCGTCTCGATGCCTACCACCTCAACGGAAGTGCGCAGCGTCGCGCCATGCCGCCGCGCCCCGCTCGCGTACCCCAGCACCACCGACTCCGGCGTGCAGTGCCCGTCATCCGGTGAGTACGCCGCCGCCAGCAACCCGTCCGTCTCGATCAGCGGCGAGAGCCGCCGCGCCTCCGCCACCCCGATCATCCTGCTCGTGACGCCCAGTTCGTTCTGCAGCGCGACATCCCGCTCGAACGCCGCCACATCGTCCGGAGTGGACAGCAGGAACAGGTAGCCCACCTGGTGCAGGTCGATCTCCTGCCCCGGCCGCTCACCGAACCTGGTGAACACCGCCAGGCTCCTCGCACCCAACGCGATGTTCAGCTCGTCGGAGAACTGCGCACGCACCCCACCGGCCGCCCGGCACGTCGAGCCGGAACCCAGTTCGTTCCGTTCCAGCAGCAGCACGTCGGGAACACCCGCCTCGGCGAGGTGAAACGCGACGCTGACGCCGATCACCCCGCCGCCGATGATCACGACGCTCATGTGACGTCCTGGTCCACGTGTCCGGCCTCCCGGGCAGCGTGGAGTTCGCGAACCCACCGGAGGTCATGCCCCGCCAGGGAGTCGCGGTGCGTCGCCACCTTCCCGGTCACCAGCGTCACCGGGGCACGCGCACGCGACGGCGCGGGCCGCCGCGGCCGAACGGTCACGCGCGTTCGGCCCGCAGGTGCCACATGCGGCCGAGGACGCGCCCCTGCTCGTCGGTGCGGACGGCGTCCGGGTCGATCGTGAAACCCATCCGTGCCCCGCCGGACCTGACCAAGGCTTCGGCCGTCATCGAGATCGTGTAGTCGACGGCCTCGATGTCATGGATCCGCCAGTGCGCGGCCAGGTGGGTGCGCAGGTCGTCCTGGCTCACGCTCATCGGCATGCCGAGCCCGTCGTCGCCGTCGGCGAAGCACAGCACGTGCAGCCGCGCGCCGGGGCGGGTGACCCGGTGCAGGGCGGCCGCGTACCGCGTGCGCTGCTCGTCGGTGAGGCAGTGGTAAAGGGCGCTGTCCAGCACGGTGTCGAACCGCGGCTCGACGCCCTCGAACGTGGTGACGTCGGCCCACAGGAACTCGACGTCGACGCCGTGCGTCGCGGCCCGGTCGCGTGCCTTCGCGAGTGCCGCGTCGGCGCCGTCCACGCCGGTGACCTGGAAACCCCGCTCCGCGAGGAAGATCGCGTTGTTGCCGAGCCCGCACCCGGCGTCGAGCACCGCGCCGTGGAACTCCCCGGCGTCGGCGAGGCGCACCACCGCCGGCTGTGGCGCCCCGATGTCCCACGGCACGACGTCGAAGGACACCTCGGAGCCCGGGACCATCTCGCGGCCCGAGTACACGTCCTCGAAGTTCACCTGGTCGAGCGGAAAGCCTGTCATCACTACCCCCGAACCGGTCAAATCAACACCCGATGAATACCGTCCACCCTTCCCCGAAACGGTGACGATGTCAACACGTTGCGCGACCGCTCACCACCGGCCCCGGCGCGCCAGTCACTGGCGCGAGTCCCGGCGCAGCGGATGGGCGGCCGGGATCTCCACCACGACGATCCGGAGGCCGTCCGGGTCCTCGAGCCACATCTCCAGGAGGCCCCACGGTTCCTCCTTCGGCTCGCGGGTGATCGGGACGCCGCGTTCGGCCAGCGCGCCGGCCGTGGCCGCCAGGTCGCGAACCTGTAGCCACAGCACCGTGTCCGGGCTGGGCCCCGTCTCGCCGCGGCCGGACAGCTCCAGGAAACCGTTGCCCAGGAAGAAGACCGTGCCACCGGGGAACTCGCGATAGACCGCCAGCCCCAGCTTGTCGCGGTAGAAGGCCAGGGACGTGTCCGGGTCGCGCGGGCGAAGCAGTAGACGGCTACCGAGGAACTCCACGTGACCAAGGATCCACCATGCGATCGCGTTCCGCCGCGATCAGTCGTGTTCCGGCATGTCGGCGACCTGGTGGTGGGCGGCCCCCAGCGCCTCGGCGAGCATGCGGCGCACGTGCCCCCCGCGGGCCCGGTAGACGGCGCGCCGGCCCTCACGGTGGGTGCTGACGAGACCGGCCAGGCGCAGTTTGGCCAGGTGCTGGGATACCGCGGGCCGCGCGATGCCGACGGCCGCGGCCAGGGTGGTGACGTCGTACTCGCCGCCGGAGAGCAGCCACATCATCCGCAGGCGCGTGGGATCGGCGAGCATGCGGAACGACTCCACGGCCACCTCGACCTGCTCGCCCAGTGGCAGCTCCCGCCAGTACGGGGCGTCGGGTCCGGCGTCACCTGCATGCATGAGCGCATCCTGCCACTGCGAGTGCCCTGCGAGCGCCCTGCCAGTGCCGTTGCCAGCGCCTGGCAGTTGCACCGTTGTCGCGTGCATACATGAGCACATATCATCGTCGCGACACGGGAGGTGTGGTCGATGGTTGAGCACGGGCACGGGCATGGGCATGGGCATGGCCACCAGGCGACGGGATGGGCGCGGGCCTGGGCCGGCGTCAGGCACGCGGTGACCCCGCACAGCCACGACGCCGCCGGCATGACCGACAGCGCGCTCGAGGCCAGCAGACGCGGCATGCGGGCCCTGTGGATCTCCTTCGGCGCGTTGCTGGTGACCGCCGTCGCGCAGGCGGCGCTCGTCGCGGTCACCGGCTCGGTCGCCCTGCTCGGCGACACCCTGCACAACTTCGCCGACGCGCTCACCGCCGTCCCGCTCGGCATCGCGTTCCTGCTCGGCCGGCGCGCCGCGACCCGCCGGTTCACCTACGGACTCGGCCGCGCCGAGGACCTCGCCGGGCTGGTCATCGTCCTGGTCATCACGTCGTCCGCGGCACTCGCGGCGTGGCAGGCGGTCGACCGGCTCGTCCACCCGCGCGACATGACACACGTCGGCTGGGTCGCCGCGGCCGGTGTCATCGGTTTCGCCGGCAACGAGCTGGTCGCCCGGTACCGGATCACGACCGGCCGGCGGATCGGCTCCGCCGCACTGGTCGCCGACGGCCTGCACGCCCGCACCGACGGGTTCACCAGCCTCGCCGTGCTCGTCGCCGCCGGCGGCGCGGCGCTGGACTGGCAGTGGGTCGATCCCGTCGTCGGCCTGGCGATCTCGATCGCGATCATGACCGTGCTGTGGGGCGCCGCCCGGGAGGTCTTCGGCCGCGTGCTCGACGCCGTCGACCCGGAGCTCACCCTCCAGGCCGAGCGGCTGGTGCGCGAGACCACCGGCGTGCGCGGCGTCGGCTGGGTCCGGCTGCGCTGGCACGGCCACGCCCTCGCCGCCGAGGTGGACGTCGAGGTGGACCCCGACCTGACCGTCTCCGACGCCCACGTCATCGCTCACGATGTCGAGCACCGGCTCATCCACGGGCTGCCCCGGCTGGAACGTGCGACCGTCCACACGCACCCGTCCGGCGACCGGGGCGCCGAGCAGCACGAACTCCTCGCCCACCACCGGAACCAGTAGTGTTCTGTCGGCAACGAATGCTGGCAGGGTCGAGGAATCAGGCCACGATCTCCATCTGGCCCATCATGCCGAGCGCGGAGTGGTCCAGGTAGTGGCAGTGGTAGACGTACTTCCCAAGATGGTCGGTGAAGGTGACCTGCACGCGGACGGTCTCCCCTGGCGCGACGAAGATCGTGTCCTTGCGGCCGGCGTCGTCGGGGTTGGGCGGGGCGCCGTTGCGGTCCAGCACCCGGAACTGCTCCAGATGCAGGTGGAACGTGTGCGGCAGGCCCAACATGGTGTCGTCGTTGCGGATTCGCCAGATCTCCGTCGTGCCGCGCCTGATCTGGAAGTCCACCCGGTTCGGGTCGTAGGCCCGGCCGTTGACGACGCCGACCGGGGCGGTCGGGTTCGACAGGTCGAACTTCATCGCCACGTCCCGCTCCACGGTGGCCGGCGGCAGCGCGGGCAGTGGCCGCAGCTGGGCGGGCACCCGGCTGCGGTCGGCCGCGTGCCGCGTCACGTCGAAGCGGAGCACCGGGCCGCTCACGTCGTACAGCACCAGCTGGGCGCCGATCGGCTGGTTCGCGAAGTCGATCACCACGTCGGTGCGCTCCGCGGAACCCAGCACGATCTCCGAGCGCCGCACGGGAGCCGGCAGCAGCCCGCCGTCGGAGGCGATCTGGGTCAGCTCGGCGCCCCCGAGCGTGAGGCGGAAGGTCCGTTCGAGCGCGCCGTTGAGGAACCGGAACCGGTACTTCCGCGCGGCCACCGGAAAGTGCGGGGTGACGACACCGTTGGCCAGGATGGTGGTGCGACCCGTCGGCACGGGCGCGTAGACGAGGCCGCCGTTCGCGTCGAGCTGGCAGTCCCGGAGCATGACCGGGACGTCGTACTCCCCCGTCGGCAGACCGAGGCCGCGCTCCGCGTCGTCCTCGACTATGTAGAAGCCGTGCAGTCCGAAGTAGACGTTCTCGGCCTCCAGATGGTGGGCGTGGTCGTGGTACCAGAGCGTCGCGCCCTGCTGGCGGTTCGGGTAGTCGTACGCGCGGCTGGCCCCCGGCTCGATGACGTCGGTCGGGTAGCCGTCACTGCGCTGCGGGTTGTGCCCGCCGTGTACGTGCACGTTGGCCGCCACGTCGAGCTTGTTGCTGAAGGTGACCCGCGCCGGGCGGCCCGTCCGCACGCGGATGGTCGGGCCGACGAACTGGCCGCCGAAGGTGCGTACCCGCGTGGGCGCCCCGGGCACGAACTCGACGTCGGCCGGTTGGATAGGGATCTGGAAGACGTCGGCGCCCGACCGCGTCCGACTCGGGACCGCCTCACGCGGCACCGGCATGCGCCGGCTGAACGGGGTGCTCGACGGGACGGACCGCGTCTCGGCCACCGGCGTGTAGCCGTGCCCACTGTGGGCGGTGGGGCCGGTGGCCGCCGCGGGGTTGTGTGCCGTGGAGAGCAGCACCGCTCCGCCGACAGCGCTTCCCGCGGTGATCCCGCCCAGCTTGAGTAATCGTCTCCGGTCCAACATGGCCCCTCCTGGCTCCGCAACCGACCCGGCGATCTCGGTTCTACGGGGCCACGGCGGAGTCGTGCTGGTGTTCTGACGGAACGCCGGAGTCCGGGTTGGACAAGGGTTGGGACCGGCCGGCTCGGGTTGCGCTCGGGTCGAGACCGGCCAGCCC
>NZ_DASQCC010000092.1:0-5770 GCF_035634895.1 Actinophytocola sp. | reverse complement strand
CCGCCGGGGGTTCCCATGGCGTCTCAGTCATGCCCCACCGTAGCCGGGGGCACCGACAGCCGGGGGCACCGACGGTCACGCCCAGGGCGGTCTTCCCTGATAGGCGCGGCCGATCAGCGTCACCCACTGGTGCACGGCGTCCTCGTTCGGCGCGAACGGCCCGGGCCGGAAGTGTGGCGACGCGAGCCCGCGCTGCACGGACTCGCACGCCGCCCAGTCCTGCCGGTTCGTGCGGTCCCAGAACTCCTCCGCGTGCCCGGCCTCGCCCAGTGCGAGCCAGGAGCACTCGATCCGGGTCGCGTCCGGGGCGACGGGCCGCAGCCGGTGTGTCATCACGTAGTCCGGGTGCAGGGACAACAGCAGGTCGGGGAACAGCGCCAGGTACAGCACGCGCCGCCGGTCCACGCCCGGCAGGAAACCGCCCGGTGAGCGGCCGTCCAGCGACATCGTCTCGGCCCCGTCGCGCAGGTCCATGGAGCCGCCTACCCACGCGCCGGGCAGGTCGTAGTTGTCGCCGCTGTTCGGCGGGGACACCGCGCACAGCTCGGGATGGATGTGCGGGCAGTGGTAGCACTCGTGGTAGTTCTCGACGACCACCTTCCAGTTGGCGCGCACCACGTACTCGTGCCGCGCGGCCGTCTCGAGCCGCTCCGGCGCGTACGGCGCGACCAGGCCGGCCATCCCCCCGAGGTGCTCGGCGAACGGCGCCGCGTCACCCGTGCCGTTGACGAACACCCAGCCGTGCCACACCTCGACGGGCAGCGGCACCAACCCGTGCCCGGCCGGCACTTCGTGGTACCGGGGCGTGGTACGGAGCGATCCGTCCAGCCGGTACGTCCACGCGTGGTACGGGCACACCACGACCGCCCGTGCGGACGTGCCGCCCTCGGGCAGCAGCTCGTGGCCACGGTGGCGGCAGGTGTTGGCCAGCGCCGTGACCGTCCCGCCGTCGCGGGTCAGCAGCACCGGGACGTCACCGGCCAGCACGCCGCGCTGCGTGGTGTCGCCCAGCAGCTCGTCGAGGCGGCCGAGGCAGCTCCAGGTGCCGGCGAACAGGTGCCGCAGCTCCCAGGCCAGGACGTCGGGCGCGGTGTAGGCGGCGGCGGGCAGCATGGTCGACTCGCCGAACGGGCGGATGGCGCGGTCGAGGTCGCCGGCCGGCACGGGCGCCGGCGGCCAGGCGGCGGTTGGCATGCCGCCGACGGTAACCCAGCGAGCGCTGTCGGTGTCCCGTGCGATGCTGCCGGCCGTGGAGTACGTGTTCGACGCGCGGCTGTGGGTCTGGGACGCGCGCAAGGCCGACAGCTGGACGTTCGTGCGCCTGCCGGAGGACGTGTCCGACGAGGTGCGCGAGCTGGCGGCCGGGCCGCGCCGCGGCTTCGGCGCGGTGCGGGTGCGGGCCCGCATCGGCGCCACCGTCTGGCGCACGTCGATCTTCCCGGGCAGTGACGCCTACGTGCTGCCCGTCAAGCGTGCCGTCCGCAGGGCGGAGTCCATCGAGGCAGGCGATGTCGCGACCGTGGCGCTGGAGGTCCTCGAGTTTTAGCAACTCGAGTTGACTATCGCACACATAAGCAACTACGGTTGCTTATGTGACGGAACCTGACCTGCCCACGGACCCGGCGGACGCCCTTGCCGCGGTGGTCGCGTTGCGGCGGCTCGCCGACCGGCTGGAGGACGCGGCGGTCGAGCAGGCCATGCGTGCGGGTTGGGGGTGGCCACGGGTCGCCGAGGCGCTCGGGGTCACGCGCCAGGCGGTCTACAAGAAGCACGCCCAGCGGCTCATCGCCGCCGGGGTCAGGATGAGGAGGCGCGAGGGGTGAACTCCTTCGACTCGTACCTGCACAACACCATCATGCGGGCCCACCAGGAGGCACGTGACGACGGTTCGCCGACGGTCGAGGTCCAGCACCTGCTGCTGGCCGTCGCCGCCGAACCGGAGCCGACCGTACGTCCACTGCTGGCATCGGCGGGGCTGGACCGGGACGCGGTCCGCCGTGCGCTGGAGCAGGAGTTCGTGCAGAGCCTGAGCGCGGTCGGCGTGTCGAGCAACGCCCACCCCCTGCCCGAGCCCAGCCGGCTGCCGGCGAAGCCCGCGATGGGCACGTCGGCCAAGCTCGCGCTCGACCGCGGCTTCTCCGCTGTGACACGCAAGAAGGACCTGCGGCCGGCGCACGTGCTGCTGGGGATCCTGGCCGCCCAGGCCGGCATCGTGCCACGCGCGCTCGCCATCGCCGGCGCCGACCAGGAGGACCTGGCGGCCCGCGTCCGCCGGGCACTGACCGAACAGGAGTGAACATGCATGTGATGGCCGTGTCCGCTGTCGCCGACTACGACCGGTACTGGGGCTCGCTGAAGAAAGCGCATTCCCGCTTACCCAGGGGCGCGCGCTGGACCCTGGCGGTCGCGAGTGCCGACGGCACGCGAGCCGTGCACGTCATCGTGCACGACTCGGTCGACGGCGTCCGGGGTTTCTTCGAGGAGTACGCCGGCCCGTTCGCCACGACGGACTACTTCGAGACCGACGCCGCCAACGCCGTGGGGCTGCCGACGTGATCCGCGAGGAACTGCTCGCGGAGTACGGGATCCCGGGCGCCGCGGTCGGCGTGCTCCACAATGGACGGATCACCGAGTTCGCGGTCGGCGTCCGGGACGTGGCGACCGGCGAACCGGTGACGAGTGACACGGTCTTCCAGGTTGGCTCGATGACCAAGACGTGGACCGCGCTGGCGTTCATGCAACTGGTCGGCGAGGGAAAGGTCGGGCTGGACGAGCCGGTGCGGTGCCAGCTTCCCGACTTTCGGGTCGCGGACGCCGAGACCGGCGCCCGGGTGACGCCCCGGCACCTGCTGAACCACACGAACGGCATCGAGGAGGATTTCGGCGATCCCGGTGAGGGGGACGACGTCTACGCGCGGATGGTCGAGAACATCGCCGGCGCGCCGCAGGTCTTCCCGCTCGGCCACACCCACGGCTACAGTGCGGCGCTCGGCTACGCGATCCTCGCGCGGATCATGGAGGTCGTCGACGGCGGGCGGTGGGACGACATCATGCGCGCCCGCCTGTTCGAACCACTGGGGCTGACCGGCACGGGCACCCGGCCCGACCAGGTGGACCGGGCCCGGGCTGCGACGGGGCACGTGCTCCGCTCGCTCGACGAGGGCCCGGTCGTGACGCCCGTGGCGTACCTGCCGCGATCGTTCGGCCCCGGCGGCAACGTGACGTCGACGGTGCGGGACGTCCTCGCGCTGGCGCGGGTTCTCCTCGACGGCGGACCGCTCGTGGCCGAGATGATGACGTCCCGGGTGCCCGTGCCCGACCCGTACATGTTCGGCCCGGCATGGGGACTGGGCCTCATCGTGTGCGACTGGCACGGCGAGACCGTGTACGCGAGCGACGGCAGCACCATCGGCCAGCACTCCCGCCTGCGGATCCTGCCGGACTCGAACACCGCGATCGTCCTGCTGGCGAACGGCGGGCCGCGGGAGTCCTTCTACCACAAGGTGTTCAACGAGATACTGGCCGACCTGGACCTCGGCACGATCCCGCCGCCGCCGAAGCCGGACCTCGAGCTGACGCCGGATCCGGGGAGATACCAAGGCGTCTACGAACGTCCAGGGTCCCGCTACGAGGTGTCGACGGAAGACGGGGACCTGCACCTCACCTTCCATCTCGACCCCATGCACGCCCAGTTCCTGGGCAGACCGGACCGGATCACCTACCGGCTGCTCCCGATCAGCGAGACCCACTTCCTGATGCCGCCGACGGATCCCCTGGAAGACCCACAGACCGTGGCGATCTACGACTTCCAGGACGGGACGGCGCGCTACCTGCACACCAACAGCCGCGTCAGCCCGCGCACGGCGGAGCTGCCCATCCCGCGGTGATCGCGGTGACGGATTCGGTGCCACGGCAACCGGTCCTGTCCGCGTGGGTCGGCCGATCGGCCGATGCGTCGCCCGCGGGGTGTGGCCGTCCGGCCGAGGTGTGCGCGGCCCGCCCTCCGCCACAGTTGCGGCGACCCGAGTGACCTACTTCGAGGGGGCGCGATGTTGACCGGAGACCCGATTCCCTGGCTTGGCCTGTATCCACTGGAATGCGTGGCGATCGCCGGGGCACTGACCATGGCCGTCGTGCGCTGGCTGCCCGAAAGGGCACACCGGCCGGTGGCGACCGGGGCGGTCGCGGTATCCGTCCTGTCCGGGGTGGCGCTGCTGGTCTTCGGCCTCCGGTGGCAGTTGGTGCCGGTGCTGGCCGCCATCGTGCTCGCGCTTCCCGCGCTGTTCCCCCTCGTCACGGGCCGGACGCCCGGCCGCGCGCCGCGGTGGGTCGCGGTGGCGGGCACGGTCCTGCTGCTCGGCGCGATCATGTCCAGCCCGGCCGCCGCGTGGGCCCTGCCCGTACCGGAGTTCCTGACGCCGACGGGCCGGTACCCGGTCGGCACCACCGTTCTACAGTGGACCGACGCCGACCGGCCCGAGCCCGCGACCGCCGACCCGGACGACCGGCGAACCGTCGTCGCGCAGCTCTGGTACCCGGCCGCGTCGCGTGCCGGCGAGCGGGCGCCCTACCTCGGCCGCACCCCGGCGGAGGCACAGACCGTCGCGGAAGGACTCTCCACCTACGTCGGGCTGCCCGGCTTCGTGCTCGACGGCCTCGCGCGGGCCCGCACGGCGGCCATCCTCGACGCCAAGCCCACGAACGGGATCTACCCCGTGGTCCTCTTCTCGCCGGGGCTCGGCGGTGTCCGCGGGCAGAACACCTTCTGGGCCACGGAACTCGCGAGCCGCGGCTACGTCGTCGTCGCGCTCGACCATCCCTACGACTCC
The DNA here is from genome assembly GCF_035634895.1 of Actinophytocola sp. Taxonomy (GTDB): domain Bacteria; phylum Actinomycetota; class Actinomycetes; order Mycobacteriales; family Pseudonocardiaceae; genus Actinophytocola. The sequence goes on along the minus strand of NZ_DASQCC010000092.1, from coordinate 941 downwards.
GCCGCCGTCGTGCTGGACGACGGCACCGTCGTGCGCACGCTCGTCGCCTCGACCGGCGACGACGCGACCGACCGGCGCAACGGCGTGGCTTGGACCACGACCCGGGCGCGGGACCTGAGCTTCGCCCTCACCAGCCTCGGCAGGTCGGCCTTCGCCCGTCACCTCGACCTCACGCACGTCGCGGTCACCGGCCACTCGCTCGGCGGCGGGGCGGCGCTCATGGCGGCCCGCCTCGACCACCGCTTCGCCGCCGTCGTCGACCTCGACGGCTACCCGTACGACCCGGCGCCGCAACCGTTCCCGCAGCCCGCGCTCGTGCTCAACCACCCACTCGACGAGAACGAGAGCCCGACCTTCCTCGACGCGGCGGACCGCGTGCTCGCCCTCTCCGGCGCCGGCTACCGGGTCGAGGTCCCGGGCACCGAGCACCTGACGTTCACCGACGCCCCGATCTGGCTGCCGCCGGTGCCGTCCGTGGTCGGCGTCCTCAGCCGCTACGAAGGTCCCACCGAGACCGCGGAGATCACCGTGACGTTCCTCGACGACGTGCTCCGCGGCAAGGGCGATCCGGGTACGGACCTGGCCCGCTACGGCGTGATCACCGCTGGAACGTGACCTCCGGGAAGGCCGCGGCCGGACCGGCGAGCAGCCGTTGCGGCATGCCGCGCAGGTGCTGGTCGAGGAACGCGGCCACATAGGCGCGGGTCAGCCGGATCGCGCGGGCGGGGTCCAGCGGCATGGGGATGTCGACGCCGGCCTGGTGCGCGAGCAGGTCCAGGTCGGTGAAGGAGAAGTGGTCGGCGTCGGTCACGGTGAGCCAGTGCCGCCAGCCGGACAACAGCGGCCACACGGCGTCCCAGGACGGGTCGAAGTCGCCGCCGGGGTGGTGGTCGTCGAGGGTGCCGAACAGGAGGAACGGGCGGTCCAGCGGCTCGGTGGGC
>NZ_DASQCC010000091.1:0-9696 GCF_035634895.1 Actinophytocola sp. | reverse complement strand
CCGGCTCGGGACGGTGCTCGCACGCGCGAGGTCCGGGCGCTGGGCCGTGCTCGGCGCGGTCCGCGTGTGACCAGACGCACGGTTGGCTCTGCTAACGATGACCCGATCTGAAGCGCTTAAGTTACCGGGTACCGAACCTCGAGGACGGAGAGTCTTGACCGCGCAGCACACTCGACGGGCAATGTTCATCTGGGTGACAGCGGTTCTGGTGTACCTGGCGGCGGTGTTCCACCGCACCTCGCTCGGCGTGGCCAGCCTGGAGGCGGGGGCACGGTTCCACGTCGGGCCCGCGGCGCTCGGCACGTTCACGGTGCTGCAGGTCGGGGTGTACGCGTCGATGCAGGTGCCGACCGGCCTGCTGGTCGACCGGTACGGCGCGCGACGGGTGCTGACGGTCGCGGCGCTGCTGATGGGGTTGGGGCAGTTGCTGTTCGCGTTCGCCACCTCCTACCCGCTGGGCCTGCTGGCCCGCGCGGTGCTGGGCGTCGGCGACGCGATGACGTTCGTGAGCGTGCTGCGGCTGGTCGCGGCGCACTTCCCGGCCCGGCGGTACGCGGCCGTCACGTCGTTCACCGCGGCACTGGGCGCGCTGGGCAACCTGGCCTCGACCGTCCCGCTCTCACTGCTGCTCGCGAGCGTGGGCTGGACGGCCACCTTCGCCGTCACGGGCGCGGCCACCGCCGTGTACTCGGTGGTGCTGATGCTCCGCGTGCGGGACAACCCCGTCGGTGTCGTCCCGGAGCCGGTGGACCGCACGGAGTCCCTGCGCACCGTCCTCACCCAGGTCGGCCACGCCTGGCGCACACCGGGCACGCGGCTCGGTTTCTGGGTGCACTTCTCGACCATGTTCGCGCCCGCGATGCTGGGCCTGCTGTGGGGTTTCCCGTACCTGGTGCAGGCGCAGGGCCTCGGCGAGGCGACCGCGGGTCTGCTGCTGTCGCTGCTGGTGGTCGGCGCGATCGTCGGCGGTCCCGCGGTGGGCACGATGATCAGCAGTCATCCCGAATGGCGCACGCCGTTGGTGATGACGTACCTGGTCACGGCGCTGGGCGTGTGGGCGCTGCTGCTGGGCTGGCCGGGCGGCCACGTCCCGCTGTGGCTGCTGGTGGCGGGCTTCGCGTTCCTGTCCCTGGGCGGCCCGGCGTCGGCGACCGCCTTCGCGCTGGCCCGCGACTACAACCCGATGCGCCGCGTGGGCACCGCGACGGGCGTGGTGAACGTCGGCGGCTTCGTGGCGATCACCGTGTCCGCGCTGGCCGTGGGCGTGCTGCTGGGGCTGGTGGCGTCGCTGGGCCCGGCGACGGCGTTCCGCATCGCGTTCCTGTCCGTGGTCGCGGTGCTGCTCCTCGGCCTGTGGCGCACGTCGGTGTGGTGGCGACGCGCCCGCGCGGCGGTCTTCGACGCGGCCTCCCGCGGCGAGGAGGTCCCGGTCCGCATCCGCCGCCGCTCATGGGACCTGGCCCCGGCCGCCTAGATCGGCCATGTGTCAGGATTGTTGACCGTGCCACCAACAGCCGCCAAACAGCGTGTCATCGTCCCGCCAGGACTCGTCGTCGTCGACAAGCCGGACGGGATGACCTCCCATGACGTCGTCGCGAGGGTGCGGCGGATCATGGGGACGCGCAAGGTCGGCCACGCCGGCACGCTCGACCCGATGGCGACCGGCGTGCTCGTACTCGGCATCGAGCGAGCCACGAAGCTGTTGGGGCACTTGGCATTGGACACCAAGGCCTACCTCGCGACCATCCGCCTCGGCTCGTCCACCACGACCGACGACGCACAGGGCGAGACCCTGTCCACTTCGGACGTCTCCGGCGTGACCGACGATGCCGTCGCGGCCGGCATCGCCAAGCTGACCGGGCACATCCAGCAGGTGCCGAGCGCGGTCAGCGCCGTGAAGGTCGACGGCAAGCGGGCGTACGCGCGGGTCCGGGCCGGCGAGCAGGTCGAACTGGCCGCCCGCCCGGTCGAGGTGTCCCGGTTCGACCTGCTGGCCGCCCGCCGCGAGGACGGCCTGGAGCTGGACGTCATGGTGGAGTGCAGTTCGGGGACCTACGTCCGCGCGCTGGCCAGGGACCTCGGCGCCGACCTCGGCGTCGGCGGGCACCTGGCCGCGCTGCGCCGCACCCGCGTCGGCCCGTTCGACCTGCGGGTGGTGACGACGCTCGAGAAGCTGGCCGACCAGCCCGCGCTGTCGCTGCCGCTGTCCGAGGCCGTGGCGGCCGCCTTCCCCCGCCGCGACGTGACCTACCCGCACGCGCAGGCGTTGTTACAGGGCCAACGGTTACCGGCGACGGGGATCGAGGGCACCTACGGAGTGTTCGATCCGGACGGTCGGGCGATCGCACTGGCGGTCGACGAGGGGCCCGCCACCCGCTCCGTGGTCATCCTGACGACGACCTAGCGACAACAAATCCCTACGGTGCGGAGCCGGCCAGCGGGCTGGTGTCCATGTACCGCACCTCGTACACACGCTCCGCGAACCTCCAGCCGTCCGCCGTGCGCGCGAAGCGATCGTGGTACAGCGCGTGGTTCAGGTGCGAGCCGCCGTCCCGGAACCGCCCGAACTCCTCGATGTACGTCCGGCCGGCCGCCGTGTCACCGTCCAGCTGGATCACGCCGGGGTGCGCGTGCTGGACGAAGAACTCCCAGACGCTCCGCATCCGCTCGATCGATTCCCGCATCGCCTCCCGGCCGACGAACTCCACGGGCACGTGCGGCCACCGCAGCACGCCGTCCGGGGTGAACAGCGACACGAGACGGTCGTAGTCCCGCATCATCGCCGCGTCGGTGAACTCCGCCTGCAACGCCGCGAGCTCGACCCGGTCGGCCGCCGCCTGGAGGTCGCTCACGACGCCTTCCACACACCGGCGACCTGGCGGGTGGCCACGTTGAGCCGGTTCCACACGTTGATCGTCGAGATCGCGATGAGCAGTGCGGCAAGGCCCTCCTCGTCGTAGTGCCGGGCGGCCTCGGCCCAGACCTCGTCGGACACCGGGTCCGAGCGGTCCGCCACCCGGGTCACCGCCTCGGTCAGCGCCAGCGCGGCCCGCTCCGCCGCCGTGAAGTAGGGCGCGTCCTGCCAGGCGGACACCGTGAAGATCCGCTCGTCGGACTCACCCTCCTTCCGCATGTCCTTCGCGTGCAACTCCACGCACACGCCGCAGCCGTTGATCTGGCTCGCCCGCAGGTGAACCAGGTGGATGGTGGTGGCCGGCACGCCGTGCTCGTTCGCCGAGACGCTGTACGCGTAGAGGCCCTTCATCGCGGCCGGGATGAGCTGTACCGGGCTGGGCATCCGTGCTTGCATGTCACTCTCCCTGTCAGGTGGGGTGAATCCGGTTCGTCATCGCTGTGACGGATGACGTGAGAGGAACCTGACAGTGGATGAGCACGACTTCCTGGCCGCGCGGTTCGAGACCCAGCGTGCCCGGCTGGGCGCGGTGGCCTACCGGATGCTCGGGTCGCTTGCCGAGGCCGAGGACGCCGTGCAGGAGGCGTGGCTGCGGCTGGCCCGCTCCGACACCGGCGCGGTCGCGAACCTGGACGGCTGGCTGACCACCGTGGTCAGCCGGATCTGCCTGGACATGCTGCGCTCACGCAGGTCCCGGCGCGAGGAGTCGCTCGACACGCACGTGCCGGACCCGATCGTGGCGTCCCCGGACGTGGACCCGGCCCAGCAGGCCGAGCTCGCCGACTCGGTCGGGCTGGCGCTGCTGGTCGTGCTGGAGACGCTGAACCCGGCCGAGCGGCTGGCGTTCGTGCTGCACGACATGTTCGGCGTGCCGTTCGACGAGATCGCCCCGATCGTCGGGCGCACCCCCGCGACCGCCACCCAGCTGGCCAGCCGGGCCCGTCGCCGGGTGCGGGGCGCGGCCCAGCCGGACGTCGACGTGCCCGCACAGCGCGAGGTGATCGAGGCGTTCACGGCGGCCGCACGCGACGGCGACTTCGAGGCCCTGCTCGCCGTGCTCGACCCGGACGTCCTGCTCCGGGTGGACGCGGGCGCCGCCGGTCCGTCGCGGCTGCTGCGCGGCGCGGCGACCGTGGCCAGGAACGCGCTGCTGTTCCAACAGGAAGGCCCGGGCCGCCAGTGGGTCCTCATCAACGGCGCGCCCGGGGTGGTCTCGATCCTCGACGGGCGGCCGTACGCGGTGTTCAGCCCCACCGTGCGCGGCGGCCGGATCGTCGAGATCAACATCCTGGCCGACCCCGAACGCCTCGCCCGGCTCGGCCTGCCCGAGCCGAGTGACGCGTGACTCGACTCAACCGATCCGGCCCCGCATACGTGATCTAGGGAGTGCGGACGAACTCGCGCCGGCGTCGCCGGCTCTGGGCGGTGGCGGCCTCGCTGGTCATCGGGGCCGGCGTCGCCTGCGGGTACGTCGTCACCGGAGGGACGGTGACCCGGCCGGGACTGGCCGCGCCGACCACCACCGACAACGCGGCGCCCGCTGGAAGGACATCGCCCACCGCGAAGGCCACCACGCCCGCCCCACCCCCGCCCAACCCGACCCTCCCGTTCAACGCGAAGCTGACCTCGCGGAACATCCCGACCCCGGACGGCGGCGTGCGCAGCGGCGCCTGCAGCGGTTCCCTCATCGCGCCGGACTGGGTAGTCACCGCCGGGCACTGCTTCCACGACGTCAACGACGTGCGGACCGGCGGCCGGCCCTCGTACGTGATGACGGTGACCGTCGGGAAGCTGAAGGACAGCGACCCCGGCGGCCACACCGTCCAGGTCGTCGACGTCCGCCAGTCCCCGGTCAACGACCTGGCGGTCGCCAAGCTCAGCTCCGCGATCACCGACATCGTTCCCGTCACCCTGGCCGACGCCCCGCCCGCGGTCGGCGAGCAGCTCCAGTTCGCCGGGTGGGGCTCGCTGTCGGCCACCACGCTCGGCCCCTCCGACCACCTCAAGCGCGGACAGTTCACCGTGTCCCGCATCAGGCAGAGCACGCTCGAGGCCCAGCCGGTCGGCCAGCGCACCGTCGAGAACGGCCCGTGCCCCGAGGACTCGGGCGCGCCGTTCTTCGTGAGCGACGACGACCGCACGGGCGTGCTCGTCGCCATCGTGAACACCGGCCCGCCGTGCCCGCAGCCCGGCGCGGAGATCATCGCGCGGGTGGACGTCGTGCTCGACTGGATCCACCAGCAGACCCAATAGCCCCGCGAGTCCCGCGTTCAAACCTAGCGAGTCCCGCGTTCGCACACAGCGAGTTGCGGTTTCGTGCAGGTCCGGGCGTGCCGGGCCGGATCTTGGTGTGCACGAAACCGCAATTCGGTATGTCTGAACGCGGGACTCGGTATGGGTGAACGCGGGACTCGGTATGTCTGAACGCGGGACTCGGGGCGTCGACCACGTTGCGCGCGAGCCCGAGTAGCACGTGTCACGCCCGCCCGGCGCGGGCGGCTGCGTAGGCTGGGCGCGTGCGGCGCTGGCGTGGGCTTGACGACCTGCCCGGTGGCTGGGGACGGTGTGTCGCCACCATCGGGGTCTTCGACGGGGTGCATCTCGGGCACCAGGAGCTCATCCACCGGGCGGTCACGCTCGCCGAGGAGCGGGACGTCCAGAGCGTGCTGGTCACGTTCGACCCGCATCCGTCCGAGGTGGTCCGGCCCGGCAGCCACCCCGCGCAGTTGACGACGTTGCGGCGCAAGGCCGAGCTGGTCGAGGGCATGGGCATCGACGTGTTCTGCGTGCTGCCCTTCACCCTCGAGCTGTCCAAGATGCCACCGGACGAGTTCGTCCACGAGATCCTGGTCGAGAAGCTGCACGTGTCGGCCGTGGTGGTGGGGGAGAACTTCCGCTTCGGCCACCGGGCCGCCGGCAGCGTCGCCACGCTCACCCAGCTCGGGCACCGGTTCGGGTTCGTGGTCGAGGACGCGAAGCTCGTGACCGTGCCGAACCACAAGGCCGGCGAGGAGATCACGTTCTCGTCGACCTACATCCGGGCATGCATCAACGCGGGGGACGTGACCGCGGCGGAGGCGGCGTTGGGCCGTCCACACCGGCTGGAGGGCATCGTCGTGCGCGGCGACCGGCGCGGCCACGAGCTGGGCTTCCCGACGGCCAACCTGTCCACCCCGCGCTACGCCGCGATCCCCGCCGACGGGGTGTACGCGGCACGGTTCTCCCTGCTCAACGCCCCGGACCGGGCCCCGCTGGCGACCGCGGTGAGCGTCGGGACCAACCCGACGTTCTCCGGGCGCGAGCGGCGCGTCGAGGCGTTCGTGCTGGACGTGGACGAGGACTTCTACGGGCAGCGCGTCGGCATCGACTTCGTCGCCAAGCTGCGCGACATGGAGAAGTTCGCCTCCTCGGCGGCCCTGGTCGAGGAGATGCACCGCGACGTGCGAAGGACTCGGGACCTGCTCTCCTGAGCCGGCGGTGGCCCCCAGGTGGACCGCGCACGATGCAGATGCGAACGGCTGTCCGGTTTTGCCGCGTATCCCGCGTAGTACTGGCAAGATGCTCTGAGGTCGGCACTGAATACAGCGCGTCAAGGATGAGCGGGACTCAGGGGAGTAACGACGGTGGAGGACCACAAGATCGTCCAGCGCAACCTCGGTTTGCAGCGCGAGTGGTACGGGGAGCCCCTCGGCGACCGCGTGCGCCGGCTCGTGGTGGCCTTCGACATCTCCCAGGCCTACCTCGCCGAGGTGCTCGGCATCAGCGCGCCCATGCTCAGCCAGGTGATGAGCGGTCGCCGCGCGAAGATCGGCAACCCGGCGGTGCTGGCCCGGCTGATCATGCTCGAACGCAAGGTCCTGGTGCCGGACGTGGCGGCCGGCAAGAAGGAAGCGCTGGTCCGCGCCCTCGAGGAGGTCCGCGCCTCCCGACCCTCGGTGACCAGGGACAACCTGCCGGTGGACATCGGCCGCAACGACCGGGTCGCGGTCGCCGCGCTGCGCCGAGTCGCCGAGCCCAGTGACCTCACCGCCGCGGCCGGCCTGCTCAACGGCCGGTTCCCGGAGCTGGCCGACCTGCTGCGGAGGGCAGGTCAGCCCCAGTAGGCAGCATGGTTCGCCTGTTCTCGGCGATCGAACTCCCCGGCGAGGTCCGGGACGAGCTGGCCCAACGACTGGCCGGCGCCAGGGCCACCGCTCCCGAGCTGACGTGGGCGCCGCCCGACCGCTGGCACATCACCCTCGGGTTCTACGGCGACCGCGAGCACGCCGACCGCCGCACGGCCTGGTTCCGCGGGCAGGCGGCCGGGCTGCGTGGGTTCCGGATCCGGCTGCGGGCCTCCGGCCGGTTCCCCGGCGTGCTCTGGATCGGGGTGAACGCGCTGGACGGCGAGCATGCCGCGGCGCTGCGCGGGCTGGCCGGCGCGCTCGGCGAGCAGACCGACGAGCTGGCGTTCGTCCCGCACGTCACCGTCGCCCGGTGGAAACGCGGGCGGTCCGGCAACGAGGCCGCTGTCAGGGCGGCCGCCGCGCTGGACGGGTATCGTGGTCGGTGGTGGTTGACTGACGAGGTGGTGTTGTTCCGTAGTGACCTGACACCGGCCGGGCCGGTGTACGACGCCCTGGACCGGGTGTCGCTGTCGAGCGCGCCCGGTAAGCAGCGCTGATTACCCGCCTGTTAACCTTGGTCGTTGGGTCCGGCTGCGGTCCGTGGTGGCTGGTACCCGAAACACCGCGAAACACGGCACATCTCATACGAGGAGAACAACGAGTGGCGCTGTCCACCGAACAGAAGAAGACCATCCTGGCGGACTACGGGGTCCACGAGAAGGACACCGGCTCGCCGGAGGCCCAGGTCGCGATGCTGACCAAGCGCATCAGCGACCTGACCGAGCACCTGAAGGTGCACAAGCACGACCACCACTCTCGTCGGGGTCTGTTGCTGCTGGTCGGCCGCCGCCGCCGGCTGCTCAACTACCTGACGAAGGTGGACATCGAACGCTACCGGTCGCTCATCCAGCGACTGGGCCTGCGCCGATAGGACCCTGAGGGGGAGTGGTCGAACTGGACCGCTCCCCCCGAGTCTTTTCGGACTTACAGACGAACAAGGGCGAGCAATCGCCGCGTGCGGGGATCAGATCGCCGGTCCTCGGTAGTGGTCGCCGGGTGAATGAAAGCCCCGGGGACTTCGATCGAAGACCGGCCTCGTTCGGACCTCTACCCCCGTGCCTGTTGCCCCGTATGGGGTGTGCGCGCGCCCGAGAGGAAACGAGGAGTTTCTACATGACTGACTTCAGCCAGGCTGGAGTACACGAGACCACCGCCGTGATCGACAACGGCAACTTCGGCAAGCGCAGCATCCGCTTCGAGACCGGCCGGCTCGCCCGGCAGGCCGCCGGCAGCGTCGTGGCCTACCTCGACGAGGAGACCATGCTGCTGTCCGCCACCACGGCGTCCAAGCACCCGAAGGAGCACTTCGACTTCTTCCCGCTGACGGTCGACGTCGAGGAGCGCATGTACGCGGCGGGCCGTATCCCCGGCTCGTTCTTCCGGCGCGAGGGCCGTCCCTCCACCGACGCGATCCTGACCTGCCGCCTGATCGACCGCCCGCTGCGCCCGTCCTTCGTGGACGGTCTGCGCAACGAGATCCAGGTCGTCATCACGGTGCAGTCGCTCAACCCGCAGGACCTGTACGACGTGGTGGCCATCAACGCCGCCTCCGCCTCCACCCAGCTCGCCGGCCTGCCGTTCTCCGGCCCGGTCGGCGGCGTGCGCGTCGCCCTGATCGGCGAGCAGTGGGTCGCCTTCCCGACCCACGAGCAGCTGGAGAAGGCCGCGTTCGACATGGTCGTCGCCGGCCGTGTGGTCGAGTCGGGCGACGTCGCGATCATGATGGTCGAGGCCGAGGCCACCGGCAACGTGCTCGACCTGATCGCCGACGGCCAGCAGGCGCCGACCGAGGAGGTCGTCGCGAGCGGCCTCGAGGCCGCCAAGCCGTTCATCAAGGCGCTGTGCGAGGCACAGGCCCGGCTCGCCGAGGTCGCCGCCAAGGAGACCCGCGAGTACCCCACGTTCCCGGCCTACCAGCCGGACGCGCTGGAGGCCGTCACGGCCGCGGTGTCCGACGAGCTGGCGCAGGCGCTGACCATCGCCGGCAAGCAGGAGCGCGAGTCGACGATCGACGAGCTCAAGGCCACCACGCTGGAGAAGGTCGGCGCGGTCGAGGGCGGCGCCTTCGAGGGTCGCGAGAAGGAGATCGGCGCCGCGTTCCGGTCGCTGAACAAGAAGCTGGTCCGCCAGCGCATCCTGCGCGACAAGATCCGCATCGACGGCCGCGGCATCACCGACATCCGGCAGCTGTCCGCCGAGGTCGCGATCATCCCGCGGGCACACGGCTCGGCGCTGTTCGAGCGCGGCGAGACCCAGATCCTGGGTGTCACCACGCTGAACATGCTGCGCATGGAGCAGCAGATCGACTCGCTGTCCCCGGAGACGCACAAGCGCTACCTGCACCACTACAACTTCCCGCCGTTCTCCACCGGTGAGACGGGCCGGGTCGGCTCGCCGAAGCGGCGCGAGATCGGCCACGGCGCGCTCGCCGAGCGGGCCCTGATCCCGGTGCTGCCGAAGCGGGACGAGTTCCCCTACGCGATCCGCCAGGTCTCCGAGGCGCTGGGCTCCAACGGCTCGACGTCCATGGGCTCGGTGTGCGCCTCGACCATGTCGCTGCTCAACGCCGGTGTGCCGCTGAAGGCGCCGGTGTCCGGCATCGCCATGGGCCTGGTG
>NZ_DASQCC010000090.1:0-21670 GCF_035634895.1 Actinophytocola sp. | reverse complement strand
GCTCGACCTGTTGTTCAACAACGCCGGGGCCGGCGCTCCGCCGGTGCCGCTCGACGAACTGTCGCCCGAGCAGTGGCGGCGGGTCGTGGACGTGAACCTGACCGGCACCTTCCTGTGCACGCGGGAGGCGTTCCAACTGATGAAGTCCCAGTCGCCGCGTGGCGGCCGGATCATCAACAACGGCTCGATCTCCGCCCACGCCCCACGTCCACACGCGGTGGCGTACACGGCGACGAAGCACGCGATCACGGGCCTGACGAAGGCGCTGTCGCTGGAGGGCCGCGCGTACGACATAGCCTGCGGACAGATCGACATCGGCAACGCGGCGACGGACATGACGGCGTCGATCAGCGCCGGAGTGTTGCAGGCGAACGGCACCACGATGGCGGAGCCGACGATGGACGCGGCACATGTCGCGGACATGGTGCTACACATGGCAGAACTGCCGCTGTCGGCGAACGTGCAGTTCATGACGGTGATGGCCACGAAGATGCCGTACATAGGCCGCGGCTGAGCATCCCCAGTAGGTTGGCGGTTTCGACGTCCCAGTAACGTGGCGCCACCAACGTTGGGGGACGCATGGACTTCTCGAAGCTGACCGACGCCGCCGAGGCAATGCGCAAGTTCGTGGAGACGGCGGCGGGCGCCGGCAGGGAAGAGGAGCAGTCGGCGGACGGCGCGGTCCCGGGCAACTCGGCCGCCACACAGCTGGCCAGAACGGCGAGGCAGAGCTACCAGAAGACCGCGAGGTGGATGCTGGCCGCGTTCGCGGCCGTGGGCTTGCTGATCTTCGGCTCCCTCCCGTTCGCGGCGATAGCCGACGTGGAGCTGACGTGGCCGGCGGGTCTGTGGCTGGTGGGCGGCCTCCTAGTGGCGGTGGCCGGCATAGTGACAGCGGTGATCGCGGTGTCCCTGGTGAACGAACCGGAGGACGTGAGCCTGGGCGAGCTGGACCGCGACCTGAGAGGTATCCAGAAGACGGACGACAAGGGCTTCGTGTGGATCAACGGCCGTCCGGTGTTGACGGTCAACAGGCTGAGTGCCCTGTGGAACCCGAAGCTGGCCAGCCGCATAGAGCTGACGAACATTCTCCACGGCCAGGAGTCGTCAGCCCACCTCGGCCCGAACCTGGAGTCGAACGAGCGCCCTGCATCGGTGACCAACCTGATCAAGAAGCTGGGCGAGCTGGAGTCGGAGCACGCCAGGCTGGCCCCGGGGGTGGCAAGGCTGACGGTGTCGGTCGACTCCTACGAAAGACGAGTGGCGGACCTGTCAACCCTGTTGGAAGAACAGAGAAAACGCCAGGCCCCGAACAACGAGGTCAACGCCACGTCGTCGATGTACGCGGCGGCCGCGACCAAGCTCGACTCGGAACGGGCAGCCCTGACAACGGAAAAGCAGAAACTGGCCGAGACGGACGACCAGCTGAGGCTGTACCACGACCACCGGGACCTGGTACTGGCCGAGTCGGGCGTCATGCAGCTACGCGGCACCTTCCACCTCGCACGGCGGGTCCTGGCAGTGGCAGCGGTCCTGACGCTACTGGGCGGCACGGCATACGCCCTTTCCCTGCCAGGCGCCACAACCAAAGCGGAAGCGGCGCCCACACCACAGCCAAGCCCGGCGACGACACCGTCCCACCCGGCCTACACCACCGGACTACAGGCGACGGTGGTGGTACACGACGGCACGAAAGCGGCCCAGGAACTACCGCGGGAATGCGTCGAGAAGCAGCTACCCGCCATCTGGATCGGCACCGACCGCGTACCACCCACCAGTGGCCCGTTCACCGTCATCGTGACGGTCCCAGCCTGCACCGGCGAGATCACGGTGTCCCAGGGCGAAGGCCGCTTCACCCTGACCACCTGAGCCCCCGTGGCGACGGACGGGGCCGCTCAACCGCGCGGCCCGTCCCCGCCCGCCTCTCGCCGAGGCCCACCCGCCGGTGGGCCGTTACCCTCGCTCGATCAGGTGCCCAATCACATCGGGCCCGGGGTGGGCCGTTCCCGACCCGTCCCGCCGCTTGTCCACGGAGGGCAGCTCCACAGAGGACCCGGTGGACGAGGCCCCGGCGGGCCGAGGCCCGACCCAGGCGAGCACCAACTCCCGCTCCCCCTTGAGGAAGCGATGCGTCCGGACCCCACCGGTCGCCCGCCCCTTGGCCGGATACAGCTCGAACGGCGTGACCTTCACACTCAGCCCGGTGCAGGTGACGACCATCGGCTCGCCGTGATCGTCGTCATCCGTCCGCACGGCCCCGAAGAACACCGCCGAAGCATCCGCGGCGAGGTTGATCCCGGCCATCCCGCCGCCCTTCACCCCCTGCGGCCGCACCAGCGAGGCGCTGAACCGCAGCAGTGAAGAGTCCGACGACAAGAACACGAGGTTCTCGGCGCCGTCGGTCAACCACGCGGCACCGACGACCTCGTCGCCGTCCTTCAACGAGATCACCTCGAACTCGTCGGACCGGACCGGCCACTCGGGCGCGCACACCTTCACCACGCCGTGCCGCGTCCCGAGCGCGAGCCCGGCCGATCCCTCGGCCCGTTCGCCGAGCGGTGCGATGCCGACGACCTTCTCGCCCTTCTCCAGGGGAACCAGCTCGCTGGCCGCCATGCCGCCCCGCAGCGACACCGTCCCCGCCGCCTCCGGCAGCACGGGCAGCGGCAGCACGTCGGTCTTGAACGCCCGGCCGAGACTGGTCACGAGCAGCACCTGCCCGCGCGCGGTCGTGTGCACCACCGCCGCGACGGTGTCGTGTTTGGCGCGGCCACTGCGTTTGCGTGCCTCGGTCGCCTCCTCCGACTCGGCCGCCGTCCGCGCGACCAGCCCGGTGGCGGACAGGATCACCTGGCACGGGTCGTCCGCGACCTCCAGCGGGCCGGCCGGTTTCGATGCGGCCAGCACCTCCTTGAGGTCACCGTCGATCAGCGCGGTCAGTCGCTCCCTGCCGAGGTCCTTCGCGACCTTCGCCAGCTCCGACGAGACGAGCCGCTTCAGCACCGCGTCGTTCTCGAGGATCTTCGTCAGCTCGGCGATCTCCGCCCGCAGCCGGTCCTGCTCCTGCTCCAGTTCGAGCTTGTCGTACTTGGTCAGGCGGCGCAGCGGCGTGTCGAGGATGTAGGTGGCCTGGATCTCCGAGAGCTTGAAGCGCTTCATCAGGCCCTCTTTCGCGGCGGCCGCGTCCTCGCTGCCGCGAATCAGCCGGATCACCTTGTCGATGTCCAGCAACGCGATGAGCAGCCCCTCGACGAGGTGCAGCCGCTCCTCCCGCTTGCGGCGGCGGAACCTCGTGCGCCGCGTGACGACCTCGTACCGGTGCCGCAGGAACACCTCGAGCAGCGCCTTGAGCCCGAGCGTCTGCGGCTGCCCGTCGACCAGCACGAGGTTGTTGATGCCGAACGACTGCTCCATCGGCGTCAGCCGGTACAGGTCGGCCAGCAGGGCCTGCGGGTTGACGCCCACCTTGCACTCGATCACGACGCGGGTGCCGTTCTCCCGGTCGGTGAGGTCCTTGACGTCCGCGATCCCGGTGAGCCGCTTGGACTTGGTGACCTCGTCGGTGATCTTCTCGATGATCTTCTCGGGCCCGACGGCGTAGGGCAGCTCGACGATCGTGATGGCCTGTCGCCCCCGGCTGCCCTCGAGCAGTCCGATCTCGACCTTGGCCCGCATGCGCACGACGCCGCGCCCGGTCTCGTAGGCGCGCCGGACCTCGTCGAGCCCGAGCAGCATGCCGCCGGTGGGCAGGTCGGGCCCCGGCACGAACTCCATGAGCTTGTCGAGCGAGGCGTCCGGATGGTGGATGAGCCACCGCGCGGCGCCGATGATCTCGGCCAGATTGTGCGGAATCATGTTGGTGGCCATGCCGACCGCGATCCCGGAGGTTCCGTTCACCAGCAGGTTCGGGAAGGCGGCCGGCAGCACCGACGGCTCGTCCAGGGACCCGTCGTAGTTCGGCCGGAAGTCGACGGTGTCCTCGCCGAGCTCGCCGACTAGCAGCATGGCCTCATTGGACAGCCGGGACTCGGTGTACCGGCTCGCGGCCGGTCCGTCGTCCGGGGACCCGAAGTTGCCGTGCCCGTCGACCAGCGGCGCGTTCATCGAGAAGTCCTGCGCCAGCCGGACCATCGCGTCGTAGATCGCCCCGTCGCCGTGTGGGTGGTACTTGCCCATCACGTCACCGACCACACGGGACGACTTCACGTACGCGTGCGTCGGCCGGTAGCCGTTCTCGTTCATCGAGTACAGGATCCGGCGGTGGACGGGCTTGAGCCCGTCACGTGCGTCGGGTAACGCGCGCGAGTGGATGACCGAGTACGCGTACTCCAGGTAGGAGTCCTCGATCTCGGTCTTCAACGGGTTGTCGAAGACCTGAGCGCCGGCGCGGTCGAACGCGGCCGGGTCGACCCTCGTCGTGGTTGTGCCCTTGCGGCGTGCCATGTTTCCCTAGCCCCTAGATGTCGATCGCCGACTGGTCGACCCGCACGGACGACTCCACCAGCCAGTTCCGCCGCGGTTCCACCTTCTCACCCATCAGCAGCTCCAGCGCCGTCTCGGCCGCTTCCACGTCGTCGAGCGTGATACGCCGGACCGAGCGGGTGGCCGGGTTCATCGTGGTCTCCCACAGCTCCTCGGCGTCCATCTCGCCGAGACCCTTGAACCGCGGCACCGGCGTGACGACCTGTTTGCCGGCCCTCTGCAGCGCGGCGACCCTCGTCTCCATCTCACGCTGCGTGAAGGTGAAGTGCGTCTCCGAGTTGCGCCCCTTGGTGGTGATCTTGTGCAGGGGCGGCATCGCGGCGTAGAGCCGGCCGTCCTCGATCACCGGGCGCATGTACCGCGCGAACAGCGTGATCAGCAGTGTCCGGATGTGCGACCCGTCGACGTCCGCGTCCGCCATCAGGATGACCCGCCCGTACCGCATGGTCGTCAGGTCGAACGTCCGCCCGGTCCCGGCGCCGAGCACCTGCACGATCGACGCGATCTCCACGTTGCGCAACGTGTCGGCCAGGCTCGCCTTCTGGACGTTGAGGATCTTGCCGCGCAAGGGAAGCAGCGCCTGGTACTCGGACACCCGCGCGAGCCGCGCCGATCCCAGCGCGCTGTCACCCTCCACGAGGAACAGCTCGCTGCGGCCGATGCCGGTCGAGCGGCAGTCGACCAGCTTCGGCGGCATCGCGGCGCCCTCGAGGGCGGTCTTGCGGCGGGCGGCGTCCTTCTGCTGCTTCTGGGTCAGCCGCACGCGGGCGGCGTCGACCACCTTCTGCAGCACGGTCTTCGCCTCGGTCTTGGTCTTGCGGTTCTCCGTCCACGCGCGGACCTCCTGGTCCACGATGGTCTGCAGAACCTTCGTGATGCCGGCCGTCGACAGCTCGTCCTTGGTCTGGGACGTGAACTGCGGCTCGGGGATCTTGACGTGTACGACCGCGGTCATGCCCTCCTCGACGTCGTCGAGCGTCGGCGGGTCCTCCTTGGGCTTGAGCAGCCCGCGGGTCCTGGCGATGGCCTCGTTCACGGCCTTCACCATCGCGCGGTCGAACCCGCGGCGATGCGTGCCGCCGTGCACGTTGCGGATCGTGTTGGTGAAGCACTCGATCGTGCGCTCGTACCCGGTGCCCCAGCGGACGGCGACCTCGACCTCGGCCACGCGTTCCACTTTGGACTGCATGACGCCGTTCTCGTCGGCCGCGTTCTCCCGGTACGTCCCGGTGCCGTTGATCATGATGATGCCGGACACCGGCTTGTCGGCGGCCGGCGCCAGGAACTCCACCATGTCGGCGAGACCGTTGGGGTAGTGGAAGGTCTCCTCGTTGATCGTGCTCTCGAGCGCACTGCGCAGCACGTAGGTCACGCCCGGCACGAGGAACGCCGTGTTGCGCAGCTTCGACCGCACGGCCTCGACGTCCAGCACCGCGGCGTTCTCGAAGTAGCGCGAGTCGTACCAGTAGCGGGTGGACGTGCCGGTCGCCTCGCCGCGCTTCATCCGCCGCACGACGTTCAGCCCGGACCGCTGCGTGAACTTCGCCTTCGGCCCCGCGCCGTCGAACTCACCCGGCACACCGTGCGCGAACGACATCTGGTGCACCTTGCCGTCCCGCTTCACGGTGACGTCGTACCGGTGTGACAGTGCGTTGACCGCAGACGCGCCGACGCCGTGCAGACCGCCGGAGGTCTTGTAGCCGGACCCGCCGAACTTGCCGCCCGCGTGCAGGCGCGTCAGCACCAACTCCACCCCGGACAGGCCGGACTTGGCGTGCACCCCCGTGGGGATGCCGCGCCCGTCGTCGTCGACCTGAACGCTGCCGTCCGCGTGCAGCGTGACCACGACCCGGCTCGCGTGGCCACCGATGCCCTCGTCCGTAGAGTTGTCGACGACCTCGTTGAACAGGTGGTTGATGCCTCGGCTGTCCGTCGAGCCGATGTACATCCCCGGCCGCTTCCGCACCGCCTCGAGGCCCTCGAGGTGGGTCAGATCGTCGGCACCGTAAAAGGTTCCCGCAGTCACTTCTGGTCGTCTCCCGCTTCATGACGCGCCCGTGCTCAGGCGGTCAGCACCGTAGGAGAGCCTATCCGCTTCCCCTGACAACCCCCGGCATTTGCTCCCCGATGCCCAACCACGCAGGTCCGACCAACGGTCCGGGAGAAGCGCGGTGAGGTTCAGGAACAGGGTGTCCGCGAACTCTCCTGCCTGGTCATGGCCCTGCCCGTGCAGTGCGGTCCAGGTTCGCCGAGCCGTCCACCCCAACCCCGAATCACCCGCGGACGACAGCCGGCGCGCCAAGCATACTCGCAACGAACGGCGCGCGATGACCTCACCCCGTACACGCCCGACCGCCCACCGTGTTCGCCGCTGTGGCGCAGGTCTCGATTTCCTTCCCCCACAAGCGATGCGAATACCGCCCCCACACGATCAGGTGACGCGATTGGCGCCCCGACCCCCGGCCGCCGTATGGTGAACACATGTTCGTTTCATCACTCGCCAGACCGTGTCCCTGCGTCCCGGTACATCCGCCGCCCGCGCGCCGGATGTCGTGACCGCGCAAGCAACCTCGACATCCCGGCAGCCGTTTCGCAACACCCGGCTGGGATACGTCGGTCCGGATCACCCCTGTCCGGAACTTTCGCGTCCTCGGGTTCGCGCATGCCCTGAGTCGCTCTGTCTAGCAACGACAACCCTGGAGCCGCCTTTGGCAGACACCTAACTCCATATCCGACACAGCACACCGCACGCTGGTGGGCGCGGTCCGGCCATGCAGACGGGTTCGCGACGCGATCCGGCTTTCACGGGCTGGCCCCGTGGTCCGTTGGTGGTCGTGGTCCGCCGCTCGTACGGGTCGGGCGGAGGGATGAAGCTGATGCAGGCTTGTTCGGGATCGCTTGTTCGGGATCGCTTGTCCGGGATCGCTTGTCCGGGATCGCCGGTCATGTGGGCTCGTTCGAGTTCGGTGCGGCCGGGCGCGGTCAGGTTCGGGTTCGGCGGTCAGGCTGGGCGCGTCGGGTTCGGGTTCGAGTTCGGCGGTCAGGCCAAACGCGGTCGGATTCGGGTTCGAGTTCGGCCGTCAGGCTGGGCGTCGTCGGGTTCGCCGGTGAGGCACGCTCGTTTCGGGTTCGGGCGGTCAGGCAGGCTCGCTTGGATTTGCCGGTGAGGCGGGCTTCGTTCGGATTGCCGGCCATGCAGGCTCGTTCGACGCTCAGGCAGGCCATTCGGGAACGCCGTTCATGCGGCTCGTTCGGTGCTCAAGCAGGCCTCGTTCGGGATCGCTTGTCCGGGATCGCCGTTCATGCAGCCCGTTCCGTGGTCAGGGTGGCCTCGTTCGGGGTCGCCGGTCACGCAGGCTCGTTCGGCGTTCAGGCGGGCTGGTGGTCCACGCCCTGCTTCGCGTGGGTCGGCCGGCGGTCGAAGCGGACGTCGTCGTCCACCGGGCCGCGGCGGAGCATCAGGACGTCCTTCGGGTAGTTCTGGTGCAGGCGCCAGGGAGCGGCAGGACCCTGCTTCGGGAGCGCGTCGATGCTGCGGAGCACGTAGCCCGACGTGAGGTCGATGAGCGGCACTGTGTCGACCTCCGGGTCCGCCAAGACCGGCGTCACCACCTGGTAGTCGCGCGCGGCCATGTGGTTGAGCAGCCGGCAGACGTACCCGGCGACGAGGTCGGCCTTCAGCGTCCACGAGGCGTTGGTGTACCCGATGGTCATGGCGAAGTTCGGCACGCCGGACAGCATCATTCCCTTGTACGCCACGGTGTCGCCGAGGTTGACGGGCTCGCCGTCGACGGTCAGCGCCATCCCGCCGACGGGCAGGAGGTTCAGCCCGGTGGCCGTGACGACGACGTCGGCCTCTAGCTCCTCGCCCGTGGTCATGCGCAGGCCTCGGACGGTGAAGCGGTCGATCGTGCCGGTCACGACGGACGCGCGGCCGGAGCGGAGTGCTGTGAACAGGTCGCCGTCGGGGACGAAGCACATGCGCTGGTCCCACGGATCGTACGTGGGCGCGAAGTGGGGGTCGGCGTCGTAGCCGGGCGCCATGTGGTTGAGCACTCCCTTGCGCAGCAAGGTCTTCATGACCTTCGGTGCGCGGCGGGACAGCTGGTAGGCGAACATCTGGGTCAGTACGTTCTTCCACCGCAGCGCGGGGAACAGGTACCGGCCGGGGATCCTGCCGATCAGCTTCTCGGCGATGGGGTCCCTGGCGGGCAGGGACATCACGTAGCTGGGTGAGCGCTGAACCATCGTGACGTGCGCGGCGGTCTCGGCCATGGCGGGCACCAGCGTGACCGCCGTGGCGCCACTGCCGATCACGGCCACCCGCTTGCCGGCGTAGTCGAGGTCGGCGGGCCAGTGCTGGGGATGGACGACCTGCCCGGCGAAGTCGTCGATCCCGTCGAACGACGGGGCGTAGCCCTTGTCGTAGCGGTAGTAACCCGAGCAGACATACAGGAAGGAGCACGTCAGGGTCACTGTCACAACTGAATCCGACGCCGGGTCCGCGGCCTGGTCTGCGGCCTGGTCCGTGCGCTCCGCCGTCACCGTCCAGGTGGCGCTGGCGCTCGACCACTCGACCGCGACCACCTTGTGGTGGAAGCGGATGTGCGGGTCGACCCCGAAGGCACGCGCGGTGCGGCGCACGTACTCGCGGATCGAAGGGCCGTCGGCCATGACCTTGGTCTCGGTCCACGGACTGAACGAGTAACCGAGCGTGAACATGTCGGAGTCCGAGCGCACACCCGGGTAACGGAAGAGGTCCCAGGTGCCGCCGATTGCGTCCCGGGCCTCGAGGACCGCGAAGCTGCGGTCCGGACAGCGCTGCCGCAGGTGACAGGCGGCGCCGATACCGGACAGTCCGGCGCCCACGATGAGGACATCGACGTGCTCCGTTGCCATGTCAAGCACGCTACACAATGGCGACCCCGATCAGGGATGCCAAGTGCCGGCGGTGTTTGACCCGGCCTTGCTCGGGCAGCCCGAGGACATGCTGCACATCACGCCGGAGGCAGGACTGGCCATCCAGAAGCTCACCCGCGCCCAGGGCGTTGGTGAGGGCGGTGGCCTACGCGTGGAAGCACGTGCGGGCGACCGCGGCTTCGGGATGTCGGTAGCCGCCCTCCCCGACGAGACGGACGTGGTGGTCACCGAGGAGACCACCGGTGCCCGGGTAATGCTGGACACGGTGACGGCCGACTACGTCGACGACAAAGCCCTGGACGTCTCGGACACCGTGGAGAGCACGGCCCGCTTCACCCTCACCGAACGGGGCACCACGACCGACTGACTCGGCAACGACCGCTGCCTGCTGAGACCTGCACAGGCTCGCGTCCGCAGGCCCATACCCACAGGCGCCTCCACAAACTCGCCTCCACAAGCCGCCTCCGCAAGCCCGCCCCACAGGCCGCGTCGCCTCCACAAGCCCGCCTCCGCAAATCTCGCCTCCGCAGACCCATCCCCACAGGCCGCCTCCACAAGCCCGCCTCCGCAAACCGCCTCTGCAAGCCGCCTCCACAAGCTCATTCCGCGGGTCTCCTCCGGAAGCCCGTTCCCTCAGGCCTGTCCCCAACAGGCCGTTTCCGCAGGAGCGTCCCCGCAGGGGCGTCCAGGCACGGGCTTTGTCGTGGCATGGCGCAGCGCCTCTCCAAGAAGCTGCGCCCTCATTCGGCCGACGCAGGGGCGAGTCAGGCTTGACCCAGGCAAGCTACTTACAATAGCTTTCAAGCTATGAGAGATAGCCGCCATGCCTAGGGCCGGGCTTTCCACCGCCGCCGTCGTGGAGGCCGCGCTCGCGCTCGTCGATGAGCACGGGGTCGACGCCCTCACACTCGCCGCTGTCGCGCAGCGGACGGGAGTCGCCACGCCGTCGCTCTACAAGCACGTCGCCGGGTTGGGCGAGCTCCGCACGCTCCTCGGCCGCCGGGTGCTCGACGACATGACCGAGCACTTCACCCGCGCCGTTCTCGGGCGTAGTGGTGACGACGCCCTCATCGCCCTCATGCATGCCTACCGCGCCTACGTGAAGGCCCACCCCGCCCGGTACGCCGCCGCTCCCCTCGACCCACTGCACGATCCCGCCCTCGCCGCCGCCGGTGCGAAGCAGTTCGACGTCGTCCTCGGGGCGTTGCGTGCCTACGAGCTCCCGCGGTCCGACGCCATCCATGTCATCCGTTGCTTTCGGGCCGTCGCGCATGGGTTCGCCTCGCTGGAGGCCGGGGGTGGGTTCGGGCTGCCCGAAGACCTCGACCACACCTACGAACAGCTCATCGCCGCCGTGCTCGGTGGCATTCCTCGCGGCTGAAGGAGAAAACCCATGCCCAGAACCGCTCTGGCGCTGGCCGGTGTCCTCTTCCTGCTCTACCCCGTGCTCCGTCCCTGGACCGACGAGACCACGACCTCCGGTGCCCGCGAGGCGATGGGCTCGACCGCCTGGGTCGTCTCGCACTTTCTCGCGATGATCGGCTTTGTGTTGGTGCCCTTGGCCTTACTCGGCTTACGCGACCTCGTCGGACTCCTGCCCACCGCCGTCATGTGGGTCGGCGCGGGGCTGACGCTGCCCTACTACGGCGCCGAGGACTTCGGCCTGCACGCCGCCGCCACCACGGGCACCAACCTGCTCGACGTCGCGGAGGCCACTCGCTACAACCCGGTCGCCATCACGATCTTCGGGGTCGGGTTGGTCACGCTCGCGGTCGGGGCGGTACTCGTCGCGGTCAGGGTGTGGCGCGTCGACAGGTACGCCGCCACGGTGTTCGCCGCTGGGTTCGTGCTGTTTCTTCCGCAGTTCTTCACGCCGGCGCCGGTCCGGATCGCGCACGGGGTGTTGATGCTCGTCGGGCTCGGCTGGTTGGCGATCTCCGCCGGCTCGCCCGCCCGGCTACGCGGCCAGCGCGCCGCGTAGCGCCCGGTACAGCAACGCGGCATCGCCGAGGCGGTGCCTCAACTGCCGTTCCAACCCACCGATCGGCACCAGGTTCTGGGGCGCCCGGGGGTCCTTGTGCGGCGAGCTCGCCAGCCTCGGCAGCACCTGGGCGGTCACGTCCGCGAGCGCGACCGCGTCCTCCGCGGTCAGGTCCGCCGAGCACTCCAACCGTACGATCGCCGACCACGGTGCCCGCGACGCGCCCGGCAGCCGCAGGTACCACGACAACCGCTCCCACGACGTCCCCATCTTGAACACCGGGCTTCGCTGGCCAGGGCCCAGTCCCGCCACCACCTCGGCCTGCTCGGCCTGCAGGTACGACTTCTGGTGTGTCTTCACATAACCCACGGTGCGGGCGAGGTGCGTACGGCCACGCAGCGGACCGTCCACCACCAGCAGGTCATCCTCCACATTGGAGTTCTGGCGCCACGAGTTCGCCAGCTCCACCTCCAGCGCCGCCAGGCGCCCCTGCACACCCAGCGTCAGCTTGTCCAGGCCGCCCGGCGTGCGGTGGAACCGGTAGCGCGCGTGCCGGGTCTCGATGTCGCCACCGGACTCCGCGTACAGGCCGCGGTCCACGGCCACGTCCACGATCTGCGCGGCGCCGTCACAGCGGACCAGGCCCGCCGCCAGGGACGCGATCACGCCCGGCAGCGGCTCGGGGCCATCGCCGTGGACCCAGACCCGTGCGTCGATCCGCCGGACGCCGTCCAGGAACAGGATCGAACCGGGCAGGGCGCCATCGGCCGGCGACAGCGCACGCCAGGACGACGCCGGCAGCTCGACGTCCAGGTCGAGGCGGGCCGACGACTCGCGGCCGTCCAGCTCGTCGCCGCGCGCCACTCCGTACGCGGGGTCCCACGGGTCGACCGTGTAGGTCGTGGGTGCCAGGAGTCCGGTCATGACCGCACCATCACACGTCGACCCGCCGCAGTCGCGACGACGCGCCGTCACGGGTCACCGCGAACTGCACGGGGACGCGCTCGGCCAGGGCCGGCACGTGCGTCACGATGCCCACCATCCGCTCGGTCTCCGACGCCAGTCGCTCCAGTGTGGCCGCCACGGTGTCCAGTGTGGCCTCGTCCAGGGTGCCGAAGCCCTCGTCCAGGAACATCGAGTTCAGGTCCCGTTTCCCGCCGGACAGGCCCACGACCTGGTGGGACAGTGCCAGCGCGAGCGCCAGCGACGCCTGGAACGTCTCCCCGCCGGACAGCGTGTTGACCGGCCGGATGGTCCCGGCGTCGTTGTGGTCGAGCACGACCAGCTCGTTGCGCTTGTCGCGGTTCAGCTCGTACTGCCCGCCGGACAGCTGCATGAGGATCTCCGACGCCTCGGCGACCAGCGACTCCAGCGCCTCCGCGCACAGCCACGCCTCGAACCCGGTCGACCTCAGCAGCGTGCCCAGCAGGTGCGCGACCCGCTCCTCCTCGCGGCACGTCTCGACCTCGGCGGCCAGCGTCGCGGACCGCGACCGGCGTTCGCGCAGGTCGGCCAGCTCGGCCCGCAGCCGCGCCAGCTCGCCGGCCAGCACGACGTCGCCCTTGCCCTGTTTCGGCAGGTCGACCCCGTGGTCCGCCAGGAGCTGGGCCAGGCGGGTGCTGGCGGCGGTGCCTTCGGCCAGCACGTCCTCCTCGGCCTGCGCCAGCGACGCGATCCGGTCGTCGAGCGAGCGGCGCTGGTCGCCGGCCCACGTCAGCAGCGCCTGCCAGGCGGCGGCGAGGTCAGTGCCCTCGACCGGCGGCGCGCCGAGCGCGACGAACCGGTCGCGGCTGGCCCGCAGCGCCGACCAGGCACGTTGCTCCTCGTCCGCCAGCGCGTTGCGCTCCTTGCGCGCGTCGTCGACGGCCTTGCGGGCCGACCGCGCGCGGACCCGGGCGCGGTCGACCGCGGCGTCCGCGGTCTCCCGGCGAGTCAACGCGGCCTCGACCTCGGCCGGCGGCGGGGCGTCCCGAAGCTCCGCGGTCAGGTCGTCGGCCTGCTGTGCCGCCGAGGTCACCTCCGCGCGAGCCGTGGCGGCCGCCCGCGACGCGTCGGCGTGGGCCTTCCGCGACGTGGTGACCTGGGACTTGGCCTTCTTGACGGCAACACGGGCGTCGTCGAGGTCGGCCGGCACGGCGTGGTGGGGCAGGTCGTGGACCTCCTGGCGGCACACCGGGCACGGCTCGCCCTCGACCAGGTCGGCGGCCAGCGCGACCGCGCGGTGGGCCCGGTCTGCGGCGGTCTGGGCGGCCTCGGCGTCGGTCAGGGCGTGCTCGGCCTCGGCGAACTCACCGGCCGCGGACTGCTCGGCCGCGTCGGCCTGCGCCGCGGTGGTGCGGAGCCGGTCCAGGCGGGCGGTCAGGTTCGCGAGGCGGGTGTGGGCGTCGCGCCAGCGGGACAGCTCGGCGGCCTCCGGCAGATCGGCACGCGCGGCCTCCGCGTCGGCCTCCGCCGTCTCCGCCGTGGCGCGCTCCCCGGCACGCAGCGCGATCCGCTCGTCCGCGTCCGCCAGCCGGGTGGCCAGGTCGACCACGTCCGCGGGGCGGCGCAGCGTGTCCAGGCCGGTCGACTGCTCCTTCACCGTTTTGGTGGCGGCGTTCGCCTCGGACCAGCGGGTGCGGATCGCGGCGATCTCCTCGACGGCCTCGTCCACCGTCGGCACCAGCGACTCCAGGTCGGCGACCCGCTTCTCGGCGGCCGCGACCACCTCCTCGGTGACGGCACCCAGCTCGGTCAGCTGCTTCTCGGTCATCGTGAGCTTGCCGGCGGCGACCTTGGCGCGTTCGCGGGCGCGCTGGCCGACGTCCTCGTAGACCCCGTACGCCAGCAGCTTGATCAGCAGGTCCTGCCGGTCGCTGGGCTTGGCCTGCAGGAACTCGGCGAACCGGCCCTGCGGCAGCACGACGCACTGGGTGAACTGCTCGTAGGAGATGCCGAGCAGCTCGGTCACCGCGCCGGTGACCTTGTCGCCCTCGGCCAGGGACTCGACGACCTGCTCGAGGATCTTGGTGAGGTCGGCGTCCGGCGGCACCGAGTCGTCGACCCGGTCGAGACGGGCCTCCTTGGTCTGCACCGCCCCCTGCGCGCTGCGGCGCAGCAGCCGGACGGCGGCGTACCGGCGCCCGGCCGCCTCGAAGACCAGGCACACCTTGCCCTCGTTGACCGACGGCGCGAGCGCGCTGCGGATGGCGTCCTTCTTGCCCCAGCGCGGCACCGTGCCGTAGAGGGCGAAGCACAACGCGTCGATCACCGTCGACTTGCCGGCGCCGGTCGGTCCGGTGAGCACGAAGAAGTCCACATCGGACAGCTGGACGTCGGTCTCCTCGCGGTAGCTGCCGAAGCCCTCGAACATCAGGCGCAACGGACGCATGTCAGCGACCCCCTGTCGACTCTTCGAGCAGCTCGGCGAACATGGCCTGCACGCGTGGGTCCTCGATCTCCTTCTCCGACAGGAAGTCCGCGAACAGGTCGGTCGGCGTGCGACCGATCCGGGTCCGCACGGCGCCGGCCTCGGCACGAGCACGGAACTTCTCGTCGATCTGGACGTCGAGCGTGTTCGGCAGCTTCTCGCGGACCATGTCGGCGAGCCCGGCCGACGCCTTCTGCGTGAGGATCACCCGCAGGAACGCGTCCCCGGCCTCCTCGCCGGCGGCCACGACCTCGTCGAGCGTGCCACGCAGGGTGGCGAGCCTGCGGCCGCCGGTCAACGGCACGGGCCGGATCGTGGCGCGTGAGCCGGGGGTGGCGTTGACGACGAGCGCGACCGGTTCGTTGTCCTCCTCGCCGAAGTCCAGCGCGATGGGCGAGCCGGAGTAGGCGATGGGGCAGGGGCCGTCGATCTGCTGGTACCGGTGCAGGTGCCCGAGCGCGGCGTAGTGGGTCGCGACCGGGAACGTGTCGGGCGGGATCTCGTAGCCGAGCAGCGTCTGCACGGCCCGCTCGCCGCCACCCCACCGGCCACCCAGCAGCGTGGCGTGGGTGGTGGCGACGTTGACCGTGTCGCCGGTGAACCCCTCGCACAGCAGGTCGATGATCGACCGCACGTGGTTGGCGTACCGCTGGTTGTGCTGGTCGGCGCTGGTCCGGAAGACCTCCGCGGCACGGATCGCGTGCCGGTGCGAGAGGAACGGCAGCGCCGCGACCACCGCCTCCTCCCCCGACCGCGTGGTGACGCGGGTGGTGCCACCGTTGGCCGGGGTCTTCGGGGTGCCGATGACGTGCATCCCGAGCGCCCCGAGCACCGGGCGGTAGACGTCGTTGACGAGGTTCTGGTTGTCGTGGTTGCCGGCCAGCACGAAGACGTGCCGCCCCTCGGCACGCAGCGACATGAGGGTCCGCATCACCAGGCCCTGCGCCTGGGGACCGGGCGCGGCCGTCTCGAAGAGGTCGCCCGCGACGACGACGAGGTCCACGTCCTCCTCGTCGGCGATCCGCACGATGTCGCGGAGCACGACCTTCTGCTCGTCGATGCGGGGCTGGTTCTTCAGCACCTTGCCTACGTGCCAGTCGGCCGTGTGCAGGATCTTCATGCGAGCCTTCTCTAGAAGGGAGGGGGGTCGTCGTCGGAGTCCGCGCCGGGTATCCCGGCGAAGGGGTTGGCCGGGGGCTTGGGGCCGTCGTCGACGCCGTTCCACGTGCCCTTCTCCGAGGACCGGGTGGCCCAGGCGGGGAACGGGAACTCGATGGCCAGTGGCACCGGGATGTCCGGCTGCGACACGAACATCGTGCCCGGCTTCGCGATGGTCGCCCGCTGACGCTGGGCGGGTGGCAGGTAGCCGTACTCGGGTCGCGACGCCTCCGCCGGGTCGAGCCGGCCCGCGACGCGGATGGAGCAGTTCGCCACGATCCGCCGCTCGACCTCCGACGCGGTCTGCTGTGCGCCGATCAGGATCACGCCGAGCGACCGGCCGCGCTCGGCGACGTCGAGCAGGATCTGCTTGATCGGGCTGTCGCCGTCGCGCGGGGCGTACTTGTTCAGCTCGTCAAGCACGATGAACATCAGCGGCCGCGCGGTGCCCTGCTCCTCCTTGCGCCGGAACTCCTGCCGCAGCGAGACGCCGACCACGAACCGCTGCGCGCGGTCCGGCAGGTTGTGCAGGTCGATGACCGTGACCTGCGCCTTCGATGTCGTCAGCGACCGGTCGCCGCGGTCCTTGAGGTCCGCGCGGATGAGCCGTTCGAGCGGCTTCACGGCCGACCGCAGCCGCCGCAGGAACGCGTTGACGCTGCCGAGCGAGGTGGAGCCGGCCACCCAGTCGCGACGCAGCTCCTCGTCGAGCAGCTCGTTCTCGATCAGCGCGACGAGCTGGTCGAACGTCCGGATCGGGCCGCCGTTGACCGCGTCGACGCCGGAGACCGAGATGGCGCCGTCCGTGCCGACCTTCTGGTGGTCGCGCCTCAGCCGGCCCGCGACCTGGCCGATCAGCATCGTGTACTGGGCACGTTCGTCCTCGCCGTCGGCGAACACGAACGGCATCAGCTCCTGCTCGCAGAACTCCGCGAGGGTCCAGTAGAAGGGGCTGACCGCGCGGTCCCGCGCCCGGACGTCCGGGGTCCCGTTCGGGTCGCCGGGGCGGGGCGGGGCGAACACCTGGACGTTGCGGAACGCGTGCGCGGGCAGGCCCAGCCGGGTGTACTTCTCGCGGAACTCGTCCTTCAGGCGGGAGTTGTCATAGTCGAGGAACAGCAGGTCCTCGCCCTTGACCGAGAAGATCAGCGCCTTGGTGTTGTGCGCCTCGCCCGCGAGGACACCCGAGTTGAAGAACGAGTGCAGCAGGAACGTGGCGAACGACGTCTTGGTCGCGATGCCGGACACGCCGGAGATCGACACGTGCCCGCCGCGGGTGCCGTCCACGAAGTCGAAGTTGAGGTACACCGGCAGCCCGTCACGCCCGATGCCGACCGGCACCTTCGCGTCGGCCATCGTGTCGAAGTACAGCGCGGAGTCCCGTTCGTCACCGGTCGCCCGGTTCACCGGCTGGCCGGGCCGCGGCGGCACGTACACCTCCGGCTCGACCCGGGTGACGGTGACCTCGGCGACCTCGGACACCTCGGCCGGCAGCGCGCCCTGCTCGATGAGGAACACGTCGGAGGCGAACCGGGCGCCCTCGTGCCCCGCCTCGACGTTGGTGACCACACCGGCGATCTGCACCTCGGTCCCGTCCGGCAGCTTGCGCCGGGTCACCACCACGTCGTCCAGCTGCAGGTACTGGTCGGCGGCGACCCCGACGGAGAACTCCAACGGACTGGCGGCCACGGTGCCGACCACGAGACCGACGGGACGCTGCCCCGCCGCCAGCTCCGTCACGCCGTTCGGCGAACCGTTCGGCTCTGACACGCACACACTCCTCGCACTGGGAAGGCCCGCAGTCTAAAACCGCCGGGTGGCGATCTTGGGGACCCCTGGAGGTGGGCGTTGCGTGCCCGGCCGCCCGCGCCGGGCACGCACGGGTGGATCAGGGGAAACAGGCGGTGCTGTAGAAGCCCCACTGGCCGCCGTGCATGGCACGCACGCCGCGGGGGCCGTACCGCCGGTAGGGCTCGTCCCGGATGTCGCCCTGCTCGTCCTTCGCGAGCGGGTCGCCCCACTCCCAGCTGAAGTGGTCGGCGCTCGGATCGTAGTTGCGGTAGAAGTGCGCGGCCGCACAGCGGTTGGTCTCACAGTGCGTGTACGTGCCGTTGCACGGCTCGCGCGGCTCGGCCACCGTCTCCGCGGCCGGACTGTCGTAGGCCTCGCACAGGATGTAGCCGGTCCGCGCGAGCTGCCACGAGTAGCCGTAGCACCACAGCGGCTCGGCCGGGTCGGCGTAGTAGACGACGAACGTCGAGCCGGCCCGCAGCGCGCCGAGATACGGACCGTGCGGCGAGCACACCGGCGGGTTCGACATCTCGTGCAGGTTCGTGTCGCGGATGATCGTCCGCTGGCGGGGGTTCGGGTCCTTGAAGTGGCTCGAGCACCCGGGCGGCCGGGTGTCCTGGACGGACGCGCCTGCGTCGGCGGGAAGGGCGGCGGGGACCAGCGCGATCACGGCCGCCAACAACACTTTCAGCATGTCCGTCTGTCTAGCGACGGCGGCTCACCGCCCGCGACCGGTCGTGCACACAGGGAATGCGACGGTGCACTCACGGCAAAGCCGGTTGGAACAGCCACTGGTCGAAGAAGCCGCGCAGGGATCGGCCGGCGTGCTGTTCGGCCAGGGCGACGAAGTCGTCCGTGGTCGCCGTGCTGTGGCGGTACCTGTCGGTCCAGTCGCGGAGCAGCGCGAAGAACGGGCGGTCACCCAGCTGGGTGCGTAGGGCGTGCAGGGTGAGCGCGCCCCGCCGGTACAGCCGATCGTCGAACATGTCGCGCGCGGACGGGTCGCCGATCCGCAGGTTCTGCGGCAGACCGGCCAGCACGGCACGGGATCGTTCGGCCAGCAGCGACGCCGACGGCCCGCCCGATCGCTCCGACCACAACCACTCCGCGTAGGCGGCGAAGCCCTCGTTCAGCCAGATGTGTCGCCAGTCCGCGAGGCCGACGCTGTTGCCGAACCACTGGTGCGCCAGCTCGTGTGCGACCAGCCGCTCGAACCCCCGCGCACCGTCGACGTGGTTGGCGCCGAAGATCGACAGCCCCTGCGCCTCGACCGGCACCTCCAGCTCGTCGTCGGTCACGACGACCGCGTACTCGGCGAACGGGTACGGCCCGAACAGCTCCGTGAACACCCGCATGATCCGTGGCTGGCGCCGGAAGTCCCGCTGCGCCAGGGCCAGGCGGCCCCGCGGCGCGGCCAGGATCTGCCCGGAGGACAGCAGGACCCGCTCGTACTGTCCTATCTGGACGGTCGCGAGGTAGGGCGCCATCGGCTCGTCGGCGACGTAGGTCCACGTGGTGGTCGAGCCGCTCGACACCCGGGACGCCAGGACTCCGTTGGCCACCACCGTGTACGTGGTCGGCGCGGTCACCTCGATCCGGTAGGACGCCTTCGCGCCGACCAGGTCCACGCACGGGAACCACGACGGCGCGCCGACCGGTTGGCTCGCCACGATGACGCCGTCGGTCAGCTCGTCCCAGCCGACGTCACCCCAGTACCGGGTGTGCACCGGCTCGGGCCGGCCCGCGTACCGGATCTCGACCGGAAACGGTGTGCCCACGAGGAAACGGCCGCGGATCCGCAGCTTGCCGGCGCGGTGGGTCCACCGTGCCGGGCGACCGTCGACGAGTACCCGCTCGACCCGCAGCGACCCGAGGTCCAGCTCGAGCGGCGCGTTCACGGCGGACGCCACCACGGTCAGCCGGGCCCGCGCGGAGAGCCGCCCCGTGGACGGCTTCGTCCGCAGCGCCAGGTCGTAGTGCGAGACCCGGAGGTCGTTCAGCTCCATGCCGATACGGGATTGCCCAGCCACCGCGTGCCGGCCGGCACCTGCTCGCCGGCCATCACCAGCGACGCCGGCCCGACACACGTGTTGGCGCCGACCGCCGTGCCGGGCAGGACGATCCCGTGCGGTCCGAGCGTCGCGCCGGCCGCCAAGCTCACCTTGTCCATACGCAGGATCCGATCATGGAAGAGGTGGGTCTGCACAACACAGCCCCGGTTGACGGTCGCTCCGTCACCCAGGTGGACCAGGTCCGCCTCGGGCAGCCAGTACGACTCGCACCACACGCCGCGCCCGACCCGGGCGCCGAGCGTCCGCAGCCACCACGACATCAGCGGCGTGCCCGACACCGAGCCGACGAACCACGGCACCGCCAGGACCTCGACGAACGTGTCCGCCAGCTCGCCCCGCCACACCGCCGAGCTCCACAGCGGATGGTTGCGGGCGCGGAACCGCCCGACCAGCAACCACTTCGCGGCCGCGGTGAGCAGGCAGGCCGCGACCCCGGCGGCGCCGAGGAGCACACCACCCAGCGCCAGCCCGAGCGGGAAGCCCAGCACGGCGATGCCCGCGAGCACCAGGACCGCGAGCGCGACCGAGCACATGACCGGCACGACCCGGCACAGCTCCACCAGCGCACGGGCCACGAGCAGCCGGCGCGACGGTTTGTAGGTGCGCCCGGCGTCCCCGCCGTCGGCCACACGCGGCAGCCTGATCGGCGGCATGCCCAGGTACGAGCTGCCGGCCTTGGCCCGTTTCGGCGCGGCGGACAGCACGCCGACCAGCCCGCGCTTCGGCACCGACCGGCCGGGCGCGGCCATGCCCGAGTTGCCGACGAACGCCTTCTTGCCGACCCGCACGCAGCCGATGTGCAGCCAGCCGCCGCCCAGCTCGTAGGCCGCGACCATGGTGTCGTCGGCGAGGAACGCGCCGTCGCCGACGGTCGTCATCGACGGCAGGGCGACCACGGTGGACACCTCGGCGTTGCGACCGACCTTCATGCCGAGCGCACGCAGCCAGACCGGCGTGGCGAGCCCGGCGTACAGGGGGAACAGGAGGCCGCGAGCGGAGTCCATCAGCCGCAGCGTCGCCCAGGCCTGCCAGGCGACCCGGCCGCGGACGGGGTGGTGCCCCTCCCGCAGCCCGATGCCGAGCAGCCGGACCGAGACCAGCGTGACCAGCGCGTACGTGGCCAGCCAGGCCACCGTCGCGGCGGGCACGGCCGCGAGCAGGCCACCCAGGGTCCTGGGGAACATGGTCGCCAGCCACAGCGCCGGCAGCGCGGCCGCGGCCGGCAGCAGCGACAGCGCCATCGAGGTGGTGTCGTAGACCGCGAGCCACAGGCGGGGGCGGGCCGGGCGGGCCTTGGGCCAGCGGCGGGCCGCCTTGCCGTCCTTCACCGCGGGCACACCGGACCAGCGCTGTCCCGTGGGCACCGAGCCGGTGACGCCGGAGCCGGGCGCGATCTCGGCGCGCTTGCCGATCCGGGTGCCGGGGAACAGGGTGGAGCGGGCGCCGACGACCGCGCCCGCGCCGACGCGGATCTTGCCGATGTGCACGAGGTCGCCGTCGACCCAGTGGCCGGACAGGTCCACCTCGGGCTCGATCGCCGCGCCCCTGCCGATCCTGAGCAGGCCGGTCACGGGCGGGAGGGAGTGCAGGTCGACGTCCTGCGCGATCGTGGCGCCGAGCGCGCGGGCGTAGTGCGTGAGCCAGGAGCCGGCGAGGTCGGCCGCGCCGGACCGCTCGGTGAGCTGCTCGGCCGCCCACAGTCGCAGGTGGACACCGCCGCCGCGTGGGTAGGTGCCGGGCCGGACGCCGCGCAGCAGCAGCCGCGCCCCGCCCGCCGCGATCGCCAGCCGGCCGGGTGGGCTGAAGAGCAGGAGCCAGCCGAGGCCGACCAGCCACCACGAGACGGTCCAGGGGTAG
>NZ_DASQCC010000089.1:0-50824 GCF_035634895.1 Actinophytocola sp. | reverse complement strand
CACCGGCACAGGCCGCACCCGATGGACGATGCGCTGGAAACCAGTACTCAACGCCTTCGCCATCACCTTCGGTGACCGCTGGCCGGGAGCCGAAACCTACTGATCAACAACGCCGGACACACCGATCACGACACAGACCCGGGACTCGCGAAGTCCCGCGTGCAGGAACCCGCAGTTCGTGATGTCCGAACGCCGGACTCGCGAAGCCTCGTGTGCACGAACCCGCGGTTCGCTGTGTTTGAACGCGGGACTCGCGAAGGGTGGGGTTCGCGCGTTCGGCGCGGTGGCTCCGGTAGTCGGTGCCGAGCCTCGAGTGGCGGATCTGTGCACACCGGGTTCTGCACGAAACCGCAACTCGGTGTGGGCGAACGCGGGACTCGGGGTGTTTGGGTGCGGGACTCGCGAAGGGTGGCGCGGGACTCGGGAGTTGCGGCCCTAAGTGCTGCCCTATCGGCCATCGGATGGGTGATCAACGGGAAGTAGCGTGTTGGTGGGGGGTGTGCCGGTTGCGAAGGAGAGCCATGACGATGGCGGCATTGCTGCCCGAACCCCCACCTGTCGTGTTCGCGTACGCGTTGCCGGACGGGCCCGTGGCCGGGGCGGCCGTGGACATCGGGCACGTGACGGTCACCATTGGGTTGCTGCTGACCGGTGATCTGGAGGTGCTGGCCGGGTCCGGGCCGGCGGACGTTGGGCGGGTGGCCGGCGGCCGGGTCCGGGCCGGCGGCCGGGTGGACGCCGGGCCGGTGGACGCCGGGTGGGCGGACGTTGGCCGGGTGGCCGCGCTTGCGGCGCTTGGTGCTGTGGCGAAAGGGGTGATGATCCGCGGGCTTGGGTCGGCGACGCCCAGGGTTACCGCTGCCGGGCATCGGTTTACCCAGCGGCACCATGACTTTCGGGCGCCGAACACTGTCATCTCGGGCGGTGAGTGCGTGATCGACATCGCCGGACGGCATGCCGGTGTGGCCGTGACCGTGAGCGGGCAGGTCGACTACGCGCTGGAGGTCACGGCCGAGCGGCCGCCGTCGGCCACCGCGCCCCGGGGCTGGTTCCGCCGGCACGAGAAGGAGCTCGCGTCCATCGGGCTGGTCCTGCTCGTCGCGACACCCATCGCGCCGGTTCGGCTTGTGGTCAAAGAGGAATAGGTCACTCCACTCTGGACCGGGACCAGTTGCCGTCGGCCTCCTGCCGGGCCACGTAGCCCAGCGGCAGGTCGGCGAAGTCGCACACGTACGGGTGGTCCGCCACGACGTGCCGCAGGTGCACCATGCCCAGCTCCTCCCGCTCGGAACCGTCCAGGAAGCACCACGAGCCGTCCGCGCCGTGGATGACGCCGGCCACCGGCGCCGACCCGTCGATCACCCGGCGGGAACCGAGCACCAGCGAGTCCGCCGCCGCGCCGGCGAACGGCGAGTCGACGAGCAGGTCCAGCCGCGTCCACAGGCTCGGCGGGTGGTCGTCCTTGGGCAACCACAGCGACGGCTGCCGGCCCACCGACGTCAGCTCCGGCCACTCCAGCTGCACCATCGGCATGGGCCGCTCGCGGTAGAAGTCGAGGCCGTACGCGAACAGGTCGGGGTGCCAGGACGGGTGCACCGGCCGCACCGTCAGCGGGTACCCCGCCAGCACCCCGTCGATGGACGTGCCGGGACGTAAGGAAAGTCCTTCGTGCACAAGGGATCCCACGCGGTTCACCCAGTGGTGCATGTCCGTCACCCGTAAGCCGAACACGCACACCTCGGGCGCACCCATGGTGTGCCACATCCCGACGCTGTACGCCCAGCCGGGGTACTCCGCCTCCTCGGGCAGCGCGACGACGCTCCACCCGTGGCTCTTCACATGCCACGCGATGTCGCGCAGGTACTCGTCCATCTCCGCCGGGTCGTCGTCCGAGCAGAGCCAGCACTCGCAGTTCACGCGAAGAACCTAGACCCGAGCACCGACAGTGTTGCGCGGCTCCTGGTGAGCGGGCCCGTACCCGCTCACCACCACTCAGGCGTGCTGCTCCTCGAGCAGGCCACGGTCGTACGCGATGGCGACCGCCTCGGCCCGCCGGGTCGCGCCCAGCTTCGCCATGATCCGGGACAGGTGCACGCTCACCGTCTTCTCGCTGATGAACAGCTCGTCGCCGACCTGGCGGTTGGTCCGGCCCAACGCGACGAGCTTGAGCACCGACCGTTCGCGCGGGGTGAACGGGTCGAGCGCCTCGCGTGGCGCCACGCCGTCGGTCAGCGCGATGCGGCCGCGGCGCGCCAGCTTGCGCAACGCGTCGCGCAGCGGCCGGGCCTCCAGCCGCTCGGCCACCTCGTCGGCCGCACGCAGCGCGCGCGTCGCCTCCTCCCGGCGCTCCGCGCCCAGCAGCGCCTCGCCGAGCCGCCACCGGCACACGGCCTGCTCGTACACCGCCCCGTAGGAGAACGCCTCGACCGCCTCCGCCCACAGCGCCGGATCGGCGGGTCCCCGCAGCCGGCTCAGCTCGGCCTCGGCCCTGGCGAGCCACGCCAGTCCCTCGGGACCAAGCGAACCGGTGCGTGGCCGGCCGAACTTCGCGGTCTTGCGGGCCAGTTCGACCAGCCGCGTGCCCTCCTGGACCGCCGCGTTCCGCTCCGCCTCGTCCTTGCGCCGTGCCGCCCGCTCGGCCAGGTCCGCGTACAGCGCCACGCCGAGCGCGCCGAACCGGATGTTCACGAGCTGGTACTGCCCGCCGATCCGCTCCGCCCAGTCCAGCGCGTCACGGACCAGCTTCACGCCCTCCTCGGTACGGCCCTGCCACAGCGCCAGCTCGGCGCCGGTGGTGCCCATGGTCGCGCCGATCTGGAAGTCCCGGTGCCACTCCGACCGCAGCTCGGTGGCGAGCCGCGCCGCCTCGACCAGCCGGCCGCGGCTCACCATCACATAGCTGCCGACCGCCGCGAGCCGCGCGGACACCGTGTTCGACACCCGCGTGCCCGGCGGTTCCGCGGCGGCCTCGCTCTCGCCCCAGTCGCCGCGGGCGTACCGGGCGATGACCTTGATGGCACGCAGCTCGAACCCGTAGGTGCTCCAGGCCAGGCCGGTGCCGCGGGCCCGTTCGATGCCCTCGTCGATGATCATGACGGCGTCGTCCAGCTCGCCCTGCTCGTAGGTGCTGAGGGCGAGGTAGTGCCGGGCCCGCAGCTCGACGCTCAGCTCCCCTTCGTCGCGCGCGAGCTCGATCGCCTCCCGCAGGCGGGCCCTGCTCTCGACGGTGCGCCCGTTCTGCTCGTCCAGCGCCGCGAGGGTGACCAGCGCGTCCGCGACCACACCCTGCTCGTCGCACGCCCGCGCGTCCGACACGGCCAGCTCGGCGAACTTCCGCGCCTCCTCCGGCTCCCGCATGCTGCGCAGGATCAACGCGTACACGGCGAGGATCCACGCCTTCTCGCAGTTCGGGGGCGCCCCCTCGACGATCTTCCACGCCTTCTCGATGGTCTGCCGCGCCTCCTGCTCCCGGCCCTCGAGCACGAACAGCGAGGAGGCGAGTCTGCGGCGCATCATGGCCGCCGTCTCCCGGTCGCCTGCCTCGTCGGCGAGCTTCACCGCCGAGCGCGCGAACGACACGGCGCGTTCCGGGTCGCCCGACCTGCCGGCCATCCACGACGCCTTGCGCAGCAGCGTCACCTCGTCCATGCCGGGCGGCCGGTCCTCGGACGCGACCGCGTCCCACAGCTTCAACGCCAGCTCGTAGTGTTCGAGCGACTCCGCGGGCGCGCCGGCGGCCTGCGCCTCCTTCGCCGCCGTGACGGAGGCGGACAGCGCCTGCGGCAGCTGGTGGCTCTCCATGCTGTGGTGGGCGAGCGCACCCGCCGCGCCCCGCGGTCCCGTGGTGCTCGCGAGGTGGCGGGCGTACGCGGCGTGCAGCCGGACACGCTCGCCGGGCAGCAGGTCCCCGTACACGGCCTCCCGCAGCAACGCGTGGCGGAACACGTAGAAGTCCATGCCCTGGTGCTGCCGCGCCACGAGGACGTGGTGCTGCACGGCCTCCCGCAGCGCCTCCTCCAGCTCCGGCTCGGACAGCTCGGACACCGCGAACAGATCGGCGTGCGGCACTCGGCGGCCCGACACCGAGGCGACCCGGACCACGTGCTGCGCGGTCTCCGACAGCCGCTCGACCCGCGACAGCAGCACGTCGACCAGGGTGGCCGGCAGGCTCTCGCCGTCCTCGGTGTACGCGGCGAGCAGCTCCTCGGCGAAGAAGGCGTTGCCCTCCGAGCGCGCGGCGACCTCGCGGACCAGGTCGTCCGGCAGTGCCTCCTCGGACATCGAGGTGACGAACAGCCGGGAGTCGGAGCTGTTGAACGGCGTGAGGTCCATCCGTTCCAGCGCGGGCTGGCGGAACAGCTCGGCGAGCAGCGGGCGCAGCGGGTGGCGGCGGTGCAGGTCGTCGCCGCGGTAGGTGCCGACGATCATGACCCGCTGCCCGCGCAGCCGCGCGACGAGGAACGACAGGAGGCGCCGGGTGGAGCCGTCGGCCCAGTGCAGGTCCTCGAGGACCAGCACGACCGGCGCGGTCGCGGCGAGGTCGGTGAGCAGCGCGTGCACCGCGTCGAACAGCTGGAGCTGGCCGATGTCCTGCTCGGGCCGGTTGCCGATCCGGCCGCCGACGCCCGGCACGACCGCGTTGATGACCGCGAGGTTGCTGTCCCGACCGTCGCCGGCCGGCAGCGTGACGTCGGGGAAGAGCCTGGCCAGCGCGGGGTGGGCGAGCACGGCCTGCTCGCGGTCGGGAACCTGCGACAGCGCCTCGGCGAACGGCAGGTAGGGCAGACCGGACTCGCCGGCGTCGAGACAGCGACCGGTGAGCACGACCGCGCCGAGGTCTCGCGCGACTGCGGCGAGCTCCTCGGTGAGCCTGGTCTTGCCGACCCCGGCGTCACCGGAGATCAGCACCGCGGTCGCGGTCCCCCCGGCCGCCTGGTCGAACACGGCCCGAAGCCGGTCCACCTCCCGGTCACGGGCAACAAGGGGTATTCCAGATCCCAGACGAGCCACGCCCTGCATACTGTCACGCCCCCCGGGTACGAGCGCGCGTCAGTTTCGAAGGGCGAGACGTTCGGTTCATCAGCGGCGTTCCCTGTCGGCGGATCCCGGTGTACGAGGGCCCACTGTCGTACTGAGGGGCCCCTGCCGGCATCGGGAGATCACGCACTCCTGCCCAACGAGGGGGTAAGGGACGAGGCTGGAAGGTGGCGACGGTCGTCGCCTCTGAGCGCCGAGGACGGAGCCGGCGCGGAAGCCGTGAGACGGGCCGTGCCCGTCGGTCGAACCGGTGCTCCGGGGTCAGGAGAGCACCTCTGCGGTCACTCAGGCGTCAGCCTCAGGCGTCGAGGCGGCCGTCCTTGACGATGCCCATGAAGGCACTCCAGCCCGCGTTCGCGAACGAGACGTGGCCCTCTTCTGGGTTCTTCGAGTCACGAACCGCCGCGCCGGCGCCGCGTACGACGAGCTCCACGCAGTCGTTCTGGGCGCCGCTGAAGCTGCTCTTGCGCCACCGTGTGTCGGAAAGATCCATCACACCCTGCTCCCTTCGATTTTCTTCCTTCAGGACATCCGGTCGGCTGTCCTGTCGATCAGGTCGACGGTGTCGTCTGGCTTCAACGCCGCCGCACGCAAGTGATCGAAGATCAACGAGTATCGGTGCACGTCCTCGGGCTGTTCCAAGTAGACACCCGACGTCGAGTACTCAACGTAAACCACATCGGGGTCCGCCTGCTCGGGGAAGCCGAGGATAAGGAACGGGCCTTCCATGCCGGCGTGCGCGCCGGCCGAGAAGGGCACCACCTGCAGCGTGACGTTCGGCAGCGACGACAGCTCGACCAGCCGCTTGAGCTGCTCGCGCATGATCTCCGGGCTGCCGACGACCCGCTCCACCGCGGCCTGGTCGAGTACCGCCCAGTACTCCGCCGGGTTGGACTCCTCGGTAAGCAGCTTCTGGCGGGACGTCCTGGCACGTACGCGAAGCTCCACATCGGCCTCGCCGATGTCCGGCCGGATCGCGCGGATCACCGCACGGGTGTAGGACTCGGTCTGCAACAGACCGGGGATGAGGAGCTGGTGGTGGGTGTGCAGGAACGAGGCGTCGGCCTCCAGGCCGACGAACGCTCCGGTGAACGCCTCGTTGAAGGCGTGCCACCACCCCTTCTTCCGGGCCTCTCTCGCCAGCTGCACGAGCGCCTCCCGCTCGTCGTCCTCGACGCCGTACACCTCGAGCATGTCCCGCACGTCGCGCGGGGTGACGCCGACGTGCCCGGTCTCGATGCGACTGATCTTGGAGGCGGAGCACTCCAGCCTGTCGCCGACCTCGTCGATCGTCAGGTTCGCGTTCTCGCGCAGCTCACGCAGCCTGGCCGCTAGCCGTCGGCGGCGCACCGTCGGACTGGGACCTCGCGACATGGATCACCTCTTCACTGGATGGTTCGCGGAGATGATGTTCTCACTTGGACACGATCACGAGGAAATCTCGCGAACGCGGCCCAAGCCTGCACGCTCACAGTAGGCGAACGCACGGTGCTATCTCGCTCTTCACCCAATCGTGTAGTGCAAGTTGCAATATGCGCGTGGCCCGGCGCAAGCTCCTAGGCAAGCCGGCGGCATCTCCAATGGCCCGATCGATCCAGTACCGCCCGAGCAGCAACTTGACGCGCGGTCACGTTGTCGCAACTCGAACCGGTACAGGATAGGTCCGTCCGCGCTACACACCTAGGGGAGTCACGGTGAGTAGTCCAGTTTTTGGACAGCTCGAAAGTTCGCTGAGCGACTACCTGACCGACATCACCCACCGGGGCCGGTACGGCGACGAACACTCGGTGGCGTCCGTCGCACGTTTCGAGCTGCCGCGCCTGGTCGAGGCGTTGAAGGCGGTGCTCGACGAGCACTCACCGGACGAGTTCGGTCGCTGTGCGAACTGCCGCACCAGTAGGTTCGGCCGCTCGCCCGCCCCCTGCCGGGCCTACCTCACGGCCCACCTCTGCCTTGTGGTGACCGAGGAAGAGACGCCGGAGGAGCTCCCGCGGCCCGTC
This sequence comes from Actinophytocola sp., assembly GCF_035634895.1. GTDB lineage: Bacteria > Actinomycetota > Actinomycetes > Mycobacteriales > Pseudonocardiaceae > Actinophytocola. The sequence continues at coordinate 43,787 of NZ_DASQCC010000089.1, read as the reverse complement.
CGCAGACGGGTCGCCTTCGGCAACTGAGTACCAGAGTTCCGTGCCGCGGCAGCGCTCCCTGGGAACATCCCCCCGCGGCTCGGGTCGGACGACACGTCTCCCCACGTCTTCCCGTGCCGTCCGGCATGTGGCGGGTTCGGGACCCTTCCCCCCCGACCGGTCCCGGACCCGCCCTCTTCCCGGCATTCGACTCCCGCGAGTGCCGTGGCAGGCCGTCCACAAGTGAGGCCGCTAGTGTCCCGCGCCGGAAATCAGGCAACCAATTCAGCGGCCCAGCTTCCCGCCGGCGGCGTTGCCGGTCCGCCCAAGTACGACCCAGTACGAGGACGAACCGGCGCCTTGCCAGCAGAAACCCGGATCCACCCACTCAATCACCGCATCTCCGGCGCGGGACACTAGCAGGCCTTCACCCAGCTGCACTCCACATCGGACGTCTGGCCCTCGAGGTCCGGCACACTCGTCGCGGTGCGGGCGGCGGCACTTCCTTCCTGTGCGAGCCGTATCGCCACGGTGTCCTCCATGGCCTTCAGGTTCACCCCGACGGCGTTGTTGGTCACCAGTGAGAACACCAACACCTGACCGTCCGCGGTCGTGGCGTACCCGGACAGGCTGCTCACGCCGGTCAGCGAACCGGTCTTCGCGTGTACCCGGCCCTCCGCGGCCGTCCCCTTCATGCGGTTACGCAAGGTGCCGCCGACCAGCCGGTCCGTCTTGCCCGCGATGGGCAGCGCCTCGTACCACTCGGGGAACCACGGCCGGCCGCGGGCGGCGCCGAGCAGCGAGGCCAGCTGGTCCGGCGAGATCTGGTCCATCCTGGACAGACCGGAACCGTCCCGGAGGGACAGTCGAGCGGGGTCGACGCCGTAGGCGGGCAGGCGGCCGGCCACGGCGGCGAGGCCGGCGCTCCAGGTGCCCTGGTTCTTCGTGGCACGGCCCATGGCCTTGACGAGGATCTCGGCATGCAGGTTGTTGGACAGCTTCAGGAACGGCACCAGCAGCTCACGCAGCGGCATGGACCGCCTGGTCGCGACCTTCGCGCCGGCGGTGGGGACCGCGCCCCTGGTCGTCGGGCCGAGCACCCGCACGCCGTGCCTGCCGAGCGCCGCCCGGAACAACGCGGCCGCGTAGCCGGTCGGCTCCCAGACCGCCATCCACTCGGACGTGGCCGCACCGTTCACCGGAATGGAACCGGTGACGGTGAAGGTGTTCGCACCGTGCACACGGTCGACACTGATCGTGTTGGCCGATCCGGCCGGTCCGGTGACGGCCGTGTTCGCGATGGTCACGTAGTCGGTGGGCGGTTCCGTGGTGACCTTCGCCTTGCCGTTCGCGCCGGGCTGGACCCGGACGATGATCGAGCCGGCGTCGTAGTCGGTGTCCGGGGCGGCGGTCAGCGCGGAGACCTGCGCGTCGTAGTAGAACGGCTCGTCGTCCCAGGCCCAGGACACGCCGAGGCGCACGTCGTCGAACCACGTGTCGTCGGCGACGAGCCTGCCGCTGACGAACCGGATGCCCTGGTCCGCGACCTGCTTGGCGAGCGCGTCGTAGTCGGCGGCGAGCATGGTGGGGTCGCCGGTGCCGCGCAGGTAGAGGTCGCCGTCCTGGACCGGGCCGTGCCGGCGGCCGGTGGTGTGGACGGTCGTCTCGAAGCGGTAGTCGGGGCCGAGGACGTCGAGCGCGGCGACCGAGGTGACCAGCTTGGCGTTGGAGGCGGGCTGCTGGCGCCGGCCGGCGTCGCGGCTGTAGACGGTCTGACCGTCGGCGGTGCGGACGACGAGCCCGACGTCGGCGCCGGCGAGCGCCGGCGCGGACAGGATGGTGTCGAGGTCGGCGGTGAGACCGGCCCGGTCCTGCGCGACGACGGGTGCGGCGCCACCGAAGACCAGGGCGATGAGGGCTAGGGAACCAACCAGGCGGGCACGCACGGGCGCCTCCAGGGTCGCAGGGGTGTTGGTGAAGAATCGTCCTACCCTGCAACCTTGCTGACAATCACCCACCACGGGTATGCGGTGCCGTGCCGGGTCCCCGGAGGGGGCTCAGTCCGGGACGATCCGGAGCAGCCCCTCCTGCACCACGGTGGCGATCAGCGCGCCGTCCTGGGTGAAGAAGCGGCCCGTGGCCAGGCCGCGGGCGCCGGAGGCAGTCGGCGAGGCGCAGTCGTACAGGACCCACTCGTCGGCGCGGAACGGCCGGTGGAACCACATCGCGTGGTCGAGGCTCGCGCCGACCACGTTGTCGAAGCCCCAGTACACGCCGTGCCGCACGAGGACGGAGTCCAGCAGTGTCATGTCCGACGCGTACGCCAGCACGCACACGTGCAGCAGGTCGTCGTCCGGCAGGGTCCCGTCCGCACGCATCCACACCTGGTTGCGTGCCGCGTTGCCCTGACCCCGCAGCACCCACGGCGGGTCGGTGACGTACCGGATGTCGATGGGCCTGGGCATCCGCGCGATCGGGCCCAGCTTCTCCGCGTACTCCTTGATCGACTCCTGCCGCGACGGCAGGTCGTCCGGCGGCGGCACGTCGGGCATCGTCTCCGCGTGGTCGATGCCGGGCTCCGGCGTCTGGAACGACGCGGACAGCGCGAAGATCGCCTTGCCGTGCTGGATCGCGATGACCCGGCGCGTGGTGAACGAGCGGCCGTCACGGATGCGGTCCACCTCGTACACGATCGGCACGCTCGGGTCACCGCCGCGGATGAAGTACGCGTGCAGCGAGTGCACCTTGCGTTCGGCCGGGACCGTGCGGCCGGCGGCGACCAGCGCCTGCCCGGCCACCTGTCCGCCGAACACCCGGACGGTCGAGTGCGCCGGGCTCACCCCGCGGAAGAAGTTCTCCTCGATGCGCTCGAGGTCCAGGAGCGCGACCAGCCGGTCGAGCACGGGCTGGCCACGCATCGCCTGGGTTCCGTCGAGGTCAGCGGCTGCCTGACGGGCCGCTTCCGTCATGGGAGACCACCTTCCGAGCCGGACGAACGGCTCAGGCGTGATCTTCCTCCCCGAGCCGGTGGACCCGGATGAGGTTAGTCGAGCCGACCGTCCCCGGCGGCGAACCTGCGACGACCACCACGAGATCACCCGGCTGGTACCGGCCGATGGACAGCATCGCGTTGTCGACCTGGCGGACCATGAGGTCGGTGGAGTCCACCTCGGGCACCATGAACGTCTCGACGCCCCAGGTCAGCGACAGCTGGCTGCGTACGGACGGCTCCGGGGTGAACGCCAGGAGCGGCAGGTGCGTGTGCAGCCGCGCGAGCCGCCGGACCGTGTCCCCGGACTGGGTGAACGCGACCAGGGCCTTGGCGTTGAGGCGCTCGCCGATGTCGCGGGCCGCGTAGGAGATCACGCCACGCTTGGTGCGCGGGACGTGGGCCAGCGGCGGCGCCACCGTCGACTCGCTCTCGACCGCCTCGATGATGCGGCCCATCGTCCTGACCGCCTCGATCGGGTACCGGCCCACGCTGCTCTCGCCGGACAGCATGACCGCGTCCGCGCCGTCGATCACCGCGTTGGCGACGTCGGAGACCTCCGCACGCGTCGGGCGCGAGTTCTGGATCATGGACTCCAGCATCTGGGTCGCCACGATCACCGGCTTGGCGTTCTCGCGCGCGATCTGGATCGTGCGCTTCTGGACCAGGGGCACCTGCTCCAGCGGCAGCTCGACGCCCAGGTCACCGCGGGCGACCATGACCGCGTCGAACGCGAGCACGATGGCCTCGAGGTTCGATACGGCCTCGGGCTTCTCCAGCTTGGCGATGACCGGCAGCCGGCCGCGGCCGGCCCGGTCCATCACCTGGTGCACGAGGTCGATGTCGGCCGGGGAGCGCACGAAGGACAGCGCCACGAAGTCCACGCCGAGCTGGAGTGCGAACTCCAGGTCCTCGATGTCCTTCTCGGACATGGCCGGCACCGACACGTCCATGCCCGGCAGCGAGATGCCCTTGTTGTTGCTGACCTTGCCGCCCTCGGTGACCTCGCAGACCACGTCCGGACCGTCGACCTCGATCACCGTCAGGCCGATGTTGCCGTCGTCGACCAGCAGGCGGTCGTCCTTCTTGGCGTCCTTGGCCAGTCCCTTGTAGGTCGTGGAGACGCGGTCGTGGGTGCCCTCGATGTCCTCGACGGTGATGCGCACGACGTCGCCGACACGCCACTCGGCCTTGCCCCCGGCGAACGTGCCGAGGCGGATCTTGGGGCCCTGCAGGTCGGCCATGATGCCCACGGCCCGGCCGGACTCGTCGGCAGCGGCGCGCACCAGGTCGTAGACCTGCTTGTGGTCGCTCTGGCTACCGTGGCTGAAGTTCATTCTCGCGACGTCCATGCCGGCCGCGACCAGGTCGCGCACCTTCTCCGGGGTGGCTGTCGCCGGTCCCAGAGTGCAGACAATCTTCGCTCGTCGACTCACGGGGCCGTAGCTTAACCCTCCTCGCTGGAACGATCCTGAAGTACTGGTCGGTAACGGGAGGATCGATCCAGAAAGTTATCCGTGCGTTGGTCTGACGGTCTCCTGCTCGCACCGGAAAACTCGCTGCAACCCCCCACCCGCCGGCGCCCCTATCAACCGGTGAAGGGGCGCGGCAGCGGGCCACGCCCTCGGGACGAGGAGGACCCTTTGCCAGGACGAGGAGCACGGATCGGGCTGGTCGCGGCGGGTTTCGTGATGGTGGGCGCGGCGGTCACGGGGACGGCGATCGCCGCGACGGGCGGCCACCCGGCACCGGCGCCGCCGGCGACCACCGGACCCGCGACGACTCCGCCGGGGACCGGGGCGCCCGAGACCACACCACCGGCGCCGAACGTGCCGGAGACCACACCGGCGCCCACGACCAGGTACCCCGACACCACGCCACCCGGGACCACGCCACCCGGGACCAAGCAGCCCGCGACGACGCCGGCCGCGACCAAGTACCCGGAAACCACCCCGCCGGGGACGAAGGCGCCCGAGACCACGCCGACCGGAACCAAGCTCCCGGCGACCACACCGTCGCCGACGAAGAGCACGGCTCGGTGACACTGGACACCGTGAACCGAGATACCGGGCAGGGCTCGTCGTGGGACGACGAGTTCGCCCGGTATGTCGGTGCGCGGGCACGGTCGTTGCGGGCCACCGCGTACACGATGTGCGGCGACTGGCACCACGCGGAGGACATCACGCAGGTCGCGTTGCTCACGCTGTACCGGGTCTGGCCGAGGATCAACGACGAGACCCGCGACGCCTACGCCCGCAAGGTGCTGTTGCGGGTCTACCTCGACGACCGCAGGCGGTCGTGGCGCAGCCGTGAGCAGCTGACCGACGCGGTGCCCGACAACGGCGCGGAACCCGAGGGCTTCGAGGACCGGACGCTGGTGCTGGGGGCGCTGTCCGGCATGGCGCCCAAGCAGCAGGAAGTGCTGGTGCTGCGGTATCTGCGCGACCTGAGCGTCGAGGAGACGGCCGAGGAGCTCGGCGTGTCGACGGGGACCGTCAAGAGCCAGAGCGCACGCGGGCTCGCCACCCTCCGCAAGCGGCTCGGCCCGCACTTCCCGATGCTGGTCGCCGGGGCCGCGACCGTCGCGGCGATCATCGCGATCGTCCTCGGCATCGCGTTCGCCAGCACGCCACCCGGCCCGGTCGTGCCGGCCGTGCCACCGTCGGAGACGACGACACCGCACACCACACCGGACACGACGCCACACACCTCGCCACACACCTCGCCACACACCTCACCGGACACCACGCCGGGACACACGAAGACCGGAGAGGACCCGAAGACCACTCGCTAGCGGCGCGGGACCTCCGAGACGCCGACGTGGTCGCGGGCCCACTCGTTGATGGGGCGCAACGCGCGGAAGGCCTTCCTGACGCGGTCGAGGGTCTTCCGCTCGTGCAGTGCGTCGTCCGGTGGCCAGACGCGGGCCGCGTACAGCGACCTGTGCCGGAGCAGGTCGATCCTGGGGTGGTCGGCGTCGTAGCCACGCGGCCTGGTCCTGAGCCGTTCGCCCCTGATCTCCCAGCCGGCCCGTTCGAGCTTGGCGACGACGCCGTCGAGTGCCTTGCCGTGGAGGTCCTCCGCGACGGCCGTGCGGAAGCGGGCCAGCTGGTCGGACTCGAGGTGGAAGCAGCCGCCGCCGACCCGCAGCCCGGCCGGCCCGACCTCGACGTAGTACGCGCCGGCGCCGCGGCCCGGCTCGATCACGCCGCCGCAGTGCGTCTTGTAGGGCGTCTTGTCCTTGGCGAACCGGACATCGCGGTACGGGCGGAAGACGGTGACGCGGCTGGTGTCGTCGGCGAACTCGGGGGCCAGCTCGGCGAGCAGCGCCTCCATCGGAGCACGGACGTCCGACGCGTAGAGGTGCTTGTTGTCCTCCCAGTACGACTTCGAGTTGTCGGCCTCGAGGCCGTCGTAGAAGTCGATCGCGTGTTCGCCGAACCCTTCGAACGCCATGGACCGTGAGTATGAACGAGGGGGCGGCTCCGCCCAGCCGCCCCCTCGCCCGACGCGACGACCGTTGCCCGGGTCCTAGGCCGCCTGTGCCGCGTTGTAGAGGTTCTGCGCGTCCGTGCCGAAGTAGGGACCGAACATCCACGTCGGGATGAAGCTGATCTTGTAGCTGTTGACCGAGTTCTGCACGCCGGTGCCGGCGGCCTCGTTGAACTGCAGGAACCACGGGCCGCCGCTCGCGCCACCGGTCATGTCGCACGTCATGCCGATGCCGTCGGACAGGAACGCGTTGAACGTCGTACCGCTGCAGTAGACCATCTTCGTGCCGTCGTACGGGGACGCCGCCGGCCAGCCGAACGCGTACATGTTCTGGCCGCGTGCCTGGTTGAACGCGATGCCCTGGCCGCCGACGACGTCGGTGAGGCTCTGGCCGCTCAGCTGGTTGACGACCGCGGCGCCGACGTCGTAGTTGATGTCCTCCGACGCCACCCACTGCGGCGTGGCCATGGTCGCGCGTGCGGTCCACGTGCCGTACGGGGCGTTGCCGTTGTTGTAGCCGGGCACGAACGCCCAGTTGGTGTGGAAGGCGCCGTCCAGCTTCACGCAGTGGCCGGCGGTGATGACGACGCTCTTGTTTCCGCTGGTCACCGCGTTGCCGGAGCACGAGGCCTGGCGGCCCTGGTAGGTGAAGAACACGCGGCCCGCCGTGCTGACCACCTTGCCGCCGCCGGTCCACGCCGCGCCACCGGACGGGAAGGCCGCCGGTCGCACGCCGGGGACGACCTCGGGCAGACCCTTGAGCACGTCGTCCGTCAGCTTCGCCGGGTCCACGGCTGGCAGGTCGAGCGGGACCGCGTCACGCATCGCCTCGGGCGTCCAGCGCGCGGCGACCGCGGCGGCCTTCGCGGGGGTGTCCGCGGCGAGGTGGACCGTGACGCCCGGTGCCGACTGTGCCGCCGGCTGGACCAGGGCGACCGCGAGCCCGGCCGCCGCGAGCACGACGGCGGAACGCCAGAATCGCCTTTCCATGTGATCACCTAACCTTTCGCCCACTCGACCAAGTGGGCGTGCAGGGTGGATAGGTTGCGTTTTCGGACGCTACCGACAAGTCGGGCGGTCATTGACCCGCCATTCGGGGGTTCACATTCCCGATATGGCTACTCTGCCCACATGTTCACAGTGGACGGTCGGACGCTCCGCCTCGAGGACGTGCGGCTGGTGGCGGAGGAGGACGTGCGGGTCACGGTCGACGAGGCGGCCATGCGGCGCGCCGCGCAGGCGTGGGAGCTGGTCACCGAACTGTCGGCGCGGCGGGAGATCTACGGCCGCACGACCGGCGTCGGCGCGAACCGCGACCTGACGATCGACGAGGACTCCAGCCCCGAACACGGGCGGCGGCTGCTGCGCAGCCATGCCGGCGGCGCGGGCCCGCTGCTGTCGGCGGCGCATGTGCGCGCGATGATGCTGATCCGGCTGAACCAGCTGGCGGCGGGCGGTTCCGGTGTGCATCCCCGGCTGCTGACGGCACTCGCCCAGGTGCTGACGTCCGGTGCGCTCCCCCGCGTGCACGCGTTCGGCGCCATCGGCACCGGCGACCTGACCATGCTGGCCGAGACGGGGCTGACGCTGGCGGGCGAGCGGCCGTGGGCGACCGGTCACCTCGATCCCGTGGCGATGGACACGTCGGACGCGCTGGCGTTCATGAGCAGCAACGCCTCGACGCTGGCGGAGGCGGCGCTGGCATGCCTGTCGCTGGAACGGCTGCTGCGCGCGAGCCATGTGGTGACGGCGTTGTCGTACGTGGTGCTGGGCGGTTCCCCGGAGGCGTACGCGACGGCCGTGCACGCCGCGAAGCCGCACCCCGGGCAGGTGTGGTGCGCGGCGGAGATGCGGCGGCTGCTGGGGATGGTGACACCCCCGCCGGGGCGGCGGATCCAGGACCCGTACGGCCTGCGCGCGTTCCCGCAGGTCCAGGGACCGGCGGTGGATGCGTTGGCGTACCTGCGTTCCGTGCTGACCGTGGAGATCAACGCGAGCGCGGAGAACCCGATGGTGTCCCTGGCGGCCGGGGATGTCTTCCACAACGCGCACTTCCACACCGCGTACCTGGCCACGGCGCTGGACCAGGCCCGGGCGACGGTCCATCACGTGGCCGAACTGTCGGCAGCGCGGCTCGGTGACCTCGTGGAGCCGTCGTTCACGGACCTGCCGGCGTTCCTGGCGGACGGGCCGCCGGGAAGCTCCGGCGTGATGATCCTGGAGTACGTGACACACGACGCCCTGGCGACACTCCGACAGGCGGCCCTACCCGTGACACTCGGAACCGCGGTGGTCTCCCGCGGCGTCGAGGACCACGCGAGCTTCTCGACCCAGGCGGCCCGCCAGGCGGTGTCAGCCGCCGACGCCTACCGCCAGGTGCTGGCCTGCGAGCTGGTAGCAGCGGTCCGCGCCCTCCGCATGCGCCCAGCAGACCTGCTGGACATCCCCATCCGCGACGCCTTCGACCTCGCCGCCGCCACCCTCGACCCGTCAACCGCCGACCGCCCGTTCTCCGACGACCTGACCAAAGCAGCCGCCCTACTAGACACCCTCTCCGACATCTAACCCACCCCCTCGCGAGTCCCGCGTTCAAACACCGCGAGTCCCGCGTTCAAACACACCGAGTCCCGCGTTCGCACACACCGAGTTGCGGTTTCGTGCAGATCTTGTTGCGTACGAACGAATCCTTGGTGTGACTCCTCGGTGCGACGCACCGACCGTTGGTGTGTTGGTGTGCACGAAACCGCAACTCGCCATGTCTGAACGCGGGACTCGCTATGTGCGAACGCGGGACTCGCACACGAAGCGCAACCGGGGAGATCCTGACGACGCCGGGCGCAGAACTCGCCGTCCACGTCGCGGAGCTTGATCGGTTCGCCGCCGCGATGCCGGCCACCACTAACCGCGGCACGGCAGGGAGGCCGCGGATGGTGTTTTCCATCACCCGTCAGGAGGGCCGATACCCGACGTGCCCGGCCGGTGTCCCCCGGCCGATCGGCCGCGGCGGAGTTGGGTGCCGACGCGGCGTGAGGGTGAGGCCGGCACGTCGTTGGGCCGGCTCGGGGCTCAGACGACCGCGAGGGGCAGGGCCGTCGGGATCACCGGGGCGGGCAGGTCCGAATGACCGGTCAGGAAGGCGTCGACGGCGTTGGCCACCGAGCGGCCCTCCGCGATCGCCCACACCACGAGGGAAGCGCCGCGGTGCGCGTCGCCGCAGACGAAGACGCCGTCGGAGGTGGTCTGCCAGTCGGTGCCGCACGACAGGGTGCCGCGCGGGGTCAGTGACAGGTCCAGGCCATCCAGCAGCGGCATGTGTTCCACGCCTTCGAAGCCGATGGCAAGCAGGACCATGTCCGCCGGCAGCTCCTCGACGTGGTCGTTGACCGGCGAGACCTCGCGGCGACCCGTCGTCGGGTCGCGCCTGACCCGGACCTCGCGCAGCCGCACCGCGCGGACGTTTCCCTCGCCGTCGTCCACGAACTCGTCCACCGCGACGGCGAAGCGGCGTTCGCCCGCCTCCTCGTGCGCCGGGTACGTCCGCAGGATCCACGGCCACACCGGCCACGGCGACCGCGCGTCGTCCCGCACGGACGGCGGTTGCGGATACTGGTCCAGCTGCGTCACGGTCAGCGCGCCCTGGCGGGTCGCGGTGCCGTAACAGTCCGCGCCGGTGTCGCCGCCGCCGATCACGATCACGTGCTTGCCCGCGGCCGAGAGCGGGGACGGCCCGTCGCCCTCGCACTCCCGGTTCGCCGGCACCAGGTGGTCCATCGCCATGTGCACACCGGAAAGCGACCGGCCCGGGACGTCCTGTGCGTCGCGGCCACGCAGTGCGCCCACCGCCAGCACCACCGCGTCGAACCGCGACCGCAGCGTCTCCACCGACAGGTCACCGGGTTTCGAACCGCCGACCTCGCAGCCCGTCACGAACCGGGTGCCTTCCTGGCGCAGCTGCGCCAGGCGCCGGTCCAGGACCTTCTTCTCCATCTTGAACTCGGGAATCCCGTACCGCAGCAGGCCGCCCAGCCGGTCGTCCCGCTCGTACACGGTCACCTCATGGCCGGCGCGGGTCAGCTGCTGCGCTGCCGCGAGACCCGCCGGGCCCGAGCCGACGACCGCGACCTTCTTGCCGGACGACACCGAAGCCTGCCGCGGCCGGATGAGGTCCTTCTCCCACGACGCGGTGGCGATGGCCTCCTCGACGCGTTTGATCGCGACCGGGCCACCGGACACCGGGTTGATCGACAGCACACACGCCGCCTCGCACGGCGCCGGGCACAGCTTCCCGGTGAACTCGGGGAAGTTGTTCGTCGCATGTAGACGGTTGCTCGCCGCGGACCAGTCGTTGCCGCGGACCAGGTCGTTCCACTCCGGGATCAGGTTCCCGAGTGGACAGCCGGCGGATCCCGAGTGACAGAAGGGAATCCCGCAGTCCATGCACCGGGACGCCTGGGCGCGGACCTGCTTGTTCCGCTCGTCGGGGTCCTGGTCGACATACACCTCGTGCCAGTCCGCGAGCCGGTCCGGCTTGGGGCGCTTGGGCGCCTCCGCACGCGAGAACTTCAGGAAACCACCTGGGTCAGCCACGCGACGCCTCCATGACCGCCTCGTCGATGTCGCGTCCCTCGGCCGCGGCGAGCCGCATCGCCTCGAGCACGCGCTGGTAGTCGCGCGGCATGACCTTCGTGAAGGAGGCCGCGCGCCTCGTCCAGTCGCCGAGCAGCGACGCCGCTACCGCCGATCCGGTGTGCCTGTGGTGTGCCGTGACGGTCTCCCGCAACCATCGAAGGTCCTCCGTGGAGGGTCGTTGCAGGTCGACCATCGCCTTGTTGACCATCTTCTCGTTCAGGTCGAGCACGTACGCGATGCCGCCGGACATGCCGGCCGCGAGGTTGCGCCCGGTCGGCCCGAGCACCACCGCCCGGCCGCCCGTCATGTACTCGAACGCGTGATCGCCGACGCCCTCGGTCACCGCCACCGCGCCGGAGTTCCGCACGCAGAACCGTTCCCCGACCCGCCCACGCAGGAAGATCTCGCCGCCGGTCGCGCCGTACGCGATCACGTTGCCGCCGATCACCTGCTGCTCGGCCGCGAACCGCGAGTCCGGGTGCGGCCGCACGATGATCCGGCCACCGGACAGGCCCTTGCCAACGTAGTCGTTGGCGTCGCCGACCAGGTCCAGCGTGATGCCGGACGGCAGGAAGGCGCCGAGCGACTGGCCGGCCGAGCCGGTCAGCTCGATGTGGATCGTGTCGTCCGGCAGGCCCTCACCGCCGTAGCGCCTGGTCACCTCGGCGCCGAGCAGCGTGCCGACCGTGCGGTTCACGTTGCGGACCGGGATCTCCAGCCGCAGCGGGTGCGCGTCCTCGAGCGCCGCCTCGGCCAGCTGGATCAGCGTGCGGTCCAGCGCCTGGTCCAGACCGTGGTCCTGGCCACGCACGCGCCGCCGCGCGCTCGAGTACGTGGTGTCCGGCACCTCGAAGATCGGCGCCAGGTTGAGCCCGTTCGCCTTCCAGTGCTCGACGGCCCGGTCGACGTCCAGCAGCTCCGCGTGGCCGATCGCCTCGTCGAGCGTGCGGAAACCCAGCTCCGCCAGGAACTCCCGCACCTCCTCGGCGATGAAGTGGAAGAAGTTGACCACGTGGTCGGCCTGCCCGGTGTACCGCTCGCGCAGCACCGGGTTCTGCGTCGCGACGCCGACCGGACAGGTGTCCAGGTGGCACACCCGCATCATGACGCAGCCAGCCACGATCAGCGGCGCGGTCGCGAAGCCGTACTCCTCCGCACCGAGCAGGGCGGCGATGACGACGTCCCGGCCGGTCTTCATGGCGCCGTCGACCTGCACGGTGATCCGGTCGCGCAAACCGTTGAGCATCAACGTCTGCTGGGTCTCGGCGAGACCGACCTCCCACGGCGTGCCCGCGTGCTTGAGCGAGTTCAGCGGCGAGGCGCCGGTGCCGCCGTCGTGCCCGGAGATCAGCACGACGTCCGCGTGCGCCTTGGAGACCCCGGCCGCCACGGTCCCGACACCCAGCTCGCTCACCAACTTGACGTGAACCCGGGCGTCCTCGTTCGCGTTCTTGAGGTCGTGGATCAGTTGCGCGAGGTCCTCGATGGAGTAGATGTCGTGGTGCGGCGGCGGCGAGATGAGCCCCACACCCGCCGTCGAGTGCCGCGTGCGCGCGATCCACGGCCACACCTTGTTCGGCGGCAGCTGCCCGCCCTCGCCCGGCTTCGCGCCCTGCGCCATCTTGATCTGCAGGTCCGTCGCGTTCACCAGGTACTCGCTCGTGACGCCGAACCGGCCGCTCGCGATCTGCTTGATCGCCGAGCGCCGCTCCGGGTCGTACAGCCGGTCGGTGTCCTCGCCGCCCTCGCCGGTGTTGGACCGGCCACCGATGCGGTTCATCGCGATGGCAAGGGTTTCGTGCGCCTCGGCACTGATCGACCCGTACGACATGGCGCCGGTGTTGAACCGCCTGAGGATCGACTCGACGGGCTCGACCTCGTCCAGCGGGACCGGCTCGCGGCCCTCGGTGCGCAGGCGGAACAGCCCGCGCAGCACGCCACCCTCCCGGTTGAGCCGCTCGACCTCCTCGACGTAGCGGCGGTACACGTCCGCACGGCGAGTCTGTGTCGCGTGCTGCAACAGGAACACGGTCTCGGGGGTGAACAGGTGCAGCTCGCCCTCGCGGCGGTAGGCGTACTCGCCGCCGACCTCCAGGCGCCGGTGTACGCGGTCCGTCGGGTTCTCCGGGTACGCCTGGTGGTGGCGGGTCTCGACCTCCTTGGCGATCACGTCGAGGCCGACGCCGCCCAGCTTGCTGCTCGTGCCGGTGAAGTACTCGCCGAGCAGGTCGTTCGCCAGCCCGAACGCCTCGAAGACCTGCGCCGCCGTGTACGCGCCGACGGTCGAGATGCCCATCTTCGACATGATCTTCAGGACGCCCTTGACCAACGCCTGGACGTAGTTGCGGATCGCGCGCTGCGGCTCGATGCCGGTCAGCGTGCCGCGCCGGATCTGGTTCTCGATGGTCTCGAACGCCAGGTACGGGTTGACCGCCGCGGCTCCGTAACCGAGGAGCAGCGACACATGGTGCACCTCGCGCGCGTCGCCGGTCTCGACGACCAGCGCGACCTGCAGGCGCTCCTTGGTGCGCACCAGATGGTGGTGCACGGCGGAAACCAGGAGCAGCGAAGGGATCGGCGCCATCCGGTGGTCGGCGTCCCGGTCGGACAGCACGAGGATGCGCGCACCGGCCGCGATGGCCTCGGACGCCTCGCGCCGCACCCGCTCGACGGCCTCGCCGAGCGCGGCTCCCCCACCGTCCACTTCGTACAGTCCGGGGATCACGGTGCAGGCGTAGCCCGGCATGTCACCGTCGTCGTTGACGTGGATGAGCTTGGCCAGCTCGTCGTTGTCGATGACGGGGTAGGTCAGCTGGATGTGCCGGCAGGACGCGGGGCCCGGTTCGAGCAGGTTCTGCTCGGGCCCCATGATGCGTGCCACCGAGGTGACGATCTCCTCGCGGATCGCGTCCAGCGGCGGGTTCGTGACCTGCGCGAAGTTCTGCTTGAAGTAGTCGTAGAGCAGCCGGGACCGCTTGGACAGCGCCGCGGGCGGCGTGTCCGTGCCCATCGAGCCGATCGGCTCGGCGCCGTTCAACGCCATCGGCGCGAGCAGGATCTTCAGTTCTTCTTCCGTGTAGCCGAAGGAGAGCTGGCGACGCAGCACGGACTCACTGGTCTGCACCACGTGCTCGCGGTCGGGCAGGTTGGTGACCTTCAGCAGGCCGGCGTGCAGCCACTCCTCGTACGGGTGCTGCGCCGCGAGCTTCGACTTGACCGCGTCGTCGTCGACGATCCTGCCGGCCTTGGTGTCCACCAGGAACATGCGGCCGGGCTGCAGGCGGCCCTTCGCGACGACCTGGTCCGGTGGCACGTCCAGCACCCCGGTCTCGCTCGCCAGCACCACGCGGTCGTCGGCGGTCCGCCACCAGCGCGCCGGGCGCAGGCCGTTGCGGTCGAGCACGGCGCCGACGAGGGTGCCGTCGGAGAACGTGACGCTCGCCGGGCCGTCCCACGGCTCCATCAGCGACGCGTGGAACTTGTAGAACGCACGCCGCTTCGGGTCCATGGTGGCGTTGTTCTCCCACGCCTCCGGGATCATCATCAGCACCGCGTGCGGCAGGCTGCGACCGCCGAGGTGCAGCAGTTCGAGCACCTCGTCGAAGGAGGCGGAGTCCGAACCTTCCGAGTCGCAGATCGGGTACAGGCGGGTGAGGTCGCCCGGGATGAGATCACTCTGCAGCAACGCCTCGCGGGCCCGCATGCGGTTGCGGTTGCCGCGGATGGTGTTGATCTCGACGTTGTGCGCCACGAACCGGGACGGGTGCGCGAGCGGCCACGACGGGAAGGTGTTCGTGGAGAACCGGCTGTGCACCAGTGCGATGGCGCTCTCGAGCCGGGAGTCGGTGAGATCGGTGAAGAACACCGGCAGCTGCGCGGTGGTCAGCATCCCCTTGTACACCAGTGTCCGGGACGACAGTGACGGAAAATACACCCCGCAGCCGGCGGCGACGCTCTCGTGCTCGGCGCGCTTACGCAGGCAGAACGCCAGCCGGTCGAGCTCGACGCCGCCGGGACGGACGCCGTCCACGTCCGGCGGCGCGGCCACGAACGGCATCGCGAAGTGCGGCATCACCGAGAGCGCGGTCGGGCCGACGTCGGCCGCCTCTGGCGCGACCGGCACGTCGCGCCAGCCGAGGACTTCCAGGCCTTCTTCCTTGGCGACGCGCTCGACCAGCAGGACGGCTTTGGCCCGCTGGTCGAGGTCCTGGGGCAGGAACGCCATGCCCGCCGCGTACGTGTGCGCACCGTCCTGTGTGGCCGGTAGGTCGAACTCGACCTCGGCACGTAACAGCTCGTCGGGGAGTTGGAGGAGGATGCCGGCACCGTCGCCACTGGTCGGCTCCGCGCCCGCCGCACCGCGGTGCTCGAGGTTGGCCAGCGCCACCAGCGCGTCGGTCACGATGCCGTGTGACCTGCGGCCCTTGATGTCGGCGACCATTGCTACGCCACACGCGTCGCGCTCGGTGGTGGGATCATAAAGACCCTGTGCGGTGGGTATGGCGGAATAGATCACGCGTCGACCTCCCTCGTCGTCCTCGCGCTCAACTGTTCGCTGGGCGCGGGACGCCGGTGGCCCGCGTGTTGACGCGAGCTTAACAGTCCCGAAACCCAGGAGCCATGCGTCAATGGGCGGATTTCCGCGATCGATGTAACGGTTTGGATGATCCGCGCGATAAGGCGCCCTCGCCCTGGTGGGGCCGGTAGCGCCGGCTGCCTCGCCTGCCTCCAGCGTAACCGAAGGATCCTCAAAAGGAAGGACGACCAACCGTCACTTGCTGTTGACAAGGCCCCGTGAGAGCGCTTCCATGGCATCCACAATCATTTGCGGCCTTCGTGCAGGCACTCGGTACCCCTGCCCGAGCGTGACGAGGAGGTCACATCCATGCCCGCTACCCGCATGGCCAGAACACGGAGGCTCGCCGTCGGCGTGGCCACCGTGGCCCTGACCCTCGCTCCCCTCAGCTACACCGCACAGGCCTCCGTCCCGCCGCCCGACTCGGGCTGGACGCAGGTCTGGGCCGACGACTTCACCGGCAACGCCGGCGCACTGCCGTCGTCGTCGAACTGGATCTTCGACACCGGCCACAGCTATCCCGGCGGCGCCGGGAACTGGGGCACCGGCGAGATCCAGAACTACACCACCAACACGAACAACATCAGCCTCGACGGCGGCGGCAACCTGCGCATCACCCCGCTGCGGGACGGGTCCGGCAACTGGACCTCGGGCCGCATCGAGACCCAGCGCACCGACTTCGCCCCACCGTCGGGTGGGGTGCTGCGCATCGAGGGCCGCATCCAGATGCCGAACGTCACCGGCAACCAGGCGCTCGGCTACTGGCCGGCGTTCTGGGCGCTCGGCGCGCCCTACCGCGGCAACTACTGGAACTGGCCGGGCATCGGCGAGCTCGACGTAATGGAGAACGTCAACGGGATCAACCAGGTGTGGGGCACGCTCCACTGTGGAGTCGCCCCGGCCGGGCCGTGCAACGAGTACAACGGCCTCGGCGCCGTGCGCGCCTGCCCCGGCTCGTCGTGCCAGTCGGCGTTCCACACCTACCGGTTCGAGTGGGACCAGAGCGTCTCGCCCAACCAGCTGCGCTGGTACGTCGACGGGCAGCAGTTCCACAGTGTCAGCCAGAGCCAGCTGCCGGCGGACACATGGAGCCAGATGACCTCGCACGGCTACTTCATCCTGCTGAACGTCGCCATCGGCGGCTCGTTCCCGGACGGCGTCGCCGGCCGCACGACGCCGACGGCCGACACCGTCTCGGGCCGGCCGATGCTCGTGGACTACGTGGCGGCGTGGACACGCGGCGGCGGGGGCACCACTCCCCCGCCGGGCAACGGCGGCACGGCCTACCGGCAGATCGAGGCGGAGAGCTACAACGCGCAGTCCGGCACGCAGGTCGGCAGCGCGGCGAGCGCCGCGGGCGGGTCGTACCTCGGCTGGCTCGCGAACGGTGACTGGGCGCGTTACTCGGGCATCGACTTCAGCTCGAGCGCGGCGCGGCAGTTCACGGCCAGGGTGGCCTCCGGGGCCGCGAGCGGCGTGAGCGGGCTGGTCGAGGTCCGTCTGGACAGTCCGTCGAGCACACCGGTCGGCAGCTTCGCGGTCGGCAACACGGGCGGCTGGGAGAGCTGGCGGAACATCCCCGCCAACATCAGCGGCGTGACCGGCACCCACGACGTCTACGTGACGTTCACCAGCGGCCAGCCGGCCGACTTCGTCAACGTGGACTGGCTCACCTTCGGTCACTGAGCCCGATGCCCTGGAAGGCACGCCGAGTGTCCCCGACGTGCCTTCCAGGGTCCTGAAGCGGCGGTCCGCGGCAAACCCGTACAGGCCACGTGGAGCCCCGGACCGCTGACCCGCCGGTCCCTCGCGCGCCTTGTCCCTGCGCGGGGGACCGGCACATTTGTTGTCGACCGCAACATTCCGGTTACGAGACCTTGACGCACCCCGCCTTGACAGGCAATTCTTCGCACACCCATGAGAGCGCTCTCACGTATCGACCACAGCACTGGAGCGGAGCAACGGAGCTGACGCCGTCTGGACTGACGAGCACGGAGACCCGGCGAGGAACGAGCCCAGGGTCTCCGCGCACAGGAGGGAAGACGGCGCCTTGAGCGAAGGAGCGACGCGATCCAGTTCAACACAGTGGCCTGGAGGCCAAATGCGTAACTCACGGATCGTGGCGTCCATCGCCGCGACCGCCCTCGTGCTCACGGCGTGCGGCTCGGGCGACTCGGGCGACAGCGGTGTGACCACGCTGACGATCAACGTCTTCGGCGACAGCTTCTCCTTGAAGGACAACCGGACTCTCTACGACGAGTACGAGAAGTCCCACAAGAACGTCAAGATCGTCGAGAACAGAAGCGACTTCGGCACACACCACCAGAACCTGCAGGCGCGCCTGACCGCGGGCTCCGGCGCGGCGGACCTCGAGGTGATCGAGGTCGGCCAGGTGTCCGGCTTCATCGGCCAGACCGACAAGTTCGTGAACTTCAAGGACAAGGACGTCGACACGGCACAGTGGACGGACTCCACCGTGCAGCGGGCGTCCAGTCCGGACGGCAAGACGCTGATCGGCCTGCCGACCGACATCGGCGGCCTCGCCATGTGCTACCGCACCGACCTGTTCGCCCAGGCCGGTCTACCCACCAACCGGGACGAGGTGTCGGCGCTCTGGTCGTCGTGGGACGACTACGTGGACGTCGGCAGCCGGTTCGTCGGCAAGGTGCCCGGCGTCAAGTGGTTCGACGCGGGTGGGCACGTGTTCACCGGCGTCCTCGGCAACGAGAAGGAGACCTACTACAACGCCAAGGGCGACCTGATCGTCGAGAAGAACAAGGCCGTCAAGGACGCGTGGGACCTCACGGTCAAGGCGATCAAGGCCGGCCAGTCGGCCGCGCTGGCCGAGTTCTCCACCGAGTGGAACACCGGCTTCCAGAAGGGCCAGTTCGCGACGGTCACCTGCCCCGCGTGGATGATGGGCTACATCCAGGGCAACGCGCCCGACACCAAGGGCAAGTGGGACATCGCGAAGATCCCCGGCGGCTCCGGCAACTGGGGCGGCTCGTACGTCACCGTTCCCGCGCAGGGCAAGCACATCGACGCGGCCGTCGAGCTGGCGAAGTGGCTGACCACGCCGGAGCAGAACGTCAAGCTGTTCAAGACGATCGGCAACTTCCCGAGCCAGGAGTCCACCTGGTCGCAGCCCGAGGTCGCCGACTTCACCTCGGAGTTCTTCTCGAACGCGCCGGCGGGCAAGATCTACCCGGAGTCGCTGGAGAACGCGCCGGTGCAGGTCGTCGGCCCGCAGAGCGGCGTCATCGGCAACACGTTCGCCGGCGCGCTGAACAGCGTCGAGCAGGGCACCGATCCCGGCAAGGCCTGGGACTCGGCGATGTCGGACATCAAGTCCGCCGCGGGTGAAGGGTGACAGTCCATCTGGACCACCGTGGGGCGCCGGCTGAGGCAGACCGGCGTCCCGCGGGACCACCCGACCGCAGGCAGGCCTGGCGTTCGCGGCTCTACCGCTGGGACCTCAAGGGCTCGCCGTACCTGTACGTCTTCCCGTTCTTCGGGTTGTTCGCGGTGTTCGGCCTGTTCCCGTTGGTGTACACAGCGATCATCTCCACGACCGCGTGGAGCCCCCGCAAGCCCGGCAGCGAGGACGTCTCGGTCGGCCTGGACAACTACGGGAAGCTGTTCGCCGACCCGAACTTCCACAACGCGCTGGTCAACACGTTCGGCATCGGGATCGTGTCGACCGTGCCGCAGCTGTTGCTGGCACTGGGCATCGCGCACCTGCTGAACTACAAGCTGCGTGGGCGGCTGTTCCTGCGGATGGGCGTGCTGCTCCCGTACATCACGTCCGTGGCCGCGGTCGCGCTGATCTTCAACCAGATCTTCGCCCGCGACTACGGGCTGCTGAACTGGTTCCTCCAGCCGTTCATGGACAACCCGCTCGACTGGCGGGCCGAGAAGTGGGCGTCGTGGCTCGCGGTGTCGGCCATGGTGACCTGGCACTGGACCGGCTACAACGCGCTGATCTACCTGGCCGCGATGCAGACGATTCCCTACGAGCTGTACGAGTCCGCGTCCATCGACGGCGCGACCAGGTGGCAGCAGTTCTGGCACATCACGATTCCCAGCCTGCGCCCGACGATCATCTTCACGGTCATCGTGTCGACGATCGGCGCGCTGCAGCTGTTCGCCGAGCCGTTCCTCTTCGATGTGACCAGGAACAACAACGGCGGCTCCGAACGGCAGTTCCAGACCGTGGTCCTCTACCTGTACCAGCAGTTCTGGACCAACGGCCGGTACGGCTACGGCGCCGCGATCGCGTGGACGCTCTTCATCGTCACGGTGGTGATCGCGCTGGTGAACTTCCTGCTGGTACGACGGATCCGATCGGCGGACGACTGACATGGCCCGGCGCGGAGCACCCGACCAGGGCCGCTGGGGCACCTACGGCATCCTGTTCGCGATCATCCTCTTCTCGATCTTCCCGCTGTACTGGTCGATCGTGGTGTCCTCGCGGGACCAGTCCGCGATCGGCAGCTACCCCCCGCCGCTGGTGCCCGGCGGTTCGTTGTGGGACAACCTGTCCGCGGCGTGGGAGCAGGGCAACTTCGGGCTGGCGCTGGTGAACTCGGTGATCGTGGCCGGCACCATCACGGTGGCGGTCGTGTTCACGTCCACGCTCGCGGGTTTCGCGTTCGCCAAGCTGACCTTCCGCGGCCGCAACGGGTTGTTCACCGCGGTGGTCGCCACGATGCTGGTGCCGACGCAGCTCGCGATCATCCCGCTGTACATCATGGTGACACAGTGGTTCGGCTGGGCGAACGACCTGCGCGGCGTGATCGTGCCGGCGCTGGTGAGCGCGTTCGGCGTGTTCTTCATGCGCCAGTACCTGTTCTCGGCCATGCCGACCGAGCTGCTCGAGGCCGGCCGCGTCGACGGCGCGTCGACGTTGCGGATCTACTGGAACGTGGTGCTGCCCATCGCGCGGCCCGGCGCGGCGGTGCTGGGGCTACTCACGTTCATCACCTACTGGAACGACCTGTTCTGGCCACTGATCCTGCTCAACACGCAGAACCCGACGGTTCAGGTGGCGATCGCCAACACGGCGAGCGGCATCGAGGTCGACTACTCGCTCGTGCTGGCGGGCACGGTGATCGCGACCTTCCCCATGCTGATCGTGTTCCTGTTGCTGGGCAGGCAGATCATCGGAGGGATCATGCAGGGGGCGGTGAAGGGGTGAACGCGGCTCGCGGAGTGAACGACCAGGGGCCGCGGTTCCCCGAGGACTTCGTGTGGGGTGCCGCGACGGCGGCGTACCAGGTCGAGGGCTCGCCGGACGCGGACGGGCGCGGACCATCCATCTGGGACACCTTCGCGCACACGCCGGGCCGGATCACCAACGGCGACACGGGTGACGTGGCGGCCGACCACTACCGGCTGTTCCGGGACGACGTCGCGCTGATGGCCGACCTGGGCCTGTCCGCGTACCGGTTCTCGGTGTCGTGGCCGCGGATCCAGCCGGGCGGCAAAGGGCCCGCCAACCCGGCGGGTCTCGACCACTACGAGCGCCTGGTCGACGAGCTGCTGGCGCGGGGCATCACCCCGATGCTCACGCTCTACCACTGGGACCTGCCGCAGGAGCTCGAGGACTCCGGCGGGTGGGGAGCGCGGGACACCGCGGTTCGGTTCGCGGAGTACGCCGAGCTGGTCGGGGCCCGCCTCGGCGACCGGGTTCCGCTGTGGACCACGCTGAACGAGCCCTGGTGTGCCGCCTTCCTCGGGTACGCGTCCGGCGAACACGCGCCGGGCCGCACGGATCCGGCGCTGGCGCTGCGGGCCGCCCACCACCTGATGCTGGCACACGGGCTGGCCACACAGGCGCTGCGCGCGGTGCTGCCGCCCTCGGGCCAGGTCTCGGTCACGCTGAACCTGGCCGCGGTGCTGCCGGCGGCCACGTCGTCGGCGGCGACGAACGCGGTGCGGCGGATCGACGGCCTCGCCAACCGGCTGTTCCTGGACCCGCTGTTCGTCGGCCACTACCCGGTGGACGTCCAGCAGGACACGGCCCGGCTGACCGACTGGTCGTTCGTGCGGCCCGAGGACCTGGACGTCATCTCGACGCCGATCGACCTGCTGGGCATCAACTACTACTCGCCAACGCTGGTGGACGTCGGCCCCGCCATCGAGGGCCCGTCACCGTGGCCGGCGTGTGAGAATGTCCGGTTCGTCCAGCCACCGAACGCCCGCACGACCGCGATGGGCTGGGCCATCGACGCCCAGGGCCTGCGCAACGTCGTGCACCGCGTGCACGAGCAGTACCACCCGCTGCCTCTGATGATCACCGAGAACGGCGCCGCGTTCGAGGACGAGCTGGGGGTGGACGGCGTCCGGGACGACGAGCGGATCGCGTACCTGCGTGATCACCTGGAAGTAGTACACGAGGCGATCACCGCGGGAATCGACCTTCGGGGATACTTCGTGTGGTCGCTGCTGGACAACTTCGAGTGGGCCTACGGCTACGCGAAGCGGTTCGGCATCGTCCACGTGGACTACGCGACGCAGGCTCGGGTGTGGAAGGACAGCGCACACTGGTATCGCGACGTGATTCGACGGAACGGGTTGGAATGAAGCCGACACTGGACACGGTCGCCGCGGAAGCCGGAGTTTCCCGCGCGACCGTCTCCAGAGTCATCAACGGCTCACCGAGAGTGTCGCCTGAGGTCAAGACGGCGGTCGAGGCGGCGATCGCCGCGCTGGGGTACGTGCCCAACCGTGCGGCACGCAGCCTCGCCATGCGCCGCACGGACTCGATCGCCCTGGTCATGCGCGAGCCGGACGCGACGGTGCTGAACGACCCGTACCTGGGCAACATCATCATCGCGACGAGCCAGACGCTGATCGGCACGGGCGTGCAGCTCGTACTGGTGAACGCACAGAACACCGCGGAACACGCACAGCTGGCCGACTACGTCCGAAGTGGACACGTGGACGGCGTCCTGCTGGCGTCCATGCACGACGACGATCCCCTCCCCCGGCTGCTGCTGGACGCCGGCATCCCGACGGTGGTGGGCGGCCGCCCCGCCCGGTCGCTCCCCGGCATGTCCTATGTGGACTGCGACAACGAGGGCGGCGCCCAGCTGGCCGCGGAGCGGTTGCTCTCCGCCGGCCGCCGCCGCGTGGCGACCATCGCGGGCCCGCAGGACATGACGGCCGGCATGGACCGCCTGACCGGCTACCAGCACGCCCTGACGGAGGCCGGCCGGAAGGCGGACCGCGTGGCGTACGGCGACTTCACCCGCGAGTCGGGCCAGCAGGCGATGACCGAGCTGCTGGCAAGGTACCCCGACCTGGACGCGGTGTTCGCGGCGAACGACATGATGGCGGTCGGCGCGCTCCGGGTCCTGCGGGACGCGGGCCGCAGGGTGCCGGCGGATGTCTCGGTGGTCGGCTTCGACGACATCGAGATGGCCCGCCACACCGAGCCCCCGCTCACCACGGTTCACCAGCCGATCGTGGACCAGGCCCGCACGATGACCGAACTGTTGCTGACCCAGATCGGCGGCGATCCGGTCAAGGAGCCGGTGATCCTGCCGACGGAGCTGGTGGAACGCGAGTCGGTCTAGCGGGGCCCGTCGGTCTCGGGCTGCCGTTGCCGGCGCGCACGCGAGTGGTAGCGTCAGCCTGCTGGTCAACCCGCTGACCAGCGGCGCGATGGTGGTAGCGAAGTCCGGTGCGAGTCCGGCGCTGTCCCGCAACTGTCATAGCCAGGTCGCCTCCCCATCGCGTCGACGCCAACCGCCCCCGGTGCAGGGATGCGGCGTCCCCTGGGTTTCGGTACCCAGGGCCGCGCCACGTGCCGGGCCGACGAACTCGAGGAAGTCCGTTGTCCTTCACAACAAGGCGCCTCGCGGCCCTCACCATCGCCGGCGCGCTGCTCGCCGCCGGTTGCGCGGCCCGCGACCAGGCCTCCGGCAACTCAACACCCGACACGTTCGAGCCGCGCAGCCAGTCCTTCCCGGTCACGGTCACGCCGCCGACGGGCAAGCCGGTCACGATCGAGCGGCGGCCGACGCACATCGTGTCGCTGTCGGCCAGCAACACCGAGACGCTGTTCGCGGTCGGCGCGGGCAAGCAGGTCGTGGCCGTGGACGACCAGTCCGACTACCCGGCCGACGCGCCGAAGACCGACCTGTCCGGGCTCACCCCGAACGTCGAGGCCATCTCGAAGTACGACCCCGACCTGGTGGTGATCTCCGACAACGCCGACAACCTGGTCGAGTCGATGTCGGCCATCGGCGTCCCGGTCCTGGCGGTGCCGGCCCCGGCCACGCTCGACGACGTGTACTCCGGCATGGAGCTGATCGGGAAGGCGACCGGCCACTTCGACGAGGCCACGGACCTCGCGGACCAGACCCGCGCGGGCCTGGACAAGATCGTCGCCGACACCCCGAAGGCGGCCAAGCCGCTGACCTACTACCACGAGGTCGACCAGACGCTGTACAGCGCGACGTCCAAGACCTTCATCGGGCAGGTCTACAGCCTGTTCGGCCTGACGAACATCGCCGACCCGGCCGACAAGGACAAGGGCGGCTATCCACAGCTGTCGAACGAGGCCATCCTGCAGGCCAACCCGGACCTGATCTTCCTCGCGGACGCCCAGTGCTGCGCCCAGAACGCGACCACCGTCGCCGCCCGCCCGGGCTGGAACACCCTGGCGGCGGTCAAGAACGGCAACATCATCGCCCTGGACGACGACCTCGCCTCCCGCTGGGGACCACGCATCGTCGACCTGGCCCGCTCCATCGCCGACGCCGTCACGAAGGCCGGCAGCTGACCAGCCCCATTCGATCACCCGAACTCAGCACCGACGCGCCAGCACGATCCAGCCGGCCGACCTACGCGATCGACTGTGCCGCAGGCCCTCGACCCACACGCCCAACCAGCCTGACCTGCGAAAAAATCTATTCGAAGATCAACCCCAGAAGGGAGAGTAGGCAGCCCCCACCCGAACCCGGGGGCCACCCCGCTGACCATTCTACCGGCTGGGGGTGACACAGTCCGACAAAAGCCCAGGTCAGCGGGGGCTGTGGATAACTATCACCCGGTTGGGTCGAGCGAAAGGGACACTCATGCGCCGCAGCGAGTCAGCCCGCGCTGTCGACGCGTCCTCGGCTGGGCATGCGGGCGTGAATTCGGACGGGCATGCGGGCGAGAGTCCGGACAGGCGTTCGAACGGGCCGGGCGGGCGTTCGGGCGGGCGTTCGGGCGACGACGTGCGGCCTACTCGGCTGCGGGCCGTGGCGGTGGTCATCGCCGTTGTGACGTTGCTCGGCGTCGCTTCCGTCTCCGCGTTGCTCGGTGCCGCCGATCTCGGCTGGACGCGGGTCGTGCGCGAGGTCTGGGCGCAGCTCACCGGCGGCACCTCGCCCCTCTCCGCGACCGAGGCGGCCATCGTCTGGGAGGTCCGGGTGCCTCGGGTCGTGCTCGCCGGGCTGGTCGGCGCGGCGCTCGCGGTGTCGGGCGCCGCGTTCCAGGGTGTCTTCCGCAACCCACTGGCCGATCCCTACCTCCTCGGCGCCGCCGCCGGCGCGGGTATGGCGGCCACCATCGTCGTGGTCGCCGCGCCGCAGACCACCGGGTGGGTCCTCGGGCCCCTGCCGATCGCCGCGTTCGCCGGGGCCATCGGCGGGGTGTCGCTCACCTGGCTGCTCGGCCGCTCCGCCGGCGGCGGGACCGCGGTGCTCCTGCTCGCCGGTGTGGCCGTCGCCTCGTTCCTGACGGCGGTGCAAACGTTCGCGCAGCAGCTCAACACCGACACCATCAAGCAGGTCTACAGCTGGATGCTCGGCGGCCTCAACACGACCGGCTGGCGCGAGGTCCTCATCACCGTCCCCTACATCGGCGCGGCCGCCGTCGTGCTCTGCCTGTGCGCACGGCTGCTCGACGTTCTCGCGGTCGGTGACGACGAGGCCGCGTCCCTCGGCGTCAACCCCGCGCGGGTCCGGGTGGTCGTGCTGCTCGCGGCCTCTCTCGCGACCGCCGCCGCGGTGGCGGTGAGCGGGCTGATCGGTTTCGTCGGGATCGTGGTACCGCACGTGGTCCGGCTGCTGGCCGGCGCGAGCTACCGCGTGGTCGTGCCGCTGTCACTGTTCGGCGGCGCGACGTTCCTGATCATCACCGACTACATCGCGCGTACCGCGTTCGCGCCGGCCGAGGTGCCGATCGGGGTGATCACGGCGTTCACCGGCGCGCCGTTCTTCCTGCTGGTACTACGCATGTACCGGGGACGGCTGCGATGACCGCCCTGACGCTCGACGCCGTGAGCGCCCGGTACGGCACCCGGGTCGTGACCTCGGACGTGTCCATCTCGGTCGAGCGGGGCGGCTGGCTCGCGATCATCGGACCCAACGGCGCGGGCAAGTCGTCACTGCTGAAGGCCGTCGTCGGCATCGTGTCGCACGACGGGTCGGTCCTGCTGGACGGTGTGCCGGCGTCGTCGCTGTCCAACCGGGAACGCGCCAAGGCCGTCGCCTACGCGCCGCAGACCCCGCAGCTGCCGGACCGCCTGACGGTCACGGACTACGCACTGCTCGGCCGCACGCCGCACCTGTCGCCGCTGGCGCGCGAACGGCGGTCGGACCTGGCGGTGGTCTCGACGGTGCTGGAGCGCCTGGACCTCGGGGCGCTGGCGACCAGGGCGCTGCAGACGTTGTCGGGCGGGGAACGCCAGCGGGCGGTGCTGGCGCGGGTACTGGCCCAGGAGTCCAGCCTGCTGCTGCTGGACGAACCCACCACCGGCCTGGACATCGGCCACGCTCAGGCGCTGCTCGACCTCATCGACCGCCTCCGCCACGAGGAAGGCGCCACGGTGGTCAGCACCCTGCACGACCTGACCCTCTCGGCCCAGTACGCGACCCAACTCCTGTTGCTGGACAACGGGAAGGTGGTCGCGACCGGCACCCCGGACCAGGTGCTGACCCGCGACACGATCGAACGCCACTACGCCGCGACGGTCGAGGTCCTCCACACGACATCCGGCCAACTGGTCGTCGCCCCCACCCGCGAGTCCCGCATTCAAACATAGCGAGTCGCGCGTTCAAACATAGCGAGTCCCGCGTTCAGACATGCCGAGTTGCGCGCTCAAACATGCCGAGTTGCGGTTTCGTGCTGATCGTCATGTGCACGAGATCGCAACTCGGTATGCGCGAACGCGAGACTCGCGGTGCGGGTGCGCGAACGCGAGACTCGCGGTGCACGAACGCGGGACTCGGTGTGGGTGGACGCGGGACTCGCGGCGGGAGTGGTAGAACGTGTTACAGTTTGGCCGTGATCCTTGATCGGTTTCGGGTGGTGGATCGGGTTGCCGTGGTGACCGGGGCCGGGCGGGGAATCGGTGCGGCCACCGCTGTTGCGCTTGCTGAGGCCGGGGCCGACGTCGTCATCGCCTCGCGGACCGCCGGGGATCTCGACGCCGTCGCCGAGCGGGTCGCGGCAGCCGGGCGGAAGGCTCGGGTCGTCGCCGTCGACCTGTCCGATGTGGACGCCGCCGCAGGGCTCGCGGAGATCGCGCAGGACACGTTCGGGCGGCTGGACATCGTGGTCAACAACGTCGGCGGCACCTACCCTCGGCCGTTCCTCGACACCGACCACCGCTTCCTCGAGGATGCCTTTCACTTCAACGTCTCCACCGCGCACGCGCTGACCAGGGCCGCGGTCCCGCTCATGACCGAGGGCGCGGTCGTCAACATCTCGTCGATCATGGGCCGGGTCAGCGGGCGCGGCTTCCTCGCGTACGGCACGGCGAAGGCGGCGCTGGCCCACTACACCGAGCTGGCCGCGTACGACCTCGCGCCGCGGGTCCGCGTCAACGCCATCGCCGTCGGGTCCGTCGCGACCTCCGCGCTCGACATCGTGCTGACCAACGAGGAACTCCGCGACCGAATGGCACAGGCCACGCCACTGCGTAAGATCGGCGAGGCGGAGGACATCGCCGCGACCGTGCTGTTCCTGGCCTCGCCGGCAGGTGCCTACGTCACGGGCAAGGTCCTCGAGATCGACGGTGGCCTGCAACAACCGAACCTGGACCTGGGACTTCCTGACCTATGAGCGGAGCTTGCGGCGCGAGTCGGCGACGTTCGGGACGCCGGTGCCACGGAGCCCGCGAGGGAGCGGCATGAGAGTCGTGCAATGGAGCACGGGAAACGTCGGGCGGCACGCGCTGGCGGGCATCGCCGCGCGCCCGGACCTGGAGCTGGCCGGCGTCTGGGTGTCCACAAAGGACAAAGTGGGGCGTGACGCCGGTGAGCTGGCCGGCATCGAGCCCCTCGGCGTCACTGCGACCGACGACGCCGACGCGCTCCTGGCGAACAAGCCGGACTGCGTCGTGTACACCGCCATGGCCGACGACCGGCTGGCCGAGGCACTTGACGACCTCGCGCGGATCCTGCGCGCGGGCGTGAACGTCGTCGCGAGTGGACCGGTGTTCCTGCAGTACCCGTTCGGCGTGGTGCCCGATGACCTGCTGACGCCGCTCCAGTCCGCCGCGGCGGAGGGTGGCGCGTCGCTGTTCGTCAACGGCATCGACCCCGGCTTCGCGAACGACTGGCTGCCGCTGGTGCTGACGTCGGTGAGCCAGCGCATCGAGCAGGTGCGGTGCCTGGAGATCCTGGACTACGCGACGTACGACAACGCGAAGGTCCTGTTCGACATCATGGGTTTCGGGCATCCGCTGGACGAGACGCCGATCCTGCTGCAACCCGGTGTGCTGTCGCTCGCGTGGGGCAGCGTGGTGCGGCAGTTGGCGGCGGGACTCGGGGTGACGCTGGAGCGTGTGGAGGACTTCGCGACGAGGCTGCCCGCGCCGCACCGGATCGAAGTGGCGTCGGGTGTCATCGAGGAGGGCACGGCCGCGGCACTGCGGTTCGAGGTGCGCGGGATCGCGAGCGGCCGGGCGGTGTTCGTGCTGGAACACGTCACGCGGCTGCACCCGGACCTGGGCCCGGACTGGCCGACGATGCCGGGACAGGGCGGGTATCGCGTCGAGGTGACGGGCGAACCGAACTACACGCTGGACCTGCGCCTGGAGGGTTCGGACGGCGACCACAACACCGGCGGCCTGAAGGCGACGGCCATGCGGTTGGTGAACGCGATCCCAGCGGTGGTGGCGGCCAAGCCGGGCCTGCTGACTGCGTTGGACCTGCCGCTGATCACCGGCCGCGGCCTGGTCACGGGCTAGTCACGCGCTAACCCGGACTGACCGGCAGACGCAGAGACCGGCAGACACTCGGACCGGCAACCTCGCCGACCGACCGGCGGCCTCCGGCCCCCGGTTTCAACGCTACCGGAGTGCACTGACAATTCCGGTGATCAGCGTGCGCGAACGGACCGTTCGTACGCAACGTCCGGGAACGGGACGATGGCACGAGCAGTGTCGGGAACGCGGCCCCTGCCGGTCGGGTGATGGCCCCGCCGGTCGTCAGCCTTCCGACTTTGCGGACGCGTCGGCCTTCTTTTCGGCGGCCGTGTCGGCGGTCGCGGCGGCCGTGTCGGCCGGGGGCTTCTCGGCGACCGGCTTCTCAGCATCGGCTTTCTTCGTGCCGCCGGCCTTTTTCGTGGCGGCCTTGTTCGCGTCGGCCTTTTTCGTGGCGGCCTTTCCTGTCGCGGGCTTTTCCGCAGCAGCGGGTATTTCCGTCGCGGGCTTCTCCGTGGGCGTCTCAGCCTTTTCCGCGGCGGGCTTCTCGGCGTCAGCCTTCTCTGCCACGGGCTTGGCCGGCTTTTCCGCAGCGGGCTTTTCGGGCGTTTCCTTCGCGGGGGAAGACTTGGCGTCGGCGGCCTTGGGGTCAGCCTTTGCCGGTTTGCCGGACTCCTCGTCTTCGGCGGCCTCGTCGGAGTCCTCGGCGTCGTCGGAATCCGCGTCCTTGGCCTTCGCGTCCTTGGCCTTCGCGTCCTCGTCGGGCTTTGCCTTGTCATCGGAACCGCCGGAATCACCAGAGTCACCGGCGTCGTCAGAGCCAGCGGCGTCGCCGGAGTCCGGTCGGGGTGCGTCCTTGCCGAGCAGCAGTGCCGGGTCCTCGCGTTCACCGCGCGACCGTGCCAGAACGAAGTACACCGCCGCGCCAAGGAACACCAGGATCGAGACCCAGACATTGATCCGGACGCCGGCCACGTGGGTCGCGTCGTCCGTGCGCATCAGCTCGATCCACGTCCGGCCAAGGGTGTAGCCCATGACGTACACCGCGAACGCGCGCCCGTGGCCCAGCCGCAGCTTCCGGTCCAGCCACACGACCAGCACCGCCACCAGTGCGTTCCAGATCAGCTCGTACAGGAACGTCGGATGGACCGGACTTCCCTCGATCGCGATGTGGTTGACCGCCACGCCGTTGAGGTTGTCGTCCTGCCCCAGGTCGTTCACGCGCCGGTAGATCTCCAGGCCCCACGGCAGGTCGGTGTGCCCTCCGTACAGCTCCTGGTTGAAGTAGTTGCCGATGCGTCCAATGCCTTGTGCCGCCACGATCCCCGGCGCGATGGCGTCCGCGAACACAGGCAGCGGCACGCCCTTGACGCGGCACCCGATCCACGCGCCGACCGCGCCCAGCGCGATCGCGCCCCAGATGCCCAGTCCGCCGTCCCAGATGCGCAGGGCGTCCAGGGGGTGCTTGCCAGGCCCGAAGTACCGGTACCAGTCGGTCGCCACGTGGTAGAGCCGGCCGCCTACCAGGCCGAACGGCACCGCGAAGACCGCGATGTCCACGATCGTGCCGGACGTGCCACCACGGGCGATCCAGCGCCGCTCACCCCACCAGATCGCCAGGATGATGCCGGCGATGATGCACAGCGCGTACGCGCGGATCGGGATGGGCCCCAGGTGCCACACGCCACGGTCCGGGCTGGGGATGGTGGCCAGGAAGACGCTCGACGCCGCAGTCACGCGCGTCACCGTAACGGGCGACGTCGGACCGTGGTGCGGCAGGTCCCCAACTGAATGCATCCGGGCACGATCGGGCGTATCCAAGCAGTCACGCCCTGTGCTTCCATAACGGGTGCTGAGCGTGACGAGAGGAGCCGCTTTTGCGTAACCGGGAGTACTAGCGGACTAGCGGACGACCAGCGGGCGGCGGACTCCTTCGGCAAGCTCCGCCGCCAGCTTCTGCACCCCGCCGACACCTTCCGCTGCCCGCGACACGAACGCCGAGCCGACGATCACCGCGTCCGCGAAGCCGGCGATCTCGGCCGCCTGCTCGCCCGAGCGGACCCCGAGCCCGACCCCGACCGGCAGTGACGTGTGTGCCCGCGCCCTGGCCACCAGGGCGGACGCCCCCGAGCCGACCGCGGCCCGCGCGCCGGTCACGCCCATGACGGCCGCCGCGTACAGGAAACCGCTGGTCGCGGCCGTCGTTGAGGCGATCCGCTCCTCGGTCGAGGACGGCGCCACCAGGAAGATCCGGTCCAGGCCGTGCGCAGTGGAGGCCTCGAGCCAGTCCTCGGCCTCGTCCGGGACCAGGTCCGGTGTGATGATGCCCAGCCCGCCGGCCGCGGCGAGGTCGCGCGCGAACCGGTCGACGCCGTAGTGGTAGACCGGGTTCCAGTACGTCATGACCACGGCCTTGCCGCCGGCCGCCGTCACCCGCTCGACCACCGTGAACACGTCACGCAGCCGGAAGCCGGCGGACAGCGCCTCGGTGGCGGCCGCCTGGATCGTCGGGCCGTCCATCACCGGGTCGGAGTACGGCACGCCGACCTCGACCAGGTCGCAGCCGGCCTCGACCATGCCGGTCAGCAGCTCCGCCGAGACGTCCACCGAGGGGTAGCCCGCCGGGAGGTAACCCACGAGGGCACCGCGGCCCTCGGCCCGGGTCCGCTCGAAGAGCGACGCCAGACTCATGACGTGAACCCGAAGTACGACGCGGCGGTGTCCATGTCCTTGTCCCCTCGCCCGGACAGGCAGACCACGATCAGCCCGTCGGGCCCCAGTTCCTGCCCCAGCTTGATCGTGCCGGCCAGCGCGTGCGCCGACTCGATGGCCGGGATGATGCCCTCGGTCCGCGACAGCAGCTGGAACGCGGCCATGGCCTCGGCGTCGGTCACCGAGCGGTACTCGGCGCGGCCGGTGTCCTTGAGCCACGCGTGCTCGGGACCCACGCCCGGGTAGTCCAGGCCGGCGGAGATCGAGTACGCCTCGATGGTCTGGCCGTCCTCGTCCTGCAACAGGTAGGACTTGGCGCCGTGCAGCATGCCGGGCGAGCCCTCGGACAGCGTCGCGCCGTGCTCACCGGACTCGATGCCGTGGCCGCCCGGCTCGAAGCCGACCAGCCGCACGTCCTTGTCGTCGATGAAGCCGTGGAAGATGCCGATCGCGTTGGAACCGCCGCCGACACACGCGGTGACGGCGTCCGGCAGCCGGCCGGCCTGCTCCAGGACCTGCGCGCGGGCCTCGTTGCCGATGACCTTGTGGAAGTTCCGGACCATCATCGGGAACGGGTGCCCGCCGGCGGCCGTGCCCAGCAGGTAGTGCGTGGTGTCGACGTTCGCGACCCAGTCGCGCAGCGCCTCGTTGATGGCGTCCTTCAGGGTCCGCGAGCCAGTGGTCACCGGGATGACCTCGGCGCCCAGCAGCCGCATGCGAGCCACGTTCAGCGCCTGGCGCTTGGTGTCGACCTCGCCCATGTAGACGACGCAGTCGAGGCCCATCAGCGCGCACGCGGTGGCGGTCGCGACGCCGTGCTGGCCGGCGCCGGTCTCGGCGATGACTCGCTTCTTGCCCATCCGCTTGGTGAGTAGCGCCTGGCCCAGCACATTGTTGATCTTGTGTGACCCGGTGTGGTTCAGGTCCTCGCGCTTGAGGAAGATCCGCGCGCCGCCGGCGTGCTCGGCGAACCGCGGCGCCTCGGTGAGCAGCGACGGCCGCCCCGCGTAGTCGCGGAGCAGCCGGTTGAACTCGTCGAGGAAGTCCGGGTCCTGCCTGGCCTTGTCGTAGGTGGTGGCCAGCTCGTCCATGGCCGCGATCAGGGCCTCTGGCAGGAACCGGCCGCCGTACGGGCCGAAGTGCCCCCGCTCGTCCGGGTCGTGCTCGTCATGGTCGTGCGGCTGCTTGTCGGTCATCGCTTCCGTCACCGGCTGGGCCTGGGGCACGCCGGGTGTGAACCCGCCGTGACCAGCTGGATCAGCGCCGCCTTCGGGTCCGGGGCGGACACGAGGCTCTCGCCGACCAGCACCGCGTCGGCGCCCGCGCCGGCGTGGGTCATCAGGTCGCCCGGTCCGCGAATCCCGGACTCGGCGATCTTCACGGTCTCGAACGGCAGACCGGGCGCGAGCCGGCCGAAGACCTCACGGTCCACCTCGAGGGTGTGCAGGTCACGCGCGTTGATGCCGACCACGGACGCGCCGGCCTCCAGCGCCCGGTCGCACTCCTCGGAGTTGTGCACCTCGACCAGCGCGGTCATGCCAAGCGACTCGACCCGGTCGAGCAGCGACACCAGTGCGTTCTGCTCCAGTGCCGCGACGATCAGCAGCACGATGTCCGCGCCGTGCATGCGTGCCTCGTGCACCTGGTACGGCGACACGACGAAGTCCTTGCGCAGCAACGGCACGTCGACGGCGGCACGCACCGCGTCGAAGTCGGCGAGCGAGCCGCCGAACCGGCGCTGCTCGGTGAGCACGCTGATCACCCGCGCACCCGCGTCGGCGTAGTCCTTGGCCAGCGTCGCCGGGTCGGCGATCGAGGCCAGATCGCCCTTCGACGGGCTGCGTCGCTTGATCTCCGCGATGACGCTGATGTCGGCACTGCGCAGCGCCGAGACCGCGTCACGCGGCGGCGGCGCCTTGGTCGCCTTCTCCTTCAGGACGTCGAACGGCATCGCCGCCTCGCGAACCGCGAGGTCGGCACGCACACCTTCGATGATCGAGTCGAGAACACTCACCGGCCACGCTCGCTGGTCGGTACCGGCTTCGTAGTGGCCGACTCCGATGAATCGCTCGTGCTATCCGTCACCAGCCCTGCCCCTTCCCGCTCAAGGGATGCTAACCCCGCACCGTCGTGGCACTTCCCACGGGTGCCGGGTTCACCGTTGGTCCCCGGTCGGATCCTGGCCGTGCGACAGGTCATCCCACATGTCCTGGTGCGGGTCGCCGGATCGGCCGCGCGTGTTCGCCAGCTGATATTTAGCACCCATTGTCGGCAGTGTGGTGGCGTTCCGCACAATCAGCAGGCCAGCGGCCAGGAAGAGCAGGCCGCCGAGCAGTGCGAGACCGCGACCGCTCATCAGGTGCCACGGTCCTGACGTGGCGATCCCCTGCCAGCACACGAAGACGCCCGCGGCCGCGATGACCGCGCCGAGCATCCGCCGCGCCCAGCCGCCGACGGCGAACACGCCGAGGAGGCTCGCGAGCGAGAGCAACGCCAGCGCGTCGAACCCGGAGGTCAGCTGGTGGTCCGCCCCCCAGCCGACCTTGGTCGCGCCCCACAGCGCCGCCGCGGTGCCCAGCAGGAGCACCGCGATTATCCACAGTGGACGTTTACGCACGGTCCGCCGCTGCACGCATCGTCTCGGCGGTGGCGATCGCGGCGAGGACCGCGCCCGCCTTGTTGACACACTCGTCGTCCTCCGCGATCGGGTTCGAGTCGGCCACGATCCCGCCGCCGGCCTGCACGTACGCGGTGCCGTCACGCATCAGCGCGGTGCGGATGGCGATGGCGGTGTCGGCGTCGCCCGCGAAGTCGAGGTAGCCCACCACGCCGCCGTACAGGCCGCGCCTGGTCGGCTCCAGCTCCTCGATCAGCTCCATCGCCCTGGGCTTCGGCGCGCCCGAGAGCGTCCCGGCCGGGAAACACGCGGCCACGGCGTCGTAGGCGGTCCTACCCTCGGCCAGCTGGCCCGTCACGGTCGACACGATGTGCATGACGTGGCTGTACCGCTCGACCCGGAAGAAGTCGACGACGTGCACCGAGCCGGGCTTGCAGACCCGGCCCAGGTCGTTGCGGCCCAGGTCGACGAGCATGACGTGCTCGGCGCGTTCCTTCTCGTCGGCCAGCAGGTCCTTCTCGAGGATCGCGTCCTCGTCCGGATCCATGCCACGCCATCGGGTACCCGCGATCGGGTGAGTGGTCGCCTGCCCGTCGCGCACCGTGACCAGTGACTCGGGGCTGGAGCCGACGATGTCGAACCCGTCGAGACGCAGCAGGTACATGTACGGGCTGGGGTTGGTGGCCCGCAGCACGCGGTAGACGTCGAGCGGGTCGGCCTCGGTCGTCACCTCGAAGCGCTGGGAGACGACGACCTGGAAGGCCTCGCCGGCGTGGATGGCCTCCTTGGCGGCGTTGACGGCCGCCATGTGCTCCTCCTGCGTCCGCCTGCGCAGGTACCGCGGCTTGACCCGCTCGTAGATGGCGACGGTAGGCGGGGCGGGCGTGTACAGGGCCCTGGTCATCTCGTCGAGGCTGCGTACCGCGTTGTCGTAGGCCGCGTCCACCCGCTCGGGGCTGTCGTCCCAGTTCACCGCGTTGGCGATGAGCGTGATCGTGCCCTCGTGGTGGTCGAGCGCGGCGAGGTCGGTGGCCAGCAGCATGACCAGCTCGGGCAGGTGGAGGTCGTCGTCGGTGAGGTCCGGCAGGCGCTCAAGCCTGCGGACGGCGTCGTAGCCGATGTAGCCGACCATGCCGCCGGTCAGCGGCGGGAGGCCCGGGAACGGGTTGGTGTGCAGGCGCTGGATGGTCTCGCGCAGGGCGGCCATGGGGTCGCCGCCCTCGGGCAGGCCGACGGGCGGCGTGCCGGTCCAGACGGCCTCGCCGTTCCGTTCGGTGAGCGTGGCGGCGCAACGCACGCCGACGAACGACCATCGTGACCACGACCGCCCGTTCTCCGCCGACTCGAACAGGAACGTCCCCGGCCGGCCCGCGGCGAGCTTGCGGTAGACCCCGACGGGCGTCTCGGCGTCGGCGAGCACCCGGCGGACGACCGGGATGACCCGGCGGTCCGCGGCGAGCCGGCGGAACTCCTCCCGCGTGGGGCTGACCACGCCCAGCCCGGTGGCGGGAGCGGCATCGATCACAGTGGCCATGGCGCCATTCTGCCGGGCGGGTCCTCGCCGGTGCGTCCGGGCCAAAATTCAGCCATTGTTGAAAAAATTCGCGGCCTCGCGCATGATGGACGAGTGACGGAGAAGACGCAAGGGGTGCGGCGGCGGGGGCGCCGGCCAGGCGGGACGGACACGCGGGAGGCGTTGCTCAACGCCGCCCGCGAGGTGTTCATCGAGCAGGGCTTCGACGGGGCGACCGTGCGCGCGATCGCCAGCCGCGCCGGGGTGGACGCCGCGATGGTCAACCACTGGTTCGGCGGCAAGGAGGGCCTGTTCGGCGAGGCTGTCCTGAAGCTGCCGTTCAACCCGCAGGACATCCTCTCGGACCTGCTCACCGCCGACGCGGAACACATCGGCGACGCCATCGTGCGCCGTTTCGTCACCACGTGGGACACGACCGGGGGTGGGGTCTTCACCGCGCTCATGCGCAGCGTGGCCAGCCACGAGGAGGCCGCGATGATGCTGCGCGACTTCTTCTTCAAGCACATCTTCAAGCACGTGATCGGCCGACTGGCCCCCGACAACCACGAACTCCGCGCCACCCTCGTCGCCACCCAGATCGTCGGCATGGGCATGATCCGCTACGTGGCGAAGTTCGAACCGTTCGCATCCGCCGACGTAGACATCGTCTCCGCCGCCGTAGCCCCAACCCTCCAGCGCTACATAACCGGCAAGATCGACTAACCCCGCGGGTCCCGCCCTCACACCCCGCGAGTCCCGCGTTCAGACATGCCGAGTTGCGCGTTCAGACATACCGAGTTGCGGTTTCGTGCACACCAAGACCCGCACGCAAACCAGGATCTGCACGAATCCGCAACTCGGTGCGCGCGTACGCGGGACTCAGTGTGGGCGAACGCGAGACTCGCGGTGTTTGAATGCGGGACTCGCGGGGTTAGAGGGGGGTGTTGTCGAAGCAGGTTTTTGTGCCGGTGTGGCAGGCGGGGCCTTTTTGGTCGACGATCAGTAGGAGGGTGTCGCCGTCGCAGTCGAGGCGGACCTCGTGGACCTGTTGGGTGTGGCCGGAGGTTTCGCCCTTGACCCACAGGGTGTCCCTGCTGCGGGAGTAGTACGTGGCGCGCTTCGTCGACAGGGTGAGTGCCAGGGCCTCGTCGTTCATCCAGGCGACCATCAGGACCTCGCCGGTCCCCCGCTGTTGCGCGACCGCGCACACCAGGCCGTCCGCGTTGCGCTTGAGACGGTCGGCGATCTTCGGGTCCAGAGTGGTCACCGGACCACGACCTCGGCCTGGCGCAGGGCGTCCTTGACCTCGCCGATGCGCAGCTGTCCGAAGTGGAAGACGCTTGCGGCGAGCACCGCGTCCGCGCCGGCCTCGACCGCGGGTGGGAAGTGCGCGACATCGCCGGCGCCGCCGGAGGCGATCAGCGGGACGTCCACCTCGGCCCGCACCTTGCGGATCAGCTCCAGGTCGAAGCCCGCCTTCGTGCCGTCGGCGTCCATGGAGTTCAGCAGAATCTCGCCGACGCCGAGCGCCTGACCGCGGGCGGCCCACTCGACCGCGTCGATGCCGGTGCCCCTGCGGCCGCCGTGGGTGGTCACCTCGAAGCCGGACGGGGTGCCGGGCGCGCGGCGCGCGTCGACCGACAACACGATGCACTGCGCCCCGAAACGTTGGGACGCCTCGGAAAGCAGCTCCGGCCGGAGAATCGCGGCGGTGTTGATCGAGACCTTGTCCGCGCCGGCCCGCAACAACCTGTCCACATCGGACACCTCGCGCACGCCGCCGCCGACGGTCAGGGGGATGAACACCTGCTCGGCCGTGCGGCGCACCACGTCGAACGTGGTCTCGCGGTCGCTCGCGGACGCGGTCACGTCCAGGAAGGTCAGTTCGTCCGCGCCCTCCGCGTCGTAGGCACGCGCCAGCTCGACCGGGTCGCCGGCGTCGACCAGGTCGGTGAAGTTGACGCCCTTGACGACCCGCCCGGCGTCGACGTCCAGGCAGGGGATCACTCGGACAGCTACTGACATGGGGTCGAGGATACTGGCGGTCAGGAGCGAGAGGAGCGGACGTGGCGCGGACCGGGCGGCGGCCTGGGCAGACCCAGACCAGGGAGGGCATCCTGGCGGCTGCCCGCAACCAGTTCGCGGAGCGCGGGTACGGCGGCGCGACCATCCGCGGCATCGCCGCCGAGGCGGGGGTGAACCCGGCGCTGGTGCACCACTTCTTCGGCTCGAAGGACCAGGTGTTCGTGGCCGCGCTGAACCTGCCGGTCAACCCGGCGGTGATCGTCGACAGCATCCTGGCCGGACCGCGCGAGCGGATCGGCGAGCGGATCGTGCGGTTGTTCCTCGGGCTGTGGCAGCAGCCGGAGACGAGGGCCCCGTTCCTGGCTCTGCTCCGCTCCGTGGCGAACAGTCCCGAGGTGGCGCAGCAGCTGCGGACGTTCATGGAGACCGCGGTCCTCGCGAAGGTCGCCGCGGCGCTCGACCTGCCCACGCTGCGCCTGACGGCCGCCGTCTCGCAGATGATGGGCCTCGCGATGGTCCGCTACGTCCTGGCGGCCGAGCCGATGGCGTCCGCGTCGGACGACGAGGTCGCCGAGCTGATCGCGCCGGTCATCCAGCAATACTTCGACGCCTAGCGCCACGCCCGGCGGGTGGCCGGCCGGTGACCGGCCCACCGCCGGGAGGTCACCCCGGCAGGTCCTCGAACTCCACGACCTGCCGCACCTCGACCTCGATCTCGATGCCCTCGAACAGCCGGATGTACTGCCGCGCCAGCTCGACGGCCTCGGTCCGGTCCTTGGCGTTGATCAGCGCGAAGCCCCCGATGACCTCCTTGGCCTCGGTGAACGGGCCGTCGGTCACGGTGACCCCCTCGGTCCTGGCCTTGCGGACCAGTGAGCCCTTCTCGGACGGGTGCACGCCCTCGGCGGTGATCAGCACCCCCTTCTCGGTCCAGTCCTGGATGGTCCGGCCCATCTTCGCCATGAACTCCGGGGTCGGGTTCCACGCCTCGGGGACGCTCTCGTCGAGCCGGTGCATCATCAGAAACCGCATGGTCACTCCTCGTGTCTTCCGGCCGGTCCGTCCCGGCCGACACTCCCGCGTCGAACGGCCGCACGCGATTTCGACACACCGACCCCGAATTGCGGATAGTTAGTTCATCGGTATATACAGATGGCATGATCGATGGCGCGTTGCGGGAGCCGACCTTCCTGATCCTCACGGCGCTGGCGGCCCGCCCCCAGCACGGGTACGGGATTCTGCGCGACGTGGCGGAGATCTCCGACGGCCGGGTCCGGCTGCGTGCCGGCACCCTCTACACCGCGCTGGACCGGATGGGCACGGACGGGTGGGTGGCCGTCGACCGGGAGGAGGTCGTCGACGGCAGGCTCCGTCGCTACTACCGGCTGACCGACCAGGGGGCGGCCAGGCTGGCGGCAGAGGTGCGGAGACTGCGGGCCCACACCCGCGCGGCGGAGCAGCGCCTGCGCACCCGGCCGCAGGGAGGGACGGCATGAGCACGCCCGAACGGGCCGGGCGCGCTGTTCGAC
Organism: Actinophytocola sp.; assembly: GCF_035634895.1. GTDB lineage: Bacteria > Actinomycetota > Actinomycetes > Mycobacteriales > Pseudonocardiaceae > Actinophytocola. The sequence continues at coordinate 4,579 of NZ_DASQCC010000089.1, read as the reverse complement.
ATGCCATGGGGAGCGAATTTCCCGGACGCGCCGGTGTTGGTGATCTGGCTGGCCGTAGCCGTACTGGGGGTGCTACGGAAGCGCCGCGCCGCCGCGGTGGGGGCCTGGCTCGGCACGGCCGGGTTCCTCACGCTCACGTTCTTCGCGCCGTCTCAACACTGGTGGTTCGGGGTCGACGCGGGCTGGGTGGAACTTCGGCGCCCTGACCGCCGTCGCGCTGACGTGGTCGCCGGGACCGGCCCGCGGCCGGGAGCTGGTGCACCGGAGCGGGATCGTCGTGCTGGGCGCCTCGGTCGCCGGCGCGGTCCTGGCCAGGATGTTCGGCTACGGCGACGACCTCTGGGACACCGTGGGGCTAGTGCTGCCGGTCGCCGGCGCCGTGGTGGCCTCGCGCCATGGTCGCGAGCCGGGCGGCGGGCCGCGCTGGTGCTCGCGCTGCCCGTCCTCCCGGTGTTGATGTGGCGGTGTCGGCGTGCCGCTGCTGTTGCCGCTGGCCCTGGGCGGCCTGCCGCGACGCGTCCGGCGCCGCGGCACCCCGGTGGCCTGAGCGGTCAGGCCTGCTTGCCGCGGGCGCGGATCAGACCGCGGCGGCGGGCCGACCGGAGGAAGAAGTAGATCGGCACGACGCTGACGATGATGGCGAAGATGCTCGCCTCCGGACCGAACTGGCCGCCGGTGACGAGGTCCGAGCCGGGCATCGAGGAGTGCAGCAGGGACAGCGACTCGGTGCGGCCGCCGGACGCGGTGGCGCCGAAGATGCCGGTCTCCGCGAAGTTCCAGGCGAAGTGGATGCCGATGGGCACCCACAGGCTCCGCGTGGCGATGTACGCGGCGCCGAGCATGAGGCCGGCCTCCATCGCGATGGACAGCGCGCCCCAGATGGTCGCCTTGGGGTTGAGCAGGTGCACGCCACCGAAGAAGACGGCGGAGATCACCAGTGCGACCGTCGTGCCGGTGAGCTCCTCAAGCACACGCAGCAGCACACCGCGGAAGACCAGCTCCTCGCCGACCGCGACCGCCGCCATCAGGCCGAACGCGGCGACCGCGTCCCAGAACGAGCCCCCGCCGGTGATCTTGTAGCCGCCGAAGACCGCGATCAGGCCGATCGCCGCGACGAACAGGGCCAGGCCGACGCCGGCGCCGCGGAGCAGTCCCTTCGACGCGTCCGCCCACCGCAGCTCGTCGGGGCTGCGCCGTTCGACGAACCGGATGGCGCCGTGGTAGAGCAGCAGCGCGAGCGCCGCGAACACCAGGCCCACGATGAGGCACCAGAACGGCGCCCCGGTGGTCGCGGGGACGACGACGGCGATCAGCGTGCTGGCGCCGAACATCACGATGATCAGCACGACGAGGCGTACCGCCGCGGGCCAGCGGGTGTTCGCAGCTGTTGAGGTCACGGGTCCACTCCTGTTCGTCCGAATGTCGTGGACGAAGCTATGGCCGGGACGGGGTCGGGATCATCGCGCCGCGGTGGGCAAACCGGGTAGCTCGCTCGGGGGACTACCTCGGCGACACGAGCCCGGTACGGTAGGCCAGGACAACGGCTTGGACACGGTCGCGGAGGTCGAGCTTGGTGAGGATGCGGGACACGTAGGTCTTGACGGTCTCGTGGCTGATCACCAGCTCCGCCGCGATCTCGGCGTTGGACATGCCTGCCGCGATGAGCGTGAGGACCTCGCGTTCGCGGCCGGTGAGCGCGGCCAGCGGCGCGGTCGACTCCGTGGGGCGCACCCGGTCCGCGTAGCGGCCGATGAGCTGGCGGGTCACGGCGGGCGCGAGCAGTGACTCCCCCGCGGCGATCGTGCGCACGCCGGCGATCAGCTCGGGCGGCGGCGTGTCCTTGAGCAGGAACCCGCTCGCGCCGGCACGCAGTGCCTCGTAGACGTACTCGTCGAGGTTGAACGTGGTCACCACGAGCACCCTGGCCGGGTTCTCGACGCCGGGGCCGGCCAGGCGGCGGGTGGCCTCGATGCCGTCGAGCATCGGCATGCGGATGTCCATCACGACCACGTCCGGCCGCATGCGTTCGACGGTCTGGACGGCGGTCCGCCCGTCCGCCGCCTCGCCGACGACCTCCATGTCCGGCTGCGCGTCGAAGATCGTGACGTAGCCGGTGCGCACGAGCGCCTGGTCCTCGCAGACCACCACGCGAATCATGTAACCCCCAGTGGAATCCTTGCGCTGACCCGGAAGCCGCCGTCCGGCGACGCGCCTGCGCTGAGGTCGCCACCGACCACGCTGACCCGTTCGCGCATGCCGACGAGCCCGCGCCCGCTGCCTCGGCCGAGGCCGGTCCTGGTCGTGCCGGCCGTGGTGACGGCCAGTTCCAGCCATTGGTCGCCGTGGTGAAGCTCGACGACGGTGCGCTTGCCGGCGGCGTGTTTGAGCGCGTTGGTGAGTGCTTCCTGGACGACGCGGTAGGCGGCCATCTCGGCCGGCCCGGCCATCGGGCGCGGCTCGCCGTGCTCGACCAGTTCGACGGGTTGGCCGGCCGCCCTGGAGCGGGCGACGAGGTCGGGCAGCGTGCCGGCCTGCTCCTCGATGTCGCCGTAGCCCTGGAGTGCGCCGAGCAGGTAACGCAGGTCGGTGAGCGCGTCGCGGCCCGCGTCGCTGATGGCTCGCAGGCCCACGGTGACGTTGTCGCCGGTGGCGTACTGCGCGGCGTCGGCCTGTACGACCATCGCGGTGACGTGGTTGGTGACGGTGTCGTGCAGCTCGCGGGCGATCCGCGCGCGCTCGGCCACGACGATCTCTTCTTCGGCCCGGCGCCGCCGCTCGGTGTGCTCCCGTGTCCAGCGACCGAAGCTCCAGCAGGTGACCAGCACGAACGAGAAGGTCACGTACTCCGCGACGGTCTCCGGCGACCCGGCGGCACGCAGCGCGGCCACGAACGCCACGTACACGGCGGCCGCCGTCACCGCGGTGGTGATCCGGTGCCGGGTGTGGTGCGCGCCGACGCTGTAGAGGGCGATGAGCAGCGCGAGCGACGCGAACGCGGTGGGGTAGCGGAGGAGTTGGAAGGCGATGAAGGAGCCGCCGACGACGGCGAGGCACGTGGCGGGCCACCGGCGCCGGACGACGAGCGGCAGGGCCTGGCCGAGAAGTAGGAGGATGCCCGCGGTGTCCAGCTGCCGGTTCCCGAACTCGCCGAGATCCACACCCTGATGCTCGGCGCCGGGGACGAACGACAGCACGACCAGGGCGACGGCCAGTGTGGCGTCCCAGGTGTGGCGCCACGTCCGCGGGGGCATGGCGCGAACGGTATCGAACGTCCAGCGTTTGCCCGCACGGCCCTGATCGGCGGTCCGTCGAACCTAGGATCGCGGCATGTCGCTTCGCCGGACGATTCTCACCGTGGCACTGACGGCCGCGGCCCTGACCGGGGCGGTCCAGCACGCCGCGGCCACGACGGACCGCCAGTTGTTGTTCTACAACCACTCCTACGGGGTCTTCGACCGCGAGACGGCCGACGCCATCGAGCGCTCGGACTACCTGCGCAAGTTCGCGAACTTCACCGTGCGCACGACGACCGGCACCGGCGGGCAGACGTGGACGGGCCGGTACCTGATGGGCCACGAGACGTACCTGGAGCTGTTCGGCGTCGGCGACATCCCCGGCCAGGACGGCACGCTCGGCTCGGCCGGCCTCGGCTTGGGCACGGAGCATGACGGTGATATCGAGACGATGGCGTCCCGCCTACCGGCCGAGGGCGTGCCGGACCCGCTGGAGTTCCTGCAGACACGAGACTTCGGCGACGGCGTACCGGTCCCGTGGTTCGACGCGGTCCTGACCGCGGAGCAGTACGACGCCTTCGGCGCGTGGGCGATGGAGTACCGGCCGGAGTACCTGGCCGATCCGCGGAGCGGCGTGGAGCCGGCGAGCTACCCGGGCGACGTGAGCCGGGAGCGCTACCTGAACGACGAGTACCAGAACCACCTGATGCGCGACATCACGGCTGTCCGCATCGCGGTGACGGAAGGGGACCTGGCGGACACAGTGCCACTCCTACGCGCGGGCGGTTTCGTCGTGCGGCCGACACCCGACGGCGGCGTCGTGGCCGTACGCGGCGGAACGACGATCAGGTTCGACAGCGTGGCGAGGGCCGACGCGGGGATGAAGCAGGTGGAGTTCTCGCTCAACAGGGCGGTTCCGTATCGCCATGTGGAGCAGTTGGGCAACTCGACGCTGGTGGTCGGCCCGGGCGCCCACGCGGTGTGGACGTTCTGAGGTAGTTCGAGGCCGCCGCAGGCTCGGCGCCGGCCGCTCGGTCGCAGACCGAGTGACGCGCGCCCACGCCCCAATGGTCGGGAAGGAATCGGAGGGCGGCGACCGGCCAGAACCAGCCTGGCACAAGGACGTCCGGGACAAGAGGTCCTTCCCCGGCGACGAGTCGGCGAGGACCTTCAGCAGGCAACCGGCAGCCCCGTTCCGCGAAAGGCTCGTTCACGACATTCTCCCTCCCCGCCCCCACCCCGGCCCTCCCCTTCCCTTCCCCACCCCCGGCCTTCCCCACCCCCGGCCCGGCCCAGCCCTCCCAGCCCACTCCCCCACCTCCACCCACCCCGGCCCTCCCCACGGC
>NZ_DASQCC010000088.1:0-35307 GCF_035634895.1 Actinophytocola sp. | reverse complement strand
TCGACGACGGAGAGCAGTACTTCCGCAGCGGCGACCTCGTGCGGCGCACCGAGAACGGCGAGTACTTCCTGGAGGGACGCGCGGACTTCCGGGTGAAGGTGCGCGGCCAGCAGGTGTACCTGCAGCACGTCGAGGAGGTCGTGCTCGCCGCCGAGGGCGTGGTCGAGGCGGCGGCGGTCGCGGTGCCGGACGTGCACGCGGGCCGGCGGCTGCACGTGGTGGTGCGCCGCCGCGAGGGCTGCAAGCTCAACAGCCTGGTGCTGAAGAAGTTCCTGGCCGAGCGGCTGCCGCCCGCCGCGGTTCCCTCGACCCTCCACATCGGACCCGACCCGCTGCCGAGAACCTCGACCGGAAAGGTCGACCGGCAGTTTCTCGTCAACTCCCAGAAAAGGTGACCCACCATGTCGAACACACAGACGATCACGAAGTACATCGTCCGGGAGTTCCTGCCGGACGTCGAGGCGAGCGACCTTCCCCCGGACTACGACCTGCTGCGCAACGGCGTCATCGACAGCCTCGCGCTGCTGCGGGTCGTGGACTGGATCGCGGCGGAGTTCGACGTCTCGATCGAGGACCTCGACCTGTCCCCGGACAACTTCCGGACGGTCGAGAACATCGACGCGCTGGTCGCGTCGGCGAAGTCATAACGGGATCACCACAGGAAAAGGAGAACCGACATGATTGTCCGCGGCATTGAAGAGGCGAAGACCGTCGAGTGGGGCAACGGCCTTTCCCGCAGATTCCTGACCGCCGCCGACGGCATGGGCTACACGCTCACCGACACCATCGTGAACGCGGGCACCAAGTCCCAGCTGGAGTACCGCAACCACCTGGAAGCGTGCTACTGCGTGGAGGGCGAGGGCGAGGTCGTCGACATGGCCGGCAACTCCCACCCGATCACGCCGGGCGTGATGTACGCGCTCGACCAGCACGACGCGCACTACCTGATCGCCTCCCCACACAGCGACCTGCGGCTGATCTGCATGTTCACCCCGGCCCTGCGCGGCGACGAGGTGCACTCGCTGGACGCGGCCCGCTCGTCGGCATACTAGGAAGGGAAAGACAGTGGTGACCATGTTCACCGAAGAGCAGCACGAGCTTCGTGACGGCATCGCACCCTTCTGCGACACGATCAACGAAGGCCACATCGAACGCGACGCACGGGGCGAGTTCTCCCACGACGCGTGGAAGCTGCTGCGTGGCTCGGGCATTCTCGGCCTCCCGTTCGGCGAGGAGTGGGGTGGGCTCGGACAGGACCTGGTCACCACGATGTTCGTGCTGGAAGGACTCGGCCAGGGGTGCCGCGACGGCGGCCTGCTCTTCTCCACGACGACCCACATCGTGAGCACCGGCGTACCGCTCGCACGCTTCGGTTCCCAGGAGCTGAAGGACCGCTACCTGCCAGCCATCTGCGACGGCTCGCTGATCGGTGCCCACGCGATCAGTGAGCCGGGCAGCGGCTCCGACGCGCTCGCGATGCGGACGGTCGCGAAGAAGGTCGACGGCGGCTGGGTCCTCTCCGGCAGCAAGACGTTCATCTCCAACGCCCCCATCGCGGACGTGATCGTCGTCTACGCCCGCTCCGACCCGAACGGCGGCCCGCTCGGTATCACCACGTTCCTCGTGGACGTCGGCTCGCCCGGTCTGTCGATCGGGCAGCCGATCGCGAAGATGGGTATGAAGACCTCGCCCATGGCCGAGGTCTTCCTCGACGACTGCTTCGTGCCCGACGCCAACGTCATCGGCCGGCGCGGCATGGGGTTCCTCATCCTCGACCACGTGATGAAGTGGGAGATCCTGCTCTCGTTCGTCGTCAACACCGGTGAGATGGCCCACCGCATCGAGCGCTGTGTCTCCTACGCCAACGAGCGCCATCAGTTCGGCCGGCCGATCGGCGCCAACCAGTCCGTGCAGAACCGGATCGTGGACATGAAGATCGCGACCGAGACGGCCCGCAAGTGGTTGTACGACACCGCGGAGAAGCTCCAGCGCGGCGAGACGATCACCACGGACCTGTCGATCGCCAAGCTGGTCGCGAGCGAGGCCAACCTGTCCACCGCCATCGCCGCGGTGAACGTGTTCGGCGGCAACGGCTACATGGCCGAGTACGGCCTCGAGCAGGACGTCCGCAACGCCGTCGGCGGCACCATCTACTCGGGCACGTCCGACATCCAGCGCAGCCGCATCGCGGCCATGCTCAAACTTCCCACGCACTAGGAAAGGGACCACCGTGTCCGAGAACCTGCAAACTCTCCTACAGCCCACGGAGTTCATGGACTACGAGTCCGAGACCGTGCGCGCGTTCATCGCGAAGACCCTCGAGGGCAGTGCCGGCGACCCGGTCGAGGACGCGGTCAAGCTGTACTTCGCGGTGCGCGACGGCCTGCGGTACGAGGTGTACGGCAACGACCTGTCCCGCGAGGGCATGAAGGCCAGCGCGATCATCGACCGCGGCTTCGGCTTCTGCATCCACAAGGCACTGGTCTACGCCGCCACGCTGCGGGCGATCGGCATCCCGAGCCGGGTCACCTACGGCGACGTCCGCAACCACCTCGCCTCGCCGCGGCTGCGTGAGCTGGTCGGCGGCGACCTGTTCCGCTTCCACAGCCTCACCCAGGTGTACCTGAACGGCACGTGGCTCAAGGCGACGCCGGTGTTCACCAAGACGCTGTGCCGGCTGTACAAGATCAGGCCACTCGACTTCGACGGCCACTCCGACGCCGTCTACCACCCCTACGACGAAGAGGGCCGCCAGCACATGGAGTTCGTCCGCTGGCACGGGGAGTTCGACGACTTCCCGTACGACCTGGTCATCGGCGGGTTCCAGACCCACCACCCGAAGCTGTTCGCCAGCAACACCAAGACCGCGACCGGCTCGCTGGAGGAGGAGTCCGCCGACCAGCGGGCGCTGCTCGCCACCGGAGTCGCCAGGTGAACGGAGCCCACCGAACGTTCCGGCGCACCGAAACCAGCGAGGAGAGGTCATGACCGAACAGATCCGTTACCAGCTGCCGCAGCAGGAGCTGCCCCGCACCTGGTACAACATCGCCGCCGACCTACCGCCCATGGCGCCCGCGATCAACGCGAAGACGGGCCGGCCCATCACGCCGGAGGACATGCTACGCACGACCGCGCCCGCGCTCGTCGAGCAGGAGTTCAGCAAGGAGCGGGAGATCGCGATCCCGGAGGAGGTGCGCCAGATCTACGCCCAGTGGCGGCCGACCCCGCTGTTCCGCGCCCGCCGGCTGGAACGCGAGCTGAACACTCCGGCCCGCATCTACTACAAGTACGAAGGCGACGCGCCGACCGGCAGCTTCAAACCGAACAGCTCGGTGCCACAGGTCTTCTACAACAAGCAGGCCGGCAAGAGCATGGTCGTCGCCGACACCGGCGCGGGCCAGTGGGGCGCCGCGATCGCGTTCGCCGCGTCGCTGTTCGACATGAAGGCCAAGGTCTTCCAGGTGCGGGTGTCCGCGGAGCAGAAGCCACACCGCAAGACCATGATGGAGACGTTCGGGTCGGAGTGCATTCCCAGCCCCAGCACGGAGACCGCGCCGGGCCGGGCCACGCTCGCCGAGTTCCCGGACCACCCGGGCAGCCTCGCGGTCGCCAAGTCCGAGGCGCTGCAGATCGTGTTCGACAACCCGGAGACCGGCTACACCCGCGGCAGCGCGGCGAACCACGTCTGCCTCCACCAGACGGTAATCGGCCAGGAAGCGAAGCGCCAACTGGAGCTCCTGGACGACTACCCTGACATCGTGATCGGCTGTGCCGGCGGCGGCAGCAACCTTGCTGGCCTCGCGTTCCCGTTCCTCGGCGACAAGCTCGCCGGTGGCCGGGACGTGCGGCTGGTCGCCGTCGAGCCGGCCGCGTGCCCGACGCTGACCCGTGGCAGGATCGCCTACGACCACTCCGACTCCGGCGGGATGACGCCGCTGCAGCGGATGCACACGCTGGGCAACGGTTTCGTGCCGCCGCCGGTGCACGCCGGTGGGCTGCGGGCGCACAGCATCGCGCCGCTGATCAGCTGGGTGGTCGAGCTGGGACACATGGACGCCGTCGCGGAGTCGCAGAAACGCGCCTTCGAGGCCGGCGTGTTCTTCCTGCGTGCCGAGGGCGTGCTCGCCGCGCCGGAGGCCACGCACGCGATCCGCACGGCGATCGACGAGGCGGTGCGCTGCCGCGAGACCGGCGAGGAGAAGACGATCCTCTTCGGACTCACCGGGCACGGGAACTTCGACCTCGGGGCCTACCAGCGCTTCGCCGCCGGCACGTTGCCGGACGACTCGGTGAGCGAGGAGTCCCTGGCCGTCGGTCTGGCCAGCATTCCCGAACTACCTGGAGTTCAGTGATGAGTCGCGTCAACGTCGTGCAGTTCCTGCTGCTGGGCACGATCTGGGGCACGAGCTACACCTTCATCAAGGCCGCGCTGGAAGGCCTGTCCCCCACCCAGCTCGTGCTGGGACGGCTCGGCCTCGGGCTCGTGTTCCTCATCGCGATCGTGCTGCTGTGGAGCATCAGCCTGCCGAAGGTCGGCAAGGTGTGGGGCCACCTGGCGGTCTCGTCCGCGCTGGGCATGGTGATCCCGTTCCTGCTGCTCGGCTACGGCGAGCAGCACACCAGCGCGGCCATGGCCGGCATGCTGATCGCGGTCCTGCCGCTGGCCACGCTGGCCGCGGTGACCGTGTTCCTGCCGTCCGAGAAGGTCAGCAGGCGCAAGCTGTACGGGTTCCTGCTCGGCTTCGCCGGTGTGGCGCTGATCGTGGCGCCGTGGGAGGGCGCGTCCGGTGAGCTGACCGGCCAGTTGGCCGTGATCGCCGCGGCGTGCAGCTACGCGGCGCAGACGGTGTACATCCGCAAGTTCCTGGTGCCGCACGGGCTGTCGCCGGTCGCGCAGGCCTGCGGCCAGGTGATCATGGCGCTCGCGCTGCAGTCGGTCACGCTGCCGGCATTCGGCTGGGAGACGCCGTCCTTCTCGTGGCCGGTCGTGGCGAGCGTGCTGCTGCTCGGCTTCTTCGGCACCGGCGCGGCGTACGTGCTGTACTTCCGGCTGATCACCGACCTGGGCGCGGCGACGGCGTCCTCGGTGAACTACCTCGTACCGGTCGTCGGCGCGGTGGCCAGCACGACGCTGCTCGGCGACAGGATCACCTGGAACATGCTGGCCGGCGTGCTTACCGTGATGGCCGGGCTCGCGATCGCGGAGAACCGCCTGTCGCGCCGGGCCAAGCCGGTGACGCCCGCCGCGAAGCCGATCGAGAAGGTGGCATGATGTTCCGTCCGGCGGTCGGCTGGCGGGCGCGGGTCGGGATCCTCGTGATCGACAAGGACACCGTGCCGGAGGTCGAGTTCCAGGCCATGGCGCCGCCCGGGGTGACCGTGCACGCGGCCCGGTTCGCGAGCCCGCGCCAGCACGGGTCGGGCAGCTACGGCGACGACCCGGCCAGCACCGTCGCCGAGTCGCCGGACATCGCGCGCGGGCTCGACCACCTCGGCCGGATCGGGCTGGACGCGATCACGCTGTGCTTCGTGACCGGAAGCTTCTTCGGCGGCCTCGGCTTCGACGACGCGTTCGCGGCGGTGGCGAGCGAGAAGGCGCACGGCTGCCGGGTCGCCACCGCGGCCGGGGCCGTCCGGGCCGCGCTGGCGGCGACGGGCGTACGGCGGCCGTTCTTCGTGGCGCCGCCGTGGTTCAACGACCTGATCGCCCAGCACGCGCTCGGGTACTTCCGGGACGCGGGCCTCGCGCCCGCCGGGCTGGTCCGCTACGACCTGGGCCCGGCGTGGCACGACAAGGAGCCGTGGCAGGTGTGGGACGCCAACGGGCAGCAGGAGGTCCGTGCGGACGAGCTGTACCGGCAGGTCCGCATGCTGGCGCCGGCGGACGCGGACGGGGTCGCGGTGCTGGGCAACGGGTTGCTGGCGGCGGACGCGATCGCACCGCTGGAGGCCGACCTCGGGGTGCCGGTGGTGACGTCGAACCAGGCGGCGCTGTGGTATTCGCTGCGGCTCGGCGGCGTGCCGGCGCTGTCGGAGGGTTACGGGAGGCTGTTCGAGCTACCGTTGGCGACCGGGACGGCCGCCGCGTGAGGCGCGGCCGCCCCTGAGGAGAACGGGACGCGCCCCGGCCACGGGTGCGTGTCGAACCGGAAGGAAAAGGCCCAACGTGACTACAGGCGTGGAGTTCCGGGACGGCAGGACCGTCACCGTGTTCGGCGCCACTGGAAAGACCGGCCGCCATGTCACCCGCTACGCCGCCGAACGCGGCTGGCGGGTGCGGGCGGCCGGGCGCCGTCCCGGGCAGGAGCTGTTCGACTGGGACGACGAGCGGACGTGGGCGCCGGCGGCGGAGGGCAGCGACGCGGCCTACGTGCTGATCCCGTTCAACCATCCGGGCGCGCCGGAGCGGACGCCCGCGCTGCTGAAGGCGGTCGCCGCGGCGGGGGTCGGCCGGGTGGTCCTGCTGTCCAGCCTGGACGTCACGGAGGCGGAGCCGGACAGCCCGCTGCGGCTGGCGGAGGAGGCGTTGTCCGGGCTGCCGGTGACGACGGCCGCGCTGCGGCCGACGTGGTTTCTGGACAACTTCACGCACGGCTCGTTCGCGGGCATGGTCTCCTCGGGTGAGCTGCGGCTGCCGGCAGGCGAGGGCCGCATCCCGTTCGTGGACGCCCGGGACGTCGCGGCCGTGGCGGTGGCGGCGATGGCGCCGGACGGCCCGACGGGTCCACTGCCGATCACCGGTCCGGCGGCGCTGACCCACCACGAGGTGGCCTCGGCGCTGACGGAGGGCCTGGGCAGAGCGGTGCGGTACACCCCGGTCACGGCGCCGGAGTTCGTGGACCTGATGGTGGCCCGCGGTTTCGGCGCCGACTACGGCACGTTCCTGGCCGAGGCGCTGGAGCGGGTTGCGACCGGCGAACTGGTCATCCCCGTGTACGACACGGTGCCGAGGTTCGCCGGCCGCCCCGCCTTCAGTGCGCTGGACTTCGCGCGGTACTACGCCTAGTTCACGGAGAAGCTGTTCACGGCGAGACCGGCGCCGCCGACCCAGGGTTCGAAGCCGGCCTGGATGCTGGTCAGGTACCAGGCGCGCTGGGCGAAGCCCCGGCCGACGGCGTCGCGGTAGAAGTCGTCGACGGCGAAGCTCAGCGACGAGGTCGTCGAGGTCGTCGAGGTGCGGACGTAGGAGATGACGTTCCAGCCGATGTTGCCGAACCACACGTCCCAGGTGCCGCCTGCGATGCCGACCGAGCCGATCCGGGAGCCGACGGGCTGGATCGAGCCCTGGCGGTTGAGCCAGACCATGATCTCCGCGCCGGTGTTCTGGCCGTTGGTGCGCGGGGTCGGGTCGAACCAGATGTCGTACGCGGCGTCGTAGACCCCCGAGCCGGGGTAGGACATGCTGACGCTCGTGCGCAGCGCGGTGAACGCGCTGGTGTTGGCCTGGCGGGGCAGCCCGCTGCCGGCGCTGCAGTTGCCGTAGTGGCAACCGAAGTACACCGACGGGTAGGACGCGGGCGCGCCGTTCGTCGGCTTGTTGTGGTTGGCCTGCGTGACCCGGAAGCCGCTGTCCGACGTGTCGAGGCACTGCGTGGTGTCGGCGCCCCACACGTTGTTCTGGACGATGTAGCGGCCGTTCTGGATCCTGGTGGAGCCGAACTTGTCACAGATCGTGGCCGCGCTCGCGGGCTGTGCCCCGAGCACGGAGACCACGGCGGCCACCAGACCTGCGACGATGACGGCGGGGACGAGACGCCTCATTGCGACACTCCCGTATTTCGGCGGGTTTCATGGAAGTTTCGGTAATGGGAGCGCTCCCAAAACCATCTCCATCGTCACCCACCCGGACCGATGCCGCAACACGAGCCGGCGGCGGCCATCCCCTGGATGGGGGACGTCCCCGGTTTCCTCCACGAGAAGGACCGGGCCCGGCCGCCGGGGCCTCGTGTTGCCGTGACGCTGGTCGTCGCGCGATTTTTTGTTGCGTCCCAACAAAAGCTGGCTCTGCCGGCCGTCGGCGGGCTAGCGTGCCCCAATGGGCTCTCCCCGCGTACTGATCACCGGCGCGGCGCGCGGGATCGGCGCCGCGCTCGCCGAACGCCTGTCCGGCCGGGGCGCGCGGGTGGCGCTGGCCGGCCTGGAGCCCGCACCGCTGGCGGAGGTCGCGGCCCGGTGCGGGGCGCCGTGGCGGGAGTGCGACGTCGGCTCGCCCACACAGGTGGAACGCGCGGTGGACGAGCTGGTCGCGGAGCTGGGCGGGCTCGACGTGGTGGTGGCCAACGCGGGGATCGCCCGGCAGCTGCCGATCGTGGGCGGCGACCCGGCGGTGATGACGGAGACGCTGCGGGTCAACCTGCTGGGGACCTACCACACGCTGCGGTTCGCGGGCGCGCACATCGCGCACCCGGACGGGTACGCGCTCGTGATCGCGTCGCTGGCGGCGGCGGTCCACCCGCCGCTGATGGGCGCGTACAGCGCGGCGAAGGCGGGGGCGGCGGCACTCGGGCACACGCTGCGGGCGGAGCTGGCGCCGACGGGGGCACGGGTGGGGGTGGCGTACTTCGCGGAGCTGGACACGGACATGACGACGAGGGGTTTCGGCACGGCGGCACTGGGCGCGCTCACGGGCGGCGGCCCGATCACGTCGGCGGCGCCGCTGGCCGTGGCGATCGACGCCCTCGAACGCGGGATGGCCTGCCGGGCCCGGCAGATCGTGGCGCCGAGGTGGGTGCGGCTGGTGCTGCCGATCCGGGGTGTGGTCCAGCGGGTGGTCGAACACCGGTTGCGCGGCGGGGTCGCGGAGGCGGTCCGCATCGCCCGCGACGAGGACGTCCCGTTCACGACGCCACAGCAGGGACGGAGGCAGCCGGGTGAGTGAGGGTGGCGACACCGTGCCGCGCGTGCGCCCGGGGCGTCTCCGGGAGACCGGGCTGCTCCCGCAGCTCGTCGCGCGGGTGTTGGGGCGGCGGTTCGGGTTGCGGCCGCTCGGGTTGTTCCTCGTGCTGGGGCGGCACCGGCCGCTCTTCCGCGCCTGGCTGTTGTTCTCGTCGCGGCTGCTGCGGGGCACGGTCCTGACGCGGCGCGAGGTCGAGCTCGTCATCCTGCGGGTCGCGACGGCGCGGGACTGCGCCTACGAGCTGGACCACCACCGCAGGCTCGCGGGCCGGGCCGGCATCACCGACGAGGAGCTGGACCACCTCCGCACCGGGTCCTCCGCGCCATGGGCCGCACGCGAGAAGGTCCTCCTCCAGGCGGTCGAGGAGCTGCACCACGCCCGGGACGTCACCGACGACACCTGGGCCGCCCTCCGCGCGCACTTCCCGGAGCGCGCCGCGATCGAGATCTGCCTGCTCGCCGGCCACTACGAGCTGCTCGCCACCACCATCACCACCCTGCGGCTCCCCCTCGACCAGCCCCGCGGGCGCGTCAGCCGGACCCGGCAAGTGCCCCGAGAAACGCCCCCACCACCGCCGTGATGCCCGTCGCCCTGCTCCGGTCGGGGACGCCGGTCGTCCTGGCGGGGACGGGAATCCGCGGCGGCGCTCCCGAGTTGCGGCGCCACGTGTCCAGCAGCAGCTGCGCCTGCATCACCAGCGTCCCGATGCACACCATCAGCTGCCGCCGCGCGAGGTCCACCGGGAACGACGGTGAGATGGGAAACGCCGTGTTCAGCGTCGGCTGTCCCGCCGCGTTGAGCCCGCACGACGGCAGGCCGGTCCACCGGTCACCGTCCGTCAGCAGCGCTGCCGGGTCGCGGATCGTGATCCCCAGGAACTCGACCCGGGCCGCCAGCCGGCCGGCCGGCGCGTCGCGGACGTCCCCGTCGCCCCCGTCCCGGATCTCCCACACGATCACGTTGATCTCACCCACCGTCACGGTGTAGGTCGGGTTGCCGTCGGGTGCGAGGCCGCGGACGACCGGCGCCGCGTCGGCCGGCACCGCCCAGCCCAGCGCCCGGTCGAAGATCCTGTCAATCAGCCAGGGATCGACCCTCTTGGTGACGTTCCAATCCACGGCGTCCGATGAAAGCACACGGCGACCCGCCGCGGGATAGGCCAAACGTCCCATCACGACGCCGTCTTCGGCGCCCCCACCTCGACGAAGGCACGGATCCCCGCCACGATGCCGTCCAGCGGCACCGGCATCGTCGTGCGCGTCGCGATCCCGGTCAGCACCTTCGCCGGCAGCTCCGGCGACCCGGCCAGGTCCGCGGCGACCCACGCCACCGTGCGGCTCGCGACCTTCGGCAGCCGGACCAGGCCGTCCGCGATCGCGGCCAGCTCCGCGTTCGCCAGCGTGGTCTCGGTGTGCGGTTCCTCGACCGGCCCGGGGCGGGGCACGCGGTCCTCGGCGCCGCGGCGCAGGATCACGTTCTTCGCCGCCGGGAGCACCACCACCGGGTCCGCGCACACGGTGCACGCCTCGTCGTGCCGCCCGTGCGGGCCACGCACCACGCAGCTCATCCGGTCCGGCGTCGTGCTCAGGAACCAGAACGCCCAGCACGACTGGCAGCAGAACACGTCGGTCGTCGCGCCCTGCCACTGGCGGGTCGCGGCGGTCTCCTGTTCGAGCATGAGCAGCCGGGTGATCTCCGCGCGCTCCGTCACGTCCCGCTGCGCGGACTCCTCCAGCTCCGCGACCTGGCCCCGCAGCGCGGCGTTGTCCCCCAGCAGCGAGGTGTTCGCGGTGGTCATCTCCGCCACCTTCGCGCGGAGCTCGTCGGTCTCCCGCGTGGCGCGGCCCAGCGCCGTCCGGTGCCGCTCCCGCAGCCTGGCCTGCGCGTCCTCGGTCTCGTCCATGACCAGGTCGACCGCGACCTTCACCTCGCGCCGCATCGCCTCGCGCGCAGGCTCGAACTCGAGCAGCCACGTCCACACCCGCCCAGCCATACCCGCAACCGTATCCTGGTCACCGCGTGGCTCTCCGCCGAACACGCTCGTTCCACCGCCACCGCCCGGGTACGCGGCGCTTCCGCCGGTAACCGGCCAGTGGTCTGACCTCTGGCCGGATCGGTGGCCACAGGTCCGCAGGACTTGAACCTCCCGTGACGGGAGGTCCTAGCGTTCGCGGCGTGAACGAGCACTGGAGCATCGGCGACCTGGCGAAGGCCAGCGGTGTCACGATCCGCACGTTGTACTACTACGACGAGATCGGCCTCGTCGGGGCCAGTGAGCGGACGGCGTCCGGGCACCGCCGGTACACCGCGGACGACGTGCGCCGGCTGTACCGGGTGCGGGCGCTGACCCAGCTCGGCCTGTCGCTGGAGGACGTGGCGAGGGTGCTGGCCCGCGGCACCTCCGACCTCGCCGCCCTGCGCGACCTGCTCCACGCGCAGCTGGCCGACCTGGAGGTGCGGGCACGGCAGGTCAACGAGCTGAGCCGGCGGGTCCAGGGGCTGGTGGCGCAGCTGGACGGCGAGACCATGCCGGAGCCCGCGCGGTTCCTGGAGACGCTGGAGCTGACCGCACAGCTGTACGGGGGCCTGTCCGCGGAGCAGCGGGACGCGCTGGCGGAGCGCCGCGCCGAGCTGGGTGACGACACGGTCGACGCGATGCGGTCGGAGTGGCTCACGATCTTCAGGGAGCTGAAGGGGCACCTGGCGGCCGGCACCCCGGCCGACGATCCCGAGGTCGGCGCGCTGGCCACCCGGTGGCAGCGGATCGCGGCGTCCCTGCGCACCGGCCGGCTACACATCGACCGGCAGGTCGAGGCGAGCAGCGAGGCGATGTGGGCGCGGCACGGCGACCGGATCGGCCGCCACCTCAGCGACCAGGTCGACTGGCTGGAGCCCGGTGACATGGCGGCCATCGTGGCCTACCTCCAGCGGGCGCGGTCGTGATCACGCGATGGTTGCGGGACAACGCACACCCGCTCCGCACGCTCGACCCGGCCGACGACGACCTGAGCGACCTGGAGCCGCTGCGGGACATCGTGGGTGACGCCAGAGTGGTGGCCATCGGCGAGAGCACCCACCGGATCCACGAGTTCTACCAGCTCCGCCACCGGCTGACCCGGTTCCTGGTGCGGGAGCTGGGGTTCACCGCGTTCGTCATGGAGTCCGGCTTCCCGGAGGGGTTGGCCGTGCACGACTGGGTCCTCGGCGGGCCCGGCGACCCGGCGGACCTGCTCGACCGGGGAGTCACCTACCACATGGGCAAGTGCGCGGAGCTGCGTGACCACCTGGAATGGTTGCGCGCCAACACGGTCCGGTTCTACGGCATGGACGTGTCCGACTCCTCCGCGTCCGCACGGCCCGCCGTCGACGCCTGCCTCACGTTCCTGGACGACGCCGACCGCGACTACGCAGAGTCCCTCCGCCGGGAGCTCGCACCGCTTTTCGACTACCTGCCGGCGGATCGCACCGGCCTGGCGTGGGCCGCGCCGGCGCTGGGGGCGTACTTGGCTCTCGACCCGCGTGTCCGGAACGAGCTGACGGCCCGGATCGGCGCGCTGGCCGAGCGGATGCAGGCGCAGCGGGTCGTCTACTCCGCCGCGACCGGCCGGGAACGGTACGAGACGGCCCTGCGGTGCGCCGCCACCGCCCGGCACACCGACGCCTTCCTGCAGGCGATGGCCGCGGCGCCGCACCGCACCTACGCGGGCGCCAACATCCGCGACGCCGCGATGGCCGAGAACGTGGAATGGATCCTGGGCCGCGAGGAGCGGATCGTGGTGACGGCCGCCAACGGGCACGTGCAACGCTGGCCGTTCTCGATACCGCTCCTGATGCCGGCCGGCATGACCGCGCTCGGCGAGCACCTGGCCGCGTCGCTGGGCGAACGGATGGTCGTCATCGCGAGCGCGTTCGGCGGCGGCACGCTGTTCCTGCACCGCCCGGTCCCGGACGGCCCGCCCGGCCACACGGAGGTCTTCACGCAGGACCTGGACTCCCCCGACCCGGGCAGCCTCGACGCGTTGCTCGCCACAGCCGGGCTCCCGCGGTACCTGCTCGACCTGCGTGCGGTCCCCGCGACCGGCCCCGTCGCGGACGCCTTCGCCGCCCCGGCGACGATCATGACCGGCCTCCAGCCGACCCCCGTCGACCCGATGGCCGCGTTCGACGCGGTCGTCTACGTCGACAGGGTGAGCCCATGGCACACCGTGTTGGGTCACCCCGCCCCGCCCGGCGCCGCACCGTCCTGACCCGCCGCGGCGCGGAGGACGCCGGCACCCGGCGGTATTTACCAGCAGTGACCACCTGCCGTCCTCGTCCGGCCGCGACCGGCGGGCACCTCGCGGCCGACCCGCGAAAACCCGGCGAAGTGGGGGTTCCGGCACCCCTCACTCCCGGTGACGTAGAGGTACGTGGCGGTGGGGTGTCCTTGATTTGTCCTGAACCCGGAAACTTGGGCGGGCCTCTCCTCGACCTTGGGATCGTTGGGTTAATCTCCGGCTCGACACGGGGACGCGATTCGAGCGGGGAAGGCTAATCGGGGGGATTTACGACATGGCTTCTACACAAGAAAACCATTCGGCCGTGCCGGTGGAGACGCGGCCGGCCCGGGTGTTCGTCTCCTACGCGCACGACTCGCCGCAACACCGGCGAATGGTGTTGCGGTTCTGTACGCTGCTGCTGAAGCTGGGCGTGGACGTCCGGGTCGACGAGTGGGACACCGACCTGCGCCGGGACTGGTTCCTGTGGATGATCGACCAGTTTCGCAACGCCGACTTCGTCATCGTCGTGGCGTCGCCGAGATATCGCGCGGCCGGCGACGGCACCGGGGCGCCCGAGGCGCACCGCGGGGTGCAGACCGAGTCCGCCGTGCTACGGGATTTCCTCTATCTCGACCGGGCCACCTGGACCCGCAAGATACTGCCGGTAATACTTCCCGGTAGGTCCGTGCACGAGATTCCGCTCTACCTTCAACCGCACTGCGCCAGCCATTATCACCTCCCGAAGATCAATGCCGCCGGCGCGAAAGAACTCGTCAGAGTTCTCCGGCGGCCACCGGGACCGCCGGCGGCGGGTGCGCCCACGCCGGCCCGGGAATGGCGGCCGCGACGGCCCGCGGTCTCGACGCTGCCCCGCGGCGTCCCCTCGTTCACCGGGCGGTCCGGCGAGGTCGACCAGCTCACCGCACGCATCGTCATCGCCGGCGACCGGGACGCCGCCGCGGTCCACGTCGTGAACGGGATGCCGGGTGTCGGCAAGACGGCCTTCGCCGTGCACGTGGCGCAGAAGGTCGCCGAGCGGTTCCCCGACGGGCAGCTCTTCCTGGAGCTGCACGGGCACTCACCGGCCCGCGAGCCGGTCACACCGGACACCGCGCTGCGGTCGCTGCTGCTCACGATCGGCGTCACGGAGCGCGGCATCCCCTCGACCCTGGACGACCGCGCCCGCATGTGGCGCGACCGGCTCGCCGGCCGCAAGCTGCTGCTCGTCCTCGACGACGCCGCCGACCACGACCAGGTCCGCCCGCTGCTGCCCGGCACTCCCGGCTGCCAGGTCGTGATCACCAGCCGGCGCCGCCTCCCCGGCCTGGAGGACGCACAGCCGCTGCCGCTGTCGGTCCTGCCGACCGACCACGCCGTCACCATGTTCCTGCGGCTCGCCAACCGCAGCGCCGCCGACCACGAACGCCACCGGATCTTCGAGCTCGTCCGGCTCTGCGGGCACCTGCCGCTCGCGATCGCGCTGGTCGCCGGCCGGCTGCGCAGCCACCCGTCCTGGGACGTGCCCTACCTGACCGAACAGCTCGTCTCCGCACCCGACCGGCTCGCCGAGATGCGTGCCGACGACCTCAGCGTCACCACCGCGTTCGAGCTGTCCTACGGCGAGCTGCCCGACGACGTCGCCCGCCTGTTCCGCCGCCTGGCCCGCCATCCCGGCGCCGACTTCGACCTCTACGCGGCGGCGGCCCTGTCCGGCCGCGACCTCGACACGACACAGCGGCTCATCGAGACGCTCTACCTCAACCACCTCGTCGAGGAGCCCGCGCCCGGCCGGTACCGGCTGCACGACCTCGTCCGGCACTACGCCGGCGGCCTCGACCCGGACGAGGACGTCGTCGCCGACCGGCTGCTCGACTACTACCTGCACGTCGCCACCGAGGCCGCACGCCTGGTCCCGCACCACGGCCGGCCGTTCGAACCACCCGCCGGCGTCGCGCCGGCCCACACCCCGCCCATCGCCACGGAGACCGACGCCCGCCGCTGGCTCGCCCGGGAACGGCTCAACCTCAACGCGTGCGTCGACCACGCCACCGGCCGCGCGCACGTCCGCCACACCGTCGGGATCGCGGCCGCGCTGCACTCCTACCTCACCCAGCGCGGGCACTGGGACGACGCGCTCGCCATCCACAACGTGGCCACGCTCGCCGCCGAGCGCGGCCACGACCTGCCGGGCCTCGCCGTCTCGCTCCGCAACCTCGCCGCCGTGCAGCTGCTCGTCGACGACTACCCGTCCGCGCTGGTCACCGCGACCCGGGCGCAGCGGCTGCACCTGCGGCTCGAGGACCGGCGCGGTGAGGCGGACACCCTGGCCCTGCTCGGCGCCGTGCGGTACGCGATGGGCGACTACCCGGCGGCGACCGCGGACCTGACGCGCGCGCTCACGCTGGCCGCCGAGGTCGGTGACCGGTTCATCGAGGCCACCGCGCGCTTCCGGCTCGGCGTCGTGCAGCACCTCACGGAGAGCTACTCGGCCTCGTCGCTGAACCTGGTCCGCGCGTTCACCACGTTCCTGTCGCTGGGCAGCAGCCAGGGCCAGGCCGACGCGTTGAGCTACCTCGGCCTGCTGCAGGGGATGACCGGCGACTACTCCCCCGCGCTGCGGTGCCTGACCAAGGCCATCGCGTTGTTCGCGGCGGTCGGCGACCGGCGCGGCGAGGCCGACGCGCTGTACCGCATGGGCACCCTGCTGCGGGCCATCGGCGAGTACCGGGAGGCACACAGCACCCAGGTCCGCGCGCACACGCTGTTCGTCGAGCTGGGCAGCTACCAGGGCCAGGCACGGACGCTGCGCGGCCTGGCCATGACCCGGTACCTCGCCGGCGACCGGACCCCCGCGGACCACGCGGCCGCCGCCGACACGCTCGAACGCGCGCTGGAGCTGTGCGGCAAGATCGGCGACAAGCTGTGCGAGGCGGGCGCCTACAACGACCTCGGCGTGCTCGCGCACCTGTCCGGGCGCTGGCGGGAGGCGACCGCCAGCCTGGTCCGCTCGCTCGCCCTGTGCGAGGAGATCGGCGACCCCGCCGGCACGGTCGAGGCGCTCAACAACCTCGGCAGGCTCGCGTGGGACTGCCCGGAGGCCGGCGACGCCTACAGCTACCACGAGCGGGCGCTGCGGCAGGCACGCGAGATCGGCGCGTTCATCGCCGAGGGCCGGGCGCTCGAGGGGATGGGCCGCTGCCTGCTCCGCGACAGCTACGGCGGCAACGGCCGCGCCTACCTGCGTGAGGCCCTGGAGGTCTACGAGCGGCTCGGCATCCCGGACGCACAGGACGTGAAGGCGAAGCTCGCGGAGCTGGAGCGGGACTGACCGGTTCACCCCTGTCGGTGATCGGTTCCCGGGGTGCGCCAGGCGGTCGGCGGAACGGACGCCCGGGTTGCGCCTTCCGGCCGTACGACGCGCCGCCGGTGTTGCCACGCGTGCGGGCGCGCTAGCGTTGACGCCGATGGACGAGGGTGAGCTGGTCGCCGAGAGGTACCGCCTCGAGTCGGTAGTCGGCCGCGGCGCCATGGGTGTGGTCTGGCTGGCGCACGACGAGCGGCTGGACCGCGAGGTGGCCGTCAAGCAGCTGCTGCTCGGCGACTCCCCGGACACGGGGACGGCCGGCGCGGCCCGGGAACAGGCGGCCGCCCGCGCCATCCGTGAGGCACGCATCGCCGCCAAGCTGCGCCACCCCAACGCCATCTCCGTGCACGACGTGGTGACCCACGACGGCCGCCCGTGCCTGATCATGGAGTACCTGCGCTCGGAGCCGCTGGACGCGGTGCTGGTCTCCCGGGGTGGCCTGCCGCCACGCGAGGCCGCCGCCATCGGCGCCCAGGTCGCCGCGGCGCTCGTGGCGGCACACACGGCCGGGATCGTGCACCGGGACGTCAAACCGGAGAACGTGCTCATCACCGACGACGGCACCGCGAAGATCACCGACTTCGGGGTGTCCCGCGCGACCGGCGTCGGCACCGTGACCTCGACGGGGATCCTCGCCGGCACCCCCGCCTACCTCGCCCCCGAGGTGGCCGCCGGGGGGAAGGCGGCGCCACGCTCGGACGTGTACTCGCTCGGCGCCATGCTGTACGCGGCCGTCGAGGGGATACCGCCGTACGGCATCGACGACAACCCGATCGCCCTGCTGCAGCGCGTCGCGCACGGCCAGATGACGCCGCCGAGGCATGCCGGCGAGATGACCGAGCTGCTGCTGTGGCTGCTGCGCCGCGACCCGACCGAGCGACCGACCATGAAGATCGCGCACGAGGCGCTCGCGGCCTTCGCCGCGGGCCGGACGTACCCGGTGCCGCGGTCACGCGCGCCGACGGTGACGATGCCCCCGCCACCACCGCCGCGACCGGTGGTCCGCGCGCCGCGGCGCGGCCTGCTCATCGGCATCGGCGTCGCGGGCGTGGTACTGCTGGCGTCCGGCGTGATCCTGGGCGCGACCCTCAACGACTCGGATGCCACCCGCTCGGCACCCGGCGCACCGACGACCACCGGGACGACCGCGACCACCGGCACGCCGCACCAGCCGATCATGGAGGTCGGCACGTGCGTGGCCAGCTACGACGTGGTCAACTCGTGGCCGGACGGCTACCAGGTGTCCGTGACGATCCGCAACTCCGGCGACGGCACCCTCACCGGCTGGACCGTGCACTGGACCGCCCCCGAGGGCCACGACGTCAAGGACCTGTGGAACGGCACCCTCACCAGGAACGGCACCGACGTCACCGTCACCAACGCCGCCTGGAACCCGACCGTCCAGCCGGGCGACGAAACCACCTTCGGCTTCAACGCCAGCACGACCGACAACGGCACCGACGCCGACCGCCCAGTCCCCACCCTCACCTGCCAACCCCACTAACGACACCCGCGAGTCCCGCGTTCGCGCACACCGAGTTGCGGTTTCGTGCGGTGCGCAGGTGTGGTGGATATGGCCGAGTGCTTGTTTCGGCGGCGAGAAATCCATTGGTGGCTTCGCGGGCGGTCTTCCTACGGTGTGGACCATGACGGACGAGGCGCAGCCCATCTCCATCGACGAGGACGTCTACAACCGGAGCCCGTCGGGATTCTTCGCGCACCTGCGCGAGACGCAGCCGGTCGCCGCGGTGCGGATGCCGGGCTACGGGCGGAGGTGGGTGGTAACACGCTACGTGGACGTGCGCGCCGGCCTGGCCGATCCACGGCTCGCCAAGGACCTGCACCACTGGCCCACCGGCCCGAGGACCTGGCCGAGCCAGGCGGTGAACCTGCACGCACACATGCTCCACCGGGACCCGCCGGACCACACTCGGCTGCGCGGCCTCATGCAGAAGGCGTTCACACCGCGGCGTATCGCGCGGTTGCGGCCGCGCACCGTGGAAATCACCGAAGCGCTGCTGGCGGACATGGCGTCGGCGGGCGGGGGCGGCGACGTCGTCGACCTGCTCACCCGGTTCGCCCGCCCGCTGCCGATCACAGTGCTCAGCGAACTGTTGGGTGTGCCGGCGGCCGATCGGGCGTGGATCGAGGTCGCAGTGGTCGACTACGACAACCGCAAGGAGCGCGAACGCGTCATCCGGGATCTGGCCGTCTACTTCACGGACCTCATCGCGGCCAAGCGTGCCGGGCCCTGCGACGACCTCGTCTCGGCGCTCGTGCGCGTTCGCGATGAGTCCGGCCCGGCTGATGACGCCTCCGGCACCCTGGCCGACACCGAACTGCTCTCCAGCGTGTTCCACCTGGTCATGGCCGGGTTCGACACCACCGTCAACCTCATCGCCTCCGGCACCCTGGCGCTGCTGACCCACCCCGAGCAGATGACCCGGCTGCGCGAAGAACCGTCGCTGCTACCGGCGGCCGTCGAGGAACTGCTGCGGTACACGAACCCGCTGAACCACGCGACCGACCGGTTCACCGCCACGGACGTGGCCATCGGCGGCGTGGCGATCCCGGCGGGCGAATGGGTCCTGCTCGCGACCAGCTCCGCGAACGGGGACCCGGACCGGTTCTTCGGCCCGGAGCGACTCGACTTCGGCCGCGAGGCCGGGCGGGCACGTCTCCTTCGGCCACGGCATCCACTACTGCCTGGGCGCACCCCTGGCGCGGATGGAGGCGCAGGTCGCGTTCGGCGCGCTGCTCGAGCGTTTCCCGAAGCTGTCGCTCGCCGGCACGCCGGAGGACCTACGGTGGCGCCCGGGCGGTTTGATGCACGGCGTGGAAGCCCCTCCCCGTGCGCCTGACGTGATCAGACGGGCACCGTGCCCGTACCCAGGACCAGTGAGCCAGGCCAGGAGACGTGCGCGTCCGGACCGTGAACACCACGTCCGGGGCGTGTGCGGTTGCAGATCCTGGTGTGCACGAAACCGCAGCTCGGTGTGTTTGAACGCGGGACTCGGTGTGTTTGAACGCGGGACTCGCGGGTGTGGGTCAGCCGCGCAGGCGCACGACCTTCAGGGCCGGTGAGGACAGGATGTCGCGTTCGCAGAAGCGGGAGCGGACCCAGTTGCTCGCCGAGAAGACCGTGGTCTGGTCGGCGAAGTGCGGGGAGGTCGGGTTGCTCGACTGCGAGTACGTCAGCAGTGTCGACGCGTCCGGGCACCGGCCGGCGCCGAACGACACCACCTGGACGTGGCTGCTGCCGTGGACGACCTCCACGTCACCCGCCGCCGGGTCCCAGACCGGCTGGATCGCGTTCAGCACGCCCTGCGAGCCCTGCCCGCCGTGGATCGGGATGCGGGTGCCGTTCCTGACGACGTAGTGGTGCTCGCCCAGCGGGGCGTCCGGCGCGATGCCGGCGCCACGGAGGTCGGCGATGGCGTCGCCGAGTGCCCGCGCCACCGCCGGGTTCGCCGTGTTCAGCGTGTTCGGCGTGGCGACCGGGTTCGCCGGGTCGAACGGTACCAGCCACAGGTTCGCCAGGCCGCCCGCCTTCATCCAGAACCGCTCGAACAGCAGGCCGCCGCGGCTGTTCACGGTCATCGTCCGGTCCCAGGTGGACAGCGCGGCGCACGCGGTGCCGACGGGCACGGTGCCGCCGGCCGACGTCGGCGCCTGACCGTCCGGGAACGCCGCGCACATCGCCGCCGCCGCGGTCGCGGCCTGACCACCGGACCAGCTCTGGTCGGCGAACAGCAGGTCCTGCATGGACTTCCGGGTGAAGTCCCCCAGCCCTTCCTCGACCGCCGTGATCGCCATGCGGGTACGCGGCGCCCGCGGGGTCGCGATGTCGCCGACGATCCGCGGGTAGCCGGTGAGCGGCTGGTGCGGGTTCGACAGCCACGCGCTGTCGTTGGCGTTCGCGACGTAGTCCGTCCGGTCCCGCACCGGCAGCCGCCGCGCGCCGAAGATCCCGGGCACGACCGCGTCCGGGTCCGTGCCCCACGCGCAGTCCCGGCGCGACCCGTCCAGGACCGGGATGCCCTGCGCACCGAACAGCCGCTGGCCCAGCGGGGTGTTGCAGCGCGCGGCCAACTCGTCGGTCACGTACGGGACGACCTGGATGTCGGCGTACAGCGCGTGCCCGGCGCGATCGGTGGCGATCGTGTTGACCCACGGCACCCCCTGCGTGCGGGACAGCACGTTCACGATGTCCCTGGTGCTGTGCGACCGGCCGAGCTCGAACCACGTGTTGAGGCCACGCATGTTGTCGCGGTTCGCGTCGCGGATCGCGTACGCGGTGGTCGACGACCAGTCCAGCGGCAGGCCGAACATGGGCGACACGACCGGGCCGTACCGCGAGGCGTACAGGGTGCGCTCGACGGTCCCGGTCTGGGTCTGGACGCGCACCCGCCGGCTCGTCATCTTCTCGGCCCTGCCGTCGACGAGGTAGGAGGTGGGGTCGCCCGGCACCAGGTTCAGCTCGTACAGCCCGAAGGTCGTGGCGGTGGAGACGGTGTGGCTCCACGCGACGTCGGAGTTGAACCCGATCTGGACGAACGGCAGGCCCAGCAGACCCGCGCCGCTGACGTTCAGCCTGCCCGGCACGGTCATCTGCGACTGCCAGAAGCGGCGGCCGCCCTGCCAGGGGAAGTGCGGGTTGCCGAGCAGCAGGCCGCGCCCGCTCGCGGTGCCGGCCGAGCCGACGGCGATGGCGTTGCTGCCCATGTCCATGCCGTCCAGGGCGGCCCGCACCCGGTCGGCCGCGTCCGGCGGGATCGCGGGCGAGGCGGTCGGCACGGCGGGCGGCGCCGCGTTCGCGATGCCGTCGATGGCCTGGCCCGCGCCCGCGTACGTGGCCACGGCGTAGAAGTGGCGGTAGACGTCCCGCTCGGTGATCGGGCGCACCCAGTCCGCGCCGCGGCAGGACGGGTCGGTGACGCCGACCTGGCGCAGGTACCGGTTGTACCCGGCGACGTACCCGCGGATGAGCTCACGCGACTCGCGCCGCGGCCCGACCGGCGCGGGCTGGGCGATGAGGTGCTCGATGACGCGGGAGTCGTTGATCTGCTGGAAGTACAGGTCGCTGTCGAGGTTGCTGGCCGCGGGCCCGTAGTCGAAGTCGGACCGCGTGTCCGCGCCGAGGTGGCGGGACCGCTGCGCGTTCACGGTCAGGTAGACCTTCGCGATCTGGCAGACGTTGTCGGTGGCGGCGGCGAACCCGAAGCCGTAGCCGAGCCCGGTGAAGTCGTTCGCCGTGATGTGCGGGACGCCGTACTCGGTGTACCGGATGTCGGCGCCGGTCCCGTGCCGTGTCTCGGCAGGTGCCTCGGAAACTGTCATTGTCGAGACCGCGGCGGCGGCGAGAAAAGCCGCGCCCCAGTGGATGCCCCTTCGCATGGGGTCCTTCCTACCCGATCGCGGCGGCGTCCGGCTCAGGGAAAACCCCGAGGATCACGCCACGTAGGCCGGTGTGAAGGTCACCCGCAGGTTGGTCAGACCACGTGTCCACACCGTCGACTCCCACTCCAGGGGCTCGGCGAGCACCAGGTCGGGGAGCCGGTCGATGAGCACCTCGATGCTCGTCTTCGCGATGAGCTCGGCCAGTTCCGGGGCCGGGTAGGGACAGCCGTGCTCGCCGTGGCCGAAGGACATCATCGCGCGGTTGCCCACGGTGCCCTCGGCCGAACGGACGTGCGGGTCGGCGTTCGCCGCGGCCAGGCCGAGCACCAGCAGGTCGCCGACGCGGATCCGTTGTCCGCCAAGGGTCGTGTCGCGGGTCGCGACGCGGCCGAGGTAGTTCTGGGTCGGCGTGTCGTGCCACAGCACCTCGTTGAGCGCGTCGCCCACGCTGGCCCGGCCGCCGGAGATGGTGATCGCGAACCGCTCGTCGGTCAGCATCAGGCCGATCGTGTTGCCGATCCACTTGGTCGTCTGCCCGTGTGCCTGCGTCAGGACCACGAGCAGGTCCATCATGATCTCCTCGCCGGACAGGTTCGCGCCGTCGGCCAGCAGGTGCGACGGGACGTCCGCGCCCGGGTGGTCCCGCTTGCTGTCGACGAGCCGCTGCATCTCCTCCTGCATCCGCGCGTAGGCCGCCAGCTGGTTCTCCGTGGACAGGCTCATCGCGCCCATCACGTCGTCCACCAACATCCGCGCGGCATCCTCGGGCAGCCCGCACATCACCGCGATGGCACGCAACGGAACCCGGGACACGTACTGGCTCATCAGCTCGGCCTCGCCGGCGCCGGCGAAGGAGTCGATCATCGCGTCGGCGATCCGCTCGCACTGGGTGGCCAGCTCGAACTGGTCGATCGACGCCAGCGCGTCGCTCAGCGCGCCGGCCCGCCGGGTGTGCTCAGGCCCCTCGGTGAACATGACCGACGGGTTGTGCAGCAGCTGGGGCAGCAGCGGCCAGTCGTCCGGCACGGTCTCCCACCCGTTCCAGCGCCGCGAGTCACGCGCGAACAGCTGCGCGTCCGCGGTGACCTGGTGCAGCTCCCGGTACCCGCACACGAACCACGCGGGGACGTCGCCCTCCAGCAGCACCGGCGCGACCGGCCCGTGCCGGCGCCGGATCTCGGCGTACAGCCCACGCGGGTCCTCGGCGTACTTGGGGCCGTACAAGGGAACCGCGTCGGCGCGGCGGACGACGTCGGTCATGACGCCTCCCTGGCCATGCTCAGCGAGTAGAGGTGGCCGACCAGGCTGATCAGCACCTGCTTGGCGGACTCCCGGTCCCGGGCGTCGCAGTCGATCAGCGGCACCCGGTCGGGCAGCGACAGTGCGTTCCGGACCGCGTCGAGGCTGTGCGCCGCGCTGCCCGGGAAGTTGTTGCGTGCCACGATGAACGGCGTCTTGTGGTGCTCCAGCCGGTCGATGGCGTACCAGGAGTCGGACAGGCGCCGGGTGTCCACGAGCACCACCGCGCCGAGCGTGCCGGAGAACAGGCGGTCCCACAGGAACCAGAACCGCTCCTGCCCCGGCGCGCCGAACAGGTACAGCACCATCTGCTCGTTCAGGCTGATCCGCCCGAAGTCGAACGCGACGGTCGTCGTGGTCTTGCCCGTGACCCCGCCGGTCTCGTCGATGCCGAGGCCGGCCTGTGTCATCGTCTCCTCCGTGGAGAGCGGCCGGATCTCGCTCACCGCGCGGACCATGGTGGTCTTGCCGACCCCGAACCCGCCGACGATCACGATCTTCAGCCCGTCGCTCGCCGTCTCGGCCAGTGGCACGCGGTCAGAGGTTGTTGAGTCCAACGAGCACCTTCTTCAGGATCGCGGCGTCGGGCAGCTGGCTGCTGGCCCGGGCCGACGACGGGTGGCGGGCGGTGATCTTGTTGGCACGCAGCAGGTCGGACAGGAGGATCTTGACGACGCCGACCGGCATGCCCAGGCCGGCCGAGATCTCCACGACCGCGGCCGGACTCCGGCACAGGAGCAGGATCCTGGCGTGCTCGGACTGCATGCCCGGGGTCGGTTCCGCCGCCGCGACGATCAGCGTGACGAGGTCGAGGTCCACGTCGTCGGCCCTGCTCCGCCCGCGGGTGACCGTGTAGAGCCGGTCGGGGCCCTCGTTGTCGAGCTCGCGGCGAACCATCACGACGGGCTCGTGTGCTCTGGCCGCCGCGGCGGCGCGGTGAGGAACGCGCCGATCTGCTCGACGAGCTCGTTCATGCGGTGGCCGATCAGGCCGACGTCGGCCTCCTCGGCGGCGAGCACGGCGAGGTGCGCGCCCTCGCCAGCCTCGACGATGAACAGGATGCCGCCGTGGAACTCGGTCATCGAGTGCCGCACCCCGCCGGTGCCGTCACCGAACTCCATGGAGGCGCCCTGTGACAGCGCCTGCACGCCGGCCGCGATGGCGGCCAGCTGGTCGGCCTTGTCCACCGACAGGGCGGAGGTGTGGCAGAGCTTGAGACCATCCCTCGACAGCACCAGCGCGTGGTTGGCTCCCGCGGTCTGCTCCACCAGGCTCTCGAGCATCCACGTGAGGTTGGCGTCGGTCGCCATGGTCATTCCGAGTCATCCTCTCCAGCGGTCTCGCCGGCGTTCTCAGCGGGCGTGGACCGGCTGCCCTGCTGAAAAGCGCTGAAACGCGCACCGATGTCGGTCTTTTTCCCGGTACGTCGCGGCACCTGGCGATCCGTTTCCGTCGCACGCACCGCGGCGGCGAGGGTCTGCCCGCGTGGCCGCTTCGGCAGCTCCGTGACCTCGGCGACCTCGTCCGCCGGCGCGTCGAGCACGGCGGTGGCGGTCGCCGCGGTGCCGGCGCTGTCCCCGCCGGCCGACTGCGTCGCCTCGACCGCACGGGACGCCACCGGGGGCGCCTCCTCGCGCGGGTGGATGACCAGCTGGTTCGGGACCCGAACGACCACCCCGGTGCCGCCACGCGACGACGGCCGGAAGTACACCTGCAGCTTGTGCTTGCGGGCCAACGAACCCACGACCACGAGCCCCAGCCGCGTGCCCGGCACCTTCGCGAGGTCCAGCGGCTCGCTGATCGACACCGCGGCCTCGGCGCGGGCCAGCGCCTGCGGCTTCATGCCGAGCCCGCCGTCCTCGATGGTGACGACGAGACCGGTGTGCAGCTCCTCGACGTAGACGTGGACCTCCTCCGACGGCGCGGAGAAGCGGGTGGCGTTGTCCATCAGTTCGGCCAGCGCGTGCATCACGTCCTCCGCGGCGTAGCCGACGATGGCCGCGGTGCTGCTGGAGTGCACCTGAACCCGCTGGTAGGCCTGGATCCGGCCCATCGCGCCGCGCAGGATGCTCTCGATCACGATCGGCTTGGTCCAGCGCCTGCCCGACCGCGCGCCGGTGAGGACCGCGATGCTGTCGGCGAGGCGGCCGGTCTGCGCCGTGCTGTGGTCGAGCTTCAGTAGGTCGCCCAGCACGTTCTCGGCGTGCCGGCCCTCCATCTCCCGCAGGTCGGCCAGCATGCTCGTGGCCATGGCCTGCACGCGGCCCGCCGCGTTGGCGCACGCGCCCATCGCCGCCGACCGCTGCCGCTCGGACAGGCCGATCTCCCCCACCACCCGCAGGAGGACCTCCTTGGTGACGCCGTGGGTCCGGGGCCCGAACTCGATGAGGACCGTGTCGGCCGAGGCGCCGTCGCGGACCCGGCTCGCCGCCGCGGGCAGCAGGTCGGTGGCCAGCAGGTGGACCTCGTCCTCCAGCGCGCGCAGCCGCGCCGCGGTGAGCCGGGCCCGGCCGGTCCGGAAGGCGGCGTAGCCGACCGCGGCGCACAGCACGAACGAGAGCAGGCCTGCGGTCCAGCCGACGACCGACGCGTCCGCGCTGGTCACCTGACTGGTCAGCCAGAGCGTGATACCGAAGCTGACCACCGCCGCGACGAGCAGGGGCACCACCACGTCGATGATCGGCCGGCCTTCTGGCGGATGCGGAGCGGGCTCTCGTGCTGGCATGTCAGTCCTCGGGCTGGGGTGTGGCAAAGACGACAACGCAGATGAGAAACATACTCGACCCGGCGACGGGAGCAACGTCTTCGACCAAACGGTTGCCCCCGCGCGTAGGCCCCTCTGGCAGGATGATCTCCGCTCGTCGGCGCTGGGCCGGGGATCAGGCGGAAGGACCATCTAGATGCCCGGGACGGGACCCACTGCCAAACCTGGCGCCACCCCACCCGGCCCGGCCAACCCGATCCGCACCACCATGGGCTTCCAGCGCAGGACGCTGGACTTCGTCGGCGAGATGATCGACACCTACGGCGACATCAGCTCGTTCCGCCTCGGCCCGTACCGGTGCGTGCTGTTGGGCCATCCGCACCACGTCAGGCACGTCCTCCAGCGCAACCCCGCCAACTTCGACCGGAGCGCCTTCCCTTTCAAGCTGGCGAAGGCCATGTTCGGCCGGGGGCTCACGAACGTCGAGGGCGGCGAGGAGTGGCGCGACATGCGCCGCATGCTTCAACCCTCGTTCCACCACCAGCGGATCGCGTCCATGGCCGAACACATGCTCGCGGTGATCCGCACCCGGCTCGCCGACTGGGACACGGCCGCCGCGTCCGGCGAGCCCATCGACGCCGGTGTGGCGATGCGGCGGCTGACCCTGCACGTCGTGGCGCGCTCGCTGTTCGCACTGGACGAGCAGGGTCTCATCAACCGCTTCGCCGAGGCCATCGACACGATGGACACCGAGCTCGTCGCGTACGTGCGGATGCCGGTGCTGCCGCTGTCCGTGCCGACCGCGGGGCACCGCCGGTTCTGGGCCGCCCACACGATCGTCGAGGAGATCATCGACTACCTCATCACCCAGCACCTGACCGACCAGGTGGACCGCGGCGACCTGCTGTCGATGATGATCCAGGCCGAGGACTCCACCGGCGCCCGCCTCACCGACGAGCAGCTGCGCGACCAGGTGTTCGCGATGCTGTTCGCCGGCCACGAGACCGGGGCGAACGTGCTGACCTGGCTGTGGTATCTGCTCGGCATGCACCCGGAGGTCCAGCAACAGGTGCGCCAGGAGGTCGACACGGAGCTGGGCGGCCGGCCGCCGACCCTCGCCGACTGCACCAGGCTGACCTACACCCGGCAGGTCATCGACGAGACCCAGCGCCTGTACCCGCAGCAGTACCAGGGCTGGCGCCGCGCACTCGCCGACGACGAGATCGGCGGCTACCGGATCCCGGCCGGCTCCGTGGTCTTCTACAGCACGTACCACGTGCACCGGCACCCCGAGTTCTGGGACGCCGCGGACGAGTTCCGCCCGGAGCGGTTCGCCGCCGACGAGGTGGCCGGGCGGGACCGGAGCGCGTACCTGCCGTTCGGCTCCGGCCCCCACCGCTGCATCGGCGAACAGTTCGCGATGACCGAGATGCTGTTCATCATCGCGAGCACCCTGCAGCGGTACCGCGTCGAGCTGGTGTCCCAGGAGCCGGTCGCGCCGAAGGCGCTGATCACCCTCGGGCCGGACCAACCGGTCCGCGTCCGCCTGCTCCCACGGGGGTGACCGCGGGCGCGGACCTCGCGGGGCGGGCGCTGGTTCTCCGGCGCCGTGCACGGGGTCTGATGTCTGCGCGCACCGGTCCGATCATCGACCACTACTGAACGCACACCTCGTCGTCCCACCTCGAAATCACGTCATAGGTGGGAGCGCTCCCAGAATCCCGACGACTCATTACGCTGTCAAGGCCCGTTCGCGAAGGGACCGCGAAACCTGACAGTTCTCCTTACCAGGTGCCGAAAGTTCCAATCAATCGCGCAGGCAAGGGATCGAACGGCCATCACGACAGTGCACAACTTAACTGTTCATCCAGGGTGAGAGGCTGTACACACGGCGTTAACAAGAGCTAGACTCCGATTCTGGGAGCGCTCCCAGAGCGCCCGCTCAACGATGAGCGAGAGGAACCGCGATGAAGCTCAGAACGAAACTGTCAGGGAGAGGGGTACACCGCGGTCGCCGTTTCATGGCCGCCGCCGTGTCGTTCGTCGTGCTGACCACGACGTTCGTCATGGCGCTGGGTGCCTCCACCGCAAGCGCGGCAACCGCTTGCCGGATCGACTACTCCGCCAGTAACTGGGGTGGCGGTGGCTTCACCGGCAACGTCACCGTCAACAACCTCGGCGACCCGATCACCAACTGGACGCTGACGTTCGCCTTCCCGGGCAACCAGCGCGTCTCCCAGGGTTGGAACGCGAACTGGTCCCAGCCCTCGGGCAGCGCGAACGTGACCGCGACGAACATGTCCTACAACGGTTCGCTCGGCACCGGCGCGTCGACCCAGATCGGCTTCAACGGCACGTTCACCGGCACGAACACGGCGCCGACGAGCTTCTCGCTCAACGGTGTCGCCTGCACGGGCCAGCCGCCGACCGACCCGACGGATCCGACCGACCCGGGTAACCCGGGCGACCCGGGCAACCGGGTCGACAACCCCTACTCGGGCGCCGACGTCTACGTGAACCCGGACTGGTCCGCGCTCGCCGCCGCCGAGCCGGGTGGCAGCCGCGTCGCCAACCAGCCGACCGGCGTGTGGCTCGACCGGATCGCGGCCATCAACGGCACTTCCACCAGCCGTGGCCTTGCCGCGCACCTCGACGCGGCCGTCCAGCAGGACGCCGCGAACGGCTCGCGCCCGATGGTCGTCCAGTTCGTCATCTACAACCTGCCCGGCCGTGACTGCTCGGCGCTGGCGTCCAACGGCGAGCTGGGTCCGACGGAGCTGACCAGGTACGAGTCGCAGTACATCGACCCGATCGCGGCGATCCTCGGCAGGTCGGCCTACGCCAACCTGCGGATCGTGACGGTCATCGAGATCGACTCGCTGCCGAACCTCATCACGAACGTCTCGCCGCGCAACACCGCGGTGGCGGCGTGCGACACGATGAAGTCCAACGGCAACTACGTCACCGGCGTCGGCTACGCGCTCAACAAGCTGGGCGACGTGCCCAACGTCTACAACTACATCGACGCCGGCCACCACGGCTGGCTCGGCTGGGACGACAACATGCAGCCGACCGTCGACATCGCGTGCCAGGCCGCGCGGGCGTCCGGCGCCACGCCGTCGGACGTGTGGGGCTTCATCACCAACACGGCCAACTACAGCGCGCTCAAGGAGCCGTTCTTCACCGCGAACACCGTGGTGGGCGGCAAGCCGCTGCGTGAGGCCGCCGGCGGTTGGGTCGACTGGAACCGCTACGTCGACGAGCTGGGCTTCGCGCAGGACTTCCGCACCAAGGCGGCGTCGTGCTTCGGCTCCAGCATCGGCATGCTGATCGACACCTCGCGCAACGGCTGGGGCGGCTCCGCCAGGCCCACCGCCGCGAGCACGTCGACCGACCCGGTCACCTTCATGGACCAGTCGCGTGTCGACCGCCGCATCCACCTCGGCAACTGGTGCAACCAGTCCGGGGCCGGGCTCGGCGAGCGGCCGAAGGCCGCACCGGCAAGCGGTATCGACGCCTACGTGTGGATCAAGCCACCGGGCGAGTCGGACGGGGCCTCCTCGCAGATCCCGAACGACGAGGGCAAGGGCTTCGACCGGATGTGCGACCCGACGTACACCGGCAACCCGAGGAACAACAACCACATGTCCGGCGCGCTGGCGAACGCACCGCTGTCCGGGCACTGGTTCTCCGCCCAGTTCCGGCAGCTGATGGCCAACGCCTTCCCGCCGCTGTGAACAACCCTCCTGGTTCAACACTGTGAGTAGCCCGCCCGCCTTCGCACGGTCCCTCCCCCGGGTCGCGCGGAGGCGGGCGGCGCTCCCCCGCACCTTGTCCGACCGAATCCACACCGGAGTCAGGTCATGAGACTACGACGACACCTGGGAGCGCTCCCAGCCTGTCTCGCTCTGATAATCCCCCTAGCCATCCCCGCTAGTGCCGCCGTGTCTCCGCTCGCGGTCCAGTGCTCGGTCGACTACTCGGCCAGCAACTGGGGCAGCGGCGGCTTCACCGGCAACCTCACCCTCCACAACCTCGGCGACCCGATCACCAGCTGGAGCCTCACGTTCGCCTTCCCGGGCAACCAGCGGGTCTCCCAGGGCTGGAACGCGACCTGGTCCCAGCCCAGCGGCAGCCCCAACGTGACCGCGACGAACCTGTCCTACAACGGCACGCTCGCCACCAACGGGTCCACCCAGATCGGCTTCAACGGCGCCTTCACCGGCACCAACACCAACCCGACCAGCTTCGCGATCAACGGTGTCTCCTGCACCGGCGCGAACCAGGGGCCGACGGTCAGCCTGAGCCAGCCGACGACCGGGTCGACCTTCACCGCCGGCGCGAACATCCCGCTCGCCGCCAGCGCGTCCGACCCGGACGGCACCATCGCCAAGGTCGAGTTCTACGCGAACGACACGCTGATCACCACCGACACCGCCAGCCCGTACACGGCGACCTGGGCAAGCGTCCCGGCCGGCAACTACGTGCTGACGGCGCGGGCGTACGACAACGTGGGGGCCATCACGGAGTCCTCGCCGGTCGACGTGACCGTGAGCGCCAACACCGGTCCGACGGTCATCGCCGACCCGGTCGCGCCGAGCGTGCCGGAGGGCGGCAGCACGAACGTGTCGCTCCGGCTTTCCCAGCAGCCAACAGGAAACGTCACCGTGACGACCGCGAAGACGAGCGGCGACGCGGACCTGACGGTGGGCACCGGCGCGACGAGGACGTTCACCACGTCGAACTGGAACACCCCGCAGACGGTGACGCTCAACGCCGCCGAGGACACCGACAGCGCCAACGGCACGGCTACGTTCACCGCGAGCGCGACCGGCCAGACGACGGCGACCATCACCGCGACCGAGGCCGACAACGACCTGTCGGACTACGCGCAGCGGTTCATGACGCTGTACAACAAGATCAAGGACCCGGCGAACGGCTACTTCTCCAGCCACAACCCGCCGATCCCCTACCACTCCGTGGAGACGCTGATCGTCGAGGCGCCCGACTACGGGCACGTGACGACGTCCGAGGCCTTCAGCTACTGGATCTGGCTCGAGGCGCAGTACGGCCAGGCGACCCAGGACTGGACCAGGTTCAACACGGCCTGGACGTCCATGGAGACCAACATCATCCCCACCCACGCCGACCAGCCGAGCAACTCGGTGTACAACCCGAACGACACGGCGACCTACGCGCCGGAGCAGGACACCCCGAACCAGTACCCGGTACCGCTGGACGCCAACGTGTCCACCGGCAACGACCCGCTGGCGAGCGAGCTGACCAGCGCCTACGGCACGTCCGACATCTACGGCATGCACTGGCTGCTCGACGTGGACAACCGCTACGGCTACGGTCGCCGCGGCGACCGCACCGGCAGCCCGTCCTACATCAACACCTTCCAGCGCGGGCCGCAGGAGTCCGTGTGGGAGACCGTGCCGCAGCCGTCGTGGGAGCCGTTCAACTCCGGGCAGGGCGGGCCGAACGGCTTCCTGCCGCTGTTCATCCAGGACTCGCAGTACGCGCGGCAGTGGCGTTACACCGACGCGCCCGACGCCGACGCACGCGCCGTCCAGGCGGCCTACTGGGCCAACACCTGGGCGACCCAGCAGGGCAGGCAGGCCGACGTCGCGACGACCGTGGGCAAGGCCGCCAAGATGGGTGACTACCTGCGGTACTCGTTCTACGACAAGTACTTCAAGCAGGTCGGCAGCTGCGTCGGCCCGTCAACGTGTCCGGCGGGCAGTGGGAAGAACAGCTCCACCGGCCTGCTCACGTGGTACTACGCGTGGGGCGGC
This sequence comes from Actinophytocola sp., assembly GCF_035634895.1. Taxonomy (GTDB): domain Bacteria; phylum Actinomycetota; class Actinomycetes; order Mycobacteriales; family Pseudonocardiaceae; genus Actinophytocola. Next base: position 3,587 of record NZ_DASQCC010000088.1, on the reverse strand, counting down.
GCGACCGACGGTGGCTGGGCGTGGCGCATCGGCTCCGGCCAGGCGCACTTCGGCTACCAGAACCCGCTCGCCGCGTACGCGCTGGCGAACGTGCCGGCCCTCAAGCCGAAGTCGTCGACCGGCCAGGCGGACTGGGCGGCCAGCATGACCAGGCAGCTGGAGTTCTACCGCTGGCTGCAGTCCTCCGAAGGCGGCATCGCCGGCGGCGCGACCAACAGCTGGGCGGGCCGCTACGCGACACCGCCTTCGGGCACGCCGACGTTCTACGGCATGTACTACGACGTCCAGCCCGTCTACCACGACCCGCCGAGCAACCAGTGGTTCGGCATGCAGGTGTGGTCGATGGAGCGCGTCGCCGAGCTGTACAACCAGACCGGCAACGCCGCGGCGAAGGCCGTGCTGGACAAGTGGGTGCCGTGGGCGCTCGCGAACACCACGGCGAACCCGTCGGCCGGCACCTGGCAGGTCCCGAGCGACCTGTCCTGGTCCGGTGCGCCGGCGACGTGGAACCCGTCGAGCCCGGCCACCAACACCAACCTGCACGTCACGGTCACCAGCCGTGGGCAGGACGTGGGCGTGACCGCGGCACTGGTGAAGACGTTGGCGCACTACGCGTCCGAGTCCGGCAACACGGCGGCCCGCGACATGGCGAAGAACCTCCTCGACGCCATGTGGGCCACGCAGAACCAGGACTCGCGCGGCGTCTCGACCGTCGAGTCCCGGGCCGACTACAACCGGTTCGACGACCCGGTCTTCGTACCGAGCAACTTCACGGGGACCATGTCGAACGGCGACCCGATCAACTCGTCGTCGACGTTCATCGGCCTCCGGTCGTGGTACAAGCAGGACCCGGCCTGGTCGTCCGTGCAGTCCTATCTCGACGGTGGCTCGGCCCCCACGTTCCGGTACCACCGGTTCTGGGCACAGGCCGACGTCGCGATGGCCATGGCCGAGTACGGCCGCCTCTTCGGATGACGAACGGAAGCAGCACTCCATGATCAGACGCATCATGGCGGTGTTGTTGGCGCTGACACTGGTGCCGCTGGTGGGCCTTGCCTCGGCAGGGCCCGCCTCGGCCGCCGGCACCGGCTACTGGCACACGAACGGTCGCCAGCTGCTGGACGCCAACAACCAGCCGGTACGCATGACCGGGATCAACTGGTTCGGCCTGGAGACGGCGAACTACGCGCCGCACGGCCTGTGGTCCCGGGGCTACAAGGACATGCTCGACCAGATGAAGAGCCTGAAGTACAACACGTTGCGGCTGCCCTTCGCCAACCAGCTCTTCGACGCCGGGTCCACCCCGACGAGCATCCGCTACGACCTCAACCCCGACCTGCAGGGCCTGAACGGCGTGCAGATCATGGACAAGATCATCGACTACGCCGGGCAGATCGGCATGAAGGTGCTGCTGGACCGGCACCGGCCGGACTCCGGCGCCCAGTCGGCGCTGTGGTACACGAGCCAGTACCCGGAGAGCAGATGGCTGTCCGACTGGCGGATGCTCGCACAGCGCTATCTGGGCAACACCACGGTGATCGGCGCCGACCTGCACAACGAGCCGCACGGCATCCAGGGTGGCGGCGGCGCCAACTGGGGCAGCGGCGACACGGCCACCGACTGGCGCCTGGCGGCAGAACGGGCCGGCAACGCGATCCTGTCGGTCAACCCCAACTGGCTGATCGTCGTCGAGGGCGTCGACTCCTTCAACGGCGACGGCTACTGGTGGGGTGGCAACCTCCAGGGCGCGGCGACCGCGCCGGTGCGGCTCAACGTCGCGAACCGTCTCGTGTACTCGGCGCACGACTATGCGACGTCGGTGTTCGCCCAGCCGTGGTTCTCCGATCCCGCCTTCCCCAACAACATGGCGGCGATCTGGGACAAGAACTGGGGCTACCTGTTCAAGAACAACGTGGCTCCCGTGCTGCTCGGCGAGTTCGGCACCACGCTCGCCGACCCGAGGGACCAGACGTGGTTGCGCACGCTCATGGCGTACCTGGGCACGGGAACCAACGCGATCAGCTTCACCTTCTGGTCGTGGAACCCGAACTCCGGTGACACGGGCGGGATCCTGAACGACGACTGGACCACGGTGAACACGGCCAAGCAGGCGTTCCTGACGCCGTACCTGATCCCGCCCGACGGCGGCACCGGGCCGACCGACCCGCCCCCGACCCCGACGGTCGCCTGCCAGGTGACCTACGGGGTGAACGACTGGGGCGGCGGGTTCACCGCGTCGCTGTCGATCGCCAACACCGGCACGTCGGCGATCAGCGGCTGGACGTTGGCGTTCACCTTCCCGGGCAGCCAGCGGATCAGCAACGGCTGGGTCGCGAACTGGGTGCAGGCGACCGGAAGCGCGAACGTGACGGCGACGAACCTGGACCACAACCGCGTGATCGCCGCCGGGCAGTCGGTCACGGGTCTGGGCTTCAACGCCAGCTACACCGGCACCAACACCCGGCCGACGGCCTTCACCGTCAACGGCCAGGCCTGCACGGCCGCCTAGCTCGACGACCCCGGGGGTGTCCGAAGCCTCTCCGGCACCCCTCTTCGGACACCCCCGGGATCTCGCCCCGACGCGACGCACAAGCGGTAAGCACAAGCGGGTAAGGACAAGACGATGCGTGCGAAGCTCACCCCACTGCTGGCCGCCGCACTCCTGGTCACCTCGGTGGTGGTCACGGGGACGGTCGCCGCCGGCACCGCACCCTCGGCGGTCGCGGCCGCGGCGGATGCGTACTCCTGGAAGAACGTGGAGATTGCCGGCGGGGGCTTCGTGCCCGGCATCGTCTTCAACCCGACGGAACGCAACCTGATCTACGCGCGCACCGACATCGGCGGCGCGTACCGGTGGAACGACACCACACAGCGGTGGACGCCGCTGCTGGACTGGGTCGGCTGGGAGAACTGGGGCTACAACGGCGTACACAGTCTCGCGACCGACCCGGTCCAGACCAACCGCGTGTACGCCGCGGTCGGCATGTACACCAACGACTGGGATCCCAACAACGGCGCGATCCTGCGCTCGGCCGACAAGGGAGACACCTGGCAGGTCACGACGCTGCCGTTCAAGCTGGGCGGCAACATGCCCGGCCGCGGCATGGGTGAGCGCCTCGCGGTCGACCCGAACCGCGACAGCGTCCTGTACTTCGGCGCGCCGAACGGCAACGGCCTGTGGCGCAGCACGGACTTCGGGGCCACGTGGGCGAAGGTGACGGCCTTCCCCAACGCCGGCGACTACGCCGACGTGCCGGGCGACTCGACGGGCTACCAGAGCCACCGGCCCGGCGTGGTGTGGGTGGCGTTCGACAAGTCGACGGCGACGGCCGGGAACGCGACGCAGGGCATCTACGTCGGCGTGGCGGACAAGCAGAACACCGTGTACCGCTCGACGAACGGCGGCACGTCGTGGGAGCGGATCGCCGGGCAGCCGACCGGATACCTGGCGCACAAGGGCGTTCTCGACGAGGTCAGCGGGGTGCTCTACATCTCCACGAGCGACACCGGCGGACCCTACGACGGCGCCAAGGGCCAGGTCTGGCGGTACGCGACGGCGAGCGGCACCTGGACCAACGTCAGCCCGA
>NZ_DASQCC010000087.1:0-3046 GCF_035634895.1 Actinophytocola sp. | reverse complement strand
CTGGGGCAGGTGGTGGACCCGGCCGAACTCCTCCGGCCTCATGCCGAGGGAGGCAGCGAGCAGGACGTGGGCCTCGGTGCCGCCGATGCCGTGGGCGAGGAGGGCGGCGTTGTGGCCGTCCCCGCGGTGCTCACGCAGCAGTGTCGCCGCGTGCCAGAGTCTGGCCACCGGCTCCTCGGGCACGGCGAGCGCCCGGAGTCCGGCGTAGAGCGCTCGGCCCTCGGGCGGCGCGCTTACCGCCGCTTTGGTGGCCAGGTCGGCGGCCCGCACCAGACCGGAGGACTCGGCGAGCTGCCCGATCCTCTGCCGCAGCGGCGCGGCGCTGCTCCGCTCGCGCACGGCTATCGCCTCCTGCGGGGTGGTCTTCCCCCACACCCACGGGATGTGGCGCGCGACCTCGCCGTCGGCGAAGTTGTAGAAGACCGCGTGCACCACCTCGGCCGGTGCCAGGCCCAGCGGCGCGGCCCGGCCGGCGAAGTACCCGTCCCAGTAGTTACGCATCCCCAGGGCCAGGAACGCCTCGTTCGGCACCTCGGACAAGGAGACGGTGGCGATCGGCTCGACGAGCTCGAACATGCGGTGGATCTTGGCCGTTGGGTGCTGCATCGGTCGGCGTCTCCTGTGGTCGAGGGCGGGTCTCACACTAGCCACGAACAACTCCGGCCGGCCCCGGTCAGGTCGTTTTGCGTACCAGGCCGGTGAATCCCCGCGATGAAGAGTGTGGCGAACGCCCAACTGAACGGCCTGTTCGCCGACACGTCATACAGGTCGAGCTGGCCGTCGATCCGCGCGTTGTGGATGCGGACACCTCGTGGATCGAGATCGTCGGCATGGACCAGGTCACGAATCATCGAGGCAGCGACCCGGTCACCGCCGACCAGCTCGCCTGCCGCCAGCCTCTGCCAGCAGTACCGACCAGGCCCACCGCGACGGGCCGGCATGAGCGACGTCCCGCTCCTCGAATCATCCTGTCAGCGTTCGGGGCTCGCCTGTGTCGATGGGGCGGCGGAGAGGGCGCGTAGGTCGTCGAAGGCACGCAGGAGATGGGTGTCCAGGCTCCGTGCGGGGTCGTCGATCCAGGACTGGACCGCGTGTTGGTAAGCGGCCCAGCCGGTCCGGGCGGCCAGGCCGGCCAACCCGTCGCCGAGGCCGCGCCGTCGCAGCGCCTCCGCCGCGGCTTCCGTGAGCCACGCATGTTTGGCCAGCTCTCGTTCGCGGAGGGCCGGTGTCGCCGCGATGACCTTCCAGCGTGGTTCGGAGTACGGGCGGTTGTCCTCGATTCTCCTGGCGGTTCTCCGGAAGGCGCACAGCAGTACCTCGAACGGCTCCAGCCCGTCGGGGGCGTCGGCCACCGCCTGTGTCAGCGTGGCACCCAGCTCGGCTTCGCCGTCGAAGAGGACCTCGCGCTTGTCCGAGAAGTGCCGGAAGAACGTGCGTTCGTTGACACCGGCCCGGGCGGCGATCTCCGCCGCGGTGGTCTGGTCGAACCCGCGTTCCTGATACAGCTCCAGGGCCGCCCGCTGCAGGCGGCGACGTGCTTCTGCTCCACTCCGTGGCACGCGCCGAGCCTACCGCGTTGCGCCAGTGACTGACACCACGTTGCGCCAGCCACTGACATAAAGCGTAGAGTCAGTGACTGGCGTTAAGTAGTGCCAGTCACTGGCGTTACCTGGAGGGTGTCTCATGCATGTCTTCGTCACCGGTGGTTCCGGCCAGACCGGGCCCGCCGTCGTCGCCGAGCTCGTCGCGGCCGGCCACACCGTCACCGGCCTGGCCCGCTCGGACACCGCCGCCGCGCGGTTGGCGTCGCTGGGCGCCACACCACACCGCGGCAGCCTCGACGACCTGGACAGCCTGCGCCGCGGCGCCGACGCCGTCGACGGCGTCCTGCACATGGCCTTCGGCGGTGACTACGCCGATCCGGACGACCTCGTCCGCCGCGACCGCGCCGCGGTCGAGGCGCTCGGTCAGGCGCTGGTCGGGTCCGGCAAACCACTCGTCAGCACGTCGGGCACGCTGGTGACCCGGGCCGGTCGGGTCAGCACCGAGCAGGACGCGCCGGATCCCGGATCGGTCGCCGCCTTCCGCATCCCGGGCGAGCGGGCCTGTCTGCGCTTCGCCGAGTCGGGGGTCCGGGCCAGCGTCGTGCGACTCGCGCCGACCGTGCACGGCCCGGGCGACCACGGGTTCATCCCGGCGCTCATCGCCGCGGCGCGCAGGGCCGGCGTCTCCGCCTACCTCGGTGACGGCCTCAACCGCTGGCCAGCCGTCCACCGCGCCGACGCCGCCCGTCTCTACCGGCTGGCGCTGGAGAAGGCTCCCGCCGGGAGCGTGCTGCACGGCGTCGGCGAAAGCGCCGTCACGATCAGGAGCATCGCCGAGCGGATCGCGCGAACGCTCGACCTCCCCACCACGTCACTGACCCTCGACCAGGCCGCCGCGCATCTCGGCAACCCGTTCCTGGCCAGGTTCTTCTCCCTCGACGTGCCCGTCTCCAGCCAGCACACCCAGGCACTGCTGGACTGGACGCCGCGGCACCCGACGTTGCTGGAGGACCTCGACACCGGCGACTACTTCGACCCGGAGGCCAGCATCCGCGCGGAGGAGATCTGGCTGCCCCACCACAGCCGGCGCTGACCCGCGCCCGGGCGAAGGGGGTGGGCCGGCGTCAGGGTGGTGTCGCCGCGGCCGTCGCGGGTGCGGTGGCCAGGACGGCGGCCGCCGCGGTGGTGGCCAGCACCGCGACCACCGCGTACGGCGCCCAGCCATCCCGGACCGCGTCGTGCAGGGCCGCGACCCCGACGACCGACGGTGCGATGACCTCGACGATCCACAGCACGGCGGTGACCGGGCCGACCTGCCCCTGCTGGAGCGCGTGGGTGTAGAGCAGCATCCCGGTCACCCCGAAGCCGACCAGCCCCCAGGTGAGGGGGTCGGTGGCCAGGGCACCCAGCGTGGCCGGCACCCCCCGCGTCGCCGGTGCGGACGGCAGTGCGCGGGCACACAGCGCCGCCCCACCGAACGCCAGACCGGCCAGGGCCGCGCT
>NZ_DASQCC010000086.1:0-17586 GCF_035634895.1 Actinophytocola sp. | reverse complement strand
GCACCCGGTCGGACAGCGACACCGCGGCCTGACCGGCCAGCTCCCGCAGCGACTCGCCGGTGATCGCGTAGCCGGCGCGGTAGGGCTCCGGCACCTCGCCGTCGAGCTGCCGGCTCGGGTCGGCCAGCACGATCTTGGCCTCGTCCGGCCCGTACCGCCGCACCACCGACCGCACCACCAGGCGCAGCAGGTTGGTCTTGCCGGTCTCGTTGTCCCCGAACGCGAGCAGGTGCGCGCTGGCGCCGAAGTCGTGCCACACCGGGTGCAGTCGCTGCTCGTCGAGGCCGAGGCAGACGCGTAGGTCTCCCTCCGGCGCCGGCAGGTCCTCGGCCGGCAGGGTGGCGGGCAGCAGCCGCACCGGGGGCGCCGACGGGCCCGGCCAGAACGTCCTGATCTCGTCGATGGCGGCACGTGTCGCCGCGGTCAGGTCGGCGTCGGCACCGGCGTCCATGCGTGGCAGAGCGGCCAGGAAGTGCGCGCCGGTCGTCGTCATCCCGCGGCCGGGCAGGTTGGGCACCTTCGCCGCCTTGCGGGAACCGAGCTCGGACTCCATCGGGTCACCGAGCCGCAGCTCGAACCGGGTGCCGAGCAGGTCCCGCAGCCACGGCCGGATCTCCGACCACCGGGTGGCGGCGACGAGCACGTGGATGCCGAAGGACAGGCCGCGGGAGGCCAGCTCGCCGATCTTCTGCTCCAGCTCCGAGTAGTCGGACTTGAGGCTGAACCAGCCGTCGATGACCAGGAAGACGTCGCCGTGCTGGTCGGTGACGCGGCCGTCCGCCCTGGCCGCCCGGTACGCGGCCATCGACTCGAGCCCGAGCCGGGTGAACACCTCCTCCCGCCGCTCCATGACGTGCAGCAGCTCCTCGATGGTCCGGACCACCCGGTCCCGTTCGAGCCGGGTGGCCACGGACCCGGTGTGCGGCAGGCCGCTGATCGCCATGATCCCGCCGCCGCCGAAGTCGAGGCCGTAGAACTGGATCTCCTCCGGGGTGTGGGTGAGTGCCAGCGCGAGCACGAGGGTGCGCAGCAGCGTCGACTTGCCGGCCTGCGGCGCGCCGACGACCGCCATGTGCCCTTCCGCGCCGGAGAGGTCCGCCACGAGCAGCTCTCTGGTCTGCTCGTACGGGTGGTCGACCAGACCGACGGGCACGCGCAGGCGGCCCCGCACCGCCGGGTCCTGCACGGACATGCCGCGCACCGGGTCGGGCAGCACGCTCGGCAGCAGCGCGTCCAGGCTGGGCGGGTCGGCCAGCGGCGGCAGCCACACCTGCCGCGCGGCCGGCCCGGCGCCCCGCAACCGGTCGATGAACACCTCGGCGAGGCTGGGCGCCGCGATCTCCTGGCCGCCTTCCGCGGGTTCCTCCGCCACCGCGGCGTCCGCCTCCGGTTCGGTGCGGTCGACCGGCAACCGGTGGGACAGCGGGTGGGCGCGGACGTGGAACGGCGTGATCTCGCTACCGACGCTGGTCCGCTCCTCGACCGGGCCGCTCCCGCGCGCCGTGGCCGGGGCCGGGCCGGATACGTAGGCGGCCTTGAACCGCACCAGGTTCGTCGTGTCGATCTTGAGGTACCCGTTACCCGGTTCGGACGGCAGCTCGTAGGCGCTCGCGACCCCGATGACACTGCGGGACTCCATGGACGAGAAGGTGCGCAACGCGATCCGGTACGACAGGTGGCCCTCCACCCGGTGGATGCGGCCCTCGTCGAGCCGCTGCGACGCGAGGAGCAGGTGCACGCCGAGGCTGCGCCCGAGCCGGCCGATCGAGATGAACAGCTCGATGAACTCGGGCTTGCTGCCGAGCAGCTCGCTGAACTCGTCCACCACGAGCAGCAGCGTCGGCATCGGGGGCAGCGGCGCACCGGCCACGCGGGACTTCTCGTACTCGTACTGCGAGGGAAAACCACTGTCGCGCAACTGTTCCTGGCGCCTGGTGAGCTCACCGGCCAGCGCGTCCTGCATGCGGTCGACCAGCGGCAGCTCGTCGGCGAGGTTGGTGATCACCGCGCTGGTGTGCGGCAGTTCGTCCATGCCGAGGAAGGTGGCGCCGCCCTTGAAGTCCACCAGCACGAAGTTGAGCACCTCGGACGAGTGCGTGGCGGCCAGACCGAGCACGAGCGTTCTGAGCAGCTCGCTCTTGCCGGAGCCGGTGGCGCCGATGAGCATGCCGTGCGGGCCCATGCCGCCCTGCGCGGACTCCTTGAGGTCGAGCTCGACCACCTCGCCGTCCTCGGTCACCCCGATCGGCACGCTCAACCTGGCGTGCTGTGGGGTGCGCCGCCGCCAGAGCGCCCCGACGTCCATGCCGTGGGCGTCGGCGATGCCGAGCAACGTGGTCAGGCCGAAGTCGCTCTCGAGTGGACGGTCGGCGAGCTCGACGGTGCCGCTGGTCCGGTTGGGGGCGAGCAGCCGGGCCAGCGCCTCGGCCGGCACGACGCCCAGCTCGTCGCGGCGGGCGGCGCCGGTCTGTTCGCCGGCCGGGAACTCCACCCGGTCGCCGGTCGCGGTCAGCCGGAGCACCCTCGGGCCGCCCGGCAGCAGGCCGGTGACGTCGAGCAGCGCGACGTTGCGCAATCCGGCGCCGACCAGGCGGGACGACTCGGGGAGTCGCGCCAGGTGCGCGACGATCACCAGGAACGGCTCGCTCACGCTCGGTGCGGCGTCGCGGTCGTGGTCGGGGCGGTCGGTGATGTCCTGACCAAGCAGGTCCATCAGCTCGTCGTGGTCGACCGCGAGCATGCGCACCGGCCCCGCGAGGTCTCGCTCGGTGGGATGTGCGTTGTGCGGCAACCACTTCACCCAGTCCCACTGCGGCACCGCGGCCTCCGTGGTGAGGACCGCGACCCGCAGCTCGTCCGGCGAGTGGAAGGTGACCAGCTGGCCGAGCACGGCCCTGGCCAGGCCGACGGCGGACTCGGCGTCGCCGGCGAACTCGACGCTCGTGAACCTGCGCAGCCCGACGGAGACCGGGATCCCGGTCACCTGCCGGTATGCCTCGCCGAAGCGCCGCAACGAGATCGCCGACAACGGTTCGAGGTCCTCGACCGGTTTCGTCGACGGTGGCGTCAGCTCCAGTGCCGCACGCTGGGTGCCGAGCCCGATCCGGACCCTGGCGAAGTCGTCGTGGCCGGCGCGGCGTTCCCACAGCCGGGGGCCCGTCGCGACCGCCCAGAGCGAGTGCGGCGACGGGTTGTTCCACAGCACCGCACGCCGCTGTTCGCCGGCCGCGGTCCTGGCCTGCCGGCGGAGCTGTCCGATGTAGCGCAGGTAGTCGCGGCGCTCGGCCCGCATCTTGCGCTTGCGTTCGGCCCCGGCCCGACCGAGCTGACCGAGCCCCATGGCGACCATGGACACGCCCATGCCGCCGCCGATCAGGTAGCTCATCGGCGTGCTGCCGCCGACGCCGGAGAACGACAGCACCATCACGATGCTGCCGATGCCCATCGGCAGCATCGTGATCATCGTGCTGGCGTCACGCGTTGCCGGCTCGGCCAGCACCGGTGGTTCCTGCAGCTCCACCTGTCCCTGGGGCAGCTCCGGCCCGGCGGCACGCGGTCCGCGCTTGACGGTGACGGTGCTCATGCGAGTACTCCGTTCAGGTCGGCACCCGTCGACGTCCACGCGGAACCGTCCTGGGTGAGGAGGTCGGCGGCGGACCGGTCCTCCTCGCCCTCGTCGGCGCTGCCGTCGTGCTCGGCGTCGGCCGGGTCGGTCCGGCCGTCGGGCGGGTCGTCGGAGGGGTCGTCGCCGGCGCACGTCGGGCCCTGGCCGTCGGCGACCACCGGTGCCTCACCGTGCCGGCGGCGCCGGTAGGTCATGTGGTCCTGCCGCGTTTCCCCGGCAGGGCGGAGACGGGCAGGGACGAGGAGCGCCAGCAGTCCGCTGGCCCCGTCGTCCCACGCCGCGGTGTCCGCGCCGCCGCGTGGTGGTGTCACCACTGCCAGCCGTCGGTCGCGACCGGGTTCGTCCGGTTGTTGGGGATCATTGGTCGCCGTGCTCGTCGGGCCGGCGACCGGTTTGGCGACACTGGATCTCGGGACGGCGGGGGTGGCCAGGGCGGTTGGCGTGGGCAGGGGGACGGCGGGTAGGGGGACGCCGGGCAGGACCACCGCCTGCGCGGGTGTGCCGCCGGTCTCCGGCGCCTCGGTCAGCGACACCGCCTTCTTCTCGGCGCCGGTGACGGCCCATGCCTCCGCGGCCTGCGCGCTGGTCTCGGTCAGCGGGGCCGGATCGTCCAGCTCGCGTGGACTTTCCCGGTGCAGCCAGGGTTCCTGCTCTCCACCGAGCAGACCGGCCGCGTCGGGGCGGTCGTCGGCGTCCTTGCCGGCGCCGGGCGTGCCGGGCGCCATCGGCATCCCGGGTGGCGCGGTGGCCCACGGTTCCGCGGTGTCCGGCCTGGTCTCGGTTTCCGTGCTCGGCTCGCCGGAGCCGTCCGGCGGTTCGAGTCCCTGCCAGGGTTCCTGTTCCCCGCCGAGCAGGCCCGCCGCGTCCGGGCGGTCCGTGCCCTGCTGGCCTCGCGCACCGCCGCCGGCGCCGCCCGGGGTGCCGGGCATCATCGGCAGCCCGCCGCTTCTCGGGTCACGCACCTCCGCGGCACGCCGCGCCGCGTCTCGCAGCTTCGCGTCGCTGCCCAGCGGATCCGTGCCGTCGAGCGACTTCGGGCCGGGCATTCTGTCCATCGTGGACAGACCACCGCCGGACTTCGGCGCGCCACCGGGGCCCTTGCCCGCGCCGCCGCCGAGCCGGGGCGGGAGCGGCAGAGCGGGGGCGGTGAGGTTCGGCAGGCCCGCGCCGCTCGTGCCCGACGGGGGTCGCAGGTCCGCCAGGTCCGGGGACTTCAGGTTCGGTGCCGTGAGGTTCGGCGACTTCAGGTCGGGTGACTTCAGGTTGGGCGACTCGAGGCTGGGGTCCTTGAGGTTCGGGGTCTTGAGGTTCGGGGTTTTCAGGTCCGGAGTCTTCAGGTTCGGAGTCTTCAGATTCGGCGGCGGCGGGATGTTGGGCGGGGGAACGGAGGTGTTCAGGTGGGGCGGGGGCGGACCACCACCGGTGTTCGGCGGCGGTGGCGGGGGCGGCAGCTTGTCCGGGTTGGGGACCGGGGGCGGCGGACCGCCGGGGCCGCCGCCGAAGCCGGTCATGTCCGGCACGCTGAACTTGCCGGCCACCAGGTTGTACTGTGCCGCGAGCGTCTGGCCGACCACCTTCATGTTCGCGGTCATCGCCGTCACCGCCTCCGGCACGTCCGCGATGTGCGCGCGGCCGTCGGGGAACTGGTGGCCCATCGCGATGACCTGCTGGGCGTAGAAGCCGTCGATGTAGCGGATGGTCTCCTGCGCCCACCTGAGGTAGACGCCGTCGTTGTAGAGCTGGGTCACGAAGTTGTCGATGTGCGCCGCACCGCCGGAGAGCTGGTTGGCCCGCGCCAGGACCTGGGCGACGAACTTCGACATCATCGTCACGAACTGGTCGGCGCCCTTCCCCTTCCACGCCCCGTCGGGACCGGCGAGCGCCGCGGTCTGGTCGGTCACGATCTCGGCCACCGCGTTCAGGTTCAGCAACGCGGTGTTGAACGTGCTCGCGGCCGTGAACAGGGTCTCCGGGTTCGAGATCTGGAGCGCGCGTTGCTGCCCGTCCGAGCCGGGCGCGATGGCGGCGCCACCGTTGATGGCCGCCATGATCTGCTTCCAGGTCCAGCCCTCGAAGTCGGTGCCGTCCGTGGGCAGCCCGCTCGGGTTGGCGAAGACGCCGCTCGAGTCCTTGGTGAATCCGCCGCTGTTCTCCGGGTCAGCGTCACCCATTTGCCTCTCCCCCGTGTCCGGTCTACTTCTGCGCCTGCGGGCCCATGCTGTTGATCGCGCCGCTGGTCTGGCCGAGGTAGGTCGCGTAGTCGGTGGAGGACATGGTGTTGAGGTCCTCCGCCTTCTCGTAGTGGTTGGCCATCCGGTTGACGGCGTCGGCGACCGAGGTGAGCACCTGGATCACGTCCGTGAGGGTGTTCCTCGTGGCGCCCTGCATGCCGTCGGGGCCGTTGACGACCTTGGCCAGTGCGACGGCCGTGCGGAAACCGCCGGCCCGGACGTCCACGTCCTCCAGCTGCACGAGGGCCTGCCGCAACGGTCCGTCGTCGGCCACGAGCCCGCTGATGTTGCTGGCGAACGTCTTCATGGCGTTGATGTTGACGACCGTCACGCCCTTGCCGGGGTGGTCGTGGCCGCCCGGCACCGACGGGGCGGTCACGACGGCACCGTGGCTCACCGACGGGTCGTCGTTCGCCGGTGGGATGTTCTTCAGGACGCTCGGATCCGGCTGCGCGGGGCCGAGGGCCAGGTTGTACCTGACGCTGCCGTCGGAGTACTGCCCGTTCGAGTCGACCACGACCCGGTACAGGGTGCCGCCCAGGTAGAACAGGTCACCGTCGTGTACCGCCATCTCCAGTCTCCCTCCTTTCCGGTGTGGACGGTCAGCGGGCGTCGAAGAACATGTCGATCGCGGCCTTCTCGGCCGCGTCGTACTGCTCCGCGATGTTCTCCAGCGTCGTCCTGGCGGCCGCGAGACTCGTCGGCATCCGCTCCTTGGCGGCGTCCCAGAGGTCCTTCGCGGCCTTGTAGGCGAGCTGCGCGTCACCGGTCCAGGTGGCGAGCTTCCCCTGGACGTGGGTGTCCAGCTCACCGAGCAGCTTGGCGATGTTCGCGCTGGTCTCGCCGGCGCTGATGACCGCACTCTCGAGCGCGAGCAGGGAAACGGAATAGGTGCCGTCCGTCATCGTTGGTGTCCTTTCCTTGGAGTCGTCCGTCAGAACCCGGCCAGCCCGGCCGGCTGCGAGTTGATCTGCTGTCGAAGCTGCATCGCCGCGTCGGTCGACAGGTTGTGGGTCTGCTGGTACTTGATCGCCGAGTTGTCCACGCTGAGCGCGATCTGCTGCAGGGTCGCGAGAATCGTGTTGCAGTCCTCGTAGAAACCGTGCATCGCACCCTGGAACGCCGAGGCGGCCTCACCGCCCCACGTGGCGGACAGGCCGTCGAACTCGCTCTGCACGGTCGTCACCTGCCCGCGGATGTTGTCGTGCTTGTCGTCGAACTCCACGACCGCGGCGAGCATGGCCGAGACGTCGACATTGATCGGGTCCGTCATGACGTGATCACCTTTCTTCACTGACAAACTCGACCGCCCCAACCGGCGGTCTGCCACCCAGACCACGACATGGCCCGGAAGAAATGTTCAGTGGGGAGAATGAGACGGCCCTCACAACGGGCACAGTCAAGATCACTGGATGCTCCGCGCCGATCGAGCCGCCACGAAGCGAATAACTGTCAGGCCGGAATATTCGCGCGGTGTCACACAGCCGTGACGCGCGGCGAGATCGCGAGAAAGACGAAACCCGCCTCCCTTGCCGGGATGCGCCGGCAAGGGAGGCGGGTTTCGCGGACGAGTCAAATCAGGTGTTGCCCCAAGTTCGGACGCGTTGTTCGCCGTCGTTGGTGCACGGGGATGCGCCGGAGTAGGTGAGGTCTCCGACGATCATGGCCCAGTTCGACAGGGAGCCGTCGTCGTAGCCGGAGATGTTGTCGTTCTCGTGGAAGAGGTTTCCCTGTGAGGCGCACTCGCGGGGATGTTCGGCGTCCACGCAGCCGGTGCTGGTGTCGCAGAACCAGTCCGAGAACTGGCCCTTCTGACCGGTGCGCTCGAGCACGTTGCCGTAGATGTCGTTGTGGTTGCTGTCGTTGCGGGCGCGAAGTGGATCGCCGCTGATGTAGGCGAACTGGTTGTTGACGATGACGTTGTCGCTGCTGTGGTGGGCGATGTACACGCCGTGCAGCAGTGGGGCCTGGCCGTCGGTGTTCTCCAGGTGCACGAAGTGGTTGTTCTGGATCAGGTTCCCGCTGGAGTTCACCAGGTCCACGCCGCCGTAGCCGTATCCGGCCGACGACCACTTGGAGCCGATGTCGACCAGTTCCATGCCGAAGATCTTGTTGTGGTTGAACCCCGCGTCGGCTGGGACACGCAGGCCGTCGCTGTCGGTGTGGTAGCGGCCCGCGAGGGCGATCCCGCCTTCGCTGTAGCGTTCCACGCGCAGGTAGTAGAACCGCAGGCCGCCGTCACCGCCCTGCGGCATCGTGTCGGGCATCCTGCCGCGCAGCCAGTACCCGGCCGTGCCGTCGCCGCGGAACACCGGGCGTCCGGCGATGTCGTCGACTCCGTCGCCGTACTCGTAGTCGATCGGCATGAAGTTCACGGTGTGCCCCGGCACGACGAATGTCCAGGTGGTCGTCGGGGCCGTGTAGGTGCCCTGCTTGACCCGGACCTCAACGTCGGTCTGTGGTTGCGCCGCGGTGAGCACCGCCTGGGCCCGCGCCAGGGTCCTCACCGGCGCCGAGGTGCTCAGCCCGGAGTTGGTGTCCGACCCGGCGGGGTCGAGGAACACCTGGAACGCCTGGGCGGGCTCCGCCGTGGCCTGGGCGGCAGCGCTGAGCAGCAGCGTCAGCACAGCCGCGATCACGGTTGCGCGCATCATGGGCCTTCTGTCTGGTTCACGACTCATGAGCTCGTGTGTAGCGCGCGTGACGTTGTCCGGCTTCGTGGCCAGGACGCCGGACGTCAAGGACCGGACAACGAGAACCGAGGAACCGGAGCTTGCTCGGATGCTGTCTCAGGTTGGTTTCGTGCACACGACGATCAACAGACCGGTCGCCACGAACGAGGTGCCGACCCAGGTCCACAGGTTGGTGCGTTCGTTGAGCAGGGCGGCGCTCGCGGTCAGGATGGCGAGGTAGCCCAGCGCGTTGAACGGGTAGGCGATGCTCAGCGGCACCCGGCTGAGGGTGGTGAGCCATGCGGCCGCCGAGATCGCGAACACCACAAGTCCGAGCAGCACCCACGGCGACGTGATCGCCTTGACGATGAGCGATGAGTTGCTCGCCTTCGCGCTCCCCGTCACCAGTGTCATGCCGTGTTTGAGGATCACCTGGCCCGCCGCGGCGGAGAAGACCGCGAAGAGTAGGAAGGTCATGCTTGCCGTGGTCACTGTCCGCCTCCTGGCCGGGCCACTCATTTCGTCCAATGTGGACTGCGTGGGCTCGATCGTGGCCGCGGGCGGCGGACCGGCCTCAGTTTCCTTCGACGACAACGGTGTCCTCCACATGCGGACGCAGCCGAAGGACGAACTGGTAGCCGAAGAGGGTGGGCCAGTGCCGGACCAGCCACGCGTCGATCCTCCGCAGGGCGCGCACCTTCCTGCTGTGGGAGGCCGACATGACACCGAGAGGCAGGCCGGTGCAGGTCTGCTCGACGATGTCGAAGCCGCAGCGGCGTACGAGTCTGTGCAGCGACGCCCGGGTGAAGAACCGCAGGTGCGTCTGGTCGAGGATGCCGCGCCGGTCGTACCCGAACAGACCGAGCGCGACCCTGGCACGCGGGTACCAGTGCCCGAAGTTCGGTACCGACAGCAGAAGCTCGCCACCGGGACGGAGTACGCGCAGGACCTCCGACAACGTCTCCTTCGGCCGGGGTAGGTGCTCGATCACATCGCCGGCGATGACCACGTCGTAACCGGTGCCGACGCCGGTCGGGATGCCGGTCGCGAGGTCGGCCTGGTAGAAGTCGTCGGTGCGCTCACGCACGCCCGGGACCTCCAGGTAGTCGACCCCTGTCACGTAGTGGCCGGCGGCGCGGACGCGTTCGGCCAGCAGGCCCCCGGAGCAGCCGAGGTCCAGCACCTTGACGGACGGCCGGTTCGCCAGCATCGCGAGCATCACCGAGTGGGAGGAGCCGTCGCCGTCCTTGAACGCGTACTCCTCGGGTGTCGGCATCCAGTCCGACGTGCCGAAGCCCATGTTCGCCAGGCGGGACTCGAGCACGTCCTTGACGACGTCCTTGGCGTAGCGGATGCCGTCGACGTAGCAGATCTCGTCGCCGTAGTAGGTCGGGATCGGGATCTCGACTATCTTCTTGCCGGCCCCGACGAGTTGGATGACTATCTGGGTGTCGAAGTCGAAACCGTCGGAATCGTACTTCAGCGGAATTTCCCGCAGGGCGTCGACCCGATATGCACGGTAACCGGAGTGGAACTCCGTCAGCCGGGTTCCGAGCATCAGGTTCTCGAACTTGGTGAGCAACTGGTTGCCGACCCACTTGTAGAGCGGCATACCGCCCCGCAGCGCGTCTTTCTTGTTCATCATCCGCGAGCCGAACACGGCGTCGCACTCGCCACGGACGAGCGGGGCCACCATCTCCGGGAGCAGTTCCGGCGCGTACTGCCCGTCGGCGTGCAGCAGGACCACGATGTCCCAGCCGCGCTCCATCGCCATGGCGTAGCCGGCTTTCTGGTTGCCGCCATAGCCCAGGTTCTTCGTGTGCCGAACCACCACCGTCCTCGGTGTGTCCGCGCGCGCCGCCCAGCTCTGTCCGAAGGAGAACGTGTCGTCGACGCTGGCGTCGTCGAGAACCATCACCTCGTCGATCTTGTCCCGAATTCCCACCGGTATTCGGTCAAGAGTCTCCGACAGGGTCGACGCGGCGTTGTATGCCACGACCATGATCCCGATACGAGGCGTGTTGATCACGCCGGGCAGGCTAACCCACGAGCTGGCGGCGATGCACCATTACCAACCCCATAATTACACGATTGGGTTATTTCGGCACACCGGGCAAGCAAGAAACTTCCGACCCGAAAATTGGCACGGACTCGGTCGGGGCGGGCACTACTGGAGCTGTCAGGAACTCGTCCATGTCACGCCTGCGCACCATCAGCGCACCCGCCACGACCACCGCCGCCAGCGCGACCCAGGAGATCACCATCAGCACCGAGTCCCCCGGCCGGAACAGTGTCGCGACGCCCTCCCACCAGTCCCACGGCGGGGCGCCGTTCCAGTGGCTGTAGACGACGAGGACGAACACGCTGACGGCGACGTTGTACACCGTGGCCACCCAGAAGTTGACGAAGTAGGCGACGGCCAGCGGCCACACCAGGTACTGCATCCCGAACGCCGGGCTCAGCAACAGGAACAGTGCCAGCGCGAGCCC
The DNA here is from genome assembly GCF_035634895.1 of Actinophytocola sp. Lineage (GTDB taxonomy): Bacteria > Actinomycetota > Actinomycetes > Mycobacteriales > Pseudonocardiaceae > Actinophytocola. The sequence continues at coordinate 6,569 of NZ_DASQCC010000086.1, read as the reverse complement.
GGCCGCCGCCGGCGCGCACGAGGAGGGCCGCCGCCAGGCGATGATCGCCGGGAGCAGGCCGCTCACCAGCAGCACGACGAACCGGCCGGGACCGATCAACCAGCCGGTGATCCCCGCCGGCACGTGCGCCCACACGGCGAACTGGTTCAGCCCCCACTCCCGCGCCTGGATGCCCTGGTAGCCGAGCACGTCGCGGCTGAACTCGGTCCAGCGGCGCAGCACCACCGGCAGCCACAGCAGCGCGAACACGACCGCGCCGCCCCCCGTGAACGTGAGCACGCGACGCCACCCGAGCCGCACGACCAGCACCAGCAGCAGCGGGGCCACGACGACCGGTGTCAGCTTCACGCTCAGCGCCAGCGCGAACGCCGCCCCGGCCACCGCCGCCCACCGCCGCACGACCAGCAGGTACACGCCGAGCACCACGAACATCACGAACACGGAGTCGGTGTTGCCGTGGAACCCGGAGACGACACCCAGCGCCGGGCTGCACGCCACCAGCACCCCGGCGAGCAGCGCCCGGGCCGTGGACGCCCGCAGCCGAACCAGCTCGAACACCAGCAGGACCGTCACCAGATCGGCGAACACCGCCGGCACCTTGATCAGGAAGACGAACGTGCCGAGGTCATGGTCGACCAGCCAGTTGACCGCCACCAGCATCCGGCCCGACAGCGGCGGGTGGTTGTAGAGGCTGAAGAACTGGTGCCCGTACAGGTCGACGGGGCCGTACTCGCGCACCCCCTCGCCGAACGACAGCCACGAGTGCACGTCGTTCGTGCCGAACGTGCGGGCCGCGACGAGCAGCTTGACAGCGGTGGCGACCACTGCGACGCCGAGCACGACCAAGCGCGCCCGGGTCGCCCCACCGGCCGGTGGGACTCGGAGAGCGGAGTGAGCCATGGGCGGTACCGTAGTTAGCCCGTCCCTCTTCTGCGCGTTGTGACACGGCGAGCCACCGTGGATGGTGTCCAAAAAGGAATTGACGGCGCAACCACCGCCGGCGAGCTGCCGGGGTGTGTGCTACCGGGTGGTGCGGGTTCGCACGTGTGCTCGCTCGCCCTGTGGTCCGAACAGGACGAGGGTCTCGACGGACCGGCCGTCGGCTGATCCGAGCCAGTGCGGGAGTGCCGTGTCGAACTCGGCGGCATCTCCGGGTGACAGGACCAGGTCGCGGTCGCCGACCAGCAGGCGGAGCTGTCCATTGAGGACGTACACCCACTCGTAGCCGCCATGTGTCTTCGGGGTTGGTTCCGCCGGTTGCGGGCGGCTCGGGATGAGCATCTTGAACGCCTGCACCCCGCCCGCGCGGCGGGTGAGCGGGATGAACGTCATGCCGAGGCGGTGGATCGGCTTGAGGTGGATTCGCGGGTCACCGGTCCGCGGAGCGCCGACGAGGTCGTCGAGCGGCACCCCGTACACGCGGGCAAGCGGCAGCAGCAACTCCAGAGTGGGCCGCCGTCCGCCGCTTTCCAGCCGCGACAAGGTGCTCTCCGACGTGCCGGTCGCCGCCGACACCTCGGCCAGGGTCAGTTCGCGCTGCCTGCGCAGGGCACGCAGCCGGGGGCCGACCGCGTCCAGGACCTGGTCCGTCTCCTCCGCCATGCCAACCGATCTTGCCATACCGGCAACTTTTGGTGCCGTTCTTGGCGGCTCGGCGTCAGAGTGGCGCACGAGGAGAGCATGAACACCGACAACCAAGCCGTACTGGTCGTTCACCGAGCGGGAGCGGCTCCGGGGGAACGGCGATGAGCACGAGACGCAGACACGACACAGGGCCGCCCTCCACCGGCCCCGGCGAGCGGGACGTGCTCGTCGGCTTTCTCGACTACCTGCGCGCCGCCGTCGCGGCCAAGGCCGAAGGGGTGCCGGAAACGCAGGCCCGCGCCCCCGGCGTGCCGTCGGGGACGAACCTGCTCGGGCTGGTCAAGCACCTCACGTCCGTGGAACGGCACTGGCTGCTCGGCGACCGCGTGGCCGACTGGCAGGCCACGTTCCACGCCGCCCCGGGCGACACCACCGACTCGATCCTCGCCACCTACCGGGAAGCCGTCGCCGAAGCGAACAAGGAGCTCGCCTCCTGGGACGACCTCGCCGAACCGGGACCTCGACCGGCCAGACGTGGCGGCCAGGCGCCGTCCCGACGCTGGACACTGACCCACCTGATCGAGGAAACCGCACGGCATGCCGGACACGCCGACATCCTGCGCGAGCTGATCGACGGCGCCACCGGACGCTGACACCGATCGACGCCACGCCCCGGCACCCATGAACTGGACGGCGATGTCTGGCGGATCGAACGGATCCTGCCCGGCCTCACCGACGCCGTCTACCGTGCGGCGGGAGTCACCCTGCCCAACGTCAGCCCTCCGGCGGTCTCGTCTTCTACGACGACCCCAGGAAATCACGCGATCGATGGGCGGGCGCCGGGGACAGGTCCGGGGTTCGGTCGGCCCGGGACAGCAGTTCGGCGTAGCGGCCCAGCATGCGTTCGCCGGTCCGGTGGTAGAACTCCGGCAGGGTCGCGGTCTGTCCATTGTGGAACGCGAGGAACTTCGGGTCGGATCGCAGCATGTCCAGGATTCGGTGGAAGCTCGCGATGTCGGCGCGGAAGCTTGCCGCGCGGGCGCGGTGGACGTACCGGATCGTGCGGTGTGTCGTGGTCCGCATTCTCCGGGCCAGCATTTCCGGGGAGGCCGCGTGCGCGTACAGCTCCACCAGTTTCTCGTAGTACGTCACCGGGTCGTAGTTCTTGATCGTGGTCACCAGGTACGGCGCGTAGTACAGGTTGAACGGCATCGCCTTCAGGATCCGGTCGGAAGCCGCCAACTGGTCGTGCAACGGGGTGCCGCCGAACGGGACGGGGATGTTGATCGTCGGCCACGCGAACGGGGTCTGGTCCATGAAGCGTTTGGTCAGCTCGATCGGCGTGTCGCCCTCGTCCGTGTCCAGGCCGAAGATGAAGTTGGCCTGCAGGTACGGCACGTTTTCGGCCAACTGTGCGAAATGCGCCGCCACCCGGTCGACCTTCGCCTCTCCCCGTTCGCGGCCCACGCCCGCCTTGTTCGAGTAGTCCGTCCACGACTCCACGCCCGGGGCCACCATCACACAGTTGGTCTCCTTCAGGCGTCTGGGGCGGTCGCCGCGCAGGACCGTCAGCGAGCTTTCGATGATGTACGGCGGCCGTCCTTCTTGCGGCTGCGCCTCCAGCGTCTCGAACACCTCGTCGAACTTCACCGCGAAGTTCGGGTCGTGGAACACGATGATCGTGCCCGGCAGGTGTTTCGACAGGTACCGGAGATCGGTCGACAGGCGTTCGGTGGACAACGGGCGGTACGTGCTGCTCCAGTCGATGCAGAAGTCGCACTTGTAGGGGCAGCCCATGCTCGCCAGCATCGGCACCGCCGACAGCCGCAGTCGCTTGCGGCCCAGGAAGAACGCCGACGCGCGGATCTCGGGCATGCGCTCCTCGACCGTCGGCACGTCGTCGAACGGGCCGGGGGACGAGACGATGGTGCCCGGGTCGTACTGGCCGGCCAGGATGTTCGTGACCAGCTCCTGGTCGCACTCCCCCACGACCAGGTCGAAGAAACGCAGGCAGTCCATGGGGAACGCCCTCGCGTGCGGGCCGCCGATCACCGTGCGGACCCCCGCCGCGCGGAAGAGCTTGGCCAGCGCGTACGCGAGGTGGCTGACCTGCGTGTAACACGAGATGAACACCACGTCGAGGTCCATCGGCAGCAGCTTGTGGGGCCGCCCGAGTCCGTAGTACGTCGCGTAGAACGTCCTGTGCCCCTGCCGGCGGCACCACACCGAGATGGCCTGCGGGGTGATGCTCGCGTACTGCTTCGTGATCAACAGCTGGTAGCCGATGTCCACCGGGCTCCTGGCCGGCGGACCCAGCAGATCGAGAATGCCCACCCTCATCGTGGTCCCCCAACCTTCGCCACGAGCGCGTTCGACGGTCGCAGCCGCATCTCGGCCCACAGCAACCTGGCGTACCCGTCGACATGGCGGCGGGCCTGCGTCACGTTGCCCTCGGCCAGGTGGACCTCCACCAGCGCGGCGTGCGCGGACTCGTGCAGGGGCTCGGCCGCGATGGCCGTGTACGCGGCGTCCAGGGCGGGCATGAACCGGCCCAGCCCGCAAAGCCGCTGGGACAGTGCCACCAGCGCCTGGATACGGACCTGATGAATCCGTTCTCGCTCCACCATCAGCCAGTCCTCTTCCCAGTCCGGCAGCAGGTCCGCGGTCAGCCCCGCCGTCGCGGCGTCGGCCGGTGCGAGGTCGCCGTCCTCGGCCAGCAGCCGCTCGGCCTGGCCCAGGCTCCGCTCGACGTCCACCTCGACCCGGTTGCCCAGGTGGACGTGCCGACGGTCGGCGTGCACGAGTCGGCCGTCGGCCTGCCGGATACGCCAGATCGCGGTACGCAGACTCGCCTGGGCACGCTCATGCGAACCCTCGCACCACAGTCGCTCGGCTAGTGCCGTGCGCCGCTGGGCCGTGCCGAACAGGCGCGACAGGGCCAGGAACGCCAGCACACGCTGGGCGTGCACCGGCAGCACCACCGCGTGGTGTCCGATGTCGAGGCCGAACCCGTCCAGCAACCGCACCAGTAGAGGAACGTCGCTCGTGGCTGAGTCGAGTGGATGAGGCACAGACACCTCCTCCGCGTTGTGACCGCCACTCTACGGGCGCACCGTATGCGCCACCGTCAATCCTCGATCGTTGACGGCGGCGTACACGAACGGTTCGGATACTCCGGCCCATGGACTCTGGGCAGTGGCGTGTCGTCCTGGTGCGGGCCTGGCTGCACGACGGACAGGTGGCCGTCGTGCTGCTCGTCGGCGCCGAAATGGACTGGCCCGCGTCCGCACGACGGATCTCGGCGGGCTCGATCGACGAGGCCTGCACCGCTCTCGCCGGCATCCTCGGCGAGCTCACCGCGGATCCCACCACCGCCTGAGACGACCGAGTCGCCGGACCGTCCACTACGGACCAGCCGAAATGTCCATTGTGGACAGATCAGGGCATCGTGCCGGCGTCCGCCGACTCGACGGAATCGGGAACGGACGTGCCCGGCGCGACCTCCGGCTCACGGAAGAGGACCCCGTATGTCGCGTCCCCGCGGACCCTTTCGCTGTGCGCGTGTTCGGCCGGAGGATGGCTGAACAGTGCGCCGTTCGGAGTTGTGTCAGTAATGATGAGCGTCCTTTCACGACAGTTTGCGACCGCGCCGGCTCGGTCCTCGTCTCGACAGAGTGAAGGCGCGAATGCCTGATCGCCCCCCAGGAGTCCCGCTGCCCGTCAGCCTACACCGGGAGGTGATGAACTTGATGTAATGCGGATGGACACATTGGGGTGGCGTCACGGGCGCCCGGTGGCCGGCTCCCAACGCGCGCCGTAGGCGAGGCCCGGGGCCAGTTGGCGGAAGCGCATGTGGACCTCGCCGGTCTGGTCGACCGCGTGTTGGCTGCCGCGGCAGGTCGGGTCCGTTATGTCGCGCTGGAAGGCGCCCTGCAGGGACCAGACGCGCAGTGGCATCCGGTCCCTGCCGAAGCGCACCCGCAGGTCGAACAGGTCACACGGATGCCGTGGCACGCACACCATGTACGGGCGCACGGACGGTAGGCGGAAACGCACCGCGAAGTCGTGGGACTCGCCCCGCCGCAGGGGTTTGGGCAGGACCAGCGTGAAGCCCATGCGGTCACTCGACTCCATTCCCCGGTCCCGCAGGGTGCCGCCGTAGAACACCGTCGTCTCCAGGTCCCGGCGGGCGACCGGGAGCGAGACCGCCAGGTCCAGCTCGCGTACGCCGTCCTGGTCGGCGACTATCCGGCGTTGTTCCAGGGCCTCGGGTTCCTGGCGGTCCAGTGCCACCGCCAGCCTCAGCTCCGTGGTGTGCCAGTGGTTTGCCGTGGCCACGGTGTGGCTCCGTTGGCCGCCCGTTGCCAGTTCAGCCATCTGGGTGATCGCTTCGTCCACCCTGCGGCGAACCGTTCGCGGGTCGCGGTCGGACTTCATCGCTGCCCAGCGAACCCTTTCCTGGTACAGCGAGTGGCGAGCCTCCGCCTCTATTGCGAATGCCGCTCGTGTTACCAGCCGGAGGTCGTCCGGTAGCTGATCGGCCAGTTCAGTCAACCGGTTGGCCACTTTCTGGCGAATTACCAGAAGTCCGTCACCATCCGTTATCGCGCAGGCCATCCTCAGGCTCGGGCCGACACGATCTTCTATCGAGCCCGCGAAAAGGGCACGGCCCTTGCGCAGGGTCTTCAGCTCCTGGACCAGCTCGGTGTGTCCACTCATTGGCCAGTCTCCTCTAGTGGATCTCCATGTCAGCTCCTTTCGGGGCAGGATGAGGTCACGGGGTGGACTAGAAGTGGACGGATCGTGCATGAGCCGGTGCGGTGTCCGTCAATGTCGGTGGGTCTATCGGTGGATCCAGGTTTCCGCTGGCAAGGCGCCGATTCGCCCTCGTACTGGACCGTACTTGGGCGGATCGGCAACGCCGTCTCGCCGGCCCGGTGCTCGCTGGGCCGCCGAGAGACCCGGCGAACGTTGGTGGACACCGC
>NZ_DASQCC010000085.1:0-95375 GCF_035634895.1 Actinophytocola sp. | reverse complement strand
TCGAAGTAGTCGACGACCGGGGACGGGACGACGTCCAGCTCGCCGAGGTAGACCTTCCCCGCGGTGCCGTCGACGGAGATGACGTCCCCCTCCGCGACGACCGTGCCCGCCGCGGTGGTGAACCGGCGGCCCTTGGTGTCGATGGTCAGCGACTCCGCGCCGCACACGCAGGTTCGGCCGAGCCCACGCGCGACGACCGCCGCGTGGGAGGTCTTGCCGCCCCGGCTGGTCAGCACGCCACGGGCGTGGATGAGACCGTCGAGGTCGTCCGGGTTGGTCTCGCGGCGCACCAGGATGACCGCGGCGCCCTCCTCGGCCCGCCGGACGGCGGTGGCCGAGTCGAACACGACCTCGCCGACGGCCGCGCCCGGCGACGCGGCGACGCCGGTGGCGATCGGTGCTCGTTCGGTGTCGCCGAAGCGCGGGAACATCAGCTGCGCCAGCTGCGCGCCGGTCACCCGCCGCAGTGCCTCGTCCGCGTCGATGAGGCCCTCCTCCCGCAACGCGTCGGCGATGCGGAACGCGGCGGCCGCGGTGCGCTTGCCGACACGGGTCTGCAGCATCCACAGCTTGCGCCGCTCGATGGTGAACTCGATGTCACACAGGTCGCGGTAGTGCTCCTCCAGCGTCGCCATGATCTCCATGAGCCGCTCGTAGGCCGTGGGCTGGAGCGCCTGGAGCCGGTGCAGCGGCAGCGTGTTCCGGATGCCGGCGACGACGTCCTCGCCCTGCGCGTTGGGCAGGTAGTCGCCGTAGACGCCGGGCGAGCCGGTCGCCGGGTCACGGGTGAACGCGACGCCGGTGCCGGAGTCGTCGCCGATGTTGCCGAACACCATCGCGCACACGTTGACCGCGGTGCCGAGGTCCTCGGCGATGTGCTCGGCACGCCGGTAGGTGTGGGCGCGGTCGGTGTGCCAGGACTGGAACACCGACAGGATCGCCATGTCCAGCTGCTCGCGCGGGTCCTGCGGGAACTCCCGGCCGGCGCGCTCATGGACGATCCGCTTGAACGTGGCGGTCAGCGCGCGCAGGTCCGCCGCGTCGAGGCCGAGGTCGCCGTCGACCCCCTTGGCCAGCTTCGCCTCCCGCAGCGCGTCGGCGAAGTGGCTCGCGTCGACACCCAGCACGGTGGTGCCGAACATCTGCACCAACCGGCGGTAGGAGTCCCACGCGAGCCGCTCGTTCCCGGCCCACGCGGCGAGCCCGGCGACCGAGTCGTCGGTGAGGCCGATGTTGAGGACCGTGTCCATCATGCCGGGCATGGAGAACCGGGCGCCGGAACGGACGGCCACCAGCAGCGGCTCGTCGACCTGGCCCAGCTTGCGTCCCATGGCCTGCTCCAGGAGGTGCAGGTGCTCACCCACCTGTCCGGCCAGCTCGTCGGGCTGGGCACCGGTGGCGAGATAGGCGCGGCAGGCCTCGGTGGTGATCGTGAACCCCGGTGGCACGGGCAACCCCATCACCGTCATCTCGGCGAGGTTCGCGCCCTTGCCACCGAGCAGGTCGGCCATGGACCGGTTGCCCTCGGCGAAGTCGTAGACGTACTTCGGCATCGTCGTCTCCTGTTCAGTCCTGTGTGGACCTCAGTAGTGCCTCGACCGCGGCGGCGACCTCGGGGTGCTCGCCCAGCATCAGGTGACCGCCGTGCTCGACGACGAGCAACCGGGCGCCCGGAATCCGCTCGGAAAGCGCGATGCCGCCCCAGCACGGGGCTAGCGCGTCGTCCCGTGCGTGCACGATCAGCGTGGGTGTGGAGATGTCCGCGAGGTCGCAGGCGTTGATGTCCGGGTTGGACACGAACGCGTCGAACAGGGCGCCGTTCACCCTGCGGGACAGGGGAAAGACCCCGTCGAGCTCCGCATCGAGCCGCGCGTGGTCTACCGCGCGCAGCGGCTGGCCCCCGGGAACCGCCACGAGCCGGGCCAACCGGTCGCGGAAGTGGCGCCGTACCGTCCACATGAGACGGTCCGAGCCCCACAGTGCCCGCGCGATCCGGTACGGCATCCGCCGCCGCTCGTGCTGCCAACCCGGCCCGTTGGGCGAGAGCAGCGCCAGCGACGACACCCGGTCGCGGTGCCGGAGGGCGAACTGCAGCGCGGACGTCGCGCCCGCCGAGACCGCGACCACGGCCGCCTTCTCGATACCGAGCCCGTCCAGGAGGTCGGCGAACACGTCGGCCTGGCGGGCCGGGGTCGCGCGGGCCGGCAGCGAGGACCCCAGGTACCCGAATCGGGACGGCACGATCAGGCGGAAGCCGCCGGGGACCAACGACCGCAGCTGCCGCATGGCGGCGTCCGGGCCGCCGAAGATCCCGTGTACCAGCAGCACCGGCGGACCGTCACCGACATCGAGGTAGCGGACGGTGCCGGCCGGGGTCCGCAGCTCGGCCAGGTCGAGCGCGTCGATCCGCGCGTTCGCGGTGCGCATCGCGGCCCGGAAGTCCGGACCGAGCGGCGCCGGACCGGTGTCCACTGTGGAGCACCGACGCCAGCCGGGGCGGAGGTTCTGCACCGGGTGACGGGTCGCCCGGTGCACGGCGGCGTCGACCATGCGGGTCACCGCGTCCCCCGGGCCCCGCCGGTTCACCCGTTCCGCGGCGCCGGCACGCGACTCCCGTGCCGCCCGAAGGTCTTCCGCACGTGACATCACATCCACCTCCCACGTCCTGGCTTCCTGACTCCATCGCAGCAACCCGGCGCCGCCGGCACACCGGCACGACGGTCCTCGGTTGGGCTACGTAGGTCACCGGCTGGCGGGGACCTTGGTCCCGTGCCACCGGCCGGTTGGGTGCCCGCGGCGCAAGGCCTTGCGTCGCAAGGAAGTGATGGACTTGTCCTCTGCCCGCACGGCCACCCATCCACGATGCTTGTGACAACGAACACAGCAGCGGAGGTGGCCATCATGGGCATCAAGGAGTTCACGGCGAGGCACCGCTCGATGCTGCGAGCCATCGCCGACGGTCGCGGGCAGATCGTCGTCAACCGGCACGCCAAACTCACCGTCGACGGTCTGTGGTGCGACTTCGCCGCCGCATGCGACCTCGTGGGCAACGGCCTGGTCGGGCCGGCATGGCCCGCTCCGGCCGGGACGACCGCGCCCGCGATGCTCACCCCCAGCGGCACGCGGACACTGGCGCTCCTGACGGCCTGACCCCGATGCCGGTCGGTCACGCCGACACAACATCGACTTCGCGGTTGGCGGCCAGCGCGGACGAGCCGCGCAAGATCGGCAAGCGGGTTCCTGGCACTGAGCGACCGGCGTGGGGCCTACCCCTCAGCCAGCCGGTGCAGCAGGTCGGTCACGGTCACGATTCCCACGATCCGGCCGTCCTCGGTGACCACCGCCGCGTCCGTCTCCGCGTCGACCATGCGCCGTGCGACCGTGCGCATGTCGTCGGACACGGTGACAGAGACCACCGGTGTCCGTGCCACCATGACGGCCCGAGGCGCGGCACCGGCCGTGGACCACAACCGCCACAACACATCCGACTCGTGCAGCAACCCGACACAGCGACCACGGTCGACCACCGGAAGATGCCGCACCCCCGTCTCGACCATCATCCGCAACGCCACCTCCAGCGGCGCGCCGGGGACGATCCCGAGCACCTCGGGGGTCATGGCGACCCCCACCGTCGTATCCACCGTGGACATGGCAAACCCTTCCTACGGGAAAGATGGCGGGGCCTCCAGGGAGGGAGAGTGGCCCGCCACCCGTTCACTCGGTCACTTGGTGACCGTGACCTCGATCTGCCTGGCGTTGTCCGTCTCGGGCTTCACCGGCACCGTCACCTCGAGGATCCCGGCCTCATAGGTCGCCGAGATCTCGTCGGGCAACGCACCGGCCGGCAACCGAACCGTCCGCGCGAACTTGCCGTAGGAGAACTCACTGTGCGTCTTGTCGTGCTTCTCCACGGCCCGCTCGGCCGCGATCGACAACTCGGTGCCCTGGACGTGGATCTGGATGTCCTTCTCCGGGTCCACACCGGGCAGCTCCACCCGCAGCACATACCTCCCGTCCTCGCGGTAGTCCTCGATCCGCGCGGCGTGGTGGTCACCGAACGGCCAACCACCCTCCAGCAGCCGGACGACCTCCGGGAAGACGAAGGGACGCGGCATCAGACTCGTCATCTGTTCTCCTTTCCCTCTGTACCACGGTTCCAGTCAACCGCGGCACGACCGGGGCACCCAGAGCTACTGGTCCCTTCCGGACGGGACGTTGGTCACCGTCCACTTCGGACATCTCGGTCGATGACCGTGTCCGCGGCGTCTTCGGACGGGCGCTCGACGGCGTGCACGAGCCGCCGTTCGTCGTCGTGGCGGCCGGCGGGCTCGCGCACGGCGTTACTCCCGGCTTTCCGGCTCCGTGCGGACGACGGCGACCGGGCAGGGCGAGTGGTGCAGGAGGTGCTGGCCGGTCGAGCCGAGCACCAGGCCGCTGAAGCCGCCGCGGCCACGGGTGCCGACGACCACGAGCCGCGCGCCGTCGGCGTGGCGCAGCAGTGCCCGTGACGGGTGGTCGCGAACGACCTCACGGATGACGTGCACGTCCGGGTACTTCTCCTGCCAACCCGCCAGCCGTTCGGCGAGCGTCTCGTAGGCACGCTGCTGCGCGGGCTCGAAGTCGAGCGGTTCCGGGTGGCCGAGCAGGATCGTGTCGATCACCGGGTCGGCCCAGGTGTGCACGGCGACCAGGTCCGCGCCGTGGGCGGAAGCCTCGGCGAACGCGAACGCGACGGCCTCCTCGCTGGTGGGCAGGCCGTCGACGCCGACCACCACGGGACCGTGCTCGGGTTCGTCACCGCGGACGACGACCAGCGGGCAGTGCGCACGCCCGGCGAGCAGCACCGCGGTGGAACCGATCATCAGCTCGGTGAACCCGCCGAGCCCCCGGGTGCCCAGCACGAGCAGCGAGCCCGTCACCGACTCCTTGATCATGGCCGGCACGACGGACGCCGCGACCAGAACGAGTGCGGGCTTCAGCGCGGGGGACACCTCGCTGGCCACCTGGGCCGCGTCGTCCAGCCATCGCCGGCCCTGGACGCGCAGCGCCTTCTCGACGACGGCGGGCTCGATGATGCCCCCGGGCAGCCCGACCGGAGTCGAGTACACGTGCACCAGCCGCAGCAGGAGCTTGCGGCGCACGGCCTCCCGGGCCGCCCAGCGAACGGCGTCGAGCGCCGACGGTGAGCCGTCCACCCCGACCACGATCGGATGCGCCATGACCGAACCTCCCTCAGTTTCGTTGTCTACCAACGAAACTAACGAAGGTTCGGGCAGCCGACCGCTGGCGGAGGTCCCCACCTGGCGGGACCTTGGTCCATCGCGTGCGGTGACCACGGCGCGAGCCCGGGTCGAACGTCCCGGACATCGGCGGCCAACGACCGTGGGCCGGGCACCTTCGGCACGGAAGAGTCGGAGAGTCTTCCGGAAGGAGGGGTTGTCATGATCGCCACCGACGTGCGCACCGCCGCCCTGTTCGACGCGAACGACCGCCGCGACCGCTGTCCCGGCCAGGCCACCGTCCTCGCCGTCCTGCGTGACGGCGGCGAGCTGGCGTTCTGCGACCACCACCTCCGCCGCTACCGCGACGGACTCGCCCAGCTCACCCAGTGGTTCGAGCGCCACGTCGACCTGGCCGAGGCTCTCGCCTTCGTGCCGACCATGGCGCGCCGCTGACCCCCCGCGACCGCGGCCGAACAGCGAAGGACGCTCTCGTCACGCCCAGCGTGCGGGAGCGTCCTCCTTCGTACCGGCGGGCCGCGTCGTCATGTTCAGTCGTCCCAACCGACCTGGGCCGGCAGCTGCACCGCAAGGGTGACGGCGCAGACGCCGCCGACGGTGCGGACCAGCGCTGCGACGAGGGACTTCTCCGCGGTGTCGGCGAAGTCACCCGTGACGGTGATGTGGCCGTCGACCGCCTCGACCTCCCAGTGCCTGCGGCTGCCGGCGTACTGGTCGAGCAGGGCACGCACGTTCGCGGCGATCACGTCGTCGGTCCTGACCATGGTGCGCAGCAGGTCGCGGCGGGCGACGATGCCGACCAGCAGGCCCTCCTCGACCACCGGCAGCGACCGCAGCCGGCCGGCCAGCATCCGCTCCGCGATGACCGCGACGTCCGCGTCCGGTGTGGTCACCTCGACCGGTGCGGCCATGGCGGTGGTCACCGCGTCCCCGTGCCTGTGCCCGGCACGCAGGCCGTCGGACTCGCTGAAGATGCCGACGACCCGGTCACCGTCGTCGAGCACGGGCACGGCCGCGAAGCCGTGTTCGGTGAGGGCCGTGACGGCGTCCCGGACGGTGCTGTGCACATCGACGCTGACCACCGGCCGGCTCATGATGTCTCGTGCGCGCATGGTCGGTCCTCCTTGCTAGTCGGGGTTCTCCGTGCGCACCACGGCCACGGGACAGTCGGCGTGGTGGACCAGGTGCTGGCCGGTCGAGCCGAGGACCAGGTCGCGGAACCCGCCACGGCCGTGCCGGCCGACGACCATGAGCCGAGCGGTCCGGGCGCAGCGCCGCAGGGCCCGCGTCGGCCGGTCGTGCACGGCCTCGCGTTCGACGCGCACCTGCGGGTACTTCTCCTGCCAGCCGGCGAGTCGCTCGGCGAGCGTCCGGTCGGCGACCTGGCGTTGCAGTGTCCAGTCCAGCGGCGCGTTGTTGCCGGCCAGCGCGGTCTCGAGCACCGACTCCGTGTAGGCGTGCAGTGCCACGAGCGGGGCGTTCGCGGCCGCCGCCTCGGCGAACGCGAACGCGACGGCGGCCTCACTGGCCTGCGTTCCGTCCACACCGACCACGACCGGACCGGTCCTGGGCGACCCGTCGGTGCCGTCACGCACCAGTACGACCGGGCAGTGCGCGTGGCTGGTCAGCGCGAGCGCGGTCGAGCCCGTCAGCACGTCGCCGAGGACGGTGCGCCCCCGGCTGCCGAGCACCAGCACCGACGCGTTCTCGGACTCGCGCAGCAGCATGGTCATCGGGGGCACGGCGGCCAGCTCGGTCCGGACGGCCAGCCCGGGCGCGGCCACGCCCGCCACGTCACGGGCCTCCGCCAACCAGCGGTGGCCGTCCTGGCGCAGCGTCTCCAGTACCGACGCCTCCTCGGTCACCCCGGACGGGTGCCCGAGCGGAAGGTGGTAGGCGTGGACCATGTGCAGCGGGAGTCCGTCGCGGCGGGCGCGTTCCGCCGCCCAGCGGACCGCGTGCAGTGCCGTTGCCGAGCCGTCGACACCGACGACGACCGGTTTCCGATGTGACGTCATGGGTCTCTCCTTACGAGGACAGGGCGACCGCCGCCGGTTGGGTGCGCGCGACCACGACGGGGCACGCGCTGCGACGGATGAGGTGGCGGCCGATCGAGCCGAACAGGCCCGACGCGAGCCGGCCCCGGCCACGAGATCCCAGCACCAGCATCGAGGCCCGGCGGGACGCGGCGACGAGGACGTGCCGCGGGTCGTCGGTCGTGACCTCGGTGGAGACCTCGACGTCCGGGTACAGCGCGGCGAACGCGATGTGGAGCCGGGTCGCGGCGGACCGGCCCGGGTAGTCCGCGGTGACACAGCTCACGATCGTCAGCGGTCTGCCGGTGCGGTGCGCCGCGGCGTACCCGTAGGTGAGCGCGGCCTGGGACACCGGGGACTCGTCGAAGGCCACCACGACGGGGGCGGACGCTGGCGTCGTCCACTCCCGCCGTGGCACCACCGCGAGCGGGCACGGCGCGGAGGCCAGCAGGTCGCCCGGGACCGAGCCACTGATGGCCTCGGTGAACGGGCTTGCGTCGTCCGCGCCGACGACCAGCAGGTCCGCGCCGTCCGCCGCGGCACGCAGTACCGCCGCCGGTGGACCGGAGACCACCTCCGTGGTGACTGCCAGCTCCGGCCAGCCCGCCGCCACGTCCTGCGCCAGCTCCGCGAGCATCCGCACGGCCGCGACGCGATGCGCGGCCGCGATGTCGTTCGGGATGTACCGGTCGGGCGCGGCCGGCATGGGCCGGGCGGTCACCAGCTGTAGCTCTGCGTGCTGGGTGGCCGCTTCCGCGGCCGCCCAGCGCACCAGCGCACGACTGTCCGCTGTGGACACGCCGGCGACGACTCGTCGGGACCTGGTGTTCATGTCCGGTCCGTTCGTGCCACCGCGACGGGGCATTCGGCGTGGTGCAGGAGGGTCTGGCTGACCGAGCCGAGGCCCATGCCGGTGAGCGTGCCGCGGCCACGGGTGCCGACGACGATCAGCTGCGCACCGGCCGCGTGCTCGAGCAGCGCGCGGTCGGGGCGGTCCCTGACCACCAGCGGCCGCACCTCGACGCCCGGGAACTTGTCCCGCCACGCGACGAGCCGCTCGTCCAGCAGCTTCTCCTCCTCCTGCTGCAACCAGGTCCAGTCGATCGTCCCCGGCAGCACCGCCCACGCGCCGGCCGCGTTCACGTCCAGCCAGGTGTGCACCGCGACGAGCGGGACGCCGCGGGCCGCCGCGGCCTCGAACGCGAACGTCAGCGCGGCGTCGCTCAGTTCCGAACCGTCGACACCGACCACGACCGGGTCGTCCTCCGGCGGGACGCCGTCCTGAGTGGCCGCGTGCATCACCACGACCGGGCACTGCCCGTGCGCGGACAGGGCCACCGCGACGGAACCGACGAGCAGCGACGTGAACCCGCCCAGTCCCCGGGAGCCGAGCACCATCAGCTGCGCGGTCCGCGACTCGGCGACCAGCACGTCGGCGGCGATCCCCGAGCGCAGGTCCGTGACCACCGCCAGACCGGGCACGGCGCGCTGCGCGGCCGCACTCGCCTCGGCCAGCCAGTGCCGGCCCTGCTCCATCACGGCCGTCTGGTAGTCCGCCGGTGGCGAGATCTGCCTCGGGTGCCGCACCGGCATCAGGTGGCAGACGTTGACCAGCCGCAGCGGGGCGCCACGGCGCTCGGCCTCCCGCGCCGCCCAGCGGACGGCGTGCAGTGCGGAAGCCGAACCGTCGACGCCGACGACGACGCTGTTCTCGCTCTGCGAGCTTCGCTCGGCAGGGCGCTCACTCTCGTTGGTGTATGTCATGATCTTCTCTCCTCACAGGTACCCGAAGCGGAGCAGAAGCTGCGGGAATCCGCTCAGGGCGAGTTTCTCCACGAGTCCTGCGCGGACCTCGGGCAGTTGGAACGGCTGGGTGAGCAGCGAGCCGGCGAGGCCGGCGTCCACCGCGGCCAGCCAGACCTGTTCGGCGGCCATGCCGGCGCGGACGTGGTCGTGCCGGCCGTCGTCCGGGGTCTCGACGAGCACGAGGAACTCCCGGCTCAGCCGGTCGGCGAGGAACCCGATGTCCGGTATCGCGGTCGTCCGCCGGACCAGGCCGGCCCACGGCAGTGTCGACACGCGACGGGTCGCCGACGACACCCCGGCACCCGGCATCGGCTCCCGGACCGGCGCGGTCCACGCCGTCAGCTCGCGCTGGTAGGCGTGGTCGGCACGCAGCACGAGGGCGCTGTGGCTCACCAGCCTGGCCAGTGCGGCGACCTCCTCGGGATCGGCCAGCGCGCGCAGCCCGACGCCGTCGACCGTGTGCGCGCCGAGGAGCTCCCGTCGCAGGTCGTTCTCCATCGCTCGCCCCGCGAACGGCCCGCGGTGGCTGTGCCGGGCCGAGATCGCCCGGTGACGGTGCCGTTCCACATCAGACGGTTCGGCCCGGCCGGTGACGGTGATCCGTGCGACCTCGTCCGGGTGGGCGGGGTCGTGGCGCAGCCGCACCGCCGGCAGCCAGCCGAGGATCCGCATGGCCGACACCGCGTTCTCGACGGCCGCACCGCAGGAGATCAGCCGGTCCCGGCCGACCGGGTCGTGGTGCGGCAGTGCCCGGTCGAGCCGCTCGTACAGCGAGATGTGCTCGTCGTGGAACTCCAGCACCCACGGCTGCGTGTTGTGCACCGACGGCGCCAGCGCGGCCGCCCCGGTGATCAGGTGCTTCTCACCCGCCGTCCACTGTCGCGCCGCACCGGAGTTCGA
Source organism: Actinophytocola sp. (assembly GCF_035634895.1). GTDB lineage: Bacteria > Actinomycetota > Actinomycetes > Mycobacteriales > Pseudonocardiaceae > Actinophytocola. Next base: position 85,393 of record NZ_DASQCC010000085.1, on the reverse strand, counting down.
CGTCGGGGTCGGCTCGGGGAGTGTCATGACGGCACCTCCGCCCGCATGGTGGTGACGGCGGCCACCGGGCGGCGGGGGGTCGTGGCCACCGGGTGGCCGTAGCCGATGCGCAGCACGGTCTGCGGCTGTCCCGGCACGTCCAGCAGTGCGCGCAGCGCGGCTCGCGTGTGCGGCACCTCGACCGGCTGGGACAGGAACGACGCGCTCAGGCCGAGCACGGTCGCGGACAGCAGCACACGCTGCATGGCGAGCCCCGCGTGGAGGTGGTCTCGAGCGGTGTCGCCGTGAGTGGTGAGGACCACGACGAACGGGTCCTGCTCGAACGGCCGCTCCGCGGTGGCGTCCTCGTGGAACTGTCGTGGCACCAGCAGTGAGCCGACGCTGGGGCGCGGCCCACCCGCGGAACGCGGCACCCCGTCCTCGGTCCGGTCGCCGCCGGCCGCGTCGGGCTCGGTCCACGCACGCAGCTCGCGCTGGAACGCCGGGTCCTCCACCTGGAGGTGGTCGGCACGGCGCAGCAGCGTCGCGAGCGTGTCGAGCCGCTTCGGGGTGTCCAGCAGGATCAGGTGAGCATGCTCCGCCTCGGCGGCACGCACCAGCGCGGCCCGGTGCGGCGGCGGCACAGGACGGTCGGTGAACGGCCGGCGGTTGGTCGCCCGGCGCGCGACGGTGTGCGCGAGCGTCGACTCCTCCGGAGTGGCCGGCCGAACGCCTGCCATGCGCAGGACCGCGAGCAGGTCCGGCCGGTCGGGGTCGGGCAGCAGGTCGACCACCGCGCCGCGCCCGGCGGCCCGGACCGCGAGCCACAGGTTGAACACCGCGGCACCGCAGGAGATCCTGGCCTCCCGCGCCGCGGGGTCCACCACCGGCAGCACCCGTTCCCGGTCGAGGTGCACCTCGACGAAGGGCGCGGCGACCACGAACCGCCACGGCTGCGTGTTGTGCACCGAGGGTGCACGGACCGCGGCCAGAAGGGCCTGTTCGATCACGGTGTCGGTGATGCTCATCGGACAACTCCTCGGACGTTCATGCGGGACGACGGCTGTTCGTGGCCGGTCGGTGGCCCGGGGCGCCGATGGCGCTCAGCGGGACTGGTCATGCCAGTCCGGTTCGATCCGGGTCCACTCGGCGTCCCAGTCCCGGTAGCGGCGCCGGTCGAGCACGCGGTGCAGGCCCCAGCAGCCGAGAGCGAGCAGCCCGACGGTGGTCAACCAGCCGAACAGGGCCACCAGCACGCCGGCACCGACGAAGTCCACCGTGGACATCGGGGGCCGCGCCGGCCTACCCGACTGGTCCAGCCACACCGAGACCTCGGCGCCGGCCTTGCTGCCGTCGTCGGCCTCGACCAGACCGGTACGGGTCGTTCCGTCCGGCAGCCGCCACCGGGCGGGTACCTTCGCCTTCCCGCTGACCGTCTCGCCGCGGGTGCCGACGCTCGTCCCCGGCGCGTCCTGGGTGAGGACCGCGACAGTCTCGTGCCGGCCTCTGGACTGCCGCGCGCTCTGTTCGACGAGGTTCGAGTAGGTCACCGAGCCGAGGGTCAGCATGACCGGCACCAGCACCATGGCCAGCAGCACGGACAGGACCACGACCGCGGCCTCGGCCCGGTCGGTCCCGCGGGCCAGTGGGTTCCCCGCGGGCCGCAGCAGCCGGGCCAGCCGCAGCGTCCGCGACGGTGGCGAAGCGGTCATGACGTCCCCCGCCGGTGTGCGATGTGCCGCTGCACGACCGTGGCTCGCTCGGCCGTCAGCGTGTCGAGCGCGTCGAGCTCCTCGCGCGTCAGTACCCGCGCGTCCACGCCGGGGAACAGCAGACCCTCGCGGTCGGTGTCCAGCCACCGCACCTTGAACGGCGGCGCGCCGTCCGGAGAGCCGACCTCCAGGATCTTGGCGCGCCGGGTGGCGTTGTCGGTCCCGGCGATCTCGACGATCAGCCAGTCACCCGGTTTGGCGTTCATCACTCGTCCTTTCACCGAAACCTCGTTGTCCCCATGCTCCGGCCTTGGCGGCGGGGTCCGGCAGAGAAGGAGGTCCTCCATCGCGGGGCCCTACGTCGCTCACAGGAGGGAACTTGAGCCCTGCCGCGACGGCACCGGCCGGACGACCGTGGGGGTATGACAGTCACGACACCGGACCGCCCCACCGTGCTCGCGGCGATCGGGGTCGCCAACCGTGCGCCATCGGTGCACAACACCCAGCCGTGGCGCTGGCTGGTCGGTGACGACTCGGTACACCTGATGGCCGACCGCACCCGCGGGCTGGCCGCGACCGACCCGGAGGGCCGGGACCTGCTGCTCAGCTGCGGTGCGGCGCTGCACCACCTTCGGGTGGCGTTCGCGGCGCTGGGCTGGCAGGCGGTCGTGCGTCACCTGCCCAACGAGCACGACCCAGACTTGCTGGCCGTGGTCGAGACACGCGCGTACCTCCCCACCGAGGAGGACATCGCACTCGCCGGCGCGATCTCGCACCGGCGCACCGACCGCCGGCGCTTCACCTCGTGGGAGGTACCGGCCGAGCACCTCGACCTGCTGGTGCGCCGGGCCGGAGAGGCTGGCGCCCTCCTGGTGCCGGTCACCGACAGCGCCAGTCGCTGGCAGCTGACCCGCGCCATCGGGACCGCCGCACGCCAGCAGGCGGACGATCCCGGCTACCAGTTCGAGCTGGCGGCGTGGAGCAGGAGCAGCTTCGCCGCCCAGGACGGCATCCTCACCGCCAGCGGTCCAGCGGGACCGACGTGGCACGACGACACCGCCATGCGCGCCTTCCCCGGCGGGTCGCTCGGCAACGCGTCGACGGGCCGCGACGAGCAGGACGGTGGCCAGTTGCTCGTGGTCGCGTCGCTCGAGGAGAACCCGCTGTCCGTCCTGCGCGCCGGCGAGGCGGCGAGTGCCGCGCTGCTGGCCGCCACCGACCTCGGCCTCGCCACCTGCACGCTCTCCCAGCCGCTGGAGGTCGCCGACACGCGCGCGACGATCCGCGACCAGGTGCTCGACGGCGCCGCGTACCCCCACCTGATCCTGCGTGTCGGCTGGGCGCCCACCTCGGCGCCGCCCCTGCCGCGCAGCCCGGTCCGCCGGACCGAGGACACCGTCGGCTACCTGCCCGGCGCACGTCTGTACGAGAGGTAAGATCATGGCAATTCGCGTTGGTATCAACGGTTTCGGCCGCATCGGGCGGGACATGACACGTGCCGCGTTCAACCGGTCCGACAACGGTGAGCCCGGGCTGGAGATCGTCGCGATCAACGACGTCGCCGACCCCGCCACGCTGGCGAACCTGCTGCGCCACGACTCCACCTACGGCCCGTGGCAGGTGCCGGTGTACACAGAAGAGCACACGATGTCGGTCGATGGGCAGAGCATCCTGGTCACCAGCGAGCGCGACCCGGCCGACCTGCCGTGGCGGGAGCTGGGTGTCGACCTGGTGCTGGAGTCGACCGGCAAGTTCCGCACCCGCGACGCCGCGGCCGCCCACCTGGCCGCGGGCGCCCGCAAGGTCATCATCACCGCGCCGGGCAAGGGTGTGGACGCGACCATCGTCATGGGCGTCAACGAGGACGCCTACGACCCCGACACCCACCACATCGTGTCGAACGCGTCGTGCACAACGAACTGCCTCGCCCCGATGCTCTGGGTGCTGCACAACACCTTCGGCGTGATCAACGGGCTTGTGACGACGATCCACAGCTACACGGGCGACCAGAACCTGCTCGACGGCCCGCACAAGGACCCGCGCCGGGCCCGGTCCGCCGCGGTGAACCTGATCCCCACCAGCACCGGCGCGGCCGCCGCGGTCGGTGAGGTGCTGCCGGAGCTCGCCGGCCGGCTCGACGGCATCGCGGTCCGGGTGCCGGTGGAGGACGGCTCGCTCACCGACCTGACGGTGAAGGTCGCGGCCACCGGAGTCACCCCGGACCAGATCAACCGCGCCTTCGCCGACGCGGCGGGCGGCCACCTCAAGTCCGTGCTGCGTTACACCGAGGACCCGATCGTGTCCCGCGACATCATCGGCGACCCCGCGTCGTGCGTCCTCGACGCCTCACTGACCAGGGTGGAGGGTGACCTCGTCAAGGTGTTCGGCTGGTACGACAACGAATGGGGCTACTCCAACCGCACGCTCGACCTCGCCCACCTGATGGCCAGAACCATGTGATCGCGACGGGAGAGCCCTGGACCCGATCGGGTCCAGGGCTCTCGGTGGTGGGCGACCGTGGTCGTTCCGGCCGGTCACGGCGGATGCCCTGGAACCACCGGGGTCCAGGGCATCCGTCGTTCGCTGTCACAGCGGGGTGGTGACGGTGTCGTCCAACTCGTAGCGCAGGTTGTTCCGCACGCCGACCACACCGGGCACGGCGTGGCTGAGCTGGGCGGCGATCTGCGCGGTGGTCCGGCGCTCCACCTCACCGTCCAGTGTGGCCACACCACTGGTGACCTCGACGTTGAGAGTGCCGGGGAACAGCCACATGCCCCGCCTGAACACGTGCTCCTCGATGTCGGCGCGGATGGCGTCGTCGTCACGGAGGAACGTGCCGATCACGTCCCGCCGGGACACGATCCCGGCCAGCAGGCCGTCGCCGTCGACCACGCACAACCGGCGGATGTTCTTCTCCGCCAGCAGCCGCGCGGCGGCGGTGACGGTCGCGTCCGCGGCGATCGTGACGGCCGGCGCGGTCATCAGGTCACCGGCGGTGCGCCCGGTGGCCTTGCGCCACCGGTCCTTGCGCCTGCGGCCGAACAGCGGCCGGTTCTCGATGCCGCCGAGGTGCTCCTGCTTGACCAGCGTGTCGGCCTCCGACACCACGCCGACCGGCCGGCCCGCCGCGTCCACGACGGGCAGCCCGCTCACGCGGTGGGTGTTCATCAGCGCGACCAGCTCCTTGAACGCCGTCTCCGGCCGCGCGGTGACGATCTCCTTCGTCATCACGGACTCAACGGTGGGCTCCCACATCGCTCTTCCCTTCCCTACGGCTTGGTTCCGATCCACATCCGCTCGCTCGGTTCGTCCACGGGAAAGCTCAGGTTGTCGTGGACGCCGACCACACCGGGCACCGCACGCACCAGCCGGAGGGCGGCGATGCCCGCACCGGGGCCGGCCACCGAACCGTCCACTGTGGCCACTCCGTCGGCGACCCGAACCGCCACCGCGCCCGGCGTGAAACCGGCCTTCGCGAGCAGCTCGACTATCCGGGTCCGCAGCTCCTCGTCGTCGCACAGGTACACGTGCAGCAGGTCACGCCGCGAGACCACCCCGATGAGACGGCCGTCGCCGTCGATGACGAAGAGCCTGCGGATGCCCGCCTTCGCGAGCAGCTGTGCCGCGCCGACCACCGGCTCGTCGGCATGGACGGCACGCACCGGTGTGGTCATCACCTCGGCCGCGATCCGTCCCTGTGCCCGGTACCAACGCTCGCGGCCGGTCCGGTCGTGGTGCGGCAGCTCGTCCTGGCCACCGTGGAACTCCTGCTTCGCGAGGACGTCGGCCTCCGACACCACGCCGATCGGGCGGCCCTGTGGGTCGACCACGGGCAGCGCGCTGACGCCGTGCTCGGCCATCCTGGCGACCAGCTCCCGGAAGGGGGTCGCCGGCACCGCGGTCACGACGTTTCTCGTCATCACCGACCCGACGGTCGTCCTGTCCACCACGGCCTCCTTCTTTCGCTTTTGTACCAAGCAAAGCGGTTCGGGCCGCCCCCGCGACAGAGCACCAAAGCCCGCGCGGCGAGGACCAAGGACCCGGTATCGACGGCGTCCCCGGACTCCGGCGGTGGAGGTTCATCCGCGTGGCGACCGGGCGGCGGCCGTGGGGTCGCCGTGCCGCCGCAGCGGTCGAAAGGCCGCCCCGGCAAGGACTTTCGTCGCTGTCCCGCCGGGCAGGCCGGGGCGACGCTGGACACATGACAGGCGAGTTCGCGGCAGCGTGGCAGCGGCACCGGGCCGCGCGGACGGTCGCGGGCCAGGCCCGGGACGCGCAGGATCTGGCGGAGCTTCTCGACATGCTGGGCCTGACCGCGGCCGAGGGGCGCGACCCACCGGCCGAGCCGCGGGTGCCCGCCCCTCGCGAGCCCGCGCCGAAGCTGGACGCGCCGAGCGCGAGCCGGCTGGCCACCATGCTGCGGCCTGGCTAGTGTCCTGCGCCGGAAATCAGGCAACTAGTTCGGCGGCCCAGCTTCCTGCTGGCGGCGTTGCCGGTTCGCCCAAGTACGACCCAGTACGAGGGCGAACCGGCGCCTTGCCAGCAGAAACCCGGATCCACCGACTTAATCACCGCATTCCCGGCGCGGGACACTAGTAGCTCGACACGCGACGTCGGCCGGGCAGTTGATCTCGGTGGGAGCGGCTGGGCTGTCAGTGACGGTGTTGGCGACCGTAGGTCTGCGCGCGGTTCAACATGTCGCGCAGGTTCGCGGGCGCGTTGTAGCCGAAGGTCTGCTCGAAGGACTGGTAGCCCTCGACCGAGGACGTGGCACTGCGCGGCAGCATCTGCTCGGCGAAGGCGGTGAACGCCGTGTCGATGTCGGCCGGTGTGGCGATGATGGCCTTGGCGAGCTGGGCGCCGTCGTAGAGTGCCCAGTTCGCTCCGTCGCCATCGGGCGGGGTGAGGTGTGCCGCGTCACCGATCAGCATGACGCCCGGTACGCGGTCCCACGTGTGCCCCAGCGGCAGTCCCCAGATCGGGCGCGCGACCGGGGTGGTCTCGCCCCTGGTCACCAGCTCGAGCAGCTCCGGCGCCCACCCGTGCCCCAGCTGCTCGGCGACGCTCCTCAGTGCGCCCTCGCGGTCGGTGAAGTCGACCGACTCCGTCCATTCGAGCGGCTTCTTCAGCACGACGTAGGTGTGGATCACGTCGTGCGCCTCGCGGTGGCCGAAGATTCCCCGCCCCGGCTCCATCGCCAGCATCGCGCCGCTGCCGACCAGCTCGGCGCTGAGCTGGTGGCGCTTCTCGACGTCGTGGAGGAACGTCTCCACCCACAGGGTTCCCAGGTACTCGGGCGCGGCCCCGTTGAGGTACGCCCTGACCCGCGACCAGGCTCCGTCGGCGCCGATCAGCACGTCGGTGGCGACAGCCGAGCCGTCGGCGAAGTTGACAGTGTGCTGTCCCCGGTCGCCGCCGGCGGTGATCGAGACGATCTTGTGGTCCCACCGGATCGTGCCAGGGGGCAGTGACTCGATGAGGATCCGCCGGAGCTCCCCGCGCAGGACCTCGGGGTTGCTCAGCTCCCCGTCGTCGGGGATCTCGCCGACGAGTTCTCCATCGGGGCCGAGGAAGCGCATGGCCTCGGCGCCCATGTTGACGATCGAGCGGAACTCGTCCAGGAGCCGGCACTCCTGGAGGGCGACCTGGCCGTTGAAGTCGTGGATGTCGAGCTGGCCGCCCTGGGTACGTCCGGTCGGTGATGCCTCCGCTTCGTAGACGGTCGAGGCGATGCCGTGCACATGCAGGACGCGGGCGAGGGTCAGACCTGCCAGGCCGGCTCCGATGATGGTGATCGATCCGTGCACGGTGATGGCTCCTTCGTTCGCGTGACCCGCCGCGGTCGGCCTAGACTTCGAGTCACAAAGTTATTATGTCACAAAACTATCCCGTGGGTGCGTAGGGTCTCCGAGACGGCGAAGGGGTTGGTCATGTCCGAGGCTGAGCGGGGCGAGGCGTACGAGCGCGTGATGCGCAGCTTCACGGCCTTCAGCGCCACCCAGAAGGAGCTCGCCCGGGTCTTCGCCCGGAGTGTGCGGATGCACACCACGGACGCCGACGCCATCGTGCTGATCATCGAGGCGGAGAACCGTGGCCGGCCGTTGACGCCCGCGCGGCTGGCCGAGCGTGTGGGTCTGTCTCCTGGCGCGACCTCGATCCTGCTCGGGCGCCTGGAGCAGGCAGGACACATCGAGCGTGTCAGGGAAAGCCCCGACCGGCGGATCGTGACCCTGCGCTCGACCACGAGCATCAACGCCTCCGCCGACGCGTTCTTCGAGCCACTGCAACAGCAGCTCGGTCAGACACTGGGCGAGTTCACCACGGAACAGCTGGCTCTCATCGCCCGTGCCGCCGACAACCTCCGTGCCGCCATGGAGACCTACCTCCGTGACAGCGAACCGCCGGACTGACCCCGCGAGACTGCCGGGCCGCCCGCGTCGCCGCTAACTCCGCCGGACGATCCGCACCGCCTCGGTGAGCGCCGCGGCCGGCTCGCCCGAGGTGTCGACGGCGGTGGCCGCAGGCCATGGTGCCGCATCCGCCGCCATGGCACGCGCGACCGCGGGGTCGGCGTCGGAGATCGAGCCGGTCCGCTCGCGCACCCGGGTCACGGCGACCGCCTCGGGCACGGTGCAGCGCAGCGGCACGAACGTGCTGTGCGTCCGCCGCGCCAGCCTCGCGGCCAGGTCGCGGTGCACGTCGTCCGACCACGACGCGTCCAGCACCACCGACTCGCCGCGTGCCAGCAGCTCTTCGGCCCGGCGCAGCAGCTCGCCGTAGGTGTGGGTGGTGTGCGCGGCCGAGTAGATCCCGGACCGGTAGGGGGCCGCCGCGTGCCGGGCGGGATCGAGGCCGGCGAGCTCCTTGCGCAGCCGGTCGCTCGACAGGAGCACGGCGCCCAGCTCGTCGGCGAGCAGGCCGGCGAGGGTGGTCTTGCCGCTGCCGGGCAGGCCGCCGACCAGCACGAGCCGCACCTCGCCACGCCGAAGATGGCGGACCGTGAGGTCCGCGTACGCACGTGCCTCGTCCGCCGCGGACGACTCGCCCTGGGCGTGGCGCAGGCACGCCACCTTCACCCGCACGAACGCCCGGTAGGCGACGTAGTGCGACCGCAGCGACTCCGGCGCGGGGTCCCCGCTGTACTCGGCGTACCGGTCCAGGAGCAGCGCGCCCAGGTCCGCCCGGCCGGCCCGCTCCAGGTCCATCGCCAGGAAGGCCACGTCGTCGAGGACGTCGACCCGGCGCAGGCGGTCGTCGAATTCGAGGCAGTCCAGCACCCTCGGCCCGTCGTCGAGGACGAAGATGTCGTCGGCCAGCAGGTCGCCGTGGCCGTCGACGATCCGGCCCGCCGCGATCCGGGCCGCGAACAGACCGGCGCGACCGGCGAGGAAGTTCCTTGTCCGGTAAGCGATCTCGGCACGCAGCGGCTCGGCGACGACGTCCGCGCCCACCTCGTCGACCTGGGTGAAGCTCGCCTCCCAGCGTGCCGACAGGGCCTCGGGTGTGCCCTCGGCGTCGACCAGCGGTCCGCGTTCGGCGGCCGCGTGGAACGCGGCGAGCACCCGCGCCAGCTGGGTGATCGTGTCGGCGAGCGGTGCGGCCGACCGGACCAGTGTGCTGAGCCTGCGGTCCTCGGGCATCCGACGCATCACGACGAGGGGCTCCTCGCCGTCCACATCGGACATCGTGGCGACACCGAGGTACACGTCGGGTGCGAGGCGACGGTTCAGCTCGACCTCGCGCCGGCAGGCCTCGAGCCGGCGCTGTGGGGTGCTGAAGTCCAGGAACCCGAGGTTCACCGGCTTCTTCAGCTTGTACACGCGGTCGCCGACCAGGAACAACACCCCGATGTGTGTCTCCCGTACGGCGGCGAAGGGCCTCATCTCGGTCACCACACCACAGTCGCGGCGGGCCGCTCACCAAACCAGGGACCAACGCTGACGACAAGAGGGACCTTGGACTCCAGACCAGGCGGCGCCGCTGGCCAAGACTGAGATCGAACCAAACGGAAAGGGAGGCAAGCGATGTCCATCAAGGACCACCCGCAGCAGCACAGGAACACTTCGGCCCAGCCCACGCCAGCCGCGGCGACCGCACAGGGCCCCACCGCGGGTCCCTCCGCGGCCGGTCCCATCGCGGCCGTCCTGAGGATCGTCCTGGGGTTCACCTTCCTCTGGGCGTTCCTCGACAAGACCTTCGGCTGGGGTTACGCGACCCCGGACAAGGGCGCGTGGATCAACGGCGGGTCGCCGACCAAGGGCTTCCTCGGCAGCATCGACCACGGCCCGTTCGGCGCCATGTTCCGCGACTGGGCGGGCGCCGGCTTCGCGGACTGGCTGTTCATGCTCGCCCTCGTCGGTGTCGGCGTCGCACTGCTGCTCGGCATCGGGCTGCGGGTCGCCGCGGTGTCCGGCACCCTGTTGATGCTGATGATGTGGGCGGCGGAGTGGCCGCTCGCCCAGTTCAGCGACACGGGACAGCCCACCATGTCGACGAACCCGATCATCGACTACCACATCATCTACGCACTGGTGCTCATCGCCGTGGCGGCCCTCGCCGCGGGCAACACCTGGGGCCTCGGCAAGGTCTGGGGCAACCTCGACTTCGTCAAGAAGAACCCGTGGCTGCGCTGAACAGTCCGACCGACCCGTCCGGTTCCGCCGGTCACCCCCTCGGGTGGCCGGCGGAACCACGTGGTGGCCACCCGTCACCCCCGCCCGCGAGGGTGTGGAACCACCCGACAGGTTCGGCCCGTACTGTGAAAGGGACTTTCGTCCCTGGGATCTCGTGCCATGAGGACCCGGTGCCGACTTGCCCATGGGAATACCGTTGCACGAACGAAGGCGAGGAGGCGGCGATGACCGTTCGGGTGATGCTGGTCGACGACCACGAGATCGTGCGCAGGGGTATCGCCGACCTGATCGGCACCGCTGAGGACCTCGAGGTCGTCGGCGAGGCGTCCGGGGTCGCCGAGGCACTGGCCAGGGCGCCCCAGATCAACCCGGACGTCGCGGTGCTGGACGTGCGCATGCCCGACGGCAACGGCATCGAGCTGTGCCGCGACCTCAAGTCGGCGATGCCGGACCTGAACTGCCTGATGCTCACCTCCTACGCCGACGACGACGCCCTGTTCGACGCGATCATGGCCGGCGCGTCGGGGTTCGTGCTCAAGCAGGTGCTGGGCCTGGACCTGCTCAACGCCATCCGCACGGTCGGTGCGGGCGGCTCGCTGCTCGACCCGAGAACGACCGCGGCCCTGCTCAACCGCATCCGCCTGGAACGCGAGGACCAGAACCCGCTCAACAAGCTCACCGAGCAGGAGCGTGCGGTGTTCGACCTCATCGGCGAGGGCATGACCAACCGCCAGATCGGCGAGAAGCTCTTCCTCGCCGAGAAGACCATCAAGAACTACGTCTCCCACCTGCTCAACAAGCTCGGCATGCAGCGCCGCACCCAGGCCGCCGCGCTCGCCGCGGAGCTGCGTACCCGCAGGACCGAACAGCACGACATGTGAGCCGGCTCTGACCTCGTCCTCAGGGCAGGGGACGTACGGGCAGCGGCACCCGCCACACCAGGCGGGTACCACCCTTCGGGTTGGGCGAGACCGAGATCGTGCCGCCGCACTCCGCGGCGCGCCGGTCCAGGTTGAGCAGGCCGCTGCGGCCCACGTCGGCGGGCATGCCGATGCCGTTGTCGGTCACGTCGATGACCAGGTCGGCGCCCGCCTCCACCGTGACCACGATGTCGGTGGCCTGCGCATGCCGGACGGCGTTGCTGACCCCTTCGTGCAGGACGGCCAGCGCGTGCTCGGCCACCGACGGCGGGACACGTGTGTCGACCGCGCCCGAGATGCGCACCGCGGGCGACCGGTGGGTGTTCGCGCTCGCCTCCGCCACCAGGTCCAGCATCCGCCGGCGCAGGCTGGTGGGGTTCTCCTCCCCCGAGGTGTGCAGGTCGAAGATCGACGTGCGGATCTCCCGCATCGTGTCGTCCAGCTGACCGACCACGGCGTTGACCCGGCCGCGTGCCTCGGCGTCGGTGATCCGCCCGACGACGGCCTGCAGGCTCATCCCGGACGCGAAGAGCCGCTGGATGACGTGGTCGTGCAGGTCGCCGGCGATGCGGTCCCGGTCGGCGAGCAGGTCCAGCACGCGTTGCTGGCGTTGCTTGTCCGCGAGCTCCAGCGCCAGCGCGGCCTGCGCGGCGAAGGACGCCAGCATCGGCAGCTGCTCCCCGGTGAACCGGTGACCGTCCTTGTTCCGCATCGCCAGCAGCAGGCCGGTCGCCCCGGTCGCCGGACCGAACGGCACGACGTCCGCCGGACCGAACTCGCCGAACAGGTCGGCCTCCGGGCCCAGCACCTCCGCGAAGTCGCTGTACACGGCGGGCTCCCGGTCGGTGATGACCGCCGCGATCACCGGGATGCTGGCCGACACCTCCCGGCCGATCATCTCCATGCCCCGCGGTCCCGCGCCGGCCTCCACGCGCAGCATGTCCTCGCCGTCGACGGCGAGCAGGATCAGCGCGATGTCCGAGCCGGACAGCTCGCACGTGCGGCGCGCGATCAGGTCGAACGCCTCCGCGCGTTCCGCACCGCCCAGCAGCAGCGAGTTCACCTCGCCGGAGGCGTGCTGCCAGCGTTCCCGCCGCCGGGCCTGTTCGAACAGGCGGGCGTTCTCGATCGCGACGCCGGCGGCGGCCGCGAGGGCCTCCAGCACCACGACGTCGTCGTCGTTGAACTCGGCCTCGCCCTTCTTCTCCGTGAGGTAGAGGTTGCCGAAGATCTCGTCCCGCACCCGCACCGGCGTACCCAGGAAGCTGCGCATCGGCGGGTGGTTGGGTGGGAAGCCGACCGACGACGGATGGTCGGCCAGGTCCGGCAGGCGGATCGGGAACGGGTGCGCGATGAGGTGCCCCAGCAGGCCCTTGCCCTCCGGCAGGTGCCCCATCTTCGCCCGGGTCTGCGGGTCGACGCCGACGTAGACGAACTCCGAGAGGCCCTCGTCGCCCAGCACACCGAGCGCGCCGTACCGGGCGTCCACGAGCTCGACCGCCGTCTCCACGATCCGCTGCAACGTCCCCGCCAGCTCCAGGCCGGCGCCGACCGCGACCACGGCGTCGAGCAGGCCCTGCAGCCGGTCCCGGGTCTTGCTGATCTCGCTCAGCCGGTCCTGCAGCTCGGCGAGCAGCTCGTCCAGCCGAAGCCCGGCCAGCGACACGCCCACCGACGACCGTCTCGAACCGACCCCGTCAGCGGCGTCCGGCATCATGTCTGCTCCGCTCTCGCAACCGATACCCCGACTCGACGGACGATTGACGAGATCAGCTTATCCAGCGACCGCCATCCGGTCCTAGGGCTGTTCGTCCTGGGGCGCGGCGGTCGGGACGACGGCCACCGGGCAGGGTGCGTGGTGGAGCAGGTGCTGGCTGGTCGAGCCAAGCAGCAACCCTCGGAAACCGCCGCGTCCCCGGGTGCCGACCACGAGGAGCTGGGCGTGCTCGGCGTGCCGCAGCAACGCCTTGGCCGCACGTTCCCTGCTGACGTGACGGCTGACCGGCACGTCAGGGTACTTCTCCTGCCAGCCGGCCAGCCGCTCGCCGAGGACCTCCTCGGCCTCCTGCGCCAGTGGGGCGAAGTCCAGCGCCGTCGCACCACCCGCGAACGCCGCTTCCAGGATCAGGTCGGTCCACGTGTGCACGGCGACCAGGTCGGTGCCGAGTGTGGACGCCTGGGCGAAGGCGAACGCGATCGCGGCCTCCCCCACCGGTGTGCCGTCCACGCCGACGACGACCGGGCCCGTGCCCGTGTCGGCACCCCGGACGACCACGACCGGGCAGTGCGCGTGCGCGGCCACCTCGACCGCCGTCGAGCCGATGACGAGTCCGGTGAAGCCGCCGAGACCTCGGGTGCCGAGCACGACCAGGGCCGCGTGTGCCGACTCCTTCAGCAGTACCGGCACGGACCCGGCCTTCACCTCGACCAGCTCGACGGCCAGCCCCGGGACGGTCTCCTCGGCCGCCTTCCGAGCCTCGTCGAGCCAGGTCCTGCCCTGCGCCACGACCGCCTCGTGCAGGGCGTGCCAGTCGACGAACCCGGGCGCGTACCCGACGGGGATGCCGAACGCGTGCACCAGTCGCAGCCCGGCATGACGCCGCCGGGCCTCGAGTGCCGCCCACCGCACGGCGTGCAGCGCGGACTCCGAACCGTCCACCCCGGCCACGACCGGGGTGTTCACCCCGCTCATCGGTCGTCCTCGTCACGGGCGGCGAACGCGGTGGCACGGACGACGCCGGGCACGGCCTCGGCGAGCACGGTGGCCACGTGGCGGTCGGTCTCGTCGTCGAACTGGTCGCCGATGGCGACGATGCCGTCGTGCACCTCGACCTGCCAGCGGCGGTCGCCGCCGTAGACCGCCAGGCGGTGCCGGACGTCGTCGGCGATCGTGTGGTCGTCGCGGGCGATGACCCGGACGATGTCGCGGCGGGTCACGATGCCGACCACCCGCGAGCCGTCCACGATCGGCATGCTGCGGTAGCCCGCGTCCAGCAGTGCCTTGGCCAGCACCGCCACGTCCGTGCCGGGGCTCATGGCGACGACCGCGGTGGTCATCACCTCGCCGACCGTCGTGGTGGCCACGGTCGGCAGCTCCTCGCCGGGGTGGCACAGTGCCCTCGGGTCGCGCGGGACGCGGTCCCGCACCAGGTCGGCCTCGGTGGCGATGCCGACCAGCCGGTCGTCACCGTCGACCACCGGCAGCGCGGTGAAGCCGTTGCCGGCGAGCACCGCGGCGGCCTCCTTGACCGGTGTCTCCGGCCGTGCCGTGGTCACCGGGGTGGTCATGATGTCGCGTGCACGCATCGAAATCTCTCCTTCTAGGCGCGTAGCCGGCGCAGGAACGGGTCTGCCGGGTCGCGGGGTACGAGCCGCACCCGCGCGTCCAGCACCTGGCAGCCGTCCTGGCGGACGACGACCGGGTTGAGGTCGAGCTCGACGACCTCGGGGATGGTCTCGGCGAGGTGGCTCACCCGGGTGAGGATGTCGACGAGCTCCTCGGTGGGCAGCGCGCCGTCGCCGGCGAACAGGGCTTTCGAGGACCGCAGCCCACCCACCATGTACCCGGCGTCGCGGCCGGACAGCGGGGTGAGGCGGGCGACGCGGTCGGCGATGAGGTCGGTGTCGGTGCCGCCGAGGCCGAACAGGACGAGCGGGCCGAACACCTCGTCGGAGTCGACGCCGACGATCAGCTCGCGGCCGGGGGCGGCCATGGGTTGGAGCAGCACACCCTGCATGGCGCCGCCGAAGCGGTCGCGGAAGGTCGCGATGGTGGTCCGCAGCTGTTCCTCGGTCGCCACGTTCAGCACCACGCCGCCGGCCCGGGCCTTGTGCAGCACGCCGGCCGCGACGACCTTGACCACGACCGGGCCGCCCAGATCCGCCAGTGCCCGCACGGCGGTCTCGGTGTCGCGGGCCAGGACCGAGCGCACGGCGGGGATGCCGAAGAGGTCCAGGAACCGCATCGTCGTGTCGGGCGGCAGCCAGCCGCCGCGCGGCTCGGCACGCAGGAACTCCGCCACGAGGGCGTGCGCCCGGTCGAGCTGGAGGTCGCCGGGGTCGACCGCCGCGCCGGCGGGTTGCCGGCGCCACCGGGCATAGGTGGCGATCCGGCCGAGCGCGGCCGCGGCCGCGGCGGGGTCGGCGAAGCTCGCCGTCGCGGGCGTCCCGTCGCCGAGTCCGGTCACCGAGGCGAGCTGCCCCGGCCGGACCACGAGGACGGTCTTGCGCCGGGCTCGCGCGAGCGCGGCGCTCGCCGTCACCGGATCCGCCAGGGCGGTCGGCACGCCGGCGGCGAGCACGGCGTCGATGGTGTCGTCGGCGAGCAGGACCTCGAGGCAGGCGCCGAAGGTGGCCGCGTCGATCCCGGCCGTGGTGTCGATGGGGTTGTCCACCGTGGCCTGTGCCGGGAGCAGCGCGGCGAGCTTCGCCCGGGTGGCCGCGCCGAGCGACGGCACGACGAGTCCGTTGTGGACACAGGCGTCGGCGGCCAGCACCCCGGCGCCACCCGCGTTGGACAGGATCGCGACCCGGTTGCCGGCCGGCAGCGGCTGCCACGCGAGCGCGGCGAGCACGTCGGTGACCTCGCTGACGGTGTCGACCGCGATGACGCCGGCCTGCTCGAACAACGCGTCCCTGGTCACGGCCGGCGTCGCGGCGGCGGCCGTGTGCGAGGCCGCGGCGCGCTGGGCGACGTCACTCTCGGCGGACCGGACCGCGATGACCGGCTTGGTGCGGGCGAGGCCGCGGGCGAGCCGGCTGAACTTGCGTGGGTTGCCGAACGACTCCAGGTACAGCACCGCGGCCGCGGTGTGCTCGTCGTGCCGCCACCACAGCAGCATGTCGTTGCCGCTGACGTCGTACTTGTCGCCGGTGGACACCATGGTCGAGACGCCGAGACCCAACTGGCGCAACAACTCGACCAACGCGATGCCCACGCCACCCGACTGCGTCACGATCCCCACGTCGCCAACCGGGATGTCCCCCCTGGTGAACGTGGCGTCCAAACCGGCCGCCGTGTTGACCACGCCGACGCAGTTCGGCCCCACGAGCCGCATGCCGTGCCGCCGCACCGACGCCAGCACCTTCGTGGCGAGGTCGGTGCCCGACAGTCCGGCCGAGATCACGACGACGGCGGGGATCCCCTCCCGGCCGCACTCCTCGACGGCGTCCGGCACCGACTCCGCCGGCACACAGATCACGGCCAGCTCCGGGGTCTCCGTCAGCTCCTCGATGGAGGGCCGGCACGGGACTCCCGCGATCTCCTCGGCGTGCGGGTTCACCGCGGTGAGCCGGCCGGTGAAGCCGCCGTCCAGCAGGTTTCTCAGCACCGCGTGCCCGACCGAACCGGGCCGGCGACCGGCGCCGACCACGACGATCGACGCGGGCCGCAGGACCTTCGCCAGGCTCGCGACGTCGGCCACCCGGTCCCGCTCGTCGACCGCCGCCGCGAACGTCTCGTCCTCGGTCAGGGAGATCTCCACGTGCCGTTCGGGTCCGTCGGTCGTGATCCGGTACGGCATGCCGGCGTCGATGAAAACCCGGATCATCCTGCTGTTCTCGGCGAGCACCTCGGCCACGAACCGGGTCACGCCGCGGTGCCGGGCCATCGAGCCCAGGTGTTCGAGCAGCAACGTGCCGAGCCCGCGCGCCTGCACCGTGCCGTCGACGACGAGCGCGACCTCGGCGGTCGTGCCGGCCGGCCTCGCCTCGTAGTGCGCGATCCCCGCGAGCCGCTCGCCCAGCCAGGCGCCGATGGCGGCGTGCTCTCCGTCGGCCGCGCGGGTGATCCGCTGGGTGATGGTGTGCAGCATCGAGGTCCCGGTGCCGAAGAAGCGCAGGTACCTGTCGTGGTCGGACAGTCGCGTGTGGAGGGACAGCACCTCGGCGGCGTCCCCGGGGCCGATGGCGCGGATGGTGACGACCCGGCCGTCGGCCAGCAGCGCACGGACGCCCTGGGCGCCGATCGCGGCGGTCATCGGGTGGTCCCGCCGGCAGGTGGCCGCGTGCCGTCGTCGAAGACGTACCCGAGCCGGTTCCGTACCTCCACCACGCCGGGCACCGTCCGGACCCGCTCGTCGAGCGCGGCCCTGCCGCTGCGCCACTCGACGCGCCCCAGCAGCAGGACGACCCCGGCACGCACGCTCACCGACAGCGGCGGTTGGTCCGCGAGAGCCAGCTCGACGTCCTCCCGGATCGCGTCGTCGTCGCGCAGGTAGGTGGTGAGCAGGTCGCGCCGCGACACCACGCCGACGAGCCGGCCGTGCTCGGTGACGTACAGCCGCCGCACGCCGGGCTCGGTCAGCAGCCGGGCCGCCGCCGGCAGCGGCGTGTCCTCGGCGACGGTGTGCGGACGACGGTCCATCACGTCCCGCGCGGTCACCCCGGCGCCTTCGCGGCCACCGATCAGGTCGCCCTCGGACACCGCACCGACCAACCGCCCGTCCCGGTCGACGACCGGCACCGCGCCGATGGCGTCGCGCGACAGCAGCGCCGCCACGGTCGCGAACGGCGCGCCGGCCCGAACCGACACCGGGCACCGGGTCATCACGGTCCCGACGGTCATCGCCGGTATCCCGGTCGTCACCGCGTTCATCACGCCTCCTCGAGCGTAGATCTCTCTGACACCAGCTTCGCCGTGCGGCGGTCCCGTGATCAGAGGCGGAGGCACCCCCGAGCCCGTCGAAGGTCCCGAGACAGGTCCTCGTCGGGTCGGGACCTTCGGCCGTGTCGCCGTGCGGCACCGCGTGGTGCGCGGGGTCCCGCCACGGCCGTTCAGCGGCGCGCGCCCGGCCCGACCATCTTGTCGACCTCGACCACCGCGAAGGCCACGACGGCGGCGGCGCCGGCGAACAGCCACGAGTGGAGACCGACGGGAGCGGTGTGGAACAGCGAGTTCATCGCGGGCAGGTAGGTGATGAGCAGCTGCAGCCCCGCGGTGAGACCGATGCCGAGCACGAGCATCGGGTTGCGGCCGAGCCGGGCGCCGAGTACCGGACGGTCGAGTGCGCGGCAGCTGAACAGGTAGGCGATCTGCACGCACACGAACACGTTCACCGCCGTGGTCCTGGCCTGTGCCACCGACCCGCCGGCCGCGACCTCCCAGTGGAACGCGACGAACGACGCCACCACGAGCAGTGCGCCGACCATCCCGATCTGCCACAGCAGCGTCCTGGTCAGCAGGGGTTGGTCCGGTGGCCTCGGCGGTCGCGTCATGATGCCGTTCTCCTTGGGCTCGAACGCCATCGTCAGCCCGAGGAACACCGCGGTGGTCATGTTGATCCACAGGATCTGCACCGGCACGATCGGCAACGTCGCGCCGACGAGCACCGCGGCGAGGATCACCAGGCCCTCGCCGATGTTCGTGGGCACCGTCCACGCGATGAAGCGGCGCAGGTTGTCGAACACGCCGCGGCCTTCCTCGACGGCGGCCTCGATCGTGGCGAAGTCGTCGTCGAGCAGGACCATGTCCGCCGCGCCCCGCGCGGCGTCGGTGCCGCCGGCTCCCATGGCCACGCCGATGTCCGCGCGGCGCAGGGCGGGTGCGTCGTTGACCCCGTCACCGGTCATGGCGACCACGTGACCCGCGTCCTGCAGGGCCTTGACCAGGTCGAGCTTCTGTTCCGGTGACACCCGCGCGAACACGTCCGCCTCGATGGGACTTCCGCCCAGCCGCGCGAGCTCCGCGCCGGTGAGCACCGTGGCCCCGGCGGCGGAGTCGACGACGCCGACAGCCGCCGCGATCGCCCGTGCCGTGTCGGCGTGGTCGCCGGTGATCATCTTGACCTGGACACCGGCCGCCCGGCACGCCGCGACCGCCCGTACGGCCTGCGCCCGCGGAGGGTCGTGCATGGCCTGCAGCCCGAGGAAAGTCCCCTGTGGACTGTCCAGTTGGGCCTCGAGGGGCGCGGCCGTCGGGGTGAACGTGGCGAACGCCAGCACCCGCAGGCCGTCGGCGGTGAACGCGTGCTGGTCCCCCAGCACCGCCTCGGCATCCACCCCGGCGCAGCGCGCGAGCACCTCCTCCACCCCGCCCTTGAGGTAGCCGACGCGAGTGCCGTCCGGACGCCGGTGCACGGTCGCCATCAACCGCCGGGCCGACTCGAACGGCACCACGTCCACCCGCGGGAGCTCCTCGCGCAGCGCACCGGGGTCCAGCCCGGCGGCCCGCGCGGCGGCGACCAGCGCGGTCTCGGTCGGATCTCCCTCGACCACCCACTCGTCGCCCGCACGGCGCAGGGTGGCGTCGTTGCACAGCGTTCCCGCGACCAGGCAGTCACGCTCGCCCGCCGCCGGCACCACGGCGGTGACGGTCATGCGGTTGGCGGTGAGCGTGCCGGTCTTGTCGGTACAGATCACGGTCGTGCCGCCCAGGGTCTCCACGGCGGGCAGGTGCCGGACCACCGCCTTGCGGCGGGACATCCGCACCACACCGATCGCGAGCACGATCGACACCGCGGCCGGCAGTCCCTCCGGGATCGCACCCACCGCGAGCGCCACGACCGCCGTGAACGCCTCGGCCACCGCCATGCCCCGCACCAACCCGACCACGAACACGACCGCGGCCACCACGACGATCACCACGGACAGCTCGCGGGCGAACCCGGCGAGCTTGCGGGTCAACGGGGTCGCCACGGCCTCGGTGCCCGCCACCAGCCGATCGATGACACCGAGCTGGGTCGCGTCGCCGGTCGCGACCACCACCGCCCGCGCCGACCCCCGGCTCACCACCGTGCCGGCGTGCGCCATGTTCACCCGGTCGGCCAGCCCGGTCGACGCCGGCAGCGTCCCGGTCCCCTTCACCACCGGCAGCGACTCCCCGGTCAGCACGGACTCGTCGACCTCGAAGGCCCGCGCATCGACCAGCCGCACGTCCGCCGGCACCTGGTCGCCCGCGGCGAGCAACACGACGTCCCCGGGCACCAGCCCGGCGGCCGGCACCCGGCGCGGCTCGCCGTCGCGGACGACGGTCGCCTCGGCGGGCACCATGCGCGACAACGCGTCCAGCGCGTTCCGCGCCCGCGACTCCTGCACGTACCCGATCACCGCGTTCAGCGCGACGACACCGGCGATCACCCCGGCGTCCACGAACCCGCCGAACGCCGCGGTGACCACACCGGCGGCCAGCAACACGTAGATGAGCGGGTTGTTCAGCTGGGCGAACACCCGCCGCACCCAGCCCGGGCCGTCCTCCCGGGTGATGACGTTCGGCCCGAACCGCCGCAGCCGGGCGGCGGCCTCGGCTTCGGCGAGGCCACCGCTCGCCGAGACACCGAACCGATCCGCCAGCTCCACAGTGGACAGGCTGTGCGCGATGCCGGTCTCCGGCGAGGTGTCGATCCCAGCCATGTGCTACCGCCAGTTCCAGAGGACCGCGTGCATGTCCGTCCCGTCGTTGTCGACGCAGACGACGCCACTGTCGTTGATGCCGGTCGCCGTGTTCCAACCGCCGACGGGCCCGCCGAGGTACGACACGGTCCCGGCGCGGTCCCACAACACGGCCACGGAGTACCGCGGGACGTTGGGCATGTGCCAACCATCGTCGGAGGTGCCGGCGACGGTGCCGCTGCTGTTCATCGCGCTCGCCCAGGTGTGGAAATTGTACCCGCCACCAAGGACGGTCGCGCGTCCGTGACTGTCCCACCGGATCGGGTGATCCACCATCATCTCGTTCGTCGAGCCCTGGCCGAGGAGCACACCGCTGTCGTTCAGCTCGACGGGTCGGTACGACGTGAAGTTGGGCGGCGGTGGCAGCACGGTGACGCTGCCGAGGCCCAGCCGGCTCCAGCTGACGGTCTGGTCGTCCCGTACGCCCAGGATCGTTCCCGCGTTGTCGATGCCCACCGCCTGGCTGGTGGCCGTGCTGAACGGGTCCCAGCGCACCGGCGTGCCGTCGGACGTGCCGAGCACCACGCCGTAGTTGTCGATGTCCACCGCCTGGGTGCGCAGGGAGCCGGGAACCCCTTGCAGCACAACCGATCCCGGCACTTCGTTCGGTGCCGCGACGGCGTGGGGAGCCCCGGCCGCCGCCAGCGCGGTGACGGCCGCGACCATCAGGACGGTCCGATACCCACTCATCTCCGCCTCCTCGTCCATCCCGCCAGCCTCGCCGACGCCACCCTGGGCAGACAGGGACGGAAGTCCCTGCGATCCCGGGCCAACGGACCGCAGCGCCACGGACGCCGTGAACGCAGGCTGTAGGTGGCGAAGGAGGTCTCGATGAGCCACCAGAAGGTCAGGAACGTAATGAGCACGGACGTCGCCACGGTCCGTGCGGACACGCCGTTCAAGGACGTGGCACGCATACTGTCCCAGCGGGACGTGAGCGCGCTTCCGGTCGTCGACCCGGACGGGCACGGGCTGGGCGTGGTGTCCGAGGGCGACCTGCTGGTCAAGCAGGGCACACAGGAGATCCAGTACTCCCGGTCGCTGTGGGACTGGTGGCGCGACCGGGTCAACCACCGCCGCGCGTCCGCGACAACGGCCCGCCAGCTGATGACCACGCCGGCGATCACCGTCAGCGCCAGGTGCACTGTGGCCGGTGCCGCCCGCACCATGACCGAGCACGGCGTCAAGCGCCTCCCGGTCGTCGACGACGACGGGAAGCTGGTGGGCATCGTCAGCCGCAGGGACGTGCTGACCGTGTTCCTCCGCAAGGACGAGGACATCCGCCACGACATCGTCGAACGGGTCTTCGAGCACGGCATCGGCGTGGCCGTCAACCCGGCCACGGTCACCGTCGACGTCCGTGCGGGCGAGGTCGTCATCGCCGGCGAACTCGAACTGAGGAGCCAGCTCTCCCTGGTCGAGGACATGGTCGGTCACATCGACGGCGTGGTCGACGTCACGGTGTCGATGACCTACCGCCACGACGACACCCACACCCGCATGCCCGAGGCCATGACGGTCGACATCACCCAGCCCCCGCGCGTGCGGTGAGAGACGCCGGGTGGGCCGGGGGTGGGCATCCACCGGTGGCGGTTCGGCATCACCTGAGGCCGACGCGGACACCGGAGGGCCCACCCCCGGCGTCCGCGTACCGACCGGGAGGGCTCCGGCCAAGCTCGAGCCCCCGGTCGGTGGCGACGCCGGGCTTGCGCGTGCGGAGCTCACTCCCCCACCGGGACGCGGCCCCGCGCGGTGTCCGGCGTCCGCATGCCGAGCAGCGACACCCCGATGCCGTACAACAGGAACTCGCCTTCCGGCACGATCTCGACGAGCGCGCACTCCTCGCGTCGCTCCGGTGGCACAAGCGACGCCAACCGGGCGGGCACCTGGCCGCCCGCCCGAACAGTGGCCATGCCGTGGAAGCTGATGGTGGCCGGCGGAATCGGGGCCAGTGACGCGAGAAGACCGCCACGCCGCACGGGCACCGTCACCGCGACGCGCCCGTTCGCCCGCAGGTGACGTGCCTTCCAGCTGTCGGTGCCGACCACCACGTACAGCCGCCGGCCCGCGACGGAGTACAGCACCCCGCTCGACCGTGGCGCACCGGTGGCGGTGACCTCGCTGACGACCGCGAACGTCGCCCTCGCGAGCCGCCGCCAGACCTGCTCGGTGGTCACGGCGTCGTGGGCCCGTGTCTCAACCATGACGTCCTCCTCCTCATCCGTCACCACCCTCCGCGCGGGAGACCGGCCGCGAGTAGAGCAGTCGGACACCGCATACGGGGTCGGAGGTCCCTACCGCCGCGGACACGCGCCGAGGACGGTGAAGACACGGAGAAACCCGAGGAGGTCCCGATGATGTCCTGGTACGACCACGGGATGAACGGCTGGGGCTACGCGTTCACGTTCCTGGTCACGGCCCTGGTGGTCGCCGGCGTCGTGTTGCTGGTCCGCCATCTGGTCGGTGACCAGCGCACACCGAGCGACACGAGGCCCCAACAGATCCTGGCCGAACGCTTCGCCCGCGGCGAGATCGACGAGCAGGAGTACCGGACCCGGCTCACCACCCTGCGTGGCAACCCCCCGACACGGGCGTGAGTGCCGGGCCGGATCGTGCCGGTGGACGAGGCCACCGAGCACGTTCTTGGCCACGCCGAGCGCGTGGCTCACCCATGCTCCGCGGCCGGCCCTTGCTCACGCACGGCGACCGCCCAGCCACCGGCCCGGTCGGCCGGTGGCTGGGCGGGATCCGTCGGTGGCGGGACGACGTGGTGTGCTGGTCGCCGCCGACGTCGTGCGGAGTCCTGGCGGAGCGGGACGGAACCGGACCACACCGAGGACCCGGGGCCTGTCGGTCAGTTCCGCTCGAGGACCAGGAGGAACTCGGCGGTGCCGTGGTCGGCGAGGGAGCCGAGTGGTCCGTACCCCTCCGGGTTGGGAATGTCCCAGTCGGTGAACGCGACGGGTAACGAGCCCGCCGCGCGGAGCAGGGCGCCGTCGCGGTGGGCGGTGAGCGCGATGGTCACGGGGTGGGTTCGGCCGCGCAGGGTCAGCTCGGCCCGTGCGGTCGTCGTGACGGCGGTCCCGGATTCGATGGCCGGGTCGAGGTCCAGCGGCTCGGTGAGGGTGATGGTGGCGTCGGGGTGGTGGCGGGTGTCGAGGCTGATCGCCACCTGTGGCGTCCTCCGCCCGTCCGGCGAGCCGTCGTCGGTGAGTGCGGTGAGGTCGACGGTGAAGGTCGCGGTGGGGATCGTGGTCGCGGTGGTGGTCACCCGTCCTGTCACGGAGTGCGTGCGTTGCACGACGTCGCCGCTGGCGAACAGGACGGTCTGCCTGATGCGGAGTCCGGCCGCGGAGCCGTCGGTGACCGCCCAGGTGCCGGCGAGCGGACCGGTGGGTCGCCCGGCCGCCGCGGGCAGTGCGAGGGGCGCGGGAACCGGCGCGTTCGAGACGTAGACCTGGACCGCCACCACGACGAGCACGATGACGGCGCCGAGGGCGATGAGCGTCCAGCGAAGCCAGTGGCGCCGGCGGTGCCGTGGGACGGGCGCGGCGGGGTTCGTGGTCGTGTCGGTGTTCACGTCGAGGCCTCCTCGGTGAGGTGCCGCCGGTCGGCGGCGGGGGGATCGACCCGGAAGACCGGGTAGTGCGCCGCGATGGCGGCGAAGTCGGCCAGTGGCGCGTGCCGGTCGACCGGGATGTGCGGGCGCGCGCCGGGCACGGTGGCGAGGTAGCGCCGCAGGATCGGTGCCCGTTCGGCCACCGGGATTTCGGTCAGCTGGCAGGGCCGGCGCCGGCCGCGAAACAGGACGGCCCGGCCGTGCGCGGCGCGGACGTTGCCGACCCAGTTGCTCCGCTCGCCGAGCATCGGCACCAGGTACCAGTGGTCGTGCCAGTCGGCCATGCCGAGCGGGAACGCGCGTGTCCGGCCGGAGCGGCGGCCACGCACCTCCAGGGTGACCCATCGCCGGGGCTGCAACCCCAGCGCGAACACCACCGACCAGAACCGGGCGAACCCGCGCGCGGCGGGTCCCGCCCGGCCACCCGCGTACATCGCCCGCAACCGTTCCGCTGAGTACGGCCACATCTCGCCTCCTCGACTCGTGGTTCCCTACACTCGAAGGATCCGAGATTCGAAACTTGAGACATAGAGTCCTAAGTCCCGAGGAGGTGGTCCGCGTGGCCGGTTCCGTGCCTGGGCCGACCGGGTTGGGTCGTCGCGCTCGCCGGCTGTCCGACCAGGAGACGGCCGAGCGGATGCTGTCGGCCGCGCTGGAGATGATCAACCGCACCGGCCTGACGGTGAGCCTCGACCACCTCAGCCTGGAGGACGTGATCCGGGAGGCCGGGGTGGCGCGCAGCGCGGTCTACCGGCACTGGCCGTACAAGGACCTGTTCTTCAGCGACGTGGTGACCGAGCTGGCGAAGGCGGCGATCCCGGACGCCGCGGCCAACGACGCGATCGTCGGCCTCATCCAGCGGGTGGTCGCCGAGCGGACCGAGGACCTCGCGTCCCCCGAAGGACGCCACGGCCTGCTCGTCGAGCTGGTCCGCCGGGCCGCGCTCACGGACTTCGAGGCCCTGTACGGATCTGCCCAGTGGCGGACCTACCTGGCCCTGCACGCGACGTTCCTCAGCCTCGCCGACGGCGAGCTGCGGGACCAGGTCCAGGAGATCCTCCGACAGTCCGAGCAGGGGTTCGTCGACCGGGTGGCCGCGTCCTGGCGAAACCTGACCGGCCTGTTCGGCTACCGCCTGCGCCCGGAGTGCGGCGCCACCTTCGCCACGGTGGCGACCATGGCCAGCGCCGCGCTCCGCGGCCTGATCCTGATGGGACTGTCCACACCGGACATAGCGGCCGAGCGGACCGAGGCCCGGCCCTTCGGCGCGACGGAGCCGGCGGAGTGGTCCCTACCGGCGCTGAGCCTGGCCGGCATCGCGTCGTCGTTCCTGGAGCCGGACCCCACGGTCACCTGGGAC
Organism: Actinophytocola sp.; assembly: GCF_035634895.1. Taxonomy (GTDB): domain Bacteria; phylum Actinomycetota; class Actinomycetes; order Mycobacteriales; family Pseudonocardiaceae; genus Actinophytocola. Next base: position 59,783 of record NZ_DASQCC010000085.1, on the reverse strand, counting down.
GCGGAGCGCGTCGACGCGGTCCACCGCGCGATGGCGTCGCTGACCGTGCCCACCGGCTGAGGGTGAGCCGGCCGCCGGTGGGCACGGTCAGCCGGCCGGCCGGCCACGGGGTACCAGGCGCACGCGGATCGGCCTGTCCGCGCCCAGGGTCAGCAGCGGCCGCGGCTCGACCGGCTCCTGGGACGTCAGCTCGATGCGGTACCGCTGCATGGTGCTGGCGATGACGAGCAGCATCTCGGTCAACGCGAACTGGTTGCCGATACACAGGTGTGGGCCGGAGCCGAACGGGAAGTACGCGCTGCGGTCGCGTTTCGCGACCTCCTCGGCGGTGAAGCGCCCCGGGCGGAACTCCTCCGGCTCGTCCCAGAACTCCGGGTGCCGGTGTGCGTGGTAGGAGCTGAAGAAGATCTCCGTGCCGGCCGGGACGCGGAAGCCGCCGATCTCGTCGTCCTCCATCGCGCGCCGCGACCCCAGCCACGCCTGCGGGTACATCCGCATCGCCTCGTCGAGCACGGAGCGGGTGTAGGTCAGCTTGCTGCAGTCGGCGAGCGCCGGTGGCCTGCCCTCCAGCTCGCCGTCGACCTCGCGCAGCACCCGCTGCTGGATCTCGGGGTGCATGCCGAGCCGGTACCACGTCCAGGTAAGCACGTTGGCGCTGGTCTCGTGGCCGGCCCACAGCATGATCATGACCTGGTCGCGCAGCTGCTCGTCGGTCAGGCCGGCGCCGGTCTCCTCGTCCTTCGTCATGATCAGCATCGACAGCAGGTCACCACGGTCCACCTGGTCGGTCAGGTGCTGCATGATCACGTAGTCGATGATCTCCTCGACGATCGCGCTGCTCGCGTGGTAACGCCGATGCCCGGCCGTCGGGACCGACATCGGCACCAGCGGGAACCGCACCCACTCGCCGATCTCGTGGTCGACCGTGTCGATGGCGGCCGCGAACCGGTCGACCACCTCACCTTCCTCGAGCGCGAACAGGGCCCGCGCGACGATCCGCAGCGTCAGGCCGCGCATCTCCTGCGCGGTGTCGATGACCGCGCCGCCCGCGGCCAGCTCGTCCCAGTGCGCGAGGCGTTCCCGGATCACGGCGAGCATGTGCTCGGTCATCGACGCGACCCGCTGGTAGTGGAACGACGGCTGCATCATCCGCCGCATCGACCGCCACTCCGCGCCACCCTCGACGGTCGCGAGCCCGCGGCCGAACAGGTTGCGGGTCATCCTGTACGCCATGGAGTCGCGGGTGTAGACCGCCGACTTCTGTTGTAGCACCCGCCGGATGTGGTGCGGGTGGCGTAGGAGCGTGACCCTGGTGGTGGCCAGGCGAAACGACGTGACGTCGCCGTAGGTGTCCACCACGTTGGTGAGGTACGCCAGCGGCGCCTTCGGGTAGGTCAGCATCGTGCGGACGAAGTTCGCCGGCCCGGGCGGCGTGGGAAGCGGCACGGCAGTCGATCCTGCCAGAGCGGACCCGCCGACGAGGTCCGTTTGGCGGAACCGTCCGGCGCCACACCGCTGTTCTCACGTGCGACAGTGCACCGACGTGCCGGTTCACTGTCGCGATCTGGCGGTCACGAGCGCCGAGGCGATGGCGGCGACGGCCCGGTCGTCGTCGTGGGTCAGCCGGCGCAGGAGGTCCTCCGCCAGCGGCGCGGGCAGCTCGACCAGGGCCTGGGTCAGGCGGATCCGCACCGCCGGGTCCGCGGGGTGCGCGGCCAGCTCGTCGCCCAGTGCGGTCGTGATCCGGTCCGCGGCGGCGAGGTCCTGTGCCAGTGCGCCGAGGACCTCGGCCGCCTCGACGTCGTTCGTGCCCTCGACCACCATGCCGACGAGCGTAGGCACGGCCGCGGGCACGCCGCGGGTGCCCGCGGCCAGGGCGGCGGGCCCGCGTACGGCCGGGTCCGGGTCTCCGAGCGCGCCGGCGAGCACCGCGGTCGCCTCGTCGCCGGCGATCTCGGCCAGTGCCAGGACCGCACGCCGCCTGGTCTCCACGTTCGCCGCGGCCAGGCCGGCCGCCAGGCTCGCCACGCCGTCGCCGCCCGCCCGTGCGAGGGCCCATCGCAGGGCGCCGGCGACGTTCGGATCGGACTCGGCGAGGACCGCCTCGGCCAGCAGCTCGGTGGGCACCGGCACGTCCTCGGCCGGGGCCAGGACGGCCTGCTGCCGGCGAGCGGCGCTCGGCGAGCTCAGCCCGCGCAGGAGCTCGACGACGCGCAGGACCTCCTGCCAGCCGAACGGCGACGAGGCGTCGACCGCGCGGAGCCGGTCGAGCAGCTCCTGTTCCCGCCTCAGCCGGTCCTCGGTCCGGCGGATGAGGTCGCCGACCAGTTCGGCCGGCGCGAAGGCGGGATCCTCCAGCGCGCGGCCGATGTCGCGGAGCGACAGCCCCAGGGACCGCAGGCTCTCCACGTGGAAGATCCGACGAATGTCCTCGGCGGAGTACTCGCGGTAGCCACCCACGGTGCGGCCCGTCGGCCGCACCAGCCCGAGCGAGTCGTAGTGCCGGAGCATCCGGGTGCTCACGCCCGAGCGGCGGGCCACCTCACCGATCAGCATCGGTCAGCCCTGTTCCGGGCCGAGCACGAGGATCCGGGTCGCCTCGTCGACGGCCAGGTCGAAACCGGCGTCCGGGTCGCGGAGGAGCCCCGCCGTGGCGCGGGCATGCGCACGCACCCGCGGGTCGGCACTCGCCAGCGCCGTCCGCAGGACCGGCTCGATCACCTCGCCCAGGGCGACGAGCGCCTGGCTGAGGCTCAGCCGCACGGCCCGGTCGCCGTGGCCGAGCCGCGCGGCGAGCTGTTCGGCCAGCCGGAGCCGTTCCCCTTGTGGCACAAGGACGACGGCTGCCCGCCACGCGCTGCGCGCGACCTCGTCGTCGGCGTCGCCCAGCAACGACGGCGTGATCGCGGGCCACGCGCTCGGGTCCCCGATCTTGGACAATGTGTGCAACGCCTGGCTTCTGGCCTGAGCGTGCGCGGACCGCAGCTCCGCGCGGAGCCTCGGCACCGTGACCTCCACCGGCAGGCGGGTCAGTGCCCAGGTCAGCATGTCGCGCACGAAGAAGTCCGGCTCGACCGCGCACCGGGCCACGAGTGCGTCGACGACGGACTCGTCGGGATGCGTGCCGACCATGAGCACCGCCTGGAGCCGCGTCGACGAGCTGTCGGCCGACAACGCCGCCAGCAGGCGGGTGTCCGGTGAGTTCGGGTGTGTCGTGTTGACGGGGACCACCTCCTGCACCCAGTGAAGACCTTGTCACGGTGTCAAGGTCAAGGCCGTTGTTGACAATTACTAATTATCGAATTTATTGTCCAAACGTCCGATGTTTGCGTCGAAAGGGGACCATCCGTGTCCGCTCCCTCCCGCCGTGACTTCCTGCGGCTCACCGGGGTCGCCGGCGCCGGCGCCGCGATCGGCGGCGCGCGGCCGTTCGCCGCACACGCCGAACCGGCCCGGCCCGTGGAACCCGACCTCGTCCCCGGCGCCGAGGCCACGACGCTCTGGTACCGCACGCCTGCCCGCGAGGACCAGATCATCCGGGAGGGACTGCCGATCGGGAACGGGCGCCTGGGAGCGCTGACCGGGGGCGACCCCGCCGACGACGTCCTGTACCTGACCGACGGCTCGTTCTGGTCGGGCGGCCGCAACGACGTGCCCACCGACGACGGCCAGCTCCCCTACGACGGGACCGGCTTCGGCAGCTTCGGCGTGCTCGCCCAGGTGCGGGTCGCGGTGACCGGCCACACCCCGCAGGCGTACGCGGACTACCGGCGACAGCTCGACCTCAGCAACGGCGTCGTCTCGGCGAGCTACCGGATCGGCGGGGCGCACTACCGGCGTGAGGTCTACGCCAGCCACCCGGACGACGTCGTCGTCCTGCGGCTGACCGCGACCGGCGGCACCCACAGCGGTTCGGTCTCGCTCCTCGGCACCCACGACGAGACCACCGCGGCGGCGGCCCACGAGGCGAGCTTCGCCGGCGCACTGGCCAACGGCCTGCGGTACGCGGCCGCGGTCACCGCCGTGGGCGTCGGCGGCACGGTCTCGGCCAGCGGCGACAAGCTCACGTTCGCCGGCTGCCGGGAGCTGGTGGTGGTGATCTGCGGGGGCACCGACTACTCCCCGGACGCGGCGCGGAGCTTCCGTGACGCCGGGATCGACCCGCTGGCACTCGCCAGGGCGAAGGCCGCCGCCGCGGCCCGTGTTCCCGGCGACCGGCTGCTCGCCACGCACGTGCGCGACTACCGCCGCCTGTACGACCGGATGACCATCGACCTCGGCCCGTCCGCACCGGTGCAGCGCGCACTGGACACGTGGTCGCGGATCGCTGTCCGGTACACGGATCCGACCACGGCCGACCCCGAACTGGAGGCCACCTATGTGCGGTACGGCCGGTACCTGACCATCACCGGGTCACGGGACCGGCTGCCGATGAACCTGCAGGGGCTGTGGATCCACGACAACACCCCGGACTGGTTCGCGGACTACCACACGGACATCAACGTCCAGATGAACTACTGGCTGGCCGGCCCGGCGGGTCTCGGCGAGTGCGCCGTCGCGCTGGCGGACTACTGCGTGTCCCAGCTCCCGGTGTGGACGGACGTGACCCGCAGGCTGTTCAACGATCCGCGCAACCGCTTCCGCAACAGCAGCGGGAAGCTCGCGGGCTGGGCGATCGCGTTCTCCACCAACATCCACGGCGGCAGCGGCTGGGTCTGGCACCCGTCCGGCAACGCCTGGCTGTGCGCCACCCTGTGGCGGCACTACGAGTACAGCCAGGACCGCGCGTACCTGGCGAAGATCTACCCCGTGGTCAAGGGCGCGGCCGAGTTCTGGCGGTCCCGGCTGGTCACCACGACCGTCACCGACCCGGGCGGCGGTTCCCGCGAGGTGCTCGTCGACGACACGGCGTGGTCTCCGGAGCACGGACCGGACGCCAGGGGCAACACCTACGCCCAGGAGCTCGCGTGGGACCTGTTCGCCCAGTTCCGGATCGCCAGCGAGCGGCTCGGGCGGGACGCCGGCCTCGCGGCGGAGCTCCAGCGGATGCAGGCGAAGCTGTACCTGCCCCGCGTCAGTCCGAAGACCGGCTGGCTCGAGGAATGGATGACCCCGGACAACCTGGGCGAGACCACGCACCGGCACCTGTCCCCGCTGGTCGGGTTCTTCCCCGGCGACCGGATCGCCGCCGACACCAGCCCGGCGGAGCTGCTCGACGGCGTGCGCGAGCTGCTGGTCGCCCGCGGCATGGACAGCTTCGGCTGGGCATGCGCGTGGCGCTCGCTGTGCTGGTCGCGGCTCAAGGACGCCGACCGCGCCTACCAGCTGTTCCTGACCGTGCTGCGGCCCTCGATGAACAACGGCAACGGCACGTCGGCGAACCTCTTCGACATGTACAGCCAGGGCAGCTACACGATCTTCCAGATCGACGCGAACCTGGGCGGCGCGGCCGCGGCCCTGGAGATGCTGCTCTACTCCCGTCCCGGCGTGATCGAACTGCTGCCTGCGCTCCCCCACGCCTGGGCTGCGAAGGGGTCGGTCACCGGAGTCGGCGCGCGCGGCGGTTTCGAGGTCGACCTCACGTGGCGGGACGGCAGGGCGACCCGGGCGACGGTACGCAGTGTCGGCGGCACCGCCACCGAAGTGCGTTCGAGCAGCTGGCGGCGGACCATCACACTGCGTCCGGGGCAGTCGGTCACCCTGACCCCCGGCCGATGACCACTGCCGGGCAGCTCACACTTGGGCATCGGCACGCGCGAAATCCCGCGTGTCGCGCGGCCCTGATCGCACACTTGCCGCATGGCATACGTGATCGCGGTCCTGCTGTTGGTGGGAGCGGTGGCCGTACTGACGTCGCCGTGGTCGCGGCGTGATCCGGCGGACTTCACCACCATCGAGCTGGCCTACGCGTGGCGGGGGCCGCGGGGCGCGCTCGGCGGGGCCATGCGCGTGCTCCTGGACGAAGGCCTCGCGCGCCGCGTGCGTGGCCGCGGCCTCAAGCTGACCGACAAGCCGCCGCCCGCGGACCTCGACCCGATCGTGCGGGCCGTGTACGGCGGGCTCGGCCTGCCCCGCGCGGCAGCCGCGCTGCTGGATCTCGAAGAGCTGGGCGACACGTTGCCACCCGTCGCGGCCCGGGTGATCGGCGCGCGGTTGCGGGTCGGCGCGACACGCCGCGTCGTCGGGTCGGCCGCCGCGCTGGCCGCACCCGTCGTCGCGATCATGGCGCTCGCCAGCGGCGCGGGCTACGCGCTGGTCGGGATCGCCGTCAGCTTCGTCACCCTCCTGGGCGCCTGGTGGGTGATGACGTTGCGGGGCACCACCATCCGGGGCGGCCGGACCCTCGCCGCCGCCTCCCGGCCACGGCGGAACCGGCCACGGCGAGGCGCGCTGTCGGGCCTCGTCGGCACCCTCCCGACCGGCTGGATCACGGCCGACTTCGGGGAGACGGCCAGCGGCCTCGCCGTGGACACCGCTGACGTGGACACCGCTGGCATGGACACCGCGGACGTGGGCGGCGGGGGCGACGACGCCGGCCCGTGACACGGCCGCCGATCAGTGCCCGTCGGGCACGAACCTGGTTCCCACGAACGATTGTGCGGGAAGGTCGCGCGCCCGGCTCACCGTCCGGGTGGGACCAGCCGGTAGACCGCGCCGGCCTGGTCGTCGGTGACGTAGACGGCCCCGTCCGGTCCGGCGACCGCGGCCACCGGGCGGCCCCACCGGGAGCCGTCGGCGGCCTGGAAACCGCCGACCAGGGTCTGCTGGTCGCCCAGCGAGCCGTCCTGCCACGGGAAGAACGACACCTCCGGCGCGCGGGGCGGGGACGCGTTCCACGAGCCGTGCACACCCAGTAGCGCGCCGCGGGCGTACTCGCCGGGAAGCCCACCGTCCACGAACGACAGGCCCAGCGGCGCGGAGTGCCCGCCGAGCGACTGTTCGATCCGGGGCAGCGCCGCGCAGTCGAGCTTGCCGCCGTCCGGGTTGGTCTGCACGTCCGCGGTGAACGGCACGTCCGAGAAGTCCTTGCCACTACCGGCAGTGCCGGGATCGGTGTCGGCGTCGGGGTTGCAGTACGGCCAGCCAAGGTCGCGCCCCGGCGTGAGCCTGGCGAGGGGCTCGACGGGGTGGTCACGCACGTACTCCTCGATCACCTTTCCCTTCGACGAGCCCGAGTCGTCGCCGTACGGGCGGTCGAACGGGTACTGGACGTTGTCCCGGTTGTTCACCGCCGTCCACACCGCCCCGTCCGGGGCGACCGCCAGCCCGGTCCCGTTGCGCACCCCCACCGCGAACCGCTCGGGCCTCCCGCCCCCTGGTGGCACCCGCAGGATCGACGCCCGGGGCGGCGTCGCGGCGCGGTCCTCGGCGGAGATGTTGCCGGTGGACCCGACGGAGACGTAGACCGATCCGTCCCGGCCGACGGCGACACTCTTCAACGCGTGGGCGTACCGCCCGCCCAGCTCCGGGCTCCTGGCGTCGGGCAGGCCCGTGACGACCGGGCGCGGATCCCGCGCCGCACCCGCCGCGTACGCGTAGGCGTCCACGCGGTCGCTCTGCGCCACGTACAGCGTCGAACCCGAGAAGGCCAGCCCGTGCGGCTGGTTCAGCCCGTCCAGCAACACCGACTGACGCCCGTCCCGGGTCACCCGGACCACCCTGCCGTCCCGCGGCACCGAGACCAGCAGCGCGTCGTCCGGCGTCCACACCTCGAGCCGTGCCGCCGGGATCCTGGCGAACACCGACATCGTCCATCCCCGCGGCACGAGCGCCTGCCGCGCCACGTCCAGTGGCGCCGCGGCCATCCCGGCCGGGACGGTGACGGTCACCGCGGTCAGGGGCACAGGCGCGGTGGTCTCGGGCGCGGTTGTCTCGGGTGCGCCGGTCTCGGGCGCGCCGGTCTCGGGCGCGGCGGCCGAGCCGGTCGCGCGGCCGGCCTCGCAGGCGGACACGAGCAGGGCCACGGCCGTCACCAGCACGCCGACACGTCGGACAGGCATGAAGCTCCTCGATCGGGAGGGGACACGGGCCACCGACGGTAATACGTCCCGAAGCACGACCGTGTTCACAACGGACCGAGATGCGTCCTGCGCTCAACCACGGACAGCTGATCCGTGGCTGTCGCCGTCACACGGCGGTTCGATGGGTCTGGCCGGCACGCTATCGGAGGAGACGCGCTTGACACCGCCTGAGCGATATGGCGAGCGACTGCTCTCGCCCGGTTCGTCCGACGAGCGACGGCGTCTCGTCGCACTGGAGCGGATCTCGGACGACGACACCATCCGGTGCCTGGAGAAGATCCCGCTCGGCCCTAGCGCGCGGTGCCTGGAGGTCGGGGCCGGCGCCGGTTCGGTGGCGTCGTGGCTGGCCGGCGTGGTCGGCCCCGCCAACGTCACGGCGACCGACGTGGACACCCGGTTCCTGGCACCGCTCGCGCAGGCAGGTGTCGAGGTGGTGCGGCACGACGTCGTCACCGACCCGCCGCCGGACGGCGAGTTCGATCTGATCCACATTCGTCATGTGCTGGAACACCTGCCCGGCCGGGACGGACTGATCCGGAAACTGGCTTCCTGGCTGGGCGACGGCGGATGGCTGGTGGTCGAGGCGGGCTTCCACGTTCCCGGGATCGGTGGTCACCCCGCGCACGCCCGGCAGAAGGCCGCCCGCTCGCGGTTGCTCGCGGAGAAGATCGGGACGGACCTGACGTGGGCGACCACTCTGCCCGCCCCGCTGGTCGCCGCCGGGCTGGCCGACATCCGGCTGCAGGGATCGCTGCGGCCGTGCCGCGGTGCCACCGAGTCGGCGGAATTCGACCGGCTGACCCTCCTGAGCATGGGCGAGGACCTCGTCGGGTCGGGCCTGCTCTCCCGGCAGGAGGTCGACGAAGCGCTGGCGCTCTACGAGGACCCGGCGTTCGTGGACTACTCCGCCGGCGCGGTGGCCGCATGGGGAAGGCGTCCGCCCCGGCACGGGTGAGCCGGCTCAGCCCGCGGCGGCCCGGATTCGCTCGTTGCGTGCCTCGATCGCCGCCCAGGTCGCCGGGAGGACCAGGTCGGCGCCGGAGCCGACGGTCGCCTGGCCCTTCCGCACGTACGGCCGCAACCGGGCCTCGTAGCGTTCGAAACCGGCCGTGAGGTCGCCCTCGTCGAGCTCCTCGGCGAGGAAGTACGTGCCGAGCAGTGCGAGCGAGGTGCCGCGGCCGGAGAGGCCCGAGGCGGCATGGGCGGCGTCGCCGACGAGTACCACGCGACCGCGGTGCCATGCCGGCATGTGGATCTGGCTCGCGGAGTCGAAGTACAGCTCCGGGTCGGCGGTCGCGGCCGCGACCAGCTCGGGGATCCGCCATTCGTCGTGTCCGGCGAACGCGTCGGCGAGGATCTTCTTCTGCGCGTCCAGATCGTGGTGGTCGTAGTCGATCGGGTCCGAGCGGAACAGGAAGACGGCGAGTGCCCGGTCGCGGTAGCGCATGATGCTCGCCAGGTGGCCGGGGAAGTTGTAGGCGGGGTTGGGCTGGCCGTCGTCCCCGGCCGCGCCCGGCAGGTCGGCGATCGCCGCGTAGCAGCCCAGGTGCCGGGTGAACCGCGCCTCGGGGCCGAAGACCAGGCGCCGGACCGCCGAGTGCAGGCCGTCGGCGCCGACGACCAGGTCGAACCGCTCGGCCCCGCCCGAGAGGAACCGCACGTCGACACCCTCGCCGTCGTCGGTGAGCTCCACCACGGAGTCACGGAAGCGGACGGTCGCCGTCGCCGGCAGCGCCTCGACGAGCAGGTTCGCGAGGTCCTCGCGGGCGATCTCGATGTCCTCGTCGGAGTCGCTGGTCTCCCGCAGCGGCAGCGGTGCCAGCACCGATCCGTCGGCGTCGACGAAGACCCCCAGCTCGCTCATCCGGAGCCGCTGGTCGCGGATCCCGCCGAGCAGGCCCATCTTGTCCGCGATGCCGATGGCGTCACCACGCACGTCGATGGGAGAACCGTTGACACGGAAGTGTGATGATCGCTCGATGACGGTCACGTCGTGCCCGCGGACACCGAGGTTGACCGCGGCCGAGAGGCCCGCGACACCCGCACCCGAGACGAGAACCTTCATGTCTTCTCCTCAAAGCTACTATTCGACGCGAGGGAGGGAAACCGATGAGTGGCAGCCGGCCGGGTGGACGCACGGCCCGCGTGCGTGCGCAGATCCTGGCGGCGACGCTCGAGCTGCTGGCGCGCGACGGGCTCGCCGGCTTCCGGTACGAGGAGGTCGCGGAGCGGGCCGGCGTGCACAAGACGAGCGTCTACCGCAACTGGCCGGACCGGGACGAGCTGATCGTCGACGCGCTGGCCGAACACGCCGAGCTCGAGGTGCCGCTGCACGACAGCGGTGACCTCCGGGAGGATCTGGTCACCTTCCTCCTCACGCTCGTGGCAAGGCTGGACTCCCCGGACGGCCGCGCACTGGTGAGCGCGATGCACGAGCGGGACCGCCAACAGGTCGGGCGGGCCGTGCGTGGCGTCCTCGACCGGCGTGTCGCACTCGTGCGGAAGCGGCTCGAAACGGCGGCGGAGCGCGGCGAGCTGAAACCGGTGGATCCGGTGTTCTTCGCGCAGCTGGTGTCCGGGCCGGTGCACATGCACCTGATGGGCGCCGGCCAGGAGTTCGGCCGGGCCGAAGCCGAACGTGTCGTCGACGTCGTGCTCGCCGGGCTCCGGGCCACCGACTGACGACCGGGACTCCCCGGTCAGGAGGTCCGCCGCAGGGCGCCGTGTCCGTTGTGGACCCACGGCTCCTCTTCTCGGCTCGGGGACGGTTCGAGCAGCTCGACGATCACGTGCCCGGTCGCCCGGTCGCCGTCGTTGCGAATCCGATGTGGACGCATGGGGGCAGCCGTGCCGACCGTCTTGTACAGCACGAAACCCGGCCCGGCATCCTGGACGAGCCCCCAGTCCTGGTCGCCGAGCTCCTGTCCCTGGGACACGCCACCGTCGAGCCAGATCACGACATGGTCGTGGCGGTGCTGGTGGAAGTCGAACATCCCGCCGGGTTCGAGGGTCATCCGCCACACCCGCACCCGCTCGTTCTCGAACAGCAGCGTGTCTCCCGGCGCCGACGGCCATTCGTGGCCGTCCGCATCGCCCGACGTGGTCATGCCGACTCCCTTCCTGGTTCGTCTGGTGCGTGTGCGAGCACGAACCGGCGCACCAGCCCGGCGGTCGTCTCGCGCTGTTCGAGGGTGAGCCCGTGACGACCGCCGTCGATGAGCTCGAGGGTCGCCCCGGGGATCTGCCCGGCGACGAACTCCGCCGTCGTGGCCGGCACCAGCGGGTCGTCCGTCCCGTTGATCACCAGGGTCGGGGCGGTGATCTCGGGCAACCGGTCCGCGCAGTCAAGCGTCCGGATCGCGTCCTGCCGCCGCTCGCTCAGCATCGCCGAGCCCCGCAGCAGGGACTGCACCTGGTGCACCAGAGCCGGCTCACGGCGTTGTCCCTCGGGTGAGATCACCGCGTCGAGCATGAACTTCGCCCGCTCGTCGGGGCTCATCGCGATGATCTTCTCGGCGACGTCGCCCGGCGCGCTCGGCGGCGCGGAGACCAGCGTCAGGCTGGCGACCCTTTCCGGATGCTCGATCGCGACGTACATCGCGATGGCGCCACCCAGTGAGGCACCCATCAGGTGCGCGCGTTCGTAGCCGAGCGCCTCGATCAGGCCGGCGCAGTCCCGCGCCAGGGTCGAGATGGTGTACGGCTCCGGATCGGCCACGGTGTCGCCGACATCGCGCTGGTCGTAGGCGATGGCCCGGATGCCGGGACCCAGCAGTGGCCGGAACGGGTCGTACTGGCGCCGGCTGCTCTCGCCACCATGGACAAGCACCACAGGTTGGCCGGCACCCGACGCCACGTAGGCGACGGAGAGCCGGCCGACCTCGATCTGGCCTTCGGTCTCGCTCATGCCAGCACCGTAGCACGTATTGCAACTATCCGTTGCTTTAAGGGGTGCCGGTGACGTCGTGCCGAGGAGTCGCCTACCGCGCCGACCAGCGCTGCGCGCCGGTGCTGTTGCACTCGTAGAGCTGGACGAGCGTGCCGTTCACCGTGCCGCTGGAGGTCACGTCCACGCACTTGCCGGAGCCCGCCCCGACGACGGAACCGTTGGCGTTGAACGTGAAACGCTGGGCCGCGGTGCCGTTGCACGTCCAGATCTGGATCTTCGTCCCGTTGGCCGTCCCGTTGCCGTCGACGTCGAGGCAGCGGTCGCCGTAGACGCGGAGCTCACCGGCGGCGGTGCGGGTCCACTGCTGGTTCACCCCGCCGTGGCAGTCCCAGATGTGGACCTGCGCGCCGGGGGTGGTGCTGACGCCGGAGACGTCCAGGCACCGGTTCGACTGGGGGTTCACCAGCGACACGGCGGTGCCGACCGGTGGCAGCGACGGGGCGAGGCTGCCGGGCACGGACTGCAGCGCGGAGTACCAGCGTGCGCCCATCTTGTCGTAGCCGCCCGCGGTGGGGTGCACGCCGTCGGCCAGGTCGGCGGTGGTGATCGCCGAGTGCATGTCGACCAGGTGGGTCATCGAACCCTTCTGCGCGACGATGCCGGGGATCGCGGCGTTGTAGGAGTTCACGCGTGCTTCCAGCGTCGGGTCGCTCTCCGGGGTGATCTGCGCGACGAACAGCTCCACGGTGGGCGCGTTGGCGCGGATCTTGTCGATCAGCGCGGACAGTCGCGCCGGGGCGTTCGCGACGTCGTAGTTCTGGTTCATGTCGTTGGTGCCGATGTGCAGCAGGATCGTGCGCGGCGTGCTGGAGCCCAGCCAGGCGACGATGTTCGCGTCGAGCTGGTCGATGCGCCAGCCCGAGTGGCCCTCGTGGTCGTGGTCGCCGAGGTTGTTCGGCCCGTTGAAGCCCGAGCCGACGAAGTCGACCGTGTAGCCGCCGGACGCCATGCGCTGCCACAGGTTGATCCGGTAGCCGCCGGGCACGTTGTAGCCGTCGGTGATGGAGTCGCCGAGCGGCATGACACGCACGCCGCCGTTGGACTCGGCCTGCGCGGGCGCGGACACGCCGACGCTCACCCCGACCGCGAGAACTACACCGAGCGCGGCGGTACCCAGCCGCCGAAGGGTCCACCGCATGCCTGATCTCCTCGCCATCGAGTGCCCAGGATTCGCCTGATATCAGAGAAGTGACGGGGCGACGCCGGTGTCAAGACATCCGAGGAATCATGTCTCGGGTTTCGTCCACTCGTCCTCGCACCCGGGGCCGGCGCGCCAGGCCGTGGGCGGTGTGGGGGCGGCGACCCGTCACCGGGCGTGCCGGTGTGCGGACCGTGGGGAGACGCGGTGCCCGATCGGGCGGTAAAACAGCCGATCTCCCGGCTCTGCCGTGGTGTTTCGACCTAGACTTCGGCGCGTTGCAGGTGTTCGTGGGAAGGACAGGGATGGGGATCATCGCCAAGCTCAAGGGTGAGCTCGTCGACATCATCGAATGGTTCGACGACAGCCGGTCGACGCTCGCCTGGCGCTTCCCGCGCTACGAGAACGAGATCAAGAACGGCGCGGAGCTGATCGTCCGCGAGGGACAGCGGGCGGTGTTCGTCTACCGCGGCCAGCTCGCCGACCAGTTCGGCCCCGGTCACTACGAGCTGGTCACCGAGAACCTGCCCATCCTGTCGACCCTGCAGGGGTGGTCGCACGGGTTCCGCAGCCCATTCCGCAGCGAGGTCTACTTCATCAACACCCGTCCGGTCACCGACCTGCGCTGGGGCACCCCATCCCCGGTGACGGTACGTGACCCCGACTTCACGATGGTGCAGGTCCGTGCGAACGGGCTCTGTGTGTTGCGCATCGCCGACCCGGAGATCTTCCTGCGGGAGGTCATCGGCACCGACTCCTCGGTGTCCACCGAGGAGATCGCCGAGCTGCTACGCCGGGTGATCAGCCAGGCGTTCGCCGACATGGTCCTCGAGACCAGGCTCGGCGTGATCGACCTGCAGGGCCGCCAGACCGAGCTGGCCGGCAAGCTCAAGGAGTACGTCCAGGAGCGGGTCGACGACGAGTTCGGACTCCGGATCGACGACATCGTCATGACGATCACCCTGCCCGAGGAGGTCACCCAGGCGATGACCCGCGGCGTGGCCCGCGGCGTCGAGCAGGCCCGCTACCTCGACAACGTCGGCCCGATGGACCGCCTCCAGCAGGGCGCCGCCGCCGAGGCGATGGTCGCCGCCGCACACAACGAGGGCGGCGGGGCTGGCAGCATGATGGGCGCCGGCCTCGGCATGGCCCTCGGCCAGCAGATGGGCAACATGATGGCCGCCGGCACGCAGCAGTACCAGCAGGCCCCGCACCAGCAGGCTCAGTACCAGCAGGCCGCGCCGCCCGCCGGGCCGCCGCCGCTGCCCGGCGCCCAGCAGTTCCATGTCGAGATCAACGGGGCCGCGGCTGGGCCGTACACGCCCGACCAGCTGCGTCCTTTCGTTGCGGGCGGGCAGCTCACACCCGCCACGCTCGTGTGGGCGAACGGCATGGCGGGCTGGGCCGCGGCACAGGCCGTACCCGCCCTCGCCGCCCTGTTCGCGCCGGCCGGGCCGCCGCCGCTGCCCGGCGCGTCGGAGCGGGGTGGCACCGCGTGAGCGGCCCTCCCCCGCTGCCTCCTGGCCCGCCGCCGTTACCCGGCCCGGACCACTCCCGGCAGTGGCAACCGGGTGGGCCGCAGCAGGGCCCGCCACCGCTGCCCGGCCCTCCGAACCAGGGCCCGCCGCAACAGCCTGGCAGCCCACACCAAGGCCCACCACCGCTGCCCGGAACGCAGCAGCAAGGGCCGCCGAACCAGCCATGGCCCCGGCAACCGGATGGCCCGTGGCAGGGCTCGCCGCAACAGCCCGGCGGCCCGAACCAGGGCCCGCCGCCACTGCCCGGCACCCAACACCAAGGTCCGCCACCACTGCCCGGCCCTCCGCAACAGCCTGGCGTTCCGTACCAGGGCCCCCCGCCGCTGCCCGGCACCCCGCACCAAGGCCCACCGCCGCTGCCCGGCGGTCCCCAACCGGGCTACTTCCCGAGCCAGCCGCGGCCCGCGAGCCCGCCGCCGGCCAGGCAGGAGCAGGTGCTGCGGGCGACGCTGCACACCACGGAGCAGACCCGCACCTACCCGTGCCACCAGTGCGGCGCGCAGCTGGTGTTCGACATCGCCGCCCAGTTGCTCAAGTGCCCCAGCTGCGGCAACGAGCAGCCGATCATCGAGGACGCCGGGCGCGCGGTGGTCGAACACGACATCAGCAGGATGCACACCCAGCAGGCACGGATGATGGTCCAGGCCGGCGCGGAGAAGGAGATCGTCTGCCAGAACTGCGGCGGGCACACCACCTTCGGCGGCACCCTGACCGCCACCCGCTGCCCGTACTGCGCCACCCCCATCCAGCGCGACGACATCCACGACGCGCCGGACCGGCTGCCCGTGGACGCGGTGCTGCCGTTCGAGGTCGCCGAGCCGGTCGCCCGCGAGGTGGTGGAGAAGTGGATCAAGAGCCGCTGGTTCGCGCCGGGCGAGTTCAAGAAGTACAGCGAGGTCGGCTCGTTCACCAGCGTCTACGCCTCGTACTTCACCTTCGACGCGTCCGCGGACACCGACTACGCCGGTGAGCGCGGCACGACCTACACCGTCACCGTCGGGTCGGGGGACAACCAGCGCACCGAGACCCGCATCCGCTGGACCCACGTGCGGGGCCGGGTGCACAACATGTTCGACGACCTGCCCGTCCTCGGCAACACCGGGCTGGACGAGGCCAAGGTCGCCAAGCTGGAGCCGTGGCCGACCGAGCGGGCGCGGCCCTACTCGGCCGAGTACGTCGCCGGACACCTGAGCCGGACCTACGACCGCACGGCGGAGCAGTGCTTCGAGCCCGCGCGCCAGCAGATGGAGGAGGAGATCGACCGCACGGTCCGCCGTGACATCGGCGGCAACCAGCAGCGGGTGCACCAGAAGGACATCCACTGGTACGACATGCGGTTCAAGTACCTGCTGATGCCCATCTGGCTGCTGACGGTGATCTACGAGGGCCGCCCGTTCCAGGTGTGCATCAACGGTGTGACCGGCGAGGTGCAGGGCCGCAGGCCGATCAGCAAGATCAAGGTCGCGATCGCCGTGCTGGTCGCCGTCGTCGTGATCATCGGCGTCGTGGTGCTGTACCAGTCACGCGGAGGCTGATGTGGGAACTGTGCTCCTGGTGATCATCCTGGTGGTCGTCGTCGCGGTGGCGGGGTTCGCCATCGCGTTGGCACGCAAGGGAAAGCGTCAGTTCGAGGCGCGGACCGGCGGTCCGGGCCTCGCGCCGGACGCGCCGCGGGAGTGGGCGGGCGCGCACTCCCCCGAGGCGAAGCTGCACAGAAGGCTGGCCGCGGCGGCTCGATCGCTGGACGCGCAACCGATGGGCGACGCGGCGTCGATCGAGCAGCGGGTCACCATCGAGCAGCAGATCCAGCAGCTCGACCAGCAGCTGGTCGCGTTGTCGGCCGCGCCCGGCGCCACCGGCGGGGCCGACCTGGAGCCACTGGTGAGCGCCGTCGAACGCGCTGTGGCACAGCTGGCCACCACCGGCGTGGACATGGACCTGCTCATGCGCAACCAGGCCGAGCTCGACGCGGGCGAGTCCGAGCGGTAGCCGCACGAAGCGACCGCCGGGCACGCCCGCTGTCTCGAATGCCTTGCGCCATCACGAAACCGGCGCCCGGTGGGTCACAGGCCACCGTCGTGCCGCCCGGGCTCCGTGGACGGCATCTTCCAGTCGACACCCACGCAGAACGCGGCGGCCAGGGTGGCCAGCAGGCCGCGCGTGGTCGGGGCGCCGGCGTCGAGTGCGACCGCGCGGGACGCGCCGCGGGTGACCAGGCCGGTCAGGACCCGGCCAGGACCGACCTCGATCCACAGGTCCGCCTCGGCCGCCGACAGTGCCTCGGCGAACCGGACCGGAGCGGTCATCTGCTCGGTCAGCAGGGCTCGCAGGTCGGTGTCCGGTTCGACGACGCGCGCGGTCACGGTGGAGATCACCCTGCCGTGCGGTGACCCGAGGCGGCGCAGTCCCAGGTAGGCGCCGAACGGGTCGGCCACCCACGACATCAACGGGGTGTGGAACGCCTGTGCCACCGGCAGGGTGGTCGCGGTGAGCCCGGCTCGTCCCGCCGCGGCCACGGCCGACGCGACGCCGGCGGCCGTGCCGCCGACCACGGTCTGGCCCGGGCCGTTGTGGCAGGACACCCACACCCCGGCGCACGCGGCGAGCAGGGTGTCGACCCGCGCGGGACCGGCGGCCAGGCTCGCCATGGCGCCGCGGGGCCCGAGGTCGCGCATCAGCCGGCCGCGGACCCTTGCCACGTCGAGTGCCGTCCGCGCGTCCCACACGCCGGCCCAGTACAGCGCGGCCAGCTCGCCGACGCTGTGGCCGATCGCGACCTCGGCCTCGATCCCGTGCGCCGCAAGGGTTCTCAGACCGGCGACGGCCGCGGTGACGATCGCGGGCTGGGCCACGCTCGTGTCCGGTGTGGACGGTTGTGCCGCCGGCAGCCGCGCCTCGGCGTAGAGCTCCGCCACGTCGGGCATGGTGCGCGCCCACGCCCCGCCGTCGACGTGCGGTGGCGAACCCTGTCCGGGGAACAGGAACCCGACCCGGGGTTGCGCCAGCGCCCTGCCCAGGAAGGTGCCCGACCGCGGGTGGTGCCGCCAGTCGACGCCGTCGCGCAGCCATTCGCCGGCCATCCGCAGCTGTCGTGATCCGGGGTCACCGTGGGGGACCACGCAGGCGGCGCGCCACGGCCCCGCGGCCGACCCCGTCTCCCGGCGGTGCGCACCCTCGGCGAGCGCGTCGACGGCGGACGACAGCGCGTCCCGGGAGCCGGCCGCGACGATGAGCAGATCCTCATCCCGGCAGGGAAACCGGCTCGTCCACGCCGTCATCACGACACCACCCGCAAGTAGTGTCCCCAGTACGCCTTCCAGTCGCCGTAGCGGTCGGCGAGCGCGGCGAACGCGCTGTCCGAAAGCGACCGTCCGTACACGCGCGAGGCCGCCCGCACGATGGCGGGATCGGCCGGCAGGTCCGACATCCGGCCGAGGCCGCGGATCAGCACGAAGGAGGCCGACCACGGGCCGATGCCGGGAATGGCCAGCAGCCAGTCCCGGACCTCGCCGATCGGGCCGGTGCGGAGGAACTCCTCGTCGGCGTCCTGGTACGCGGCGGCCGCTCCCAGGAGGTACTTGGCCTTCCGCTCGTTGCCCACCAGCTCGTTGATCCCCGCGGGGCCCCTCGACAGGAGCTGGCTCGGCTCCGGAAACGGCCACAACCGGGTGCCGTCGACGTTGATCGCGCTGTCGAACGCATGGACCAGGGCGAACTTCATCCTCTGCGCGATCGGCATGGGGCACCGCTGGGCCAGGATCGCCCAGCACACGTTCTCCCACGGTGACGGGAACTTGACGTGGTGATAGCCGTGCAGCCGGTCCACGACCGGTGCGAACGCGGGATCGGCCCGGCCGACGCGATAGAACTCACCCAGGTCGTCGTGGATGCCGAGGAACATGCCGACGCGGTCGGCGACCGCGTCGCACGCGGCCTGGCCGAGCCGCGCGGACGCGTACATCGCGCAGTCCAGCACGGGCGCGCCCGCGTCGTCCCGCCCGGTGACCCGGACGCCCACGGTACGACCGGCGAGGCGGAACGCCTTGGCCAGCAACTGATCGCCCAGCACCTGCTCGCCGCGGGTGGCCGGGAACTGGCTCAGGAACCGGAGGGAGGCGGCGAAGTCGAACGGCGGCGTCGGCCGCAGGACCGTCGTCGTCCGTTCGGTCGAGGCGGTCATCTGTTCTCCCATGCCTTGATCAGCAGGCTCATCGCCTGCCCGTGGTCGTCGGTCGCGTTGACGAGCACGTGCCGGAGCCCGGGCAGCGGCAGCGGACCCGCCGCGGTGGCCGGCACGGTGCGGTGGCGAAGGGCGAGGCAGGCGGTCACGATGTCGACGGCGAGCGTGGCGCCCAGCAGGTTCCCGTAGACCACGCCGGGAACGCCGGCCGGCAGGTCCGGCCGGTCGGCGAAGACCAGTGCCAGCGCACGACGTTCGGCCCGGTCGGCGCCCGGTGTCGCGCGACCGTCGAGCAGGACGCAGTCGACCGGTCCCCGGGCGCGGCAGGCCGCCATGGTCGTGGCGAGGTCGGGGCCGAGCGCGCTGGCGGCGACCTCGGCCACGGCCCGTCCGGTCCGGCGCCGGACCCGGTCGGCGGACTCCACGACGAGGGCGGCCGCGCCCTCCGCGAGCACCGAGCCGTCGGCGTCGGGATGGAACGGCCGGTGTGTGCCGCTCGCCGACGCGGTTCCGTGCCGCAGCAGGGCCGAGTGCACCAGTGGGGTGAGCGGGGCCTCGGCGCCGCAGACCACGACCACGTCCAGCCGGCCGTCCGCGATGGCGTGCCTGGCCTGGCGCAGCGCGAACCCGCTGCTGAGGTTCTCCCCCGCGATGGTCTTGCTGAACCCCCGGATGCCGAGGTCGATGGAGATCTCCCCCTGCGCGGCGGTGGGGAACCACGCGGTCGCCACGTAGGAGTCGACGGCGTCGAGGTCCCGCTCGCGGTAGAGGGGGTAGAGCTGGGGCTCCACGAAGGACCAGCCGCCGGTCGCGTTGCCGACGATGATCCCGACCCGGGCGCCGTTCTCCTCGGTCACCTCGAACCGCGCCGACCGCAGCGCCTGCCGGACGGCCGCCATGGCCAGCAGCGTGAAGCGGTCGACCCGCCTGGCCTGCCTGCGCGGCCAGCCGTGCCCGATCTCCCCCGCCACGCGGCCGGCCGGGTGGCGGGTGTCGTCGCCGTACAGGTCGACCTCCTCGAAGACGGGCGTGCCCCGCAGCATCGCCCGCCAGAACGACTCGTCGTCGCATCCCGCCGGCGTGGCGAGACCGAGCCCCGTGATCGCGAGCCTCACGCGGGCACCTCCAGGTAGCGGCCCAGCACCAGGCTGGAGTGGATGCCGCTGAACCCGCTGCTGGTCTTGAGCACGCAGGACACCGGTGTGCGGCGCGCGGTCCCCGCCACGACGTCGAGCCCGCACTCCTCGTCCTGCCGGTCGAGGTTGATGGTGGGCGGGATGATCCCGTCCCGGATCGACAGGACCGAGCTGACGAGCTCGATGGCGTTGGCGGCGGCGAGGCTGTGTCCGGTCTGGGACTTGATCGACGTGACGGGCACCTCGGTCGCGCGCCCGCCGAGCAGCAGCCGGAACGCGCCGGTCTCCGCGCGGTCGTTCTGCGGTGTGGACGAACCGTGCGCGTTGACGAAGTCGATGTCCATCGTGGACACACCGGCGTCCGTCACGGCGAGGGAGCACGCCTGCGCGATCGGGATGCCCGAGTCCGGCATGCTCGTCATGTGGAAGCAGCTGTTGACGCTGCCGTAGCCCAGCACCTCGGCGTACACCCGCGCGCCTCTGGCCAGCGCGGCGTCCAGCGACTCGAGCACGAGGACACCCGCGCCCTCGGCCAGCACGAAACCGTCCCGGTCCACGTCGAACGGCCGGCTGGCACGGGTGGGCTCCGCGTTGCGCATCGAGGTGGCCCCGATCTTGCTGAACGCCGCGACCACCAGCGGGGTGATCGGCGCCTCGGTGGCGCCCGCGATGACCAGGTCGACGTTCTCGTGCCGGATCAGCTGCATCGCGTAGCCGATCGAGTCCACCCCGCCGGTGCAGCCGGTGGTCACGGTGGCGTAGTCGGCGCGGATGCCGAGCGTGGCCGCGAGCCGCGCGTTGGTGGTGTTGAACAGGAAGCTGTTGTCGTCGGCGACGCGTGCGCCGTCCACGGCGAGCGCCTGCTTGCCTTCCTTGGAGCCGCGCCGGAACTCGGCCTCCATCCGTGTGATGTGTGAGATCGCCGTGGACACGGCGACCGCGGCACGTCCCGGCGGCAGCGCGGCGATGCCGGCCGCGTGCAGCCCCGCGTCGGCGATCGCCTCCTCCGTGGCACTGAGCGCGAACCGCAGGCTGCGGTCGACCGTGCCGGGGTCCGCGTCGAGCGAGACGGACAGCGGCTCGCCGCCCGCCCAGTCGTCGGCGACCACGCCGGCGATCTGGCTCATGTCGTCGGGGATGGCGAACTCGGTCACCCTGCGCACCCCGGAGTGCCCGGCCACGCTCCGCCGCCAGAACTCCGGGACCGACGTGCCGACCGAGTTGACGGTGCCCAGACCCGTGACGACGACGCGGCGGCGCGCGCTCATGCCCGCACCGCCGTCTCGCAGATCCCACGCAGCCGCACCAGCTCGTCCGCCAGCGTCGCGTCGGCCCGCGCGCGCAGCCCGGGGGACGCGTCGTCCGGCAGGGCGATGGTGAACTCGACGCGGACCGCGTCCCCCGCCGGCAGCAGGTGGACGGTCGCGGTCTCCCGCACGCCGGCGATGATCGACTCGATGGTGCACAGCAGCCCGCCGCCGTCCGGGGACTCCAGGATCCGGGTGGCGATCGGCCCCACCACCGACTCGACCGCGTGGTACCCGCCGGTCCGCGCGCCGACCGACCGGAAGAAGTCCGTCCAGCGCGGCAGGTTCGTCACCTCGCGGACGAACGCGGCGACGGCGCCGAGGTCGGCGTGGATGTCGATGTGCCGGCTGGCGCTGATCACGCCGCCTCCTCGTCGACGAAGGCCACGACACGGCTCCACCCCGCGCCGGCGGCCCTGATCTTGATCGGGAAACACGCGAGCCGGAACCCGACGGGCCGACCGATGGCGGCCAGGTTGGTCAGCCGCTCGATCTGGCAGTACTCCCGCTCCCTGCCGTACAGGTGGGCGGGCCAGAGCACGGCCGGGTCACCGGTTGTCCGGTACTCGGCGAGCATGCGGCCGAAGGGCGGGTCGAACCCGAAGCTGTCCACACCGATGACCCGCACCCCCGCCTCGACGAGGAACTCGGTCGCTTCCCTCGTGACGCCGCGGAAGTCGGTGAAGTACTCCGGTCTCCCCCACGACGCGGCCGCGCCGGTGTCGAGCAGCACGATGTCGCCCGGCGCCAGCGCGTGGCCGACCAGCGCCAGCTGGGCCTCGACCTCCTCGCGGGTCACCGCCTTGTCGCGGTCACCGGTGCAGTCGAGCAGCACCCCGGGGCCGTGGAACCAGTCGAGCGGCAGCTCGTCGATGGTCCTGGCCCGCCGGCCCGCGCTCCGCGGTCCGTAGTGGGCGGGCGCGTCGATGTGGGTGCCGGAGTGGCTGGTCAGCCGGACGTGCTCGAGGCTGATGCCGAGTCCGTCGGGGAACTCGGCCCGGCCGATGCCGATGGGCGCGCCAAGGATGTCGGCGCCCTCGGCATGGGACACGAAGTCGATCTCGACCGCGACCGGCTCACTCGGCGTGGCCTCCAGGGTCAGGCTCAGGTCGACAAGACGCACGGATGTTCCTTTCTACGCTGGGATGTCGGCGAAGGCGGACCGGCCCGCCGCCACGAGGCCGGCCGCACGCGGCTCGGTGACCGCCCCGCCGCCGGCGTGGGTGAGCAGCGCGGCCAGCGGCAGCACGGACGGCAGATGAGGGTCGACGACGGCGGCCAGCAGCGCGGCGGACGCACCGGAGGTGAGCCGGGGCAACGCACCGGCGGTGAGGTCGGTCAGCGCGGCGTCGACCGCCGCGCCGTAGCGGTCCGCCACCGCGACGGGGTCCTGGCCGGCCAGTGTGTGCGCCGCCGCCCGGCCCGCCTCGATCCCCGTCCGCACGGCGAAGTCGATCCCGGTGCAGAAGAACGGGTCGGCGAACGCCGCGGCGTCACCCGCGATCGCGAAGTTCTCCCCGGCGAAGCGCGTGCAGCGGTAGGTGTGGTTGCGCCCCACGATCGGCGGCAGCAGGCGGGTCGCGGCGCCGACCAGCGCGGCCACCTCGGGCACCTCCGCGATCGCCTCGGCGAGGACGGCGGCCGGGTCCGCGCCGCCGGCACGGCGTGCCGCGACGACCGCGCCGACGCTGACCCGGTCGGCCGCGACGGGGATGACGAACAGGTAGCCGCCCCTGACCCGCAGCACCGTCATCGAGCCCTGCTCGGTCAGCGGGTCGGCACCCGCCGGGCGGTGGTGCGAGAACACGATGACCCTGGGATCCAGTGCCACGGGTGACTCCGTGACCAGGCCGGCGGCCGTGCCGACCAGTGCCGACTTGCCGCCGGCATCCACCAGGTAGTCGGCGGTGACCGTGATCTCGCCGTCGGCGCCGTGGACGACCAAGCTCGGCCGGCCCGCGAGATCGACCGACCGCACCCCGTGCCCCGGCAGGTGCCGGGCACCCTGGGCGAGCGCGTTCGCGAGCAGCATCTCGTCGAAGCTCACCCGGTCGAGCCGGACGCCCGTGCCGCCGCGGCGGGCACGCAGCTCGATCTCGAGCAGCACCCCGGTGCGGTCCCCCAGCCGCACCCGCGTGCGGTCGCGGCAGGCGGCGAACGGGTCGGCGACGCCGATAGCCGCGAGCAGCTTCGCGCACCCGCCGTGCCAGGACTCCGGCAGGTGGGTGCCCGGCCGCGTGCCGCGATCCACGAGCAGCACGTCCCGGCCCGCGCGCGCGGCGACGGCCGCGGCACACGCGCCGGCCGGACCGGCCCCGATCACGACGAGCTCACTTCTCATTCGCCCGCTCCTTGCGTACTGGGAGTTCCCGGCACACCGAGGTGGTCGGCGCACCGGTCGAGGATGCGGCCCAGCCGCGCCAGGAACGCCGCGCGGAACACGGCGGGCTCCCCGGCGACCGGATGGTCCGCGCGCAGCTCGTACTCGCGGACGGCGGTGACCACGGACAGATCGGTATCGGTGTCGGCGCCGACGACCCAGGCGCCGCGGTGCCAGGCCATCATCGGCGGTGCCAGCGGGGTGAAGAACGTGATGGTCCGGCCGCGCCGGAACCGGATGGTGCGCACCGACTCGATCCGCCCGTCACGGCGGACCCGCATGGTGAACTCCTGGTTCCGGCCGTCGTGGTAGGACACCGCGACCTCGCTGATGGGGTCCCACGCACGTTGCAGCTCGACGGGATCCCAGAGCAGGCCGACGACGCGCGCGGCCGGTGCCGGGATGCGGCGCACGACCTCAATGCGTTCCATCTGTCTCCAACGCCTTCCTGAACAACGCCAGGTTCGTGCGCAGCGCCGTACGCAGCACCGCCGCGAACCCCTCCTCGCCGAGCGCGGCGTGCCGGTCGCCGGCGAGGATGAACTCACGCGTCGCGGTCACGACGGTGCTGCCGCCGTCGTCGCTGAACCGCCATGTCCCGCACATGCGGGACAGCCCCGGCGGCGGCGTGGTCTGCACCAGCTCCAGCTCGCGGAACGGGCGGTGGTAGCGAACGCCGCGGACGGTCTCCGGCCCGCCCGGCCGCTCGACGGTCATGCTGAACTCCTGGTTGTAGCCGTCGAAGTAGAAGACCTCGACGTCGAGCACGTCGGGCAGGATCCGCACCCAGCGGTCGAGGTCGGCGAACGCGCCGTAGACCACGGGCGGCTCGGCGGCGACGCGGACGGTCTCGGAGATGATCATCGCGCCGCACTCGCCTCCAGCACCCGCCGCCACGTCGTGAGCGCGAGCCGGGAGTGTTCCGCCAGCAGGGCACGGACCCGTTGCGCCGTGGTCGCCGCGGGGGTGTCCGGGAAGGACGCCGCCGCCTCCGCAGGCGCCAGCGTCCACGCGTGCGTCGCGACGACCTCGCACGCGCCGTCGGGAAGCGCCCGGAATCGCCAGCTTCCCGCGTGGTGGCGCAGGAAGACCGGTGGTTCGGGCTGGAAGAACTCGATCAGGTCGGCACGGCAGCCGCGGACCGACCTGACCCGCAGCCGCGAGTCGGCCGAGTCGACCGTCATGAAGAACTCCTGGTACCGGCCGTCGTCGTAGCGCACGTCGATCTCAAGCACGTGCGGCAGGTGCCGAGGCCACTCCCGAACGTCGTGCAGCGCCCGGTACACGTCGTCCTTGTGCCGGTTGATCACGACCACCTCGGTGCAGGAGTGCTCGAGGCCCGGGCCGGCGGCGGTGACGGTGCTCGTCATGAGGCCACCGGCCGGGCGCGCAGGACGGCGTCGAACAGCGCGACGACCGCGCCGGCCGTGCGGGCCCGGCCGACCGCGTCCGAACGCTGCGTCAGCGCCACCCCGTGCCGCTTCTCCAGCAGGGCCAACAGGTGCACGATCTCCTGGGAGTCCATCCCAAGTTCGGCACGCAGCTCGGTCGTCTCGTCGACCGCGTCGTCGATGTCCAGTGCGGCCAGTGCGTCACGCACGTCGTCGATTCTCATGTGGACTCTCCCTCTCCGGTGCTCTCAGCCGAGCCAGTCCGCGCGGTCGCCGGCGAACAGGTCGACCATCGGCGTGTTCATCGCCCAGTGGGGGTGGTCGAGCGCGGTGGTGTCCTGCCAGAAGCGCTCGTTGGTGAACTCGAGCATCACGTTCATGTGCCATTCCTTGCCGAGGTCGGTCAGGACCAGCCGGTCCCCCTCGATGGTGGCCAGGCCGCGGTCGACCACGCGCCGCGCAGGCTCGCCGAAGTCGTCGAGGAACCGGGCGGCGAAGTTCCGCTCGTACTCGGCGAAGTCCACGGCCAGGTACTGCAGGAGGTTGATGACGTACCGCTCCTTGCGGATCCGCGGGGTCAGCTGGTCGGACACCGCGCTGACCATGTGCTCGCCCCTGCCGACGGTCGCGATGTACTGCTCCACGTCCTTCTTCGCGCCGATCCGGTAGTTGTTGACGAACCCGTACGCCCCCGGCCCGACGCCGAGGATCTCCACGTTGCTCTGCCGGAAGGTCCAGTCGTTGTAGACGTTCTCCCAGCCCTCGCGGGCGAAGTGGTCGAACATGTACATCCGGAAACCCATGTCCTCGGCGATGTCGATGACGTCGAGGTACATGTTCTTGACGTAGTTGGACTCCTTGTCCAGCAGCGGCGGGATCCTGCCGATCTGCATCAGCTTGTGCTGCGGTGTGCCCTCGTGGATCCGGTAGAGGTAGATGGTGAAGTGCTTGATGTCGAGGTCGCGCAGGTGCCCGAGGTCCTCCTGCCAGGTCTCCCTGCGGTGGCCGGGCAGGTTGTACATCATGTCGAGCTGGATGTTCTCGAACCCGCGTGCGGTCAACGCCCTGATCACCCGGGCGCTCTCCTGTGCGGCGTGCGGCGAGCCGATCACCTTGAGGATGTCGGGGTTGAACGACTGGACCCCGAGGCTCACCCGGCTGATCGGCGAGGACACGACGTAGTCGAGCTTCTCGTCGTCGTAGTCACGGGCGTTGCCCTCCAACGTGATCTCGATGCCGGGATCGTGCGGGAAGCTCGTGTCGATCGCCTCGACGATCCGCCGGAGGTTCGCGGTGGACAGCACCGAACCGGTGCCGCCGCCCAGGTAGACCGCACGCAGGCGGCCGGTCTGGAACCGCCGGTAGGACGCCCACCGCCGGATGTCGGCGACCACCGCGTCGACGTAGCGCCGCTCCTTGTGGTGCGTGTCGCGCGGGGACAGCAGGTCGATGAAGTACGGGCAGGACAGGCACCGGACCCGGCAGAAGGGCACGGACAGGTACAGCACGAAGTCCTGGCCGGTCTCGTCGAGCGCGAGGTACTGCCGGGTGAACTCGTGACCGATCCGGTTCTCCCACAACGCGGGCGGGTACAGGATGAACGGCGTGGTGTACTTCTTCGGGTATGGCGTGGTCGTGGGCAAGGTTTCGGTCACCGACATCGCGGCCTCCTCGAACGTCCTGTGTGGTCAGTTGATTCGGGCGTGGGCATGCATGGGCAGACCGCCGCGTGGTCGCAGGGTCATGGCCGGTCCCGGCACGACCGTCCTGCCGGGGGCCAGCGTGAGCCGGCAGTGCTGGACGATGGTGGCGAGCAGCAACTGTGCCTCCATCATCGCGAAGTGCACCCCGACGCACTGTCGTGGACCGCCGCTGAACGGAATCCACGCGTAGTGCTCCCTGGCCGCGACTCGCTCCGGTGTGAAGCGCTCGGGGTCGAACCTGTCCGGGTGGGGCCAGAACTCGGGGTGGCGGTGCACCACGTACGGGCAGACGGTGATCGTCGCGTCGGCCGGCAGCCCGTAGCGGCCGACCTGGTCGGGACTGTTGCCCCACCTGGCGTAGAGGAAAATCGGCGGATAGAGGCGCAGCGCCTCCCGCACGACCATCTCCGTGTAGGCGAGCCGTGGCAGGTCGTCGACGGTCGCCACCCGGCCGCCGAGCACGGAGTCCACTTCGGACTCCAGGTTCGCGCGGGCCTCCGGGTGCCGGTCGATGAGGTGTAGCGCCCAGGTCAACGCGTCGGCCGTGGTCTCGTGGCCCGACAGCAGGAGCGTCATCACCTCGTCGCGCAGCTGCCGGTCGTCCATGCCGACGCCGTCGGAGTCCCGGGCGGCGAGCAGGAGCGACAGCAGGTCGCCGGTGTCCCCGCCGTCACGCCGGCGCTCGGCGATGATCCCGTTGACCACGACGTCCAGCGCGGCGACGCTGCCCCGGAACCGGCGCGTCCCCGGCAGGAACGGCAACCTGATCGCGAGCGGCCCGAGCGGGCTGCCCAGCAGTCGGGCGAACTGCGCGCTGACGTCGGTGAACGCGGTGCCGACGTGGCTTGCCGACGCGGTGAGGTCCTGCCCGAACAACGTCTGCCCCACGATGTCCAGCGTCAGGCGCATCATCTCGGAGTCGACGTTGAGGAGCGCGTCGCCACGGGCGTGCCAGCGGTCGAGCATGGCCAGCGTCGCCGTGGTCATCAGCTCCCCGTACTGCGCGACGCGCTGGCGCGTGAAGGCGGGTTGGATCAGCCGGCGTTGCCGTCCCCAGAGGTCACCGTCGCTCGTGACCAGCCCCTGCCCCATCACGTGGCTGAGCAACGTGAAGGCCGGATGCGGGGACTTCGTGTAGTTCCGCGCGTTCGTCGCGAACACGTGGCGGATGTCGTCCGGATGGGACAGCAGATAGAAGTACTGGTTGCCGAAGAACCGCACGCGCACGAAGTCGCCGTGCTCGTCGAAGACCTGTCGCAGCGTCTCCAGCGGGCGCGTCTGGAACCCCCGGGACACGCCGAGGACGCCCTTGCCGGTGGCGACGGGAATGGTGCGGTCGAGCGTAGATGCCGTCACGACGGCGCTCCTGTCGGTTCGGGACGGTCGCCGCGGGAGAACCCGAGCAGGTACACCACCGGAGCGGCGGCCCTGCCGGTGCCGGGCACCCGGCCGACCTCCCACGAGTAGTCGGGTGCGGACAGGTCGGCGACCATGCCGCGGAGGTCCGCCGGCTCGTAGGTCCGCATGTTCGACACGATCCCGTCCCAGGTCGCCGCGAACGGGATGACCGGAACCACATAGGTGAACAGCAACCTGCGCCACGTGACCGGTGGCAGCCGGAACATCCAGGCGAGCACCAGCACCGGCGCGAGCACCACCGTGGCCAGCACGGGTGCCCACCGCCGTTCGGTGAACTCGAAGACGCCGATGGCCGCCCGGCGCTCGAACGCGTCGCGCAGCACCTGCCGCGCCTGGTCCGGCCGGAAGTGGTGGAACCCGGTGAACAGCGTGCGCACCCCGGTCAGCTCCGCGGGCACCCGCGTGGCGTCGACGGAGTCCGCGCGAAAGCTCACCCCGGCACCGAGCCGGTCCGCCACGGCGGCGAACGCCGGGACGTTGGGGTACTTGTCGGTCAACGTCAGCGCGAACGGCGCCTCGGCCGCCACCGCGGGCTGGAGCGCACGCCACGGCCCGGACGCCCCCGAACACAGGTCCACGACCCGGTTCTCCCCCTGTTCGCGCAACAACCGGGCGATCAGCGGGACCGCCGGCCGGTACACACTCCGGCCGATCACGAGAGCCCGGCACAGCCAGTCCGTCACCGCATCCCGCAGCACGGCGGGAAACCAGCTCTGGTCCTCGAACTCGAACAGGTGCCGACGGCGCATGTCGCGATCC
This sequence comes from Actinophytocola sp., assembly GCF_035634895.1. GTDB lineage: Bacteria > Actinomycetota > Actinomycetes > Mycobacteriales > Pseudonocardiaceae > Actinophytocola. The sequence goes on along the minus strand of NZ_DASQCC010000085.1, from coordinate 30,862 downwards.
TTCTGAGCTAGCCGTTTGGGTCGTGTTCGATTCTGCAATGGACCGCAAAGCCAGAAAATAGCAAGAACTGTGTAGTATCGCGGACCTGTCACTCGAACTGAGCGTACATAGTGGACAGTCAGTGTGGAATTCGTTCCTGACCGTAGCCGGAGCTGGCACGGCGGCCGGGACCCCCGCCCGGGCCGCCGTCATCTCCTCGTGGTCAGGTGAACTCGGGGACCCGGGCGACCACTCTCGGCCGGATCCACCCGGCGACGGCGCCGAGCAGACAGAGTCCCGCGGCCGCCGCCATTCCCCAACGCAGGGCGTCCGTCGCGTCCGCGACGGCGTTGCCGGCGAGCGTGACGGCCGCGGTCACCACCGCGAGTCCCAACGCGCCGCCGATCTGCTGCGTGGTGTTCAACAGACCGCCCGCCAGGCCCTGGTCGGCGGGCGGCACGTCCGCCGCGGCCATGACACTGATCATGACGATCGCGACGACACCGGAGAAGTTGGTGACGATCGTCGCCGCCACCACGATCAGCACGGTGCCGTGCTCGGGCAGCAGGACCAGCACGGCCGTCGCCACGAACTGCACGAACGCGCTCACGGGCAGCAGACGGCCGGGTGCGGTCCGCTTGGCCAGCAGGCCACCCACCACCCCGCCGGCGAGACCGGCCACTCCGGACGGTGCGAAGACCAGCCCGGTGGCGGTCGGGCTGAGATGGTGGCGTTGCTGGAGGAACAGGGTCAGCAGGAAGACCATGCCGGAGAACGCGGCCATGAGCAACAGGTTCGCGCTGTTGGCCCGGATGGTGCCGGGAGTCCGCCAGAACCGCGGCGGCACCAACGGGACCACCGACCGCCTCTGCACGAGGGCGAAGAGGGTGAGCAGCGCCAGACCCGCCAGCAGCGCCACCACGACCAGGATAGCCGGCACGCCGGTCGAACCGACCTGGCTGCACCCGTAGATCAGCACGACCAGGCCGGTGGTGACGAGCACCGCGCCGCCGAGGTCCAGCCGCCGGCCGCCCGGCCGCCTGCCGTCGACCGGCACCAGCACGACCGCGGCGGCCACCACCGCGACGGCGATCGGCACGTTGATGAAGAAGACCCAGCGCCAGCCGACCAACCCGGTGATGAGACCGCCGCCGAGCACGCCCAGCACGAAGCCGGCGCCCAGCACGGCACTCCACGCGCCCAGGGCACGCTCCCGTTCGCTCGGCGCGACGAAGGTGGTGGTCAGCAACGAGAACGCGGCGGGCGCCGTCGCGGCGGCGCCGACACCCTGCACGCCCCGCCACGACACGAGCTGCTCCGGCGAGTCCGCGAGACCACAGGCCAGCGACGCGACGGCGAACAACCCGACGCCCACGACGAGGACACGCCTGCGGCCGAACAGGTCCGCCACCCGGCCGCCCAGGATCAGCAGGCCGCCGAAGGCGAGGGCGTACGCGCTGATCACCCACGGCAGCCCGGTGCGGGAGAACCCCAGGTGCTCCTGCACCGTCGGCAGCGCCACGTTGAGGATCGAGAAGTCGAGCGCGATGATGAACTGGCTCACGCACAGCAGGACCAGAATCCCGGCTTTCGGCACGCGTTGGTCGGCCATGGCGAATTCCCCCTGGTTGTTTCTTTCTTGCCGTGACCCGGTCAGACCGCGAGGCCGAGCATGTGTGCCCTGCCGACCGCGGCGGCCCGGTTGTTGACGTGCAGCTTGCGGAAGAGGTTGGCGATGTGCCGCGCGGCGGTGCTCTCCGTGATGCCCAGCGTGCGGGCGATGGTCCGGTTGGAGAGCCCCTCGGTCAGTTTGACCAGCACCTGCCGTTCGCGGACGGTGAGAATGGAGCCCAGCGGGTCCAGGAACGAGTTGATCTCGGCGACCGTGGTGTCGACGTCGTCGAACGGAAGCAGGTTCGCCGTGCCGTGCCGGATGACCAGCCGGGCGTCCGGGAGCAGGTTCGCGAACCTCGTCGCCGTGTCGTAGACCTCGCGGCCGCTTCCCCTGTTGTAGAGGACCATCGTCGGCGCGTGCACCGCGGGCAGGGGCGGCACCGGAGCATGCATCTGCCCACGGAGGAACCCGGCGGCAATGTCCTCTTCCGCCGCCGCGCGCTGGTAGTCGGTGAACCAGGCGGTCGTCGTGGCGGCCGAGTCCGGCAGCAGGACGTCCGCCATCACCCGGGCTCCCAGCCGCCAGTCCAGTTCCGTGAGAGTGCCGATCACCTCGACGAGCGACGGTTGGGCGGTCGCGTCGCTGTTGGCCACGTGGAAGTGCGCGGCGGACGCCAGCAGGACGATCCTGCTGACGCGCTGCGGGTACCTGGCCGCGAAGCCGAGCCCCGATGGCAGCCCGAGGCCACAGACGACCAGCGACACCCGGTCCTCGCCGGCCGCGTCGACCACCGAGCGGATCCACTCGATCTGGCGGCCGACGCCGAAGTCCTGCGCCTCCGCCCGGTCCGAGAGCCCGACCCCCGGCAGGTCGAAGCGAATCACCCGCCGGCGCGCCGCGAGAGCGCGGTAGAACGACGCGATCTGCGGCGACTCCAGGTCCATCACGAGATGGCTGAGCCAGCCGGTCACGACGACGACCGGATCCGTGCCGAAGGAGTTCGCGGTGGCCGACCAGCTCAGCCGGCCACCGCCGTCCCCGACCAGCGACCTGACGGGCGTGAACTCCTGGCCGTGGGTTCCCCCCAACGTCGACCTCCGTGTCCAACCACCGCGGGAGCTAGAGTCCCGCGCCGGAAATGCGGTGATTAAGTCGGTGGATCCGGGTTTCTGCTGGCAAGGCGCCGGTTCGTCCTCGTACTGGGTCGTACTTGGGTGAACCGGCAACGCCGCCGGCGGGAAGCTGGGCCGCCGAATTAGTTGCCTGATTTCCGGCGCGGGACACTAGCCCGCTCCTGCCCGTCTTGTCCGGCTACCGCCGGCCCTGCCGCTTAACGCGGAGAGCATGACCATGAGGAGCTCCTGGTCCTCGACGGCCGCGAAGTACGCCGCGTCGGCGTCCTCCACCGCGAAACGCGCCTTGTCGACCAACTCCACGCCGATCGGCGTGACGCGAAGGCGTTTCATGCGCGTGTCCACCCTGTCGGTGTTCCGCTCGATCAGCGAGCTGGACTCCAGCTTGCGCAGCACCTGCGACACCATCTTGACGTCCGCCCCCGTGTGCTGGGAAAGCTCGAGCTGGTTGGGCTCACGCTTCTCCCGTCCCAACCACCACACACTCGCGAGAAGAACGAACTGAACATGTGTCAGGTCATAGGGCCGCAGCGCGGCGGTGACGGCGCGCTGCCAGCGCAATGTCGCGTGCCACAGAAGGAAGCCCGGACTCTCCCAGGCTGTTTCAATGGTCATTTAGCCATCCCAACGAGGGTCGCCATCGTGGTGGGGATGCCGGCCGTCACGGCGGGCCCGAGTCCCGGGGCGACCTGCTCCGCCGCCGGGCCGGTGATCGAGACCCGATGGGTGAGCCGCGTGCGACCGTCGTCCAGGGCGTCGATCGAGTGCGTGAAACGCAGCACGACGCCGGCCACCTCGGTCTCGTCCGCGAACACGCGGTTCTCCTCCACCTGCACCAACCGGAACGGCAACGTCTCCTGGCCGGCGGGCTTCATCCGGCCCGTGCTGCCCACCTGGAAGGGCCCGTCGAGCTCCACCCGCTCGATGCCCTGATCCCACTTCGACCAGGTGCTGACATCGCTGTACAGCCGCCAGATCTCGGTCGGCCTGGCGTCGGTCTCGATCGTGTGCTCGTACTTCCACATATGAGGACTCCCTGTTGGTTCTGTCGGCCGTGCGGCGGCCCCATCGCAGATTACCTACGCGTAGACTATCTGCCAAGAGACCATCTTCGCGTAGAGTGTGCCAGATAAGTCCGGTTGGCAAGACAGCATGTTTTCAAAGACCGAAGCCGACCCGACCATCCACTACGGACAGTCATGCCCCTCAAACCCATAAGTGGCAGCCGTTCCACGCGACAACGCCCGACAGGCGACGCGCGCGACACCGTTATCTCATCCGATTGCGTAAAGAGACAACCTTCCACCATCGGCCATCGAAGACTTCACTCAATCGAGTGAGAATGTCGTCGGCGCCGGCTCGGGTCTTGCCGTCACGGGCGCGGCCGATGCCCCGGCATTTGCCTCGCGGGTTCCGCCGGCACCGCGGATCCGCCTGGCCACTCCAAGATCGTGACCCGGCCACCTGATCGATCCGGGTGGAAGCAGCGTATGCTCGAAACGTCCGGATGCGCGGACGTCATTTTCGGGGCGCCAATCTCTCCGGCGAACCTCGACCTCGATCTGCCACGTCCGTCGACCTCATCTGTTCGAGCCCCCACCCCGTGCTGTCCATGAAGGAGACCCCCATGACCAAAACCAAGTTCGTCTCGCGTTACGAGCGACGGGTCACGTTCGTCCAGGACGTTCTGCAGAAGAACGCGAAACTCGGCGACAAGGCCGCCCACGAGCTCGCGGTGCAGGTGGTCTACGCCATCGACCACATCCCGGAGCCCACCCGCTGAACCACCGCGGCACACCGACGTCGCGCTCGACCCGGCTCACCCGGGTCGAGCGCGACCGGAGATGAGAGCGCCGGATCTTCAGTAGGTCGAATATTCGCGGAATACCGACCGCGTTGGCAGTGCCGGACAAATCGTCAGCTCGACATGACGATGACGTTGAACGCCTTCCATTCATCGGGGCAGTACCGCTCTTCCGACAGCAGATAACAGGGAAAGATCAGCCAGGTCCCGGCGCTGTTCAGGAAGACCCTGCCACCCGACTCGATCGTCTCGCCGGGGCCGAGGACGCGGTTCTCGTTCTCGTCCTCCGAATCCCTGTTCTCGTCGGCGGGATCGCGCGCGCCGACGAAGGTGGAGTCCATCCGGATGGGCTGGCTCCCGACGTTCGTGAGCGAGTAGTCGACGGTCACGGTGTCACCGACCCGTGGCGGGTCGTTCCGCACCGTGACCGCGAGACCGGTGATCCTGATGCCGTCGGGGGTGGTGTCCGGCTCGGTGTCGATCTCGATCCCGCCGGTCCCCTGCTCTCGCGGTGGGGTGAGCCCGCTCGACGATCGCGCGCCCTTCTCCGTCTGTCCATTCACGACGGTCAGGACGAACGGCAGCAACAGCAGCAGTCCGAAGACGGCGGACGTCACCCGCGCCCAGTTCGGCACCCTGGGCATCATCAACTCCCGGATCGTGAAGCCACCGCCCACGATCGCCACCAGGACGAAGAGGATCCCGCCCCCCAGCGCCACGACCTCAGCCGACATCGCGAACCTCCCCCGGTTTCATCGCACCATCGTGGGAGGTCGGACCGCGCGGACGACAGTGGCTGTTCCGCCACCTTGACACCCGGCCAAATGGCTTTACTCGGCTCACCTCCCGCCCCATACTTGCCCGGGTACGCGATCGGGGGATTCGCCGTGGATGAGACCAGGCTGATGCGTTACGGGCTGAACGCCGCCCACGCCATCGTCAACAACGAGCCGTTCGTGGCCGAGCTGGCCGAGGGGCTGCGCCATGTCGTCGGTGTGGACTGTGTGTGCATCGACATCTGCCACGACTGGCGGACACAGCGGCCGTCGGTGACGGTGGTGGGGGAACCAGACACGCTGTCCACGGCCGAGATCGACCACTGGATGACCCTGTACGCCGACGATCCGTACATCGTGAACCTGCTCGCCACCGGTGACCCGCGGCCCTACCGCACGAGCGACTTCATGACCTTCAACCGTTTTCGGCAGACGCCCATCTACCGTGAGGTGTTCGCGCGGTACGGCATGCGCCACCTGCTCGTGATGACACCGCGCATGACCGACCAGGACATGGTGCTCATCGGCCTGACCCGCAGGCTCCACGACTTCTCCGACCGCGAGGCCCGCGCCCTCCACCCCATGCGCGACGTCATCGGCGCGGCGCTGGACTACCACGCCCGGATCTCCGCGATTCGCGCCAGGATCTACACCGCCGGGCCCGCGGTCCCGCCCAGCCGGTGCACCCTGACGGAACGCGAGAACCAGGTGCTCGCGCTGATAGCCACCGGCCACACCAACGACCAGGCCGCCCGCAAGCTCGGCATCAGCCCGCGAACGATTCGCAAACACCTGGAAGGCGTCTTCACCAAGGCCGACGTCCCCAGCCGCGCGGCCGCCGTCGCCTGGTGGCTCCGCCAGCCTGCCCGAGACCAGAACGTGGCGCGGCTGAGTTGATCAGCGAGCGCTTGACCTCCGTCGAAACAGGTTTGTACGTTGGCTGACAAGTCGTCCTCCGGCAGTCGTGAGGGAGGCCCCATGGGGAAGACCGTTCGTCGCGGGTTCGGCGCCACGATCGTCGCGGTGTCGCTGCTGGTGGCGCCGCAGACGGCGTTCGCGCGGCCGGACGGCCCGGGTCGGCTCACCGTCACCGTTCTGTCCAGCCGTCCCGACACCGTGACCGGCGGCGACGCGCTGGTCCGGGTCGCGGCGCCGGCACGCGTGCCACTGGAACGGATCCAGGTGCGGGTCGACGGGCGGGACGTCACGCGCGACTTCCGGCCGAGCCCGGACGGCCGCGGGCTCACCGCGCTCCTCGACGGCCTGCGGCACAGCACGATCAGGGCCACCGCGCCAGGCGCCGGGGCGGCCGCACTCACCGTCGTCGACCATCCCGCCGCGGGGCCGGTGTTCTCGGGTCCGCACGAGCAGCCGTTCGTGTGCGAGACCGAACAGTTCACGCTGCCCGTCCTCGGCGGCAACCTCGGCCCCGCGCTGGACCGCGACTGCACGGTCGCGACCCGCGTCGACCACTTCTACCGCTCCACCGCGGGTGCCTACGCCCCATGGCCGTCAGGCGCCACCACCTACCCGGCCGACCTGGCGACCACGACGACCTCCCTCGGTGTCCGGGCACCGTTCATCGTGCGGCTGGAGACCGGCACGGCCAACCGGGGCATCTACCAGACCGCCGTGCTGCACGACCCGGTCGCGGAGCAGGAGCCGTCCCCGTTCACCCACCCGGCGGGCTGGAACGGGCGGCTGATCTACACGCTCGGCGGCGGTTGCACCGACGGCTGGTACCGGCAGGGCAACACCACCGGCGGCGTGACCGACGCGTTCATGCTGGGCCAGGGCTTCGCGGTCGCGTCGTCCACGCTCAACGTGTTCGGCAACAACTGCAACGACCTGACCGCGGCCGAGACGGCGATGATGGTCAAGGAGCGCTTCGTGGAGCGCTACGGCCCGGTCGGGCACACGATCGGCGTCGGCTGCTCCGGCGGCTCGTACCAGGCGCACCAGATCGTCGACAACTACCCGGGCATCCTCGACGGCATCGTCCCCGGTTGCTCGTTCCCCGAGGTGGGCTTCGCGACCATCACCATGATCACCGACGCGTGGCTGCTCGACACCTACCTCACCGGCGCCACCGGCTGGACCCCCGAGCAGAAGCGCGCGGTGACCGGGTTCGCCAACTACACCACCGCGCCGAACGTGGCGTTGGGCGCACGCCGCATCGACCCGCGCGTGTTCTGCGGCGTGCTGCCGGCGGCGCTGCGCTACGACCCGGTGACCAACCCGCACGGCACCCGCTGCGACGTGTACGACCACGGTGTCAACGTCTACGGCACGGACCCGGCGACGGGCTTCGCGCGCCGGCCGCTGGACAACGTCGGCGTGCAGTACGGGCTGGCGGCACTGCGCGCCGGCACCATCTCGGTCACGCAGTTCCTCGACCTCAACGCGCGGGTCGGCGGCTTCGACGCGGACGCGAACATCGTGCCGCGCCGGACCGAGGCGGACCTGTCCGCGGTGCGCACGGCGTACCGGACCGGGCGGTTTACCAACGGCGGCGGCGGGCTCGCGGACGCGCCGATCATCGACTACCGGGCCTACAACGACGACGCCCCGAACGGCGACATCCATGTGCGCTACCACAGCCTGTCCATGCAGGCGCGCCTGCTGAAGGCGAACGGCACCGCCGCCAACCGGGTCAGCCTGCTGGAGGACTCGCGGTACGGCCTCTACAACACGGAAAGCCCGCTCCTGCGGCACGCGATCACCCAGATGGACCGGTGGCTCACCGCACTCGATCGGGACACCTCGGCCAGGCCACGCATCGCCAAGATCGTCGCCGCGAAGCCGGCCGAGCTGCGGGAAGGCTGCATGACCCGGTCGGCGAACCCGACGTTCGTCGCCGAACCGCTCGACCGCGACCCGGCGAGCACGTGCGAGCGGCTGTACCCGTCGGCGTCGTTCCCCCGCGAGGTCGCGGGGCAGGGCATCGCGGCGGACGTGATCAAGTGCCGGCTGCGCGGCCCCGACCGGGCCGACTACCCGCCCCTCACCGACGCCGAATGGGCCCGGCTGCGGACAACCTTCCCGACCGGCGTCTGCGACTACCGCGAACCCGGCGTGGGACAGCAGGACCTCGTGGGCACCTGGCTGCGGTTCTGACCCCTCGTCAGCGCAGCCGGGCGGTTGGTCTTGGTCGCGCCGGGTTCGCGGTCGTCTCCGGTCAGTCCTGGCCGGGGTCCGTGGCGTACACGGCCGCGGTCAGGTCGGTGATCCGGCCGGCCGAGTCCTGCCAGGACAGCGTGGTCGGTTCCAGCGTCAGCACGACCACGATCTTCTCGTCGTACGCGCCGACGGTGCCGGTGGTGTGCATGGCCCGGCTGGTGAGGTCGATGTCCGGATCGGCCATGGTGGCCGAGCGGGCGTTCTCGCGGTCGATCGCGGCGTTGGCCGCGCGCACCTCCCGAGTGTCGGGCACGGCCTGGACCTCGCCCTCCACGCATTCCTCACCGGGAGCGGGCGCGGCGCCGAACCCGGACCATCCCTGCTTGTACGCCCACGGGGCCGGCAGCGCGCCGCGGATCCCGAACGACTGGTCGAACCCGTCCGAGCCGCACTTGGTGGCCTGGTGCAGGTTCCCCATGATGAAGTCCCGGTACTTCGGGTCGGCCTGGGTCAGGATGTACTGGTAGGTCGTCACGACGTCGGCCGCGCTGATCGCGGTGTAACCCCACTTGCCGCGGGCGGCCGGCGGCGCGGTGTCGACCAGGCCGAGCTGGGCGGCCATCCGGACGACGATCTGCTCCCAGCCGTCCCGCACCCACAGCACGCTGGCCGCGTCGTCGTCGCTGGAGCGCAGCATCGGCTCCAGCAGCGCCAGGTCCTCCGGCGGGATCACGTAGTCCGGGCCGTGGGACTCCAGGTAGTCCAACGCGATGAACAGCTTCACCACCGACGCCGACCGGTACTGCTTGTGCTCGTCCCGGGCCGTCGTCGCCCCGGTCGCCCGGTCGAACACCACGTAGCTCGCCGTCATCCCGTCCGGGAGGTCGACCGCGGCGGACGCCGGCGAGGCGGCCGCCGCACCGGACATCATGACGACCGCGGCCGATCCCGACAGCAGCGCGCCCAAACGCCGAACAATCTTCATGTCATTGCCCCCAGGCAAGTTCGAGGAACAGAAGATCCACACCGTACCGGAAACCGATCTTGACGAGACAACCGACCCCGGTCTGTCACACGTTCGAGAAAGGTGCCGATCTTTACCTCCGAGGGAATTGGTTCGGCGTGGCGTCGGGCGAAGACTCCCTCCCATGACCGACTACGTGATCCACACCGAAGACACGGCGCCCGGCGACACCAGGCAGCCGCTCACGGTCCTGCGGGAGGCGTTCGGGTTCGTGCCGAACGGGGCCGGTGTCATGGCGAACTCCCCGGCCCTGCTGCACTCCTTCTTCTCCGCGTTCGGCCACTTCCGGGGCGGCGGCACCTTCACGCCCGCCGAGCGGCAGGTACTGCTGCTGTCCAACGCCGTCGCCAACGACTGCGCCTGGGCGGTCGCGTTCCACTCCGTGGAGGCGCTGGCGGACGGCGTCACACCGGCGGCGGTCGACGCGATCCGCCGGCGCGGACTGCCCACCGAACCGCGGTTCGCGGCACTGTCCACTCTCACCCGTTCGCTCATCGAGAAACGCGGCCACCTCGACGAGACCGACGCGACGGCGTTCACCGCAGCCGGGTTCGACGACGGCCAACTGCTGGAGGTGATCACCGGCGTGGCGATCTCGACGATGACCAACTACGCCGCCAACGTCGCCCGCCCGCCGCTCGAACCGCCACTGCGGCCGCACGCGTGGGCATACTGACCCGGTGTCGGATGTGGGTCCACTCCTGAAGCACTGGCGGAACGCCCGGCGGCTGAGCCAACTGTCCCTGGCCGCCGAGGCGGCCGTGTCGGTGCGGCATCTGTGCTTCATCGAGACCGGCCGCACGAACCCGAGCCGGCGGATGGTGCTCAGGCTCGCCGAGGTCCTCGACGTGCCGCTCCGCGAACGCAACACCATGCTGCTCAGCGCCGGGTTCTCGCCGGAGTACGCGGAGTCCACACTGGACGCGCCGGCACTCGCCGCGGTGCGTGGCGCGCTCGAGACCATCCTCGCGCAGCAGGAGCCCTATCCGGCCCTGGTGATGGACCGCGGCTGGGACATCCGGCACACCAACGCCGCGGCCGTGCGGTTCTTCGCCTTTCTGCGGGAGGGACACGCGGCCTCGCCGCCGGGGCCGGCGAACGTCCTGCGCCGGATGTTCCATCCGGACGGTGTGCGGCGGCAGGTGACCAACTGGCCGGAGGTCGCCGAGGCGCTGGTCCGGCGTGTCCGCAGGGAGGCGATCGGTGGCGTCGCCGACGAGCGGGCCCAGCGGATCCTCGACGAGGTGCTGGCCTACCCCGAGGTGCCCGCCTCGCTCAGGTCGCTCGACGCGAGCGCCCCGCAGCTGCCGATCGTGCCGATCCGCTACGCACGCGGCGACCGGCGGTTCGACTACTTCTCCACCGTGACGACACTGGGCACGCCCCAGGACGTGACGCTGCAGGAGCTACGCATCGAGTGCTTCTTCCCCATGAACGACGAGACCCGGTCGCGGGCACGCCAACTCGCCGGGGACTGAGGCACCGCGGTGCGCGCTCGACGGCCACCGCGGCGGTCGAATGCGTTCTCGTCATTCATCGACTTACCGGGGCGCATTTGCCGTGCACGGCGTTCGTGGCTTGACTGGCGGCCGTCCGTACCGCGGCCGCGGTACGCCGGAATGTCTGCGCCAGTACGACGATCTTGGGGTGGGTCCAGGCGATTCTCTCGAGGAACCACAACGACTCCCCAAGGAGAGAAGATGATCGAGGTGGAGAACCTCACCAAGCGGTACGGACCCAGGACCGCGGTCGACGGGCTCAGCTTCACGGTCCGGCCCGGGACGGTGACCGGGTTCCTCGGCCCCAACGGCGCGGGCAAGTCGACCACCATGCGGGTGCTCGTCGGCCTGGACGCGCCGACCTCGGGTGCCACGAAGGTCAACGGCAGGCGTTACCGCGAGCACCGGGCGCCGTTGCGGGAGATCGGGGTCCTGCTGGAGGCCCGCGCCGTGCATCCCGGTCGCTCCGCCCGCGACCACCTGCGGGCCGTCGGCGCCACGCACGGCATCGGCGCCAGACGGGTCGACGAGGTGGCGGAGATGGTCGGGCTCACCGACGTCACCCGCCGCCGGGCCGGCAACTTCTCGCTCGGCATGGGACAGCGGCTCGGCATCGCCGTGGCGCTGCTCGGCGACCCGCACACGGTGATGCTGGACGAGCCGGTCAACGGGCTCGACCCGGACGGCATCCGGTGGATCCGCCACCTGCTCAAGGACCTGGCCGCGCAGGGCCGCACCGTCTTCGTCTCCTCGCACCTGATGAGCGAGATGGCACTGACCGCCGAGCACCTCGTCGTGGTCGGCCGGGGCAGGCTCATCGCCGACATCTCGGTCGCCGAGCTGATCGAGTCCGCCGGGCGCGGGGTGCACGTCCGGACCCCGAGGGCCGACGACCTGGTCCGCCTGCTGACCGGCGACGGCGTGCGGATCACCACGGCCAGGACCGGCACGCTCGACGTCGACGGACTGTCCACCGAGGACATCGCGGAACGTGCTCTCGCGGCCGGGATCCCGCTCTACGAGCTCACTCCCCAGCGCGCGTCGCTGGAGGAGGCCTACACGGAACTGACCAGGGACGCCGTCGAGTACCGCGGCACGGCGTCGCGAGAGGCGGCCTGATGAGCACCGTCACGGTCGACGCGCCGGCGCGGAGCGAGGTCCGGTCGGGCCTCACCTTCGGCGGGGTGCTGCACAGCGAGTGGATCAAGCTGCGCTCGGTCCGGTCCAGCGGGCTGACGCTGCTGGCCGCGGCGCTCATGATGATCGTCACCGGCCTGATCTTCGCCGCGACCTTCGGTTCCGACAGCGACGGCGCCAACGGGGTGACCGACCCGACCGGCGTCACGTTGACCGGGGCCATGTTCGCGCAGCTCGTCGTCGGCGTACTGGGGGTGCTGACGGTGTCGAGCGAGTACTCGACCGGGATGATCAGGTCCACGCTGACCGGTGTCCCGTCCCGGTTGCCGGTGCTCGCCGGGAAGGTCGCCGTCGTCGTCGGCGCGGTGTTCCCGGTGATGCTGGCCACCGCGTTCGCCGTCTTCCTCGGCGGCCAGGCACTGATGAGCGGCAACGGCCACCCGAGCGCCGCGGTCGGCGACCCCGGGGTGCTGGCCGCGCTGGTCGGGTCCGCGGCCACGATGTCGGGCGTCGCGGTCATCGGGGTCGCGCTGGGGTCGGTCCTGCGCAACACCGCGGGCGCGATCTCCACGCTGGTGGCGGTCATGTTCCTGGTGCCCGGCCTCGGCAGCCTGGTGCTGCCGGCGTCCTGGCGCGACGACGTGCTGCGGTTCCTGCCATCCAACGCGAGCGACGCGTTCGTCAGCGTCGCACCGGGCCCGAACCTGCTCGGCGCCCCGGCCGGCGCCGCCGTGTTCGCCGTCTGGGTGGTGGTACCGCTGGTCGTCGCCGCGGTCCTGCTGCGCCGCCGCGACGCGTGACATGCCCAGGGTGACGGAAGTGACGGGAGTGTCCACGATGAACGGAGTCCGTGCACTGGCCCGGCGGCATCCGGTCGTCGTGGACGCCCTCGGCGCCGCGGCCCTCTACACGCTGAGCGTGGCCGACCTGCCCGACTCGGCGCTGGACGTCCGGACCCCGCGGGTGCTCGTCGTGCTGGCGGTGGTCGTCGCGGCGCTGGCGGTGCGCCGCCGGTGGCCACTGTGGACGCTGGGCGTCACCACGCTCGGTGTCGTCCTGGCGGCGGCGTTCGGCAGTGACCTCGAACCGTTCCTGGTGGCGGTGGCGATCGCGACGTACACGGTCGCGGTCCGCACCGGCCGGTGGACGGTGCCGCGGGCCGCGGTGCCCGTGGCCCTGTTCCTCGTCCTCGCGGTGGTCCTGCTGCCCGGTCTCAGCTGGGACGGCCTCGGCAGGTTCGCGTTCGTCGGGATGGCGGCCGCGGCCGGCGAGGCGGTGCGCAACCGCCGGGCGTACGTCGCGGCCGTCGAGGAACGCGCCGTGCGGGCCGAGCGGACCCGCGCGGAGGAGGCCCGGCGCCAGGTCGCCGAGGAGCGGCTGCACATCGCCCGCGAGCTGCACGACGTGGTCGCACACCACATCGCGGTGATCAACGTGCAGGCCGGCGCGGCCGGCCACCTCCTCACCGCCCGACCCGGCGCGGCGGCCGACGCCCTCGCGCACGTCCGCCGGTCCAGCCGGGCCGTGCTCGACGAGCTCGGTGGCCTGCTCAGCGTGCTGCGCAGGCCGGAGGACCTGGACTCCCCCACCGAGCCCGCCCCCGGCATGGCCCGGCTGGAGTCGCTGATGGCGACGTTCCGGGCGTCCGGTCTGGACCTGCGGTGGACGTCGACCGGCGAGGTGCGGGAGCTGCCCGCGACCGTCGACCTGGTCGCGTACCGGGTCGTGCAGGAGGCGCTGACCAACGCGCACCGGTACGGCACCGACACGGCACGCCTCGCGGTGGCCTACACGCCGGCCGAACTCGTGCTGGACATCGTGAACCCGCTCGGTCCGCGGCCGCGTGCCATCGGCAGCGGCCTCGGGCTGCTCGGCATGCGGGAACGGGCCGGCGCGGTCGGCGGCACCATCCGCGCCGGAGTCGAGCCGGACGGGCGGTTCCACGTCCACGTCACCCTGCCACTGCGACTCGGGAGGAACCCGTGACCATCCGCGTCCTGCTCGCCGACGACCAGGCGCTCATCCGCGCCGGGTTCCGCGTCCTCATCGACTCCGCACCGGACCTGGAGGTGGTCGGGGAGGCCGGGAACGGCCACGAGGCGCTGGCACTGCTCCGCACGACCCGCGCCGACGTGGTCCTGATGGACGTCCGGATGCCCGAGCTCGACGGTCTGGAGACCACCAGCCGCATCAGCGCCGACGAGGACCTCGCCGGCGTGCGGGTCCTCGTCCTGACCACCTTCGAGATCGACGACCACGTCGCGAAGGCCATCCGGGCCGGTGCCAGCGGCTTCCTTGGCAAGGGCGTCGAACCACCCGACCTGCTGGCCGCGATCCGCACCGTCGCCGCGGGCGACGCCCTGCTGTCCCCGAAGGCGACCAAGGCACTCATCAGCCGGTTCCTGTCCCAGTCCACGACGAACGAGACCACCCCGGCACAGCTGGCGGTACTGACCCAGCGCGAACGTGAGGTCGTCGCCCTGGTCGCCCACGGCCTGTCCAACGACGACATCGCCGCCCGCCTGGTCGTCTCCCCCCTCACCGCCAAGACCCACGTCAACCGGGCGATGATGAAACTCCACGCCCGCGACCGCGCCCAGCTGGTCGTGATCGCCTACCAGACCGGCCTCGTCCGGCGGTAGGCCCGGAAACCGGCCGGCTCGGCGGTTCCCGGGCCGGGAGTACGTTTCACCAATGGCATGTCGTGTCAGTAACCTCGTGCTCGGTTGCCGCGATCCCGAGACGCTGGCGCGGTTCTGGTGCGCCGTCCTGGACCTGGTCGTGCTCTCCCGCACGGCGGACGGCTCGGTGGGGATCGGTCCGCGCGAAGGGTTCGGCGGCCCGCGGCCGACACTGTTCCTCAGCCGCGCGGACGAGCCGGCGAAGGGGAGATCCCGGCTGCACCTCGACGTCAACGCCACCGACCGCGACCAGGACGCCGAGCTCGAACGCCTGCTCGAGCTCGGTGCGCGCCCGGCCGCCATCGGTCAGACGGGGCAGGAGCCGTGGCATGTCCTGGTCGACCCGGAAGGCAACGAGTTCTGCCTGCTCGCGGGCCGCCTCGACCCGCTGTGACGCCACCCGCGACCTACTGTTAACAATCCACTACGAGTGCGGGCAATACGTACTTTCTTCATCGGACACCGGCATTTGACGGCAGGTCAAACGCAAACGGTTGACAATTCAAGAAATGTTGTCGAGAAGTGTCAAATGACGTGAATTGTGGACCAACGGGAATTTAACATGCGACTGTCGCGAAGGTGGTAACGGCCGCGTAGAGTGGCCGATGGCGCCGAGTTGTGACCATGCGAAGGGCGGGAAACATCCGCGACAGGGAGCTGTCATGTCCGTGTCTGTCAACACCACATTTCTGCGCAAGCTGGGCAATGCTCTTCAGGAATGGGCCGAGGAAGTCGCGATCAGCACCGATCCCGAACTGGTCAACATGCCACTGTTGTGGATGATCGACCGAAACGAGATCCGGGGGTGTCCACCCAGCATGTGCCCGCCCGCGGAGGTGTCCGTCCGCCTCGCGCGGTGGGCACACGCCCTGGGCCTGAGGTCGCGGGAGAGAGCCGGCACGAACACCGTCACCTACGTCGGCCGGGTCGACCTCTGGCCGGTACGCCTGGGTTGAGCGGGCCGGCCGCCGCGCGTCGGGGCCGAGGGGTTGCGGGCCGCGAGAACGGGTAAACGCGCACACATGAACAAACTGGCCGTCGTCGACATCGACGGGACACTGGTCGACACCAACTACCACCACGCGATCGCATGGGTACGCGCGTTCCGCGACGTGAAGGTGGTCGTGCCGGCGGTCAAGGCACACCGCGCCATCGGCATGGGCGGCGACCGGCTTGTCACCGCGGTCGCCGGCGAGGATGTCGAGGCCGAGCACGGCGACACGGTCCGCGAGGCGTGGGCGGCCCACTTCGACGAGATGCTCGACGAGATCGAGCCGCTCGCGGGCGCCCACGAGTTCCTGGCCGCGCTGCGGGCGGCCGGCTACACGGTGGTGCTGGCCAGCTCTGGCAAACCGGACCACATCGAACGCTACGTCGACCTGGTCGGCGCACGCGACCTCGTGCACGGGTGGACGACCGCGGAGGACGTGTCGGACACCAAACCCGCGCCGGACCTGCTGACCACCGCCATGGACAAGGCCCCGGACCCCGGCGCCGAGGCCGTCACCATCGGCGACTCGGTGTGGGACTGCCAGGCCGCCAAGAAGATCCACGTGCCGAGCGTGGGCGTGCTGACCGGCGGCTTCGGCGCGGGGGAGCTCACCGACGCGGGCGCGGCGGTGGTCTACGAGGACCTGCCGCGGCTGTGCGCCCACCTCGACGAGCTACCCACCGCCACGCCCGTACGGGACTGACCCGGCCGCCCTGGGTCAGGGCCAGTACATGGTGATCGCGCGTTCGAAGTTGACGTACCCGGCGCGCTGGAAGGCGTTCGCCATGGGCGTGTTACCGAGATCCGTGGCCGCCCGGATGCGTGGCACGTCCTGCGCGGCGAGTACCCGGGTGCCCTCGGCGAGGATCTCGTCGATGTAGCCGTTGCCCCGGTGCGCCGGCAGTACCGCGAGGTAACCCATGACGGGGTTGTAGTCGTTGCGGCCCGGGGTCACGAACCCGACCGGCTCGCCGTCCGGCAGCGTCGCGACCCGCCACCACTCCCGCGGGCTCCGGTATCGGGCGAGGTCGTCCTCGTAGTGCCTGACCGCCGCCTCGCGGGGGGACATCCGGATCAGGTCGTCCCTGCTGTGCACGTCCAGCGTCCCCTCCAGGACGAGGGTCATCAGGGTGAGGATCTCCTCGGTGTCGCGGACCGGCCGGAACACCAGCCGGCCGCTCGGCTCGGGCACCGGCGTCCCGGGATGCCACTGGAAACGCAGCCGTTCGACGAACAGGCGGGCGCCGGTGCGTGCCAGGACGCCCATCCGGTCCTCGACCACGCGCCTGGACACCTGGCGCCAGTCGGGTGGGACGTCCCGGTTGTACCTGGGCCGGCGGGCGCCCGCGGGGACCACCTCGGTCATGGCGGTCCGCAGCAGCCGCACGCCGGCGTCCACCCGGTCCGGCGCGTCGTCGTCGAGGTCGAGAACGTCCAGCAGGTACGGAGTGTCGTCGCCGGCCCGGCCCCACCAGGCGACCCTGGCCAGCAGGTGGTCGCCGCGCAGGGCGACCCACAGCCATCCCGGGCGCCGCCGGCCGGCGGCGAGGTCGTCGGCCAGCTCCTCGTCGAGGACGTAGGGCAGCCGGTTGAAGAGGTCGAGTTCTTCTGGCCCGGTGATCGGGTGCATGGTCAGGTCGGACTGTTCCACGGTCAAGGCACGCTCCAGGGAAGGCGCCCGCTCGCTCCGGGGGTCAGACGCGGTCCGCGCCCCGGGAGGACACAAGCGCGGTGATCTTGGGAATCATCGGTTCGTCCCTCCTCTCCGGTGTCGTGGCCATCGGTCCGGTCGACGGCCTCCGGCCGCAACAACTATCCGACCGCCGTTCCTCGACGCAAACGCTTTTCGCGCCTCGTGGTGACGGTGACCTGCCGGACTGTGACGCGCGTTGAGCGGGTGTGTGGCCAGGGGCGCGTCCGGGTACCACCACCTCGCACGAACGGTAATCCTTCGACCGGACCCAGAGGACTCGTGATGCAAGACGGCACGCCGGAGAGCGCTTCCGACCGGCCGACGGCCAGCCTCGACCTGCGTGGCACGAGTACGCGTGCGCTCGGCGAGGTACGGCGGTGGATCGGCGCGCAGCTCGCGAGACTGAGCCGGGACCGCATCACGGACGTGATCCAGGTCGCGGACGAGCTGACGGCCAACGCGTACGAGCACGCCGGCGGTCCGTGCATGATCCGGGTCACCCATCGTGCGGCGTCGTGCTCGGTCCTCGTCGAGGTGGACGACGACGATCCCGCCAGCCCGACCCTCGGGCGCTCCCGGCACGGCCCCGACGCCTACCGCGGCCGCGGCACGATGCTGGTCGACCAGCTCTCGTGCTCGTGGGGAGTCCGCCGGCCCGCGTTCGGACACGGCAGGAAGACCGTCTGGGCGGAGATCTCCTACGCCGGAGAGCAAGGGTCGTCCACCGGCCGGCGGTGACGCCCGCGCCCGAGATCCGAAGTTTGGCGACCCGCCCGCCGGGCACTCCGGGACCAAGCGCCCGAGACCTAGGCGACGACGTCATGTCGGGTCGGGCAGAGGAAACTCCAGGCAGCACGCTGTCATCGCCCTCGATGTCCGGCCCGTTCTCGAAGCGGAGCTCACCGGGCGGTTCATGATCATGACTTCGACCAGTTCAGCACCCGCGGTCGCTCAGCGGGACCGAGGGAGCGACTTCGCGGCACTGTCCCACGAGGTTCGCCGCGCCGGCCTGCTCGATCGGCGGCGCGGCTACTACGTGACCAGGATCGTGCTCAACCTCGCCGTGCTCGTGGCCGGGTGCGCGGCGTTCGTGGCGATCGGCGACTCGTGGTGGCAGCTGTTCATGGCGGTGTTCTTCGCCGTGTTGTTCACCCAGCTGTCGTTCATCGGGCACGACGCCGGGCACAAGCAGATCTTCCGCACACGCCGGGCCAACGACGTCGTCGGCCGGCTGCACGGCGGGCTGGTCGGCCTGAGCTACGACTGGTGGGTCGGCAAGCACACCCGGCACCACGCCAACCCCAACCACGAGGACGACGACCCCGACCTCGACATCGCGGCACTCGCGTTCACCCGTGGGCAGGGCGGGGCCAAACGCGGGTTCCTGCGCTGGATGGCCAAGCACCAGGCCTACCTGTTCTTCCCACTGCTGCTGGCCGAGGGCCTGAACCTGCACCTGTGCGGCATCCGGCACGTGTGGCGCGGCGGCGGTGAGCCGCGCCGGCTCGAGGCCGGCCTGCTCGCCGCCCACTTCGCCGGCTACCTGACCGCGGTGTTCGTCGTGCTCTCACCGCTGACCGGGATCGTGTTCATCCTCGTGCACCAGGGTTTGTGGGGTGTCTACATGGGATGTTCCTTCGCGCCCAACCACAAGGGCATGCCAACCCTGGCGAAGGGCCACCAGCTGGACTTCCTCCGCAGGCAGGTGTTGACCTCCCGCGACGTACGCGGCGGACGCTGGGTCGACTTCGTCCTCGGTGGACTGAACTACCAGATCGAACACCACCTGTTCCCCAGCATGCCCCGCCCCAACCTGCGCCATGCCCAGGCACTCGTGGAGAGCTTCTGCGGCCGCCGCGGCATCGACTACGCGCAGTGCGGACTCCTGCGCTCCTACGGGTACGTCCTCAAGCACCTGCACGAGGTCGGCGCCCCACTCCGGCAGCGGGCCGCGCGGGACTGAGCGGGCCGGCGGCAAGTCACTTGTCGGGCGCCGGAGACAGGAACACGATCAGGAACGTCGCGACGGGGCCGAGCAGCAGCGAGATCAGGAACCAGTTCAGGCCGCTGCGGTTCTTACCCTGGGCGAGTCCCGCATTGATCAGACTCAGTGTTCCCCAGCCGGCATAGTAGCCAGTGTTGATCATGTCTGCCTTCCTGGTCGGTGCGTGCATGGACCGGGTGTAGACAGATAGCAGACCGGCGAGGGTCACGCACCGCCGACCCGTCCGCCGACCGCTCGTGCGGCCAGGCCGCCGCGGTGCGTGGTCAGCGGTTCTCCTTCGTGGACTGGAAGATCCGTGCGAACGGTCTGGTGATGGTCGCGGCGATGCCCATGGCCTTGAAGAACACGGCCATCCGTCGCGGCGGGCCGTCGACGAACATCATGCCGAGGCCCTTCTGGGACATCGCGGCCGATTTGGCGCCACGCGGGAACATCTTCTTCTCGTAGTGGGCGAGCGCGGTTTCCAGGTCGGGTTCGGCCAGGATCGCCCGCGCGAGGTCGGCGCCGTCGATCAGCGCGATGTTGGCGCCCTCACCCGCGAACGGCGACATGAGGTGCGCCGCGTCGCCGGCCAGGGTCACCCCGGGACGCCGCGGCCAGGTGAGGCCGGTCGGCAGCGCGTAGATGGGCCGCGGCCAGATGGTGTCGTCGGACGCGCGGATCAGGTCGGTCAGGGCCGGGGCCCAGTCGGGATACTCGCGCAGCAGCCCCGCGCGGGCGGATTCCGGGTCGTCCCAGTCGATTCCGCTCTCGTCGACCCAGTTCTCCGGCACGCGCAGGCCGCACCCGAGCGCGATGGTGTCACCGCCGTGGCCGCCGAGGTACTTGTTGTCCGACAACGAGAAGAAGCTCCCCCGCCCGGTGAGCGCGAGCGCCTCCGGGTGTCTGGTCGCCGCGTCGGTCAGCCGGATCTCGACGACGGTGATACCGGTGTAGGCGGGCTTGGCGGACGTCAGCAGCGACCGGATCCGCGACCACGCGCCGTCCGCGCCGACGACGAGATCGGCCCGGACCACGGAGCCGTCCGCGAACTCCAGCTCGTGTCCCCCCGGGACGGGCCGCGCGGCGACGACCTTGCTCCCCCAGACGATCGTGCCCGGCGCCAGCGACTCGACGAGCAGCCGCCGCAGCTCGGCCCGGTCGATCTCCGGCCGGCCGTTGCCACCCGCGGGTTCCCGCTTGTCGATGTACACCCGCCCGCTCTTGTCGAGCAGGCGCATGTCCTCGCCGCCGACGTGCGTACGAGCGAGGAACTGCTCGTAGAGACCGGCCTCCCGCAGCGCGAGCTGACCGGTGTCGTCGTGAATGTCGAGCGAGCCGCCCTGCTGGCGGGCGTCCGGTGTCGCGTCCGCCTCGTAGACCGTGACGGACGTTCCGTTCCGCTGGAGAATCCGCGCGCAGACGAGACCGCTCAGACCCGCGCCCACGATGGCGATGTCACGTGCAGCCATGGTCACCCCTTATCGTCAACCTCTCCACGAACACTATTCGTCGCGAACACTGTTCGTCAAGGAGTTGCCGAACATAGTTCGTCACGAATACTGTCTGCCGGTGCCCCAGCGTGATCCCTTCCGTGCCTCCGAGGTCGAGAGCCGTCGCACCAGACCGGCGAAACCACCGCTGAGCAGGGACGCGATCGTCGAGGAGGCGCTGCACCAGCTCACCGCCGAGGACGGCGGCGCCATGAGCCTTCGGAAGATCGCGAAGGCACTCGACACGGGCCCCGCCTCGCTCTACGCCTACGTGGACGACATGAGCGAGCTGCGGGCGCTGGTCCTCGACCACGCGCTGGCGGCGGTCAGGGTCGACGACGCCGAGGGGCCGTGGCGCGACCGTCTCGAAGCGCTCCTCCGCTCCTACGGCAAGGTCCTGGCGAGCAGCCCGTCCCTCGCCCAGATGGCCTTCCAGACCACCGCGGTGGGGCCCAACGCGTTGCGCATCGCCGAGACCCTCCTGGAGATCCTCGCCGAGGCCGGTGTCGACCGGCCGACCGCGGCATGGGCAATCGACATGCTGACGATGTTCGTCACCGCGGTCGCGGCCGAACACGCGCACGGTGCGGACCCGGGAGCACCGGACGGCGCGGTGGCTCAGGCGATCAACCGCGCCCCGGCGAGCGAGTACCCACGCGTGCACGCCGCGCGGGAGGAGATCATGTCCGGCACCGGCGAGGAGCGGTTCGCCTGGTCGCTCGACGTCCTCGTCCGCGGCATCCTGTCACGCGCGCAGTCCTAGCGGACGCCGGCTCCGCCACCGCCGCCAGGCCGACAGGGCCACGGTCGCGACGACGAGGCCGAGGATCACCATCGTGACCGGCCTGCCGACCACGTACCCCGGGTCGCCGTCGGAGTAGGCCAGGGTCTGGCGCAGCGAGGTCTCGAGGGTGGGCTGGAGGACGACCGCGAGCACGAACGGCGCCAGGTTGAACCCCACTCGCCGCAGCACGAACCCGAGCAGGCCCGCGACCAGCATCACCACGACGTCGAACATCGAGTTGCCCTCGGCGTAGACGCCCACGACGCACAGGCCGATCACGAGCGGCATCAACGCCTGGGGCGGGATCGAGAGCAGGCGGGTGAACAGCCCGACGAGCGGCAGGTTCAGCACCAGCAGCATCAGGTTGGCGATGTACATCGCGGCGATCACGGTCCAGAACAGCGCGGGCTGGTCGTGGATGAACGTCGGCCCTGGCACGATTCCGTTGAGCAGCAACGCGGCCAGCACGAGTGCCATCGTCGGCGCGAACGGGATGCCCAGCGCCAGCAACGGGATGAACGCCGCCCCGGCGGCCGCGTTGTTGGCCGCCTCCGGACCGGCCACCCCCTCGACCGCTCCCCTGCCGAACTTCTCCGGGTGTTTCGAGATCTTCCGCTCGGCGACGTAGGACGCGAACGTGGACAGCACCGCGGCCGGGCCGGGCACGAGGCCGAGCAGGAAGCCGATCACCGAGCCGCGGACCGCCGCGGGCGCGGCCTCCCGCGTCTCCTGCCTGCTGGGCAGCAGCTCCCGCAGCCTCGGCGCCCGGACGGGTTCCGGACGCCACCGCCGGCCGGCCATCGTCAGCACCTCCGCGATGCCGAAGACCCCCATCACCAGTGCCGTGAAGCTGAAGCCCTCGGCCAGGGTGCTCGAGCCCATGGTGAACCGCAGGTCGCCGCCGGATGGGTCGATGCCGACCGTGCCGACCGCCAGCCCGGCACAGATCATCACGATGGCCTTCGCGGTGGAGCCGGTCGACAGGGCCGCCAGCAGCAGCAGGCCCGCGACGCACAGGGCCAGGTACTCGGGTGGACCGAGCTCGACGGCCACCCCCGACAGCCACGGGGCGAACATCATGAGACCGAAGATCGCGATGGTGCCCGCCAGGAACGACGAGACGGCCGCGACGGTCAGCGCGGGCCCCGCCCGGCCCCGCCTCGTCATCTCGTACCCGTCGAGCGCGGTGACCACCGACGACGCCTCACCCGGCACGTTGAGCAGGATCGAGGTCGTCGACCCGCCGTAGGTGGAGCCGAAGTAGATGCCGGCGAACAGGATCAGCGAACCCGTCGGGCCCAGCTGCGTGGTCATGCCGAGCAGGACGGACATCGCGCCGATCGGCCCGATGCCGGGCAGCACCCCGACCACCGTGCCGAGCACCACGCCGGCCAGTGCGAGGGTGATGTAGGTCGGGTCGGCGAACGCGGCGAAGCCGGCCCCGAGGTCGTCGAACACGTCCCTGCCTCCGATCAGACCAGGCCGAGCGTGCCGGCCGGCAGGGGGACGTACAGCCAGTACACGAAGATCAACCAGGTGGCCGCGCCGAAGGCGACGCCGAGCAGGACGGCGCTCCACCACCGCGAGACACCCATGGTCCTGGCGATCAGGACCAGTGCGACCGACAGCGTCACGACCATGCCCACCGTCTCGCCGACCGCCGGCACCAGCAGCGCCGCCCCCAGCACCCCCGCGATGCGCCACCAGTGCACGTCGCCGTCGTCGTCTTCCTCGGCGGCGGGCACGGTGTCGCGCCGGCTCCGCACGAGGACGGTGCCGCTGGCGGCGACCAGCACGAGCGCGACGACGAACGGGAAGAACCCGGCCCCGGTGTCCCCCACCGAGCCGAGGCCCTCCCCGACCGCCAGCGCGCCGTACAGCAGGCCCAGCACGAGCAGCGAACCCGCCGCGACGACGTCCGGCCGGACCCGCGGGGAGCGCGTGGTGCTCACTTCGGTGGCGCGAGGAGCTTGGCGGCTTCCTCGGACTTCAGGCTCAGGCGGTTGCTGGCGGACTCACCGTCGAGCCCGCTGACGACGAGTCCCAGCTCGTGCGCGGCGTCGGCGAACTCGACGCTGTTGACGGCGGCGTCCACCACGTCGGCCAGCTTCTTCCGCGCGTCGTCGGGCAGTCCCTTCGGGGCAACCACCACGTTGTAGGCCTCCCACTCCAGGTCGACGTCCTGCTTGCGGAAGGTCGGGATGTCGCGAGCGAGGTCGACCGGCGCGACGGACGCGACCCCCAGCACCCGGAGCTTCCCGGCCTTCAGCTGCGCGGTCACGCCGGCCAGCTGCATGACACCCACGTCGAGGTTGCCGCCCAGCAGCGCCGTCGTGGTCGCCTGGTCGCCGTCGAACTTGATGTGCTTGAACCGCGTGCCCGTCAGCTGCTCGAACTTCTGGGCCGGGACGGTGTAGTTGAGCGGCCCGTCGCCCATCGTGATGGTCTCCGGCTTCGCCTTGGCCGCCGCGACCAGGTCCCCGACGTTGCGGTACGGCGAGCCGGCGGGCACCGCGAACAGCACGGGCGACGTCGTGACCTCGCTGAGCACGGTGGCCGACTTCGGGTCGTAGGAGACGTCCTCGGTGAGCGGGACCAACGTCAGCGGGCCGTCGGGCAGGATGCCGACCGTGTAGCCGTCCGGCTTCGCGTTGAGGACCGTCGTGGTGCCGACCGACCCCGCGCCGCCCTCCTTGTTCACCACCTGCATCCGCCTGCCGAGCTTGCCCTGCTTGTTGATCACGTCGACGAGGGCGCGGGCCGTGGCGTCGATGGCGCTCCCGGCCGGGTACGGCACGACGACCTGGACGTCCCGTGCCGGATACGCGCCCCCCGCCGGCCTGCCGCACGCGGCCAGCAGGCCGACCGCGACCAGCGCGACCAGCGCGACGCGCCTCCGGACCGAGCGAACACTCATCGAGGACCTCCTGTATGTCACGTGGCCGTGGGTGGCACAGTTGACCGCGCGTGACGATGTACGTCAAAGACGTGATCGCAACAGAACCCATTGCGAACGACAATGAGTCATTCATTGCGTCCGGCAATGTGTCGTGCTTCGTTTTGCTCTTTGACGCATCAGTCGGGCGGTGCCCACGATGTGCCGCATGGATCTTCGGTACCCGGCGGCGGCGGTGGACTCACGGCAGGAGATCCGTCGGGGGCCGGCGAAGCGATGAGCGGTGGCTCCGGGACCGTGCTGTTCTCACTCGACGGCGGCGTCGGCACGGTGACCCTCAACCGCCCGGAACGCCGCAACGCGATCTCCTGGCAGCTCGTCGAGGACCTGCTCGCGGCACTCGACCTCGCCGGCAGGGCACGCGAGCTGCGGGTCCTGGTCGTCACCGGCGCCGGGAAGGACTTCTGCGTCGGCGCCGACCTGGCCCGCGTCGGTTCGGACCGCGCACTCGACCAGGAGACCCGCACGTTGCGCGGCCGTTCGGTGGCCGACGACCGCGCGCGGCTGACCCAGGCGTCGGCCATCACGGAGACGCTCGTGTCGTTCCCGATGCCGACGATCGCCGCCGTCAACGGGGCCTGCGCGGGTGCCGGGCTGTCCATCGCGCTGGCCGCCGACTTCCGCCTCGCGGCCGAGGACGCGGTGTTCAACACGGCGTTCGTCAGTGCCGCGGTGTCCGGCGACCTCGGCAGCGCCTGGCTGCTGACCCGTGCCGTGGGCGGCGCCCGCGCGCGGGCGCTGCTCCTCGACCCGGCGCGGATCACGGCCGGGGAGGCGGCCAGGCTCGGGCTCGTCACCGAGACCGCGGCCGACCTGCCGGCCCGGGTCGGCGAGCTGGCCGGCAGGCTCGCCGCGCGGGCACCCATGGCGATGGCGCACGCGAAGCAGAACCTGGCCGACGCCGGGTGGACCACGCTGCCCGACTACCTCCGGCGCGAGGTGCCCCGCATGGTCGACTGTGCCCGCAGCGGGGACGCCCGCCGGGCGGCGCGGGCGTTCCTGGAGAAGCGCCGACCGGAGTTCACCGGAGAGTAGGAGTGGCATGAAAGGCAGGGCGGCATGACCCTCCCGCTCGCGGGGATCCGCGTCGTCGAGTTCGGGCACTACATCGCCGCGCCGGCGGCGACCCAGCTGCTGTCCGACCTCGGCGCCGACGTGGTCAAGGTCGAACCACCGGCCGGCGACCAGGCCCGCGGCATCGGCGCGTACGGCGAGGGCATCGTCCTCGCGTACAACCGCGGCAAGCGCTCGGTGGTACTCGACCTCAAGCGCGAGGACGACCGGAACACCGCGCTGGAGCTGGTGGCGGCGGCGGACGTCGTCGTGCAGAACCTGCGGGCCGGCACCCTCGCCCGCCTCGGCCTCGGCCCGGCCGACCTGCGGGCGGACCACCCCGGACTGATCTACGTCTCGGTCAGCGGCTTTCCCGCCCGGGGGCCCTCGGCGCACCGGGCCGGCCTCGACATCGCCGGGCAGGCCGAGAGCGGCCTGATGTCGGTCAACGGGGAGCAGGACGGCGACCCGCTCCGCGTCGGGTTCCCGATCGCCGACGTCACGGCCAGCTACGCGGTCGTCCAGGCCGTACTCGCCGCGCTCGTGCGCCGGGGACGCACCGGCGAGGGTGGGGTCGCCGAGGTCTCCCTGCTGGCGGCCGCGATCCACCTGCAGTCGGCGATGTGGGGCGAGTGGCAGGTCACCGGCCGGGAACCGCGGCGCAAGGGCAACGGCCAGGCGACGGTGGCACCGGCGGCCGACCTCGTGCACACCGCCGACGGCACCATCGTCCTGTCCGCCTACACCCCAGAGCACTTCGCGCGCCTGTGCCGGCTCATCGACAGGCCGTGGATGCTCGACGACCCGCGGTTCGCCGACAACCCCTCCAGGGTCGCGAACCGCACCGCGCTCCTGGCGGAGATCACGGGGGCGCTGGGCATGCTGGACACCGAGAAGTGCCTGGGGTTGCTGGCCGACCACGGCATCGTCGCGGCGGAGGTGCGCGGCTACCGCGACGTGGCCGAGGCGGCGGACGTGCGGGCCGGCGGGGTAATGACCACGGGCATCGGGCCGGACGGCGACCGGTACGTCATCCCGTCCCTGCCGTTCACGCTCGACGGCGTCGCGCCCCCGGCGGACCGGACCGTGCCCCGCCCCGGGGCCGACACACCCGGCTGGTCATGACCCGCACCGGGCGCTTGGATCGCACCATGAACGTCCGCGAGCTCGAGTGCTTCCTCGCCGTCGTCGACCAGGGCAGCATCACCCGTGCAGCGTCCGCACTCTACCTGGCGCAGCCGTCCCTGTCCCAGATCATCCGCCGCCTGGAGACCGAGCTCGGCGTGGAACTGTTCCGCCGGGTCGGCCGCGGGCTGGTGCTGGCCCCCGCCGGCGAGGCGCTCGTCGGCCCCGCCAGGCAGGTCCTGCGCGACCTGCAACACGCCCGCCAGGTGGCCGAGGGCTACCGCGGGCTCGAACGCGGCCGGGTCGACGTGGCCATCTCCCCCACCCTCACGTCGAACTTCCTGGCCGCGTGGGTCGGTCACTTCCGCCGCAAGCACCCTGGGCTCACGGTCCGCCTCACCCAGCACAGCGGCGACTCCGACGAGATCGCCGCCCTGATCCGGTCGGGCGAGGCCGAGCTCGCCTACACCGTCACCTCCATGTCGCGCCAGGGCATCGACTGCGTCCACATCGGCGACGGCGAGGTCGTCCTCGCACTGCCACCGGGCTGGCGCACCGAGTTCCCCGACCCGGTACCCGTCAAGCTGCTGGACGGCCTGCCCATGATCGTCGACCGCGGCTTCGGCCGCACCTACCTCGACTCCCTCCGCGAGACCAGCGCGATCGAACCCGTCGTGGTCGTCGACACCAGCGAGCCGGCCGGCCTCGTGCCGCTGATCATCGCCGGCGCGGGGGCGGCGCTCCTGCCGATGCGCCAGGCACTCGACGCCCGCCGGCGCGGCGCGAGCCTGCGCCTGATCGAACCGTTGACCCTGCGGCCGATCTACGCCATCACGCCCACGACCCCGCTGTCCATGCCGGCCAACAGGTTCCTGGAGCTCAGCAGGGAGAACCTGGACCGCTGGCACCAGGCCGTCACCAGACGCACCGGACAGGGCATGACACTGCTGGAGGCGGCCGTCGACGCCGACGGCGCGATCGAGGCCGCGTACCGGCGCCTGCGGGAAGCGCCGTACCAGCCCACGGTCTCGCCGTAGCTGCGCCGCGCGCCCTGGGTCCGAACCGGCCGCCACGCCGGCCGCGCACGGTCGCGCACGGTCGCCGTCCGCGGCGTTGTCCGCGGCCGGTGAGCCGCGTCCGGTTATCGGACCAGGCGAAACAGTGACAGGATGGCCCGTGTGGACGTCGTCGCGCGGAACAACGTGGCCGTCACCGGGCCGGTCGGTGCCCCGGTCGTGGTGCTCGCGCACGGCTTCGGGTGCGACCAGAACCTGTGGCGGCTCGTCGCCCCCCGGCTCGCGCGGGACTACCGGGTCGTGCTGTTCGACCATGTCGGGGCCGGCGGGTCGGACCTGGCGGCGTGGTCGGCCCAGCGGTACTCCTCGCTGGACGCCTACGCGGAGGACGTGCTGACCCTCGTCCATGAGCTCGACCTCCGGGACGTGACGCTGGTCGGGCACTCCGTCAGCGCCTCCATCGCCGTGCTGGCGGCCGTCGCGGAGCCCTCCCGGTTCGCGAAGCTGGTGCTGTTGACCCCGTCACCGTGCTTCCTGGACGACGGCGACTACCACGGCGGATTCTCGGCGGCGGACATCGACGAGCTGCTGGAGTCACTGGACAGCAACTATCTCGGCTGGTCGGCAGCGATGGCCCCGGTGATCGCGGGCAACCCGGACCGGCCGGAGCTCGGCGCGGAGCTGACCAACAGCTTCTGCCGCACCGACCCGGGCATCGCACGGGTGTTCGCGCGCGCCACGTTCCTGTCGGACAACCGGGCCGACCTGGCCCGCGTGACGGTGCCGACGCTGGTCGTCCAGACCGCCGAGGACGCGATCGCGCCGCGGGAGGTCGGCGAGTTCGTCCGCGACCAGATCGCCGGCAGCAGGCTCGTGACCCTGGACGCGGTGGGGCACTGCCCGCAGCTGTCCGATCCCGAACCGACCGCGGCCGCCATCGCGGCCTTCGCCGGGCCGTGACCGACGACCGCGAGCTCGACGCACTCCTGCACGACAGTGCGGAGGACCTGTACGAGCACGCGCCGTGCGGGTACCTGTCGACGACGCCGGACGGCCGGATCGTCAAGATCAACCAGACGCTGCTCGGCTGGCTGGGCCGCACCCGCGCGGAGGTGGTCGACCGGACGCGGTTCCCCGACCTCCTGACGGTCGGCGGCCGTCTCTACCACGAGACGCACTTCGCACCGCTGCTGCGGATGCAGGGCTCGCTCAGCGGCATCGCCCTGGACCTGCGGACGGCGTCCGGCGAGCGGCTGCCGGTGCTGGTGACGTCGGTCGTCAGGACGAACTCGGCGGGCGAGCCGAGCCTGATCCGGACCACGGTGTTCGACGCGCGGGACCGGCGGGCCTACGAGCAGGAACTGCTGCGGGCGCGGCGCGTGGCGGAGCAGGAGCAGGCGCGGGCCACGGAGTTGGCGCGTACCCTGCAGCGCACGCTGCTGCCCCCCGTGTTGCCCACGGTGCCGGGGTTCTCGGTCGCCGCGCTCTACCACCCGGCGTCGGTGGACCAGGTGGGTGGCGACTTCTACGACCTGTTCCCCCTTCCGGGTGACCGGTGGGGCGTGTTCGTCGGTGACGTGTGCGGCAAGGGCGCCGCGGCCGCGGCATTCACGTCCCTGACGCGGTACACCCTGCGCTCGGCGGCCGTGTACGACGACGATCCCGTGATGGTGCTGCGCAACCTCAACTCGGTGCTGCACCAGGAATGGTGCGACACCCGGTTCTGCACGGTCGTGTTCGGCATCGTGACGCCGGCATCGAGGGGAAGCTGCACGGTTACGCTGGCGAGTGGGGGTCACCCTCCCGCGCTGCTGCTGGGTGCCGACGGGTCCGCCGCCTACCAGCACACACCGGGTGGCCAGCTGCTCGGGATGTTCGCCAGCGTGCACATCGCGACGACCGTGGTGCGCATGGCCAAGGGTGACACGCTGCTCCTGTACACGGACGGCCTGACCGAGGCCCGCGTGGACGCCGCCCGCAACCGCCTCGGCGATGACGCGCTGCTCGACTTCGCGCGGGCACACGCCCCGACGACGGCCGGCAAGCTCGTCACGGACCTGACGACCATGCTGTCCACGCTGATGGTCGACGACGACGTCGCCGTGCTCTGCCTTTCGGCATAACGGTTCCGCGTTCACGTGTGTGCGACCCCGCGGCGGGTACTCACCTCCTGCGGGGGTGAGGAGTCGATGTGAGCCGCGGCGGCAAGGCTGAGGCAGTCAAGGGAGAGCTACTTTTCGACAGAGCTCTCTCGCCAGGAGAACTGGGTCCGCTGCGCACACTGCTCACCGACTGGACGAACGCGGAAAGCCTCGACGCGGACATGGTCAACGCGATCGTGCTGAGCGGCTACGAGGTGCTGGCCAACAGCGTCGAGCACGGCTATCCGGGGCACGGCGGCGGCCCAGTCGAGCTGTACGCGGACCACACGGGCGACCTGGTCACGGTCACCGTGGTGGACCACGGTGGCTGGTGCACACCGCCGACGGACCCAGGGGTCCGCGGCCGGGGTCTCAGTCTCGTCCGCGGTCTCACCACCACCGCCGACGTCGCCGGATCCGACCACGGCACGACGGTGACGATGACGTGGCGAGTCGCCGCGAACGCCTAACACACGAAAAAATTCGCCAAAACGGCCGGCAGGACAACACTTTCGATTTCGAGCGGCTCTTTTGTGAATTCGACGCAGTAGGGTGGCCGCGGACACGAACGACTGGCGAGGAGGCAATGCGGTGGACGCAGACCGCCGCGCCCGGTTGCACGAAATGCTCGACGGTCGCGCCGGTGTCGCCGAAAGGTTGCGCGGAGTCTGCGAGTTGTGTGTCTCGGAGTTGGCCGTGTCAGGAGCCCGCGTGCAGGTGCTGGGCGGTGTCACGGCGGACGGCGGTGGTGCGCTGGTGTACGCGACGGACGAGCTGGGTCTGCGGTTGGAGGACCTGGCCGTGACCTCCGGAGTCGGCCCGTGTTTCGACGCGTTCAACCACCGCCATCCACTCCTC
>NZ_DASQCC010000084.1:0-9706 GCF_035634895.1 Actinophytocola sp. | reverse complement strand
CCCGGCGCTGGCCCGACGAGTTGGCCCGCCGGTCCCCGGTGGTGGGCCTCGACGAGCACCCGCACCGGAAGTGGTGGCTACGCGACCAGCTGGCCCCCTACCGGGTGCTGCTGATCGACGACCGGGTCCCCCAACCGGACCGCGGCCGCGGTGACGGCCGCACCATGGCCGTGGTGAACGCGTGGCGCGAGGCGGACCCGAGGGCACGGGTGACGTTCTTCGCGGTGTCCCCGGAACGGGCCGAACAGGTGGCGCCGGCACTGGCCGCCCGCGGCATCGAGGTGGTGTGGGGTGTCGAGGACGCGGCGCACTGGTCGGTGGAGCGAGCGGGTCTGTACGACGTGGTGGTGGTCTTCCGCCCGCACAACTTCGTGGGCTACGGCGAGCCGATCGCCAGGGCCCAACCGCAGGCGGTGAAGGTCTACGACGCGGAGGCACTGTTCCACCGCAGGCCGGAACAGCATTTCGGCACGTCGACGGACGTGCTGGAGCGGCGGAGCTGGGCCGTGCAGGCGGACGTGCTGCGCCAGCAGGAGGTCGACGCGTTCACGTGGGCGGACGTGGCGGTGTGCGTGAGCGAGGAGGAGGCGCACTGGGCCCGCCGCGTCGCGCCCGAGGCGCGGGTGCACGTGGCGTGCTACCCGGCGGCGGTGTCGGCGGAGGTCCCGGGCTGGGCGGCCCGCCAGGACATCGTCTTCTTCGGCGGCTTCGACTCGACTCCTCGCACGCCGAACGAGTTCGCGGTGCTGGAGCTGGCCGAGTCGGTCCTGCCGCCGTTGCGTGAGCGCCATCCCGACCTGCGCCTGCGGGTGGTGGGCGCGGACCCGTCCCCGGCGGTGCTGGCGCTGGACAGCCCGTCGATCGAGGTGGTCGGCAAGGTGCCCGACCCGCGTCCGCTGCTGGAGTCGGCGCTGCTGCACGTGGTGCCGATGCGGTACGGGGCAGGCGTGAAGATCAAGTTCGTGGACTCGATGGCGGCGGGCCTGCCGTTCGTCACGACCCCGGTGGGCGGCGAGGGCCTGCACCTGGGCTGGACCGCGCGACACCTGATCGGCGCGTCCCCGGCGGAACACGTCGAGCTGTGCCACAAGCTGCTGACCGACCCCGTCCTGTGGACCGAGATACAGCAGGGCCTACTGGAGATCTGCGGAACCCACTTCTCGCCGGCCGAGTTCCGCCGCTCGATGCGCGACGTGCTGACGGACTGCGCGGTCCTCCCACCCGCCCCCTGAACCACTTTCGGGCGAAACCCGTACGAACGGACCGTTCGTAAGGCTTGCAGCAGGTTTCCGTCGCCCCAACCCGGTAGACTGGCTAGCGGGGTGCCCCCGGAGAGGGTGGGGGCTGCCAGAAACTCTTCGTGTAGTAGGGGACTGTGGATCGAGTTTCGGTGGTTGTGCGGGTCAAGCTGGTGCTTGCCCTCCTTCTGCCCGCGCTCTTTCTCGCGCTGCCAACGGTTGGCGGGCATGGCGCGCTTGGTCTGGCCACCGCACTGACCGCTGGTATCGCCGCCGCCTTCGTCGTGGCGGTCGTCCTTCATGGGCGGCTCGAGGCCGCCGTCCCCATCGGCGTTCGCGCCATCAGCCTGCGGGAACGGGCGCGGCTCGCCAACTTCATCCGCCTGCGCGACCCGGACGCCCGCGGGCGTACCCGGCCACGAGCTCCGTCACCGGACAGCGCGGCTGCCTGATCGGGCCCTGAGCCCACAGAAGGCAGTCGCTTTCGTCTGTCCGAAATCACGTCGACCTAGACGGAGCGACCCTTGTTCGACATCTTTCTCTACCCTGTTTCCGCCGTGCTCTGGTTCTGGCACACCCTGTTCGGCGCAATTCTCACCCCCGACAGCGGGCTCGCCTGGGTGCTCGCCATCTTCTTCCTCGTCTTCACCGTGCGCGTCCTGCTGATCAGGCCCGCACTCAGCCAGCTCCGCGCCGCCCGCAGGATTCGGCGGCTCGCCCCGCGGATGAAGAAGATCCGTGAGCGGTACCGCGACGACCGTCAGCGCATGGCCACCGAGATCCAGAAACTCCACGCCGACGCCGGCACCACCCCGCTCGCCGGCTGCCTGCCAGCCCTCCTCCAGCTCCCGGTCTTCCTCAGCCTCTACTGGGTTCTCCGTGACTTCGAACCCGGCGCCCAGGCCAACCACGCCTTCGACCGGGACGGCGTCGTCTCCTTCCTGAACGCGGACCTCTTCGGCGCGAAGCTCGGCAACTGGATCAACCAGCCCATGGCCGACCTCGCGGCGTTCGGGACCGACCGGGCGCACATGATCGCGGTCGGGGTGCCGCTCATGCTCATCGCGGGGCTCGCCACGTTCCTGTCCATGCGGCTGAGCATGCGGCGTCAGGACAACCCGAACCCGCAGCTGGCCGGCATCAGCAAGGTCATGATGTACCTCGCGCCGGCCGGCATGCTCCTGTCCGGCTTCCTCTTCCCGGTGCCGATCGGCGTGCTGCTCTACTTCCTCGCCAACAACGCCTGGACGTTCGGACAGCAGCACTTCCTCACCATCCACGTGGACAGGGAAGAGGCGCGAACCAAACCTCAGAAGACGGTCGCCGCGCCGCGGCCCGGGCAGAAACCCAGACGGCGACAGGGCCTAGTCGAGCGGCGGGGGAGGGAGCACCGGTAGGCGCAAGCGCTTGCCACGCAACGACTTCCACCGCATCGCTGCGGCCAGCAGGCGGCGTTCCGCGCCGGCCGTCTCCGGGCGGTTGGCGCGGGCCCGCCGCAGCAGCGGTCCGAGGTCGCGCTCGACCCGCGTCAGCTCGGCGAGGCGCTCGCGCACGTCACTCAGCCGGTGCCACTGACGCATCAGCAACACGGTCGTGAACTGGGCGATCCGGCGCAGCTCGTAGTCCGCCACCGTCTCCAGCTCCGGGTCCTCGTGCCGGCCCCGCAGCACCCGCAGCCAGCCCAGACCCGTCGGCAGGCCCTCGTCGAGGCGGTTGTCCCGGCGTCCGCTGACGGCGGCGTCGTGCTGCCGGTACGAGTGCAGTGGCCGGTCGACGTACACGACCCGGCCCGCCGCGAGGGCGACCACCGAGGTCCACTGGTCGTGGAACGCGGATGGCGTGCCCGGCGGGAACGGCAGCACCTGCTCCCGCACCACCTGCGCCCGCAGCATGCTCGCCGCGCCCGTCACCGTGTTCAGCAGCAGCATCGAGTCCAGGTCGTCCCACTGGTTGCGGCGGTGCCGCCAGAACGACTGCGCCACCACCTCGTCCCGGGAGTCGACCAGCCGCATGTCCGCGTACGCCAGCGTGACCGCCGGGTCGTCGAACCGGTCGAGCAGTGTGTCCAGCTTGTCCGCGTCCCACACGTCGTCCTGGTCGGACAGCGCGACGAAGTCCGCGTCGGCGGGCGCCAACGTCAGCGACCGCTCGAAGTTGCGGTAGAAGCCGACGTTGACCTCGCCTGCCACCACCACGAAACGCTCGTCGCCGTCGACGAGCCGGCGGATGGCCGCCACGTGGTCGTCGCCGGACGCGTCGTCCGAGATCACGCACACCCAGTTCGTGTGCTTCTGCGCGCGGATCGAGTCCAGCTGCTGCGCGAGGAAGTTCGGGTCCGGTCGGTAGGTCGCCATGCAGATCGCGACCTTCGGGCCGTCGGCCGGCCACCGCACGTCCACGGGCGCCAGGTTCCGCGCCGTCAGCGACACCGTGGGCAACCGGCGCGACAGCACGGTGCCGTCGTCCAGCGTCACCAACAACTCCAGCGGCAGGACACCCGGCGCGTCCGTCGCCGCGATCGGAATCCGCACGGTCACGCCACTTCCGTCCGGCACCCGCACCCCGCCCGGCCGCAACGCCGCCGCGACGTCCGGGCGGTAGTGCCCCCGGTTCGCCGGCACCTCCCGTGACCCGGCGCGCACCGAGACCGACCGCACCCCGATGGACGCGTGGGTGACCCAGCCGGTCAGCTCCAGCACCTGACCCTGACCGACGGCCACGATGGACGGCACGGCCAGATCGAAATGCAGCCCCGGATCCCGGTCGGCCCGCGACCGGTAGCGACCGGACACCACCGCGGCCAGCCGCGGACCCAGCCTGCGCAGCAACCCGTCCGGCTCGTCACCCGGGCGCCCCAACGCGAGGTCCCGAACGCCACGCACCAACCGCCCGGCCGGCCAGATCGACCGGTGCGCGGTCCGCACGAGCTTCGAGTTCTCCAGGGCGTCCAGCCGGGCACGCGTCCGGTTCAGGCGGTCGCGCAGGCTCACGGCCTCCGCGTCGAGTGCGGCGCGGGCCGTCTCGGTCCGCTCACTGGTCTCCCATGCGAGCGCCGCCTCGCGCACGGCCGTGGCCAGCTCGTTGAACGCCCGGCCCATCCGGTCGTCCTTCAGGTCCATCTCCGAGCGGGCCATCGCCAGCCCGTGCTCGGACTGTGTCATGCGTTCGGTCAGGTCGTCGATGTGCGTGCTCCGCCGGGACAGCTCGGCGGCCAGCTCCTGCTCCCGCGCGACGGCCGCGTCCCGTTCGTGCTCGGCCGTGCGGCGGGCGTCGTCGTTCTCGGCCAGTACGCGGATCCCGCCCGGGCGCCGCCACATCGGCTCGCCGGCGTCGGTGGCCGCGTCCTGCTCGATGTCGGCGGCGAACTTCTCGGCAGGGTGACCGGTCACCTGTGCCTGCAGTGCCGCCTCGGCCGCCACCAGCTCCGGCCAGCGGGCCGACAGCGCCGCGTCGAGACCGGTGAGCTGGCACAGCTCCTCGAGCACCCCGCGCACGGTCCGCCGCGCCGGCCACGGGTGCGGCGCGTGGCCGCGCACGACCTCCCGCGCGAACTCCAGCAGCGCACGCAGCATCACGAGCTCCGCGTCGACGCCGTGGCCCGCGTGCCACTCCAGGTCGACGCGGGTCACCTCGCCGTCGAGGCCGATGATCAGGTTGCCCGGATGCATGTCGAGGTGGTCCGGTGGGAGCACCGGCACGTCCGGCCGGTGCGGCAGGAACGGATGCGGCAGGTCCGAGGGATCGACCGGGCGCGCCCGCGCCAGGCAGGTCTGCCGCCACAGGGCGAGCAGCCGGGTCAGCTCAGCGGTGTCGTCGCGGCGCATGGCGTCGAGCAGGTACGAGTCCATCGCACGGCCGCGCCGCAACGGCTCGGACACCAGATGTTCCTGCCGCAGCCAGGATCCCGTGTCACCGAGTCCACTGTGGATGGTCTGTAGCGTGAAGTCCGGGTTGAGCTTGCGCGTGCGCCGCCACGCCGGCCGCCGGGTGCCGCTGACCAACCACGCGAGCGCCGGGTCGACCACGGTGGACAGTGCGCCGGGGGAGCGGGACGCGACGACGAGGAACGAGGGCGCCACCAACGGGCCGATGCCCTCGGTCATGGCGAGCCGGTGCGCGATCCGCCCGTTCACGGCGGCGTCGTTGCCGCCGAACGAACCCTGCAGCGGGTCGCGGACGAGCTTCTCCACGAGCTCCGGGCCGTACCGGAACGCGGACTCGTCGAGCACCACCCTCGGCAACTTGTAGTCCGGGTAGGGCAGGAGCCACCGCTGCGCGGTCAGGCCGGCGCCCGCCAGCAGGTTGTGGAGCGTGTGGCGGGTCCACGTCCTGGTCGACGGGACGTGCTCGCCGCGCGGGTAGTCCGAGAGCCCGATCCACGCCTTGCCGTGGTGGTCCTCGGCACCGCCGAGCAGGTAGCGCAGCCCGAGCTGGTTCTCGATCGCGAGGACGACGACCCCGTTGTCCGACAACGAGTTCACGACCGCGGGCAGCAGTGTGAACGGGTCGTTGTACTCCAGCACCCCGCAGATCAGCGCCAGGTCGAACGGGCCCTCGCCGGCGAGCCCCTCGACCATCGGCGACGAAACGATCCGCACGTCGGCCAGGTCCCGGCAGCGTTCCCGCGCCGCGGCCGCCCGGTCGGGCACGCCCTCGATGCCGAGCACCGACGCGCCCGCCTCGCCGAGCGCCCGGGTCAGGACCCCGGAGCCGCAGCCGAGATCGACCACCCGCAGTCCGGAGGTGATGCGCAGGGGTGCGAGCAGGCCGAGTCGCGCCGGTGAGAAGTGGTAGACCGTCTCCCACGTCCGGACCAGCGCGGACAGCTCGGCCGAGCCCGCGGAGACGTCCTGTGCGGCACGCAGTGCGGCCAGGACCTCCGACTCGGCTCCGTCGGCGTACTCGATCGTCATCTACGGAATCTACGGATCATGGGGCCGGCGGGTACTTCTTGGTCTCTTTCGCGAGCAGGTCGTTGAACTCGGACTCCACGTTGGCCGAGTCCGTCCCGTACACCTCGACGCGGACCATGTAGCCGTCGGTGAGGTAGTGCGCGCGGAACACGGTCGGGTCGCCCGGGTTCTTCGCCGCCAGCTTGCGGATGAACACCCCGTCCGCCTGGCTGGTCAGCTCGTACTGGGCCTGCTGGTAGAGCTGGTCCATGGCGTTGAGCACCCGTGCCGGGTCCGCGTCGGGGCCGAGTTTGAAGGCCCAGAGACCGCGGCGCAGCCCGCTCTCGTCGGTGACCAGGCCGCCGATCTCGGAGACGCCGACCGACTGCATCAGCGGCCCTTCGCTCTCGGCGGGCAGCTTCTGGGCGATCGCCTCCTGGATCGTGAAGGTGTGGTTGAGCACCTCGTCACCGGGCAGTTCGACGAACGGCCCCTCGGGGATGTTGGGCTTCTCCGACGTGGTGGTCGTCGTCTTCTTGCTCTGGGACTGGCTCGTCCCACCGTCGTTGCCGGCCTGGTTGCCGCCCTTGTCCCGGAACCCGAAGAACCAGACGGCGCCGCCCGCGAGCCCGAGCACCAGCACGATCGCGATGATGACGCCGACCATCCTGCCGGTGCCCCCGCCGGACTTCTCCTCGAAGACCTCGGGACCCTGTCGCGGCCAGCTCTGCTGCCCGAACTCCGGCGGCAGCTCCTCGTTCGCCCATGGCGGCGGGCTCATGTTCGGCTGCTGCGGCTGGTGGGTCTCCCACGGCGGCGGCGCGGGCCGCGGCGGGAACTGCGGGACCGGGTTGTTCGGCACGATCTGCGTCTTGTCCGCGTCGCCCTGGCCGACGACCTGCGTGCGGTCGCCGCCCTGGCCGGACACGATCTGCGTGCGGTCGCCGAAGGCCGGCGCCTGCGTCTGCGGGTTGATGGGGCGGAACACCTGCGTCGGGTCGCCGCCCTGCTGCTGGGGCTGCTGCGCAGCCTCCGGAGTGCTCTGCCCGGAGGCCTGGGCGATGACGCGGTCACGCCGCGTGCGGTACTCGTCCGCGGAGATCTGGCCGGACGCCAGCGCGCTGTCGAGCTGTGCGAGCTCGTCTTGCCAGGACATGAAGTCGCCCTCCAACACAGATGGGTCACCGACGCACGCGCTACCCCGCCATAACCTGGCAAAGACTATTGGGTGGGATGTGAGGCGGCGGTGTCGGGTGGCCGGTTATCTACCAGGCGGCGCCGCGTCCGTGACGGCCGTGATCGCCTGCTGGAAATGGGCGCCCAGCTCGTTGGCGTCACCCAGTGGGACCTGGAGCACGCTCAGCTGGATCGTGACGTCGCCGTAGGTGTACACCCCGCGCACGGCGGCCGCCTCCTTGTTCTTCACCGTGGTCACGGTGAGGCCCTTCGGCACCCCGTCGAGCTTCGTGTCGGTGAAGCCGAGCTCGTGCTGGACGCCGAGGATCTTGCCGGTGAGCTCCTTGGCCGCCGCGGGGCTGTCGCTCTTGTAGGCGTACAGCAGGTAGCGGTAGTTCTGCTCGGAGTACCCGGAGTAGGTGAGCTGCTTGGCACCCGCGTCGCCGAGCAGCGTCGCCTCGGACGGCGCGATCACGGCCAGCTGGCTGGCGCGCGTGATATCCATCTCACCGCTGTTCGTGGCCGGGTCGCCGGGCAGCTCGATCTTGGTGATGTCGACCGGCTCCGGCAGCGACTCGGACGTCGGCGCCGGGGTGTTCGTCGAGGACTGGTCCGCGGCGTTGTTGCCACTGTCCCGGAAGCCGAAGAACCACACCGCGCCGCCCGCGATCGCCAGCACGACGACCACCCCGATGGCGATCACCCACGGCTTCGGGCCGGTGCGGGCGGCCTTGTTGCTGGTGAACAGGTCCTGGGCGTCGAGTGGGGTGACCGCGGGCCCGCCGACCTGCGGCGGCACGGGCGGGAAGGTGCCGACGTTGGTCTGCGCCTGATGCGTCGGCGGCAGGGTGGACCACTGCGCGGGCTGGTCGGCCGGCGGGGTCACCGGCGCCACCAACTGGGTCTTCTCGGTCCCGCCGCTGCCGTTGTCCGCGGGGTTCGGACCGGCGATCTTGGCCGGGTCGGTGATGATCTGCGTCACCTCGGCCTCCGGTTCGGCCGATGCGCCGCCCTCGATGTTCACCACCTGCGTGACCTCGGCCGGGTCCGGGTTGTCGCTGTGCGCGGCGTTCAGCGAGCTGGCGGGCTCCCCGTCGGGGGGTGGTGGCCCGGCCGGCGGGCCGAGAACGGGTGACGGAGCTTGCGCGGACGAGGCCGCGGCGAGGATCTCGTCCCGGCGCTTGCGGTACTCGTTGGCCGAGAGCTCCCCGCCGGCAAGCGCGCTATCGAGCTGCCTCAACTCTTCCTGCCAGGTCATCCGGCGCCCTTTCTGCGGAGTTCCGTCCGCGATTTTCCCACTTGCGGTACCACCGGACGCACGGCACCTCGACGAAGCGGTACAGCAGGTCGGCGAGGACCGCGGTAGCGACTGTCGCGATGAGGAGGGCCGGTGTCGTGCCGGTGGTTGTCGAGAGTAGGTGAGGGGTCACGTAAAGAACCGGTACATGCACCAGAAACACGGCATAAGTTCTGTCCGCTAGGCCCCTCGTCCATCGTGCCGTGGCCAGGCCGCCGGACAGCCGGCAGCAGACGATCACAAGCAGCGCTATGCATACCACCATTCGGGCGTAACCCGGAACAGCCGGCGTGAGATCACTCGTGAGATCTCCCCGGACCAGCAGCAGCCACTGCAGCACGCCGTAGGCGAG
Source organism: Actinophytocola sp. (assembly GCF_035634895.1). Taxonomy (GTDB): domain Bacteria; phylum Actinomycetota; class Actinomycetes; order Mycobacteriales; family Pseudonocardiaceae; genus Actinophytocola. The sequence goes on along the minus strand of NZ_DASQCC010000084.1, from coordinate 751 downwards.
GCCGGCGAGCGGGTGCAGGCGGCCGAGCCGCACGAGCGCGACGAGCTGGCCGATGAACAGGATCGGCAGGAACGTGATGATCACCCGCAGCATGTGCGTCGCGGTCGTGGACTCGTCGCTGACCACCGACAGCAGCACCGAGACCAGCGTCACGGCCAGTGCCGGCGGCAGCCACGGCCAACGCCGCAGCAGGGGGATCGTGGCCGCGACGAACAGGTAGTACGCGATCTGGACGCCGAGCGTCCACGTGACGAGATCGAGCCCGGTCTGGTTCGGGACGAAGAAGTTGGCGAGCGTGAGGTTCGCGAAGAGGTCGCCGGCGTCGACCGGCCCGGCCACGCCGACCTGGACGTGGCAGCTCGCCAGGACCCAGACGATCAGCAGGACCACCCACATCGCCGGCAGGATCCGCACGGCACGGCGCGCGACGAAGCGGCCAGGGCCCTCGCGCTGCGCGGCGAAGGTGATCACGACGCCGCTGACGAGAAAGAACGTGCAGATACCGAACGCGCCGACGAGGGCGTCGAGCCGAACCGGGGAGAGGACCGCCGCGGAGAGGTTCTCGTCGAACGTCCACCGCTGCCCGCCGGAGGCGAACCAGCCGCGGAGGTGGTCGTAGAAGACCGCGACCGACGCGACGATGCGCAGCAGGTTCAGGCCGTGGAGGTACCTCATGCGCCCACCAGCACGAGTAAGGCGCCGGCGACGAAGGGCACCTCGGCGGCGACGGCCAGCGCCCGGGTGACCGGGT
>NZ_DASQCC010000083.1:0-31348 GCF_035634895.1 Actinophytocola sp. | reverse complement strand
AGTTCGCGCGGCACGTGTCGGCCAGCGCTTTCGACGGGTTGCTGCTGGTCGTGCCGCCGGACGCGCTGCCGTACGTGACCAGCCTGCACGAGTCCGGCCTGCCCGTCGTCATGATCGACGACCGCGGCCACCACCCCGGCTTCCCGTCCGTCGCGACGAGCAACGACGCCGGTGGCAGGGACGCGGCGAAACACCTGATGGCGTTGGGCCGCCGCAGGCTCGCCATGATCACGGGTCCCTCGGACTTCGGCTGTACTCGGGACCGGTCGGCCGGCTTCCAGTCGGTGGCCGGCGAGGTGCCGCTGGTGGAGGGCGACTTCACCCGCGAGGCCGGCCAGTCGGCGGTGACCGAGCTGCTCAGGTACGGCCGGCTCGACGGCGTGTTCGCGCACAACGACCTCATGGCGGTCGGCGTCCTCGACGGCCTGCGCGCGGCCGGCCACTCGGTCCCCGGCGACGTCGCGGTGATCGGCTTCGACGACATCGACATCGCCTCCCACACCCAGCCGGCACTGACCACCATCCACCAGCCGTCCCGCGAGATGGGCGAGGCCGCCGCGACGATGCTGCTCTCCCACCTGGCCGGCGGCCCCGCCCGCGACGAACCCCTGGTACTGCCGACCTCCCTGGTCATCCGCGACAGCGCCCCCGCCACCTGACAGTCGCGAGTCCCGCGTTCGGCCAGTCGCGAGTCTCGCGTTCAGCCATAGCGAGTCCCGCGTTCACGCACACCGAGTCGCGGCTTCGTGCACACCAAGTTGCGTTCGTGCACACGCGGACCGGTCGAGATCTGCACAAGACCGCAACTCGGCATGTCCGAACGCGGGACTCGGTGTGGTTCAACGCGGGACTCGCGCTGTTCGAACGCGGGACTCGGGGTGTTTGAACGCGAGACTCGCGCATGGTTGGGCGGGGAGTCGGGGGTTTGGGTTGACGGGGGTGGTGGGCGCTTGTTAAATGCATCACAGGTTCGGAACCGGTTCCGGGACCGGTTTCGCATCCTTGAGCCGGACCTTCCCTGCTCCTCTGAATCGATTTACAGGTGGTCCAATGAAGTACACACCCTGGCGGCTCGTCGTCGCCGTCATCTCGCTGATCACCGCGGCGGCGGGCATCGTCGCCGTGCCGAGTGCCAGTGCGGCGCCGCTCGCGTGCGGTAGCACGAACGCGGCGCTGAACCGTCCCGTCACCGCATCCTCCACCGAGAACGCCGGCACGCCGGCCAGTGCCGCCGTCGACGGCAACACCGGTACCCGCTGGTCCAGCGCCTTCAGCGACCCGCAGTCGCTGCAGGTGGACCTCGGGTCGACCAAGCAGGTCTGCCGGGTCGGCCTCAACTGGGAGGCGGCCTACGGGCGGGCCTTCCAGCTCCAGGTGTCCACCGATGCCAGCAACTGGACCACGGTCTACTCCACGACCACCGGCGCCGGCGGGACCCAGTCGCTCGACGTCAGCGGCTCCGGCCGGTACGTCCGCGTCTACGGCACCGCACGTGCCACCCAGTACGGCTACTCCCTGTGGGAGCTGACCATCAACACCGACGACGGCGGCACCGGCCCGGTGATCCCGCCGACCGACCCGCGTGCCCCGGACTTCGGCCCGAACGTGTTCGTGTTCGACCCGTCGACACCGCAGAGCACCATCCAGTCCCGGCTCAACACCATCGCGAGCACGATGCGGACGAACCAGTTCGGCACGCAGCGCTACGCGGTCCTGTTCAAGCCGGGCACCTACAACGCCGACGTCGACCTGCGCTTCTACACCCAGGTCGCCGGTCTCGGCCTGCTGCCGGACCAGGTCAACCTCAACGGCCACGTGCGCGTCGAGGCCGACTGGCTCCAGCAGGGCGACAACCCCAACAACCTCGGCAACGCCACGCAGAACTTCTGGCGCTCCGCCGAGAACATGTACGTCCACCTCCCGGCCGGACAGATCGAGCGCTGGGCCGTGTCCCAGGCCGCGCCCTACCGGCGCATGCACCTCTCCGGCCAGGTCCAGCTGTGGAACGGCGGCGACGGCTGGGCGTCGGGCGGCCTGATCGCCGACTCCCAGATGGACGGCGTCGTGGTCTCCGGGTCGCAGCAGCAGTTCTTCACCCGAAACAGCGACCTGCGCGGCGGCTGGACCGGCTCGGTCTGGAACATGGTGTTCACCGGCACGACCGGGTCGCCCGCGCAGCACTTCCCGGACCCGTCGCACACGGTCGTCGACACCTCGCCGAAGATCCGGGAGAAGCCCTTCCTGTACTTCGACGGCACGGAGTACCGGGTGTTCGTGCCGGCCGTGCGGGAGAACGCCCGCGGCACCTCGTGGGCGAGCGGCAACCCCGCCGGCACCTCGATCTCGCTCGCGAACTTCTTCGTCGTGCGTGAGGGCACCCCGGCGGCGACCATCAACGCCGCTCTGGCACAGGGCAAGCACCTGCTGTTCACGCCGGGCGTCCACCACCTCGACGACACGATCCGGGTCACCAACCCGAACACGATCGTGCTGGGCATCGGGCTCGCCACGCTCACCCCGGACACCGGCCTGCCGGCCATCACCGTGTCCGATGTGGACGGTGTGCAGCTCGCCGGCCTGCTCGTCGACGCCGGCCCGCAGAACTCCTCCGTCCTGGTGGAGATGGGCCCGTCCGGCTCGACCGCGAGCCACTCGGCGAACCCGTCCGCGCTGCACGACGTGTTCTTCCGCGTCGGCGGCCAGCACGCCGGCAAGGCGACGGTCTCGTTGCGGATCAACAGCAAGGACGTGATCGGCGACCACATGTGGCTCTGGCGCGGCGACCACGGCACCGGCATCGGCTGGAACACCAACACCGCGCAGAACGGTCTCGTCGTCAACGGCGACAACGTGATCATGTACGGGTTGTTCGTCGAGCACTACCAGCAGTACAACACCGTCTGGAACGGCAACAACGGCCGGACGTACTTCTACCAGAACGAGATGCCGTACGACCCGCCGGACAACGCGACGTGGGGTTCGAGCGGCGGTGGTGCGCTCGGCTGGGCGTCGTACAAGGTGGGCGACAACGTCACCACGCACGAGGCATGGGGCGTCGGCTCGTACTGCTTCTTCAACACCAACCCCGCGGTGACCGCGAGCCGCGGCTTCGAGGCGCCGAACCGCTCCGGCGTCCGGTTCCACGGCCTGGTCACGGTTTCCCTCGGCGGTGTCGGCACGATCAACCGCGTCATCAACGACACCGGTGACGTCGCCAACCAGCCGCACCAGGTGAGCTACCTGCCCAACTATCCCTAGATAGCCGGGGCCTTGGGTCGGACCCGCGGGTCCGACCCAAGGCTCAGCAGGGCCTCGACCGGGAGGGTGGCCGCGCCGACGGCCACCGCGTCCTGGCCCAGTTCACACAGGACTATCGACGTCTGCTCGTAGGCGTGGCGCAGGGCATGGGCGGCGGTGGCGGTGCGGATCTCCGGCAGCAGCCGGGAGCCCAGCGCCACGCCGGCCCACCCGCCGAGCACGATCCGCTCCGGGTTGAACAGGTTGACCAGGTTGGCGATCCCCGCGCCGAGGTAGCCGACCGTCTCCGCGACCACACCGGCCGCGGTGGCCGAGCGTTCCACCGACTCCAGGAGGAAGTCCAGTTGCGACTGTTCGTTCTCCCGCGGGATCGCCTTGCCGCCGCGGGCTTTCCGGTACCGGTCGAGGATGCCCTCCGCGCCGACGTACGCCTCGAGGCAACCCAGCGCGCCGCAGCGGCACTGCCGGCCGCCGTAGGTCAGTGTCGTGTGGCCCCACTCCCCCGCGCTGCTCGTCGCGCCGCGGTAGGTGGTGCCGTCGGTGATCACCGTGGCGCCCACGCCCGAGCCGATCAGCGCGATCACCGCGTGCCGGGCGCCGCGCCCGGCGCCGAACCACATCTCGGCCTGGCCCAGCGTCTTCGCGCCGTTCTCCACGAAGAACGGCACCGAGACGCCCGCCATGCGCACCAGCTCGGCCAGCTCGACGCCGTCCCAGCCGATGGTCTGGGCGTGCACCCGTGCCGTCGCGCCCTGCTCGACCGTGCCGGGCACGCCGATGCCGGCGCCGATCACCGTGTGCTCGGCCACCGAGGCCGCGCTCAGCAGCTCGGTGAAGCCCTCGGCGATCAGCCGGCTGACCACGCCCGCGTCCGGCAGGTCGTCGGCACCCAGCGGACGGGTGACGGCGGCCAGCCTGGTCATGGCCAGGTCGAACACCTCCATGGTCACCCCGGTCTCGCCGACGTCGATGCCGACCAGGTGCCCGTAGGACGGGTTCACCCGCAGCAGCACCCGCGGCCGGCCGCCGTCGGACTCCACGAGCCCCGCCTCGACCACGAGGCCGTCGTCGATCAGCTCGCCGACCACGTTGCTGACCGTCGCGGCCGACAGGCCGGTGTGCCCGCCGAGCTCGTGCCGCGACAGCGGACCGTCGAAGAAGAGGGTGGACAGCAGCGTCGACCGGTTGCGTCGGCGCAGGTCACGTACCGTCGCACGTCTCGGTCGCATGTGCATCATCCCTTCGAGAGCCACCGCGCCAGCCTAGCTACGTCCCGCCGGGGAGACTTTATTCGAGTCTTCAAATAAGACTTAGTTCGTTACTTGTCCGTTATTGACGTGACCGTGGTCACCCGAGTTGACTCCGGGACCAACAGAGAGACCTGGCTAGCTCCGCTCAGCAGTCCTCGCTGGCGTTCTTCTTCCCCGACAAAGGAGTCCGGTGCACATGCGACTCAAGCGAAAGGCCGTGGCCCTCGGCACGGCGTTACTCTTGATGTCCGGCCTGGTTGCCTGTGGTGACGGCACCACGGGCGCCGCGGGCAACTCGGACGGCGTGCTCAACGTCGGCATGCCGAACGGCCCGCAGACCGAGAACCACAACCCGTTCCTGCCCTCCAGCGCGAGCAACTCGCTGGGCTACCGGTGGGCGCTCTACGAGCCGCTCGTGATGAACAACCAGGTCAAGCCCGCCGACAAGGGCAAGCCGTGGCTCGCCACCGACTGGACCTGGTCGGACAACTTCCGCAAGCTCGAGCTGACCATCCGCGACAACGTCACGTGGTCCGACGGCCAGCCGCTGACCGGCGCGGACATCGCCTTCACGTTCAACCTGCTCAAGAAGACGCCGGCGCTGAACATCAACGCCATCCCGTACTCCGACGTCACGGCGGACGGCAACAAGGTCACGGTGACCTTCTCGAAGCCCCAGTTCGTGAACCAGGCCGACATCCTCACCCAGACCCCGATGGTGCCCGAGCACCAGTGGTCGAAGATGTCGGACCCGGCCACCGACGCGGTGAAGGACCCCGTCGGCTCCGGCCCGTACAAGCTCAAGACGTTCACGCCGCAGACGGTGACGCTGACCCGCCGCGACACCTACTGGCAGGACAAGCCACAGGTCAAGGAGCTGCGCTACACGTCGTACAACGACAACAACGCGCAGACCACCGCGCTCGCCAACGGCTCGTCCGAGTGGGCCTTCACGTTCGTCTCGAACTACCAGACCGTCTATGTGAACAAGGACCCGCAGCACCACAAGCTGTGGTTCCCTCCGGTGCTCGGCGTGCACGGCCTGTTCCTGAACACCCAGCTCAAGCCGTTCGACAACCCGGTCCTGCGGCGCGCGATGAACATGGTCATCAACCGCGCGGACATCTTCAAGCAGGGTGAGGCCGGCTACTTCTACCCCGAGATCAAGAGCGTCACGGGCCTCCCGACGCCGGCCGGCGAGCCGTTCCTGGCCGCCGCGTACAAGGGCAAGGAGTTCAAGGGCGACGTCGCGGGCGCCAAGAAGCTGCTGACCGGCGCCGGCTTCACCTATCAGGGTGACAAGCTCGTCGACCCGACGGGCAAGCCGGTGAAGCTCACGCTGTCCGACCCGGCCGGCTGGTCCGACTACATCACGACGCTGGAGATCATCAAGGACAACCTGTCCGACATCGGCATCGACGCCGCGGTCGACAAGGCCAACGAGGACACCTGGACGACCAACGTCGACACCGGCCAGTTCGAGGCCGTGATGCACTGGACCAACAACGGCGCGACGCCGTACGACATCTACGAGTCCATCATGGACGGTGCGCTGTACAAGCCGACCGGCCAGTCGGGCGTCAACGGCAACTGGGGCCGCTTCCAGAGCGCGGAGGCGACCACCGCGCTGGAGCAGTACGCCAACGCGCCGGACGAGGCGACCCGCACCGCCGCGATGGACCAGCTGCAGAAGATCTACGTCGAGCAGGCGCCGGTGCTGATCACGGGCGCGGCCAACGCGGGCGGCGAGTACAGCACGAAGAACTGGGTCGGCTGGCCCGACGAGAACAACCAGTACGCGCCTGCCCAGCCGACGCAGCCGAACGCGCTCGACATCATCCTGCACCTGAAGCCGGCGTCGTAGGGCCACGATGACGGCCAGCACCCGGTCCACCGCCGCCACCACCGACGTGGTGCTGGCGGCGGTGGGCCTCACCAAGCACTTCCCCGTCCGTCGCCGGCTGTTCGTCGGCGGGCGGCGGGCCGTCCACGCCGTCGAGAGCGTCGACCTGGCACTGCGGCGGGGCCGGGTCACCGCGATGGTGGGTGAGTCGGGGTCCGGCAAGTCGACCGTGGCGCGGCTGCTCGCGCAGCTCGTCCGGCAGACGTCCGGCGACGTGCTGCTGCACGGGTCGCCGGTCCGGGCGACCGGGCGGCGGTTCCGGGCGTACTGCCGGCGGGTGCAGATGGTGTTCCAGGACCCGTTCGCGTCGCTGAACCCCGTGCACACCGTGCGGTACCACCTGACGCGGGCGCTGAGGATCCACGGCAGCCCGATGACCGCCGAGGAACTGCTGACGCAGGTGTCGCTGACGCCGCCGGAGCGGTTCCTGCCGAAGTTCCCGCACGAGCTGTCCGGCGGGCAGCGGCAGCGGGTGGCGATCGCGCGTGCGCTGGCCGCGGGGCCGGAGGCGCTGCTCGCCGACGAGCCGGTGTCCATGTTGGACGTCTCGATCCGGCTCGGTGTGCTGAACCTGCTGCGCGACCTGCGGGACCGGCTCGACCTGGCCATCCTGTACATCACCCACGACATCGCGTCGGCCAGGTACTTCGCGGACGAGGTGCTGGTGATGTACGCCGGGCAGGTCGTCGAGGGCGGCGGCGGGGAGGCGGTGACCCAGCACGCGGCGCACCCGTACACCCGGCTGCTGATCGCGTCGGCGCCCGACCCGGACCGAATCACCGGTGAGGCGTCCGAGGTGGAGGATGTCGGCGGCGGTGAGCCGCCGAGCCTGATCGACCCGCCGTCCGGGTGCCGGTTCCATCCCCGCTGCCCGCACGCGATGGCCCGCTGCGCGGTCGAGGCGCCGCCGCGCCTGGCCGTCGAGTCGAACGGTGACGGTCCGCACTGGGCCGCGTGCTGGCTGTACGACGCGCGGACCGTGGCGGAGCAGGCGGCGGAGGTGAGCCCCTGATGGGCTACCTCCTCCGCCGCGTCGGGTTCTACCTGTTCACCGCGTGGGCCGCGATCACCATCAACTTCTTCCTGCCGCGCCTCATCCCCGGCGACCCGGTCCAGGCGCTCATCTCGCGGTCGCACGGGATGCTCGACACCTCGGCCATCAGGTCGCTGTACGTCCTCTTCGGACTCGACAACGACCAGAACATCTTCCAGCAGTACGCCTCCTACCTCGGCCAGCTCTTCCGCGGCGACCTCGGCCTCTCGTTCACGTTCTTCCCCACGCCGGTCTCCGAGGTGCTCGCCGACTCCCTGCCGTGGACGCTCGGGCTCGTCGGCCTCACCACGGTCATCAGCTTCTTCCTCGGCACGTTCCTCGGCGTGATCGCCGGCTGGTGGCGCGGCTCCTGGGTCGACATGGTGATGCCGGCGACCACGTTCCTCTCCTCGATTCCCTACTTCTGGCTGGGACTGGTCGCGATCACGTTCCTCGCCGACCAGGGCGGCCCGTTCCCGTCGTCCGGCGGCTACGACCCCGGTGTCGTCCCGAGCTGGGACATGGACTTCGTGTGGAGCGCGGTCTACCACAGCCTCCTGCCGGCCATCACGATCCTGATCTCGTCGATGAGCGGCTGGATCCTGTCCATGCGCAACATGATGCTCACGGTGTCCTCGGAGGACTACATCACCGTCGCGCACGCCAAGGGGCTGTCCGAGCGCCGCGTGATGATCAACTACGCGGCGCGGAACGCGTTGCTGCCCAACGTCTCCGGGTTCGCGCTGTCGCTCGGGCTGATCGTCGGCGGCACGCTGCTCGTCGAGATCGTGTTCTCCTACCCGGGTGTCGGTTTCCAGCTGTTCCAGGCGGTCGGCTCGAAGGACTACCCGTTGGTGCAGGGGATCTTCCTCGTCATCACGCTGTCGGTGCTGGTGGCGAACCTGTTCGCGGACCTCATCTACCTCGTGCTCGACCCGCGCACCAGGAAGGAGGGCTGATGGCACTCCGGTTCCTCCGCAACCGCAAGGCGGTCGTCGGGCTCGTCATCTTCGGGTTCTTCTGCCTGCTCGCGGTCTTCGGACCCATGCTCGCCCCGTACGACCCCGGCAAGCGCGGCGACGACCTGCTCGTCGGGCCCAACGGCGCCCACTGGTTCGGCACCACGCACCTCGGCCAGGACCTCTTCAGCCAGATGCTCGACGGCTCCCGCAGCGTCATGCTCGTCGGGATCGTGGCGGGTGTCGTCGCGACCGTCCTCGGCGTGGTGATCGGCGTGACGTCCGGGTACCTGTCCGGCGCCGGCGCGGAGGGCCTCTCCGCGCTGTCCAACGTCTTCCTGGTGATCCCGGCGCTGCCGCTGATCCTCATCATCACGCTGTCACTGCCCGACACCGACGACATGACGATCGCGCTCGTGATCGGCTGCACGTCCTGGGCGTGGGGTGCCCGGGTGCTGCGGGCGCAGACACTCTCGCTGCGCCGCAGGGACTACGTCGAGGCCGCGAAGGCGACCGGCGAGTCGACCTGGCGGATCATCGGGTTCGAGATCCTGCCGAACCTGACCGCGGTGATCGCGGCGAGCTTCATCGGCACGGTGATCTTCGCGGTACTTTCGGAGATCACGCTCGCGTTCATCGGGGTGCCGGGGGTCTCCGAGTGGAACTGGGGAGCCATCCTGTTCTGGGCGCAGAGCCAGCAGGCGCTCGCGCAGGGCGCGTGGTGGTGGTTCGTGCCACCGGGCGTCGCGATCGCGCTGCTGGGCACCGGCCTGGCGCTGCTGAACTTCGGCATCGACGAGTACGTCAACCCGCGCCTGCGGTCCAGCGCGAACACGCGCGGGGTCAGGATGCGGGTCGGCTTCACGCCGGTGCTCTCCGGGAGTACCCATGAGTGAGCCCGTGCTGGAGATCAGGAACCTGAACGTCGGCTACGGCGTCGGCGACGAGGCCGTGCACGCGGTCCGGGACGTCAGCCTCACGCTGCACCGCGGCGAGGTGCTCGGCCTGGCCGGGGAGAGCGGCTCCGGAAAGTCCACCCTGGCCTACGGCATGCTGCGACTGCTGCCGCCACCGGGCGTGGTCACGGGCGGCAGCGTGCTGTACCACCCGCGGGACGGCGAGGCCATCGACCTCCTGCGGCTGTCGACGTCGAAGCTGCGGCGGTTCCGCTGGTCGGAGATCTCGATCGTGTTCCAGGGCGCGATGAACTCGCTCAACCCCGTGCACACGGTCGAGACCCAGCTGTGCGACGTGATCGCCGCGCACGAACCGGGTACCACCAAGGCGGCCAGGCGGGCCCGCGCGAAGGACATGCTCAAGCTCGTCGGCATCAACGCCGACCGGCTGGGCAGCTACCCGCACCAGCTGTCCGGCGGCATGCGCCAGCGCGTGATGATCGCGATGGCGCTCGCGCTCGAGCCACGAGTCGTCGTGATGGACGAGCCGACCACGGCGCTGGACGTCGTGATGCAGCGGCAGATCCTCGCGCAGCTGGTGGAGCTGCGGGAACGCATCGGGTTCTCGGTGCTGTTCATCACACACGACCTGTCGCTGCTGGTGGAGTTCTCGGACCGGATCGCGATCATGTACGGCGGCCGGATCGTCGAGTCCGCGCCGGCGCACGCCCTGTACCGGGAGTCGCTGCACCCGTACAGTGACGGGTTGCTGCACTCGTTCCCGGCACTGCGTGGGCCGCGCCGCGAGCTGACCGGAATCCCCGGCTCGCCGCCGGACCTGCGGGCCATGCCGTCCGGGTGCGCGTTCCACCCGCGCTGCCCCAAGGCGTTCGAACCGTGCGCGGACCGCACACCGACACTGGCGCCACATGGCGACCGGGCCGTGGCCTGCTGGCTGCATGCCGAGTCGAGAACGGAGGAGGATCTTTGGACACCACGGTGACACTGGAGTCCGCGGAGGAGGCGGCGCTGATCGCGAGCCTGCCGACGGAGTTCCGGTGGGGGGTCGCGACCTCGGCTTACCAGATCGAGGGCGCGCACGAGGAAGACGGTCGCGGACCGTCCATCTGGGACACCTACTGCCGGACGCCGGGCATGGTCGAGGGGGGCGAGAACGGTGACGTGGCGTGTGACCACTACCACCGGATGCCTGCCGACGTCGAGCTGATCCGCTCGCTCGGCGTGGACCTGTACCGGTTCTCCGTCTCATGGCCCCGGATCCAGGCGACGGGCCGCGGGCCGGCGAACGCCGCGGGGCTCGACTTCTACGACCGGCTGGTCGACGAGCTGCTTCGGTCCGGTGTGGACCCGTGGGTGACGCTGTACCACTGGGACCTGCCACAGGCGCTGGAGGACGCGGGCGGCTGGCCGGCGCGGGACACGGCGTACCGGTTCGCGGACTACGCGATGCTCGTGTTCGACCGGTTGCAGGACCGGGTCCGCACGTGGACGACGCTGAACGAGCCCTGGTGCTCGGCGATGCTCGGCTACTACGAGGGCCGCCAGGCGCCGGGACGGCGGAACTTCGCCGACGCGATGGAGGCCGTGCACCACCTGCTGCTCGGCCATGGCCTTGCGGCACAACGGATGCGTGCGGCGGCCACCGAGCCGATCGAGCTGGGAATCACACTGAACATGGGCACCGCGATGGCGGCGTCCGAGAGCCTCGCGGACCAGGAGGCCGCACGGCGGGCCGACGGCCTCGGCGCGCGGATCTACCTGGACCCGTTGCTGCGCGGGCAGTATCCCGGCGACATCCTCGACGACCTGTCCGTCCGCGGGGTCAAGCTCCCGGTGGTGGACGGCGACCTGGCGATCATCAGCGAGCCGATCGACGTGCTCGGCGTGAACTACTACTCGAGCCACCGCTTCGCCGGCGTGGATGCCCAGGGGCGGACCGAGGACGCGGACGGGAACCCGATCAGCGAGCCGGTGCCGTTCGGGCGGCCGGTGACGGCGATGGACTGGGAGATCATCCCGGAGGGCTTCACGGAGCTGCTGGTGCGGCTGTCCCGCGAGTACCCCGGTGTGCCGCTGGTGATCACCGAGAACGGCGCGGCGTTCGACGACGTGGCGGACCCGTCGGGCTTCGTGGCCGACCAGGACCGGACGGCGTACCTGTCGTCGCACATCGCGGCGGTGGCGGCGGCCCGGCAGCAGGGCGCGGACGTGCGCGGGTACTTCGCGTGGTCGCTGATGGACAACTTCGAGTGGTCGTACGGCTACGCGAAGCGGTTCGGCCTGGTGCACGTCGACTACGAGACACAGGTCCGCACCCCGAAGCAGAGCGCACTCTGGTACCGCGACACGATCCGCAAGGTACGCGGCCGATGATGTCCCGGTGAGTTTCGAGGACCGGTTGGCGTCGGAGCTGGCGGCGTTGCCCAACGTGCTCGCGGTCGCCCTGGGCGGCTCGCGAGCACAGGGCACGAACCGCCCGTCGAGTGACTGGGACGTGGCGGTGTACTACCGCGACACGTTCGATCCCGAGTGCCTGCGCTCGCTCGGCTGGCCGGGCTCGGTGTCCCCGCTCGGCGGGTGGGGCGGCGGGGTGTTCAACGGGGGCGCGTGGCTGTCGTTCGAGGGCCGGCGGGTGGACGTGCACTACCGGGACCTGACCAGCGTGGAGCACGAGTGGGCGGAGGCGCGGGAGGGACGGTTCCGCGTCGAGCCGCTGATGTTCCACCTGGCCGGGATCCCGTCGTACCTGGTCGTGGCGGAGCTGGCGCTCAACGTGACGCTGCACGGGTCCCTGCCGAGGCCGGAGTACCCGCCACTGCTGCGAGCCCGGGCACCGGGCATCTGGTGGGAACGGGGTTCGATGGTGATGGCGTACGCCCGCGACGGTCACGCCGCCCACGGCCGCCGCGCACAGACGGCAGGCCTGCTGGCGACCGGTGCCTCATGCGCCGCCCACGCCGTCCTAGCCGCCCGCGGCGAATGGATCACGAACGAGAAGCAGTTGCTGACGCGCGCCGGCCTGCGGGAGATGGACGACCTGCTCAACGCCCCGGACGAGGCCATCGACCTGTGCACTCGTGCCGTCTCGGCGGCTTTGCGCGGGTAGCCGCAACCTCGGCATCTCCCCGCACCGGCACCCCGCCGGCCACGTCAACCCCAGCTCCGCAACCCCGGCGTCGCCATGAGACGGCCCAGGCAGTCGCCATGGCTGAAGACCCGGCACCACACGAACAGTCCGTTCGCACGACATCCGCAGGCACACGCCCGCGAGCCCCGCAAGGGGGACCCCTGGTTCCACACTACCGGCAGGCACCGACAAAAACGGAGCCTGACCTGCGTGAATGGAACGTTCGCATGTGACGTTCACCGAGAAGTGTGACGGGCATGGCCATCGGCCCCCAAGATCCAGCGTAGTGCCGGGCACCACAAAACGGGGTGGTGCGAACGGGCCATTCGCTCGCGGTTACACGGCCTGGAGTTCGCGGGTCGGGGTGGCGGTCGGCGACGGGGAGGTGTCGGTCGGGGCCGTGAACCGCCGTAGGCGCAGACTGTTCGTCACGACGAAGAGGGAGCTGGTCGCCATCGTCAGGCCCGCCAGCATCGGGTTCAGCAGGCCGGCCGCCGCCAGCGGGATCGCGGCCACGTTGTACGCGAACGCCCAGAACAGGTTGCCCTTGATCACCGCCAGGGTGCGGCGGGACAGGCGGATCGCGTCCGCTGCCGCCCTCAGGTCACCCCGGACCAGCGTCAGGTCGCTCGCCTCTATCGCCACGTCCGTACCCGTGCCCATGGCGAGGCCCAGGTCCGCCTGTGCCAGCGCCGCCGCGTCGTTCACGCCGTCGCCCACCATCGCGACCACCTTGCCGGTGGACTGGAGGCGCTTGATCGCCGCCACCTTGCCCGCCGGCAGGACTCCCGCGATCACCTCGTCGATCCCCACCTGCGCCGCCACCGAACGGGCCACCTGCTCGTTGTCGCCCGTCAGCATCACCGGCGTCAGGCCCAGCGCCCGCAGGCGGGCGACCGCCTCGGCGCTCGTCGGCTTCAGCGTGTCGGACACCATCAGCAGCCCGCGCACCGCGCCCTCCCACGCGACCGCCACCACCGTGCGGCCCGCCGCCTCGCCCGCCGACTTGGCCGTGGCCAACTCAGCGGGCAGCGCCGGCAGCTGACCGCGGCCGGCCGTCACCTCGATGCCCTCGACGGTCCCGCGTACACCCAGGCCCTCCATCGCCGCGAACGACGACACCGGTGGCAGCGGGCCCACCCTGTCCCGTGCCGCTTCGGCTATCGCCCTGGCGATCGGGTGTTCCGACGCGTCCTCCACCGCGCCCGCCAGGCGCAGCAGCTCGTCCTCGGGCACACCCGGCGCCATCACCGACACGAGTGACATCCGGCCGCTCGTCACCGTGCCGGTCTTGTCCAGCACCACCGTGTCCACGCGCCGTGTCGACTCGAGGACCTCCGGGCCCTTGATCAGGATCCCCAGCTGCGCCCCGCGCCCCGTCCCCACCAGCAGCGCCGTCGGTGTCGCCAGGCCCAGCGCACAGGGGCACGCGATGATCAGCACCGCCACCGCGGCCGTGAACGCCGACGACGCGGACGCCCCCGTGCCCAGCCAGAATCCCAGTGTCCCGAACGCCAGCACGATCACCACCGGCACGAACACCGCCGACACCCGGTCCGCCAGCCGCTGTACGGCCGCCTTTCCGGTCTGCGCCTGCTCGACCAGCCTCGCCATCTGCGCCAGCTGCGTGTCCGCGCCCACCCTCGTCGCCCGCACGACCAGGCGGCCGCCCACGTTCAACGTCGCGCCGACCACCGACGACCCGACCGACACCTCCACCGGGAGGGACTCGCCGGTCAGCATGCTCGCGTCGACCGCCGACGCGCCCTCCTCGACCACGCCGTCGGTCGCGATCTTCTCCCCCGGCCGCACCAGGAACCTGTCGCCCACCGCGAGGCGCTCGATCGGGACCCGGCTCTCCGAGCCGTCCCGCAGCACGGCCACTTCCTTGACACCCAAGGAAAGCAGCGCACGCAGCGCGGACCCGGCGCGGCTCTTCGCGCGTGCCTCGAAGTACCGGCCGGCC
The DNA here is from genome assembly GCF_035634895.1 of Actinophytocola sp. Taxonomy (GTDB): domain Bacteria; phylum Actinomycetota; class Actinomycetes; order Mycobacteriales; family Pseudonocardiaceae; genus Actinophytocola. The sequence continues at coordinate 16,935 of NZ_DASQCC010000083.1, read as the reverse complement.
AGGATGAACACCGTGACGCCGGCCGCGACCTCCAGGTAGATGTTCCCCGCTCCCTCGGACGGCTCCACCGTCAGCCGGAACGGGTGGGTCATGCCGGGAATCCCCGCCGTGCCAAGGAAAAGCGCGTACAGCGACCACGCGAAGGCGGCGATCGTGCCCATCGAGATCAGCGTGTCCATGGTCGCCGAGCCGTGGCGCAGGTTCGTCCACGCGGCACGGTGGAACGGCAGCGCGCCCCACACGATCACCGGCGCCGCAAGGGAAAGCGACGCCCACTGCCAGTAGTCGAACTGCCACGCGGGCACCATCGCCAGCACCACCACCGGGACGGCCAGCACGAGGCTCACCAGCAGGCGGGTACGCAGCGCGTGCACCTCGGTGTCCGCCGGCGCTTCCTCATCGGCCGGCTCCGGCGATGGCACGTGCGCGGTGTAGCCCATCTTCTCGACGGTCGCGACCAGGTTCTCGGCCGGCACCTCGCCACGCACCAGCGCCTTCTCGGTGGCGTAGTTGACGCTCGCCTCGACGCCGTCCATGCGGTTGAGCTTCTTCTCGATCCGCGCGGCGCACGACGCGCACGTCATGCCGCCGATGACCAGCTCGACCTCACTCATGTCCGTGCTCTCCCGCCACCACGGTGAACTCCGCCGTGCGCACCACGTCACCGTGCTTGAAGTCCAGGTACAGCCGGTAGGTGCCGGCGGAAGGCACCTCGGCGTAGAAGACGATGCTCGGCCCCGCCCTCGTCTCCCCCTCGCCGGGGTGGACGTGCAGGTAGGCGAGGTCGCCCTGCCGCAGCGCGACGAGGTGCCCGTACGCCGCGAGGTAGGGCTGCAGGTCGGTGACCGGCACGCTGTTCCGGTCGACCGTCAGCGTCAGTTTGCTCGTCGTGCCCGGGGTCAGCTCGCCGGACAGCGTGACCCGGTACTCGCCGACCGCCGAGGTCAGCGCCGGCGGCGGCAGCGGTGCCGGGGTGTAGTTGCCGGACACGGCGACGTCCGCACCCAGCGTCACCCCTTCGGCGGCGCCGGCACGCCGGTAGTCCGCGAAGACGCGGTGGTCGCCGGCGTTCGCGAAGGTCAGCGGGACGTGCCAGGTGCCGTCCGCGGTCATCGCCGGGTGGACGTGCTGGAAGCCGGACAGGTCGCGGCGTGCGACGACCAGGTGCATCAGCTTGTCGTGCGTCTCGGTGTAGCGGGTGACCGCGTGGCCGTCGGTGTCGACGATCCGGAACGCGAAGTCGGCGGGCTGACCGGCGACGAGGCCGGTGCTCAGCACCTCCAGCGTCATGCCGTCCTGGCTGACCTGCAACCCCTTCGGCACGGCGGCCTCGTCGTGCCCGCCGTGCGCCTCGGCCATGTCCTGGTGCCCGGCGGGCTCCGGCGAGCGGGAAACCGGACCGACGAGCTGCCCGACGGCGTAGGCGCCGCCGAACACGGCGACGACCGCCACGGCCAACCCACCGAGCTTCAGTCCCACGCTGCTCATGACTCGCTCCGCTCCTCCGTCAACCCCGCCGCGCGTTCGTCGTCAGCTGGCCAGCTCGTAGCCGGCCTCGTCGACCGAGGCCCGGATGGCCTCGACGTCGATCGGGGCCTCGCTGGTGACCGTGACCTGGCCGGACGGCAGGTCGACCCGGACGTCGGTGACGCCGGGAATCTGGGACACCTCGCTGGTCACCGAGCCGACGCAGTGTGCGCAGGTCATCCCGGTCACCGTGTACGTGTTCGTAGTCACCAGTCACTCCTCGTGAGGTTCACGCGGCCCGTGGCCGCCTACCGACGAGCCTACCGTACCCCCCCACGGTATCGGAACCAGTCAGAGTTGTGCCCGGCGCGAGGCCCGGATGCGACGCTTCTGGACGTGACCGACACCGCGTTGACCCGGGACGACCTGACGGACGCCATCGTGCGGGTGACCTCGGCCTCCCGTACCGACGTCGAGGACAGCACGGACCTCCTGGCGCTGGGGCTCGACTCCCTCGGCGTCATGCGGCTGGTCAACGAGCTGCGCGTGCACGGCCTGCCCGTGACGTACCAGGATCTGCTCGGCGAGCCGACCCTCGACGGGTGGTGGACACGGATCGCCGCACTGCTGCGGGCGAACCCCCATCTGGCGGCGTGAGGCTGTCATAGTGCCTTACATGTCGGTTTAACCGGCCACAGAGTTCCCGGTCACTGGCGGGTAATTGGTGACCGGAGTCACACTTTTCCCATGACAACGCTGGAAGAGATGGGCAACGTGATGCGGGCCGTGCCCGGCCCGCGGGCCGGCGTCCACGAGGTCGCCGACTGGTATACCCGAAAAGCACATCTGCTCGACCGATTAGCCGGGGACGCCGCCGGCACCGAGGCGGTGCGCATGCACAAGCAGGCCGTGCTTGCCAGGCGCCGCGCGGCGAAGCTCCTCGCCGTCGCCTGAAGTCCTTTCCCAGAACGACTTTCCCCAGAACGACTTTCCTAGAACGACTTTCTAGAACAACGTCGGCGGCGTCGCCGCGTCGAACGGGTCGTAGGTGTCGAGCCGGCTGCTCGGGCCGCGGGAGAACCGCAGCGACAGTCCGGAGTGGTCGGTCAGTCTCGTCGTCCTCGGCTCGTGGATGTACTCGCACTCCACCAGCTCCTCGACCAGTTCCTTGGTGCAGTGGGCGTGGTCGTAGCGATAACCGTCACCGGTCCGGCCGATCCAGCTGTGTTCGACCGCGTCGGGATGCAGGTGGCGGAAGGCGTCCACCAGGCCGTGTCTGTCCGTCAGGCCTCTGTAGAAGTCGTACTCGAACCAGCGGAACGACGCGTGTTCCGGCTCGTGTTCCGGCTCGATCACGTTCAGGTCGCCCAGCAGCACGGTCTGGGCGCCGGCCTCGGAGAGGCCCGGGGTGGCCAGCGCGGTGTTGAACTCGGCGAGGAATCGGCGCTTGCGTTCGGTCTTCTCCGCCGTCGCGTCTCGCGTCGGAACGTAAGTGCCGACCACGCGAACCACACCCGTCTGGGTGGAAATCATTACGCCAGCCACCCGATTGGGTAGGTAGGTCAGGGTTTTCACGATCGGGTCGGCCTTGACGGGCAACCTGCTGACGATCATGACGCCGTATTCGGCCGGTGCCGGTTTCGGGTAGAGGACCGCGTAGCCGGCCGTGCGGAAGGCGTCCGCCAGGTGCCGGCAGCCGTCGCTCGTCCTGGTCTCGGTCAGCACGAGGACGTCCTCGTGCCTGGTGGCGAGCCACGCCAGCTGGCGGTGCGCCCGCTCTTCTGACGGACTGCCGATGTTGAGGGTCAACAAACTGAGACCGGACATGGCACGTGATGGTAGAGAGCAGACCCACCTGACCACGACCGGGCGGCGTGGTCGGACCAGTCATTGCCCGTCTTCGGCCATCGCCAGGAGTTTCGTCACAGTGTTCCAGTTGCGGACCGTGGCCACTTCACCCCTTCGCGCCGGAAAAGCGGCCAGAATGGGCGATTTCATTTGACCATTGGGTAACCAGAAGTACGCCTCTCGCTCGGCGAGATGCACACGTTCGGGTTCATACCCGGCCGCGTCGATCTCCGGCCACTTCCCCGGCCCGTCGAGAAAGGACACCACGTACCGGGAAGGGTCGGTGACCACCTCGCGGAACGGGTCGAGGTCGACGACCGCACGCAGCTCCGGCGCGGTGCGCATGACACAGTCGACGGTGAAACCGGCGCCCTTCGCGAGCGCCGCCTCCACCTCCCCGCGCACGGTGTCCGGCCGCCTGTTCGTCCGCAGCACCACGTTTCCGCTCTGTAGCAACGTGCGCACGTCCTCGTACCCGAGGTCGGTCAGCCACGCCCGCAGGTCGGCCATCGCGACGCGCCGCTTCGAGCCGAGGTTGATACCGCGCAACAGAGCCACATGAATCACGGTTCGGGACTCTAACCCCGCAGCGTCGCCAGCGGGTCGAGGTTCTCCTCGGTGAGGTCGTCGTAGTCCGTGGACTCCGACAGCTCACGCCAGCTCGCGTCGGACTCGGCGCGGCTCCGCTCGGCCTGACCGGCGAACCGGACCGCGTCGCTGCCCAGCAGCAGCCGCACCGGCGGCTCGGCCATTTCGACGAGCGCCAGCACGACGTCCGCGACCTTCGCCGGGTCGCTCGCCGCGCGGGCCATGAGCGTGGTCCGCACCGCGTTGATCGCGCCGACCGTCGGCTCGTAGGCCGGCGAGACGGGGTGGACGGCCATGGACGAGCCCGCCCAGTCGGTCCGCATGCCGCCCGGCTCCAGCACGGTGACCCTGACACCCAGCGGCGCGACCTCCTTCGCGAGCACCTCCGAGAAGCCGCCGACCGCGAACTTCGCCGACTGGTACGCGGACAGTCCGGGCGTGGTCACCCGGCCGCCCACCGACGAGACCTGGACGACGTGGCCCGCGCCCTGCTCGCGCAACACGGGCAGCGCGGCCCTGGTCACGTTGACCACGCCGAAGAAGTTGGCGTCGACCTGCGCGCGGAAGTCGTCCGCGGGCGTGTCCTCGACCGACCCCGAGTTGGCGTAGCCGGCGTTGTTGACCACCACGTCCAACCGGCCGAACGCCTCGACCGCGGTGTCCACGGCCGCCTGCGCGGCCCGTGGGTCGGTCACGTCGAGCGCCACCGTGCGCACCCGGTCGCCGTAGCGCTCGGCCAGGCCGGCCAGCTGCTCCGGCCGGCGGGCGGTCGCGACCAGCGAGTGACCGGCGGCCAGCACCTTCTCGGCGATGTGCCGGCCGAGGCCGCGTGAGCTGCCGGTGACGAGGAAGACCTTTGTCATGCTCTTTTCCTAACTGACTGTTTGGTTAGCTCCTCTCACCAGGAAAGCACCGTGGCACCCCGCTGTCAACTAGACGGTTAGTCAGGTACCTTGTCGGCATGGCTGGTGACGCGGAGGCAACCCGGCGGCGGCTGCTGGACGCGGCGGCCAGGGAGTTCGCCGAGTACGGGATAGCGGGCGCGCGGGTGGACCGGATCGCGACCGCGGCGAAGAGCAACAAGGCGCAGATCTACCACTACTTCGGGAACAAGGACGGCCTGTTCGAGGCGGTGATGAGCGAGCTGGCGCGGGACACGCTGCGCGAAGCGCCCATCGACGCGACGAACCTGCCGGACTACGCGGGCCGGCTGTTCGACCGGTTCGTGCGTGACCCGGTCAAGGAGCGGCTCGCCAAGTGGTACCGGCTGGAGGGCGAGGGCTACGCGGCGGTCGAGGTCGTGGTGGCGAGCACGCGGGACAAGCTCGCGGCCATCGCCAAGGCCCAGGCCGACGGCCTGCTCACGACCCGGTTCACGGCAGTGGAGCTGCTCACGATGGTCGTGCACCTGTCCGCGCTCTGGAGCTCGATGGCCCCGGAGATGGCCGCGCACGCGACCGGCATCCCGGAGGCACGCCGCCGCCAGGTCGTGGTCGACGCGGTGGGCGCGCTGCTCAGGGACTGACCGCCAGGAAGAGGAACGCGGCCAGCAGCACGAGGTGCACGCCGCCCTGGAGGCGGGTGGCCCGGCCGGGCACGACCGTGAGCACGCTGACCACGACCGTCAGCACGAGCAGCACCAGCTGCGTGGGGCCCAGGCCGAGGACGAGCGGCCCGTCGAGCCAGATCGACGCCAGCGCGATGGTCGGGATCGTCAGGCCGATGCTGGCCATCGCGGACCCGTACGCGAGGTTGAGGCTGGTCTGGATGCGCCCCCAGCGCGCGGCCCGCACGGCCGCGAGCGTCTCGGGCAGCAGGACGAGCATCGCGATGACGACACCGACGAACGAGGGTGGGAACCCGACGGCCGCGACGGTGTCCTCGATGGCGGGCGACTCGACCTTGGCGAGCCCCACGACCGCGACGAGCGAGACGAGCAGCAGCCCGAGGCTCGTGAGCGCGGCGCGGCTGGTGGGTGGCGGGGCGTGGCCGGCCTCGTCGTTCTTCTCGCCGTCGTTCTTCTCGTCGTCGTTCTTCTCGCCGTCGTTCTTCTCGCCGTCGTTCTCCGAGGTCTGGGTGACGGGCAGGAAGAAGTCCCGGTGCCGGACGGTCTGCGTGAGCACGAACGTGCCGTAGAGCACCAGCGAGGCGAATGCCGCGAAGGTCAGCTGTGCCGGCGAGAACTCCGGGCCGGGCTGGCTGGTGGTGAACGTGGGCAGCACGAGGCTGAGCGTGCCCAGGGTGGTGACGGTGGCGAGGGCGGCGCCGCTGCCCTCGGCGTTGAAGAGCGTGACGTGGAACCGGCGTGCCCCGACCAGCAGCGACAGGCCGACGATCCCGGTCGTGGTGATCATGAGCGCGGCGAAGACGGTGTCCCGCGCGAGGGACGCGGAGCCCTTGCCGCCGGAGACCATCAGCGTGACGATCAGCGCGACCTCGATCACGGTGACCGCGACCGCGAGGACCAGGGACCCGAACGGCTCCCCCACCCGGTGTGCGACCACCTCGGCGTGGTGCACGGCCGCGAGCACGGCGCCGGCGAGCACGACGGCCACGAGCACGACGAAGACGGTGCCGAGGTCATGGCCCCACGTGACGGCGAGCGCCAGCACACCGAGCACCGGCACGAGGACGGTCCAGGACATCCACCTGCTTGCCACCGCCCGACCCTATCCAGCCGGCTCGGCATCCACCCGGACAACCCCGCCCGCTATGTCCGTTTGGTCACACCATCGCCGCCTTGCCCCCTAGCGGATGCGCGGGCGCGGGGCCACCCGCCTCCATCCCGTTTCAAGACCGCCACGACCGGTGCGACCTAGGTTCTTCGGCATGCACCTCCTGTTTCTCAGCCGGCCCGACCGGGGGCACCTGTACCCGACACTGCGGCTCGCGGAGGAGCTCGGCGGGCGCGGGCACCAGGTCACGTTCGCGTCCGGCGACCCGTACGTCGACGAGACGGCGGGGCCCGGGGTCCGGATCCTGCGCTTCGGCCGGGACGAGCGCGGCCTGCTGGACATGCCCGTGTTCCGGTCACAGGGCCCCGTGGACGCCGTGGTGGCCGATCCGCGCACGGCCAAGGCGGCCGGCGCGTTCGGTGCCGTGCCGGTGGTGGTGGCCGGCACGAACCTGGCCGGCGGCCGCGAGTGGCCGGGCGAGCGGTCCAGCTCGTACGTCTTCACCCTGCCGGGACCGCGGGGCGCCGTGCACGACCCGTGGCGCCCCGGTGGGCGGCGGCCGGTGCTGCTGGTGGACGGGCCGCCGATCGGGCCGCTGGTCCGGGCGTTCGGCGACACCCAGTGGCAGGTCGTGGTCGGCGACTCGACCCGGTTCGCGGGACTGCCGCATGCGGACGTGTTCCTGACCGACGGGCGGCTGGCGGCGGTGAGCGCGGCCCTGCGCGCGGGTGTGCCGATGGTGCTGGCGCCGGAGACGGCCGAGGAGACCGGATACGCGCGGCACGTGGTCGCGCTTGGGGTCGGGCGGATCGTCGCGCCGGCCGAGCAGCCCGCCGAGGAGCTGCGCCAGGCGGTCGAGCGGATGCGGGTCGACGAGCCGACACTGGTCACCGCGCGGCGGCTCGCGACCAGGGTCGAGGCGGCCGGTGCGCCCGCGGTGGCCGCGACCGCGGTCGAGGCCCTGCTCGACGCGGAGTCGGTCGCGCGGGCGGCCTGACCCGGGCCGGACTAGCCGGCGGTGATGTCGAGCACAAGCTTGTCGAAGCTGCCGTTCTCGTGGGCGGCGACGAGTTGGGCGGCGAGGTCCCGCAGCTTCACGTTCCTGTTCTGGGACGCCCGTCTCAGAGCCGAGAACGCCTCGTCCGAGTCGTAGCCCCGGTCGCGCATCAGCAGGCCCTGCGCCCGGCCGACGAGCGACCGGGTGCGCAGCGCCGTCCGCAGCTGGCCGACCAGCTCCAGGCTGTCGTGGTAGATCGCCGCGTTGTCGAAGGCGACCCCGGCGTGGAGGGTGAGCAACAACACCACGTCGTACGACGACTCGTCGAACTGCCCCTCGTCCCGGGACAGCAGGGTGAGCACGGCCGACTCGTCCCCCCGGGTGGACAGGGGCAGGGTCAGGCAGCTGCGGTAACCGGCGTTCACCAGCTGCGTCGCGAACGAGGGCCAGCGCTGGTCGGCCATGACGTCGCCGAGCTGCCTCGGTTCCCGGAACGTCACCGCCTCCACGATCGGACCGGGCGCCAGCGGGTCGAACCCGAGGTCACCGGTGGACTGGACGGTCTCGACCCCGGTCGGCGAACGGACGGTGATGAGCGCGTCGTCACAGCCGGGGATCGTCTTGACGAGCCTGCTGACGAACTTCTCCGTGGACGACGAGAAGTCGTCGTCCGCGACGAGGCGGGAGAACTCGGCGAGCTCGCTCGCCACGGTCACGATGTCATTGGGCACACCCGGAGTCTGGGCGTGCCTCCGTGCCACGGCAAGACCACTTGCTAACCTTGCGCGAGTTTTTCGCCCACGGTTACGAAGTCAGCCGTGTCTCTTCTGCGAGTGGAGGCATCATGGCTGGTGGCCGGCCGTATGACGTGCCGTTGAGTATCGGGGTAAGACCCATGCGGGACGGTGCCGCGCTGGTGACCGTCACGGGCGAGATCGACATCGCGACCGTGGCATCCCTGAAGGCGGCGCTCGCCCCGCTCACCGCCGACCAATCCGTGCGACTACTGGTCTGCGACCTGTCCGAGGTGTCGTTCTTCGGCGCCGCCGCGATCTCGGTCCTGCTCGATGCGCGTGCCGCACTGATCCGGCGTGACGGGCGGCTACGACTGGTCGCCACCGAGCGCATGGTCATCCGCCCGCTCAGCCTGGTGCACCTCCTCGACGTGCTGCCGGTGAGCCCCGACATACGCGCCGCACTGCTCGATCAGAGCCCCTGACCGTCCATTTCGGACGAAAGACTGGAAAGCCCTTACCTCACCGGGATGCCACCTGGTCGAGGTCACCTTGTCGGGGTGGTCGTATACCCGGAGTTTGATCGTTCGTCACTCTTTCGGCGGGTCGGTGCACGGCGTTGATAACAACGGATTAGAATCCGCAACTCTGGGTATGCAAATTGCACGTTCAACGATCACCGAGACGAGAGATGATCGAGCCGCCCGAGTTGATGCTCGCCACGCCGACCGACCGACGTTTCTCCGACGAGGACTGGGTCTTCGAGCGAAAGATGGACGGCGTGCGCGCCATGTCCATCCGTGATGGCTGGCGGCCACAGCTGTGGTCGCGCAACCACAAACGGCTCGACGACGGCTATCCCGAGCTGGTCGAGCTGCTCGCCGCGGCGGGCGGCACACACTTCATCACCGACGGTGAGATCATCCGCGACGGCGACGCCGCCTTCTACTACGTGTTCGACCTGCTGTCCCTCGGCGGGCTCGACCTCACCGGCCGGCCGCTGCGCGAACGCAAGTCGATCCTGCGCACGGCGTTCCGCTTCGGCGGCGCGCTGCGGTACTCCGAGCACCGCGACGGCGAGGGCGAGGCCTACTACAAGTACGCCTGCGACCACGGCTGGGAGGGCCTGATCGCGAAGCGCGCCGACTCCCCGTACCGCGGCGGGCGATCCGCGGACTGGCTCAAGTTCAAGTGCCTGCGCGGCCAGGAGTTCGTCGTGGGTGGGTTCACCGAGCCGCAGGGGTCGCGGGCCGGCTTCGGCGCGTTGATCGTCGGCTACCACGAGGACGGGCTGCTCCGGTACGCCGGCAAGGTCGGCACCGGCTACGACCACGCCACACTGCGTGCGCTGCGGGTCCGCATGGACGCCATGGCGCAGGAGGAGTCGCCGTTCGCCGACCAGGTGCCGGAGCCGACCGCGCACTGGATCCGGCCCGAGCTGGTGGTGCAGGTCGGGTTCAGCGAGTGGACACGCGAGGGACGGCTGCGACACCCGCGGTTCGGCGGCCTGCGCACCGACAAGCCGCCGGCCGAGGTCGTCCGCGAGTAGACGTTTCACCCCAGATCACGCGCGGTATCCCCCCGGTCATGCGAGAGTTCGGCAGGGAAGGCCCGCGTGCCGAAGGCGCGTCGGTGGTCTGGGCGGGACGGCACGACGGGCCGGCGCTCGTGGTCGTCGACCCGGCCGGCTCCGCCAAGCACGACGTGCCGCCGACGTGGCACGGGCTCGCCGAGCACTTCCAGATCGCCTGGTGCCGCACTCCCGCCGCCGAGCACTCGCTGGAGGACATCGAGGACGTGCTCGAGGCGCTCTCCGACCGCAGGGTGCCCGCGAACATCGTGGCGAGCGGCGAGGCCTGCCCGGCCGCGATCGCGATCGCGCGCCAGTTCGCCCACATCGTCAGCACCGTGCTGCTGGTCGACCCGGCCGGCGAGGCCGACCCCCTGGACGGCACGGACATCGACGTGCGGGTCGTCGCACGGAGCCATTCGGGCCCGAGCGACCGGATCGAGGCGCCGCTGCCCCTCGGGCATCCCGAGGTGGTCGACGGTGTCGCGGCGGCGCTGGCGGGTATGCGTTAGGACCTCCGGTTCCCCAGGCCAGGAACACCAAGAGAGGAGTGGCATCTGTGACCACCATCGAGAAGTCGGTGGATGTCAGGGCGCCCGTGCGGACGGCGTACAACCAGTGGACGCAGTTCGAGTCCTTCCCGCGGTTCATGTCGGGTGTGGACCGGATCGAGCAGACCACGCCGACCAGGACGCACTGGCACACCACGATCGGTGGCGTGACGCGTGAGTTCGACGCGGAGATCACCGAGCAGCACCCGGACGAGCGGGTCGCGTGGCGGTCGGTCGACGGCCCGCGCCACGCCGGCGTGGTGACGTTCCACCGCCTTGACGACCAGACCACCCGCGTGCACCTGCAGATGGAGTACGCACCGGAGTCGCTCACCGAGAAGGCCGGCGCCGCCCTCGGCGTGGTGGGCAGCCGGATCCAGGGCGACCTCGACCGGTTCCGCGACTTCATCGAGCACCACGACGCCGAGACCGGCGCCTGGCGCGGCGACGTCGCCCGCCCACCCCAACAGGGCGAACAGCCGCCTGACGACCGGGGCGGGTCCCAGACCGCGCCCCCACCGACCAGGCCGACCCGACCCAGCCCAGCAGACCTCGACCGCAACCGCCGAAACCCCCTGTGACCCACCCCAGCCCGCTCGCGAGTCCCGCGCTCGCACCTACCGAGTCCCGCGTTCAAACACACTGAGTTGCGGTTTCGTGCAGGTCCTGGCGTGGCCCGTGTGCACGAAACCGCAACTCGTTGTGCGCGAACGCGCGACTCGCTATGGCTGAACGCGGGACTCGCGGGGGTTGAAGATCAGGTCGTGGTTGAGCTGTACGGCGGCTGTCGCGCCGGCGGCGGCCGAGCTGATCAGCTGGGCCCGTGGGTCGACCACGTTGCCGGCCGCCCAGACGCCGTCGACGCTCGTCCGGCCTGCCGGGTCCACGCGCACCCAGCCCTGGTCGTCCAGGTCGCAGCCCAGGTCCTTGAGCAGCGTGTCCTTCGGCACGAACTCCGGGTTGACGAACATCGCGGTGCGGACGACCGTCCGACCGTCGGCCAGGTCGACGCCGGTGAGCCGGCCATCCGTGACGGCCAGCCGCGTGACCTTGCCGGGCTCGACGGCGATCCCCCGCTCGTCGAGCTGGGCGGCCTCGTCGTCCGTGGGCTGGTAGTCGCCGGGGAAGAGCACCACGTCCGGCGCCCACGCCCGCAGCATGACCGCCTTCATGACCCCCAGTGGACCGTCCGCTAGCACCCCCACCTGCTCGTCCCGTGCCTCGTAGCCGTGGCAGTACGGGCAGAAGTGCACCTGGTCGCCCCACAGCTCCGCGACCCCCGGCACGTCCGGCAGCTCGTCCCGCACCCCGGCCGTGACGAGCAGCTTCCGCGCCTGGAGCACCCGCCCCGACCCGAGCCGCACCTCGAACCCCGCGGCCACGGAGACCACCCGGTCGTCCAGGATCTCCACGCCGTAGCCGGTCACCTCCGCGCGGCCCAGCGCCAGCAGCTCGCCCGGCGGCACCCCGTCCCTGGTCAGGAACCCGTGCGACTCGTGCGCGGCCGCGTTGCGCGGCTCGCCCGAGTCGACCACCGCGACCGTCCGCCGCGCCCGTCCCAGTACCAACGCCGCCGACAGTCCAGCCGGACCACCTCCGACGATCACCACGTCGTACATCGCGATCACCTCCATGGCCAGCATCGGCGGAAATCCCTGCACCGACAACATTCGTTGCCGATACTGGGAACATGACCGATCCGATCGCGAACGCGCTCGCCGAGGTCGGGCCCCGGCTGCGGCGGCTGCGCACCCAGCGCAACGTCACGCTCGTGGAGCTGTCCGAGTCGACCGGCATCTCGAAGAGCACGCTGTCCCGCCTGGAGTCCGGCCAGCGCAGGCCGAGCCTCGAGCTGCTGCTGCCGATCTCCATGGCCCACCAGGTGCCGCTGGACGAGCTGGTCGGCGCGCCCGAGGTCGGCGACCCGCGGATCCGCCTGGAGCCGCGAAGGCTGGGCGACCGCACGATCGTGCCGCTGACCAGGCAGCCGGGCGGCCCGCAGGCGTACAAGATGATCATCCCGCCCGGCCGGCCCGCCGAGCAGCGGACACACGAGGGCTACGAGTGGCTGTACGTGCTGTCCGGGCGCGCCCGGCTGCTGCTCGCCGACCACGACATCGTCATGCAGCCCGGCGAGGCGGCCGAGTTCGACACCCGGCTGCCCCACTGGTTCGGCTCGGCGGACGAACATCCGGTGGAGATCCTCAGCCTGTTCGGCAAGCAGGGCGAGCGGATGCACGTGCGTGCCAAACCGGCGCGGTAGCGTGCCGTCCCATGGCCTGGCTACCCGCTGACTTCGCGCATCCCACGACCGTCCCGGTCATGGACGGCTACCACCTGCGGCCCATCCGGGAGTCGGACACGGAGATCGACTACCCGGCGGTGATGGGGTCGCGGGAGCGGCTGTGGCAGCTCTACGGCGAGGCCTGGGGCTGGCCGCCGGAGACCATGACCATCGAGGAGGACCGCGCCGACCTCGCCAGGCACGAGCGGGAGATCGCCGCGCACGAGTCCTTCAACTACGCGCTGCTGAACCTCGCCGAGACCGAGCTGCTCGGCTGTGTGTACATCGACCCGCCGGAGCGGGCCGGCGCCGACGCGGAGATCAGCTGGTGGGTGGTCGACGACCGCGCCGGTACCCCGCTGGAGGACGCGCTGGAGATCGTCGTGCCGCGGTGGGTCGCGCGGGTCTGGCCGTTCGAGAAGCCCAGGTACCCGGGCCGGGACCTCAGCTGGCGGGAGTGGCTCGCGCTACCCCCTTACCCGCCCGCCTGAACGCCCTTCGAGCCGCCGGGTAAGGGGTCCCGCCGGCCACTCGTACGTGATCATCCGATGCCCTCACCCAGGCCTCAGGACGAATCTTCTCCTTGTCAGCGAGACAAGGAGAAGGAAAATGATCACCAGCCAGGAACTCGTCCAGGCCGAGATGAACTACCGCCTCGAGCGCGCCAGGAACGCGGCGTTGGCCCGGCAGGCCAGGAAGGCCCGCCGCCGCCAGCGGCCGTCGCGCCTACGCCGCTGGCTGACCCGCTCCGAACGCCAGCCGGTCCGCCGAGTGACCCCCGCCCTCCCATGACGCCCCCACATCCGCGAGTCCCGCGTTCGAACACATCGAGTCGCGTTTTCGTGCAAACGGATCTGCACGAAAACGCAACTCGGTAGGTGTGAACGCGGGACTCGTGGTGTTTGAACGCGGGACTCGCGGGGTCAGGTGCGGATGAAGCGGACCTCGTTGAGGGGGACCTCGTGGCCGGTGTCGTCTACGTAGGCGACGTTTAGGGGGCGGTTGTCCAGGGAGCGGCGGGTGATCGTCGGGCCCTTGGAGTAGGGGCGGTGAGTGTCGCCCCACTGTTGTAGGGCGCCCAGGACGACGCGTAGCTCGTTGCCCGCCGGGGTCAGGTGGTACTCGTGGCGGGTCCGTTTGCCTTCCTCCTGGTACGGCCGGCGCGTCAGGACCCCGGCCTCGACCAGCGTGTTCAGCCGGTTCGTGAGGATGTCGGGGGCCACGCCGAGCGTGGCGCGGAAGTCGGCGAAGCGGGTCGTCCCGGCCAGGGCCTCACGCACGACCAGGAACGTCCACCGCTCGCCGAGCACCTCGAGGGTGCGAGCGATCGAGCAAGGCGTCTCCATGACCTCCATCATACCGCTGGATTGGAAAACCCTACTCATGCTAACTTGGAAATACCAACTCAGACTTTCCAGGGAGCACGAGATGCAGATCAACGGCGCGACCGCCCTCGTCACCGGCGCCAACCGGGGCCTCGGCCGGCGCTTCGCACAGGCACTCCTCGACCGCGGCGCGGCAAAGGTGTACGCCGGTGCCCGCGACCCCGAGTCCGTCGACCTGCCCGGCGTCGTCCCGGTGCGGCTCGACATCACCGACCCCGCACAGGTCGCCGCGGCCGCCGCCCTCGCGACCGACGTCGACCTCCTGATCAACAACGCGGGCTCCAGCGCCGGCGCCGGCTTCCTCGGCGGCGACCTCGCGGACATCCGGTACGACATGGAGACCCACTACTTCGGCACGCTGTCGGTGACCAGGGCGTTCGCCCCGGCGCTCGCCGCTAACGGCGGCGGCGCGCTGGTGAACGTGCTGTCCGTGCTGTCGTGGACCTCCTCCCCCCTGTTCCCCGCCTACTCCGCCGCCAAGGCCGCGCAGCTGTCGCTGACCAACGGGCTCCGCCTCGCCCTCGCGGACCAGAAGACGCTGGTCACGGCCCTGCACGTCGGCTACATGGACACCGACCTGACCACGCACATCGACGCGCCGAAGAGCGACCCGCTGGTGATCGCGAACCTCCTGCTCGACGGGGTCGAGGCCGGTCAGCCGGAGGTCGTGGCCGACGAGACGTCCCGCAGGGTCCGTGGCGCGCTGTCCGGCCCGCTGTCGCTGCTGTTCCCGGACGTCACCTGAGTAACCTCCCGCGCGTGAGGGTGCCGTCATCGGTCGAGGACGCCGTCCGCCTGCAGGTCGAGCTGGCGGGCTCGGTCGTCCGGTCGGCGCCGCCGGGCTTCGCGCCCCGCACCGCCGCGGGCCTCGACGTGGCGTACGCGACGGACTCGCCGCTCGTGGCGGCCGCGGTCGTGACGGTGTCGATCGCGACGGGCCAGGTGCTGGAGTCGGCGACCGCGGTGGCCGAGGCGGACTTTCCTTACGTGCCGGGGCTGTTCGCGTTCCGCGAGCTGCCGGCGCTGCTCGACGCGTTCGCCCGCCTGGCGGTGACCCCCGACGTGCTGGTGGCCGACGGTCACGGCCTCGCCCACCCGCGCCGCTTCGGCCTGGCCTGCCACCTGGGCATCGAGACGGGCCTGCCGGCGATCGGCGTCGCCAAGACGCCGATGGGCGAGTTCGCGGCGCCGGGCCGGACCCGCGGCGCGCGTGCCCCGCTCGTCGACGGCGGCGACGAGGTCGGCGCGGCCCTGCGCACCCAGCAGGACGTCAAGCCCGTCTTCGTGTCGATCGGCCACCTCGTGGACCTGGACACGGCCTGTGCGCAGGTGCTGGCCCTCACCCCGAAGTTCCGGCTGCCGGAGAGCACCCGCCAGGCCGACCAACTGTCGCGGCGGACTCTCCGTGACCAGATTCTCCGGTGACTCCCGCCGTTGGCGATATGTCAACGTGGTAAGTGAGGGTTAACACGGTGAACCTGGGGTTATTACTTCCTTTTCACACTGTGCTGAGACTGTCAAGAGTGCGAGGATCGATGGCGTTGGGCCGGCCGCGGGACCGCCAGGGGACCCGCCGGAACCGCCCAGCCAACTTGGAGGGTCGCGGTGACCAAGCAACAGCTGTCCGTGCAGTCCCCAAGACGACTACCCACCATCCGCAAACGCCCCTTACCATTCCCCGGCGAGCGCCTTCGCCGCGCCGTGGACACCGTGCTCGCCGGACTGACCGACGACGCCGACCTGTCCCGCCTCGACGACGTCCTCCGCACCGCGCTCGCCTGGACGGCCGCCTCCGGCGACACGTGCCGCGTCGCGCCCGCCGTGCGGGAGGTCCGTGACGCCCGTGTCGGCCTCGGCCAGGACGATCTCGACCACGCCAGGGAGGCGCTGCTCGCCGCCCGTGACGACCTGCGGCCACTGCCGAGCCAGCGCACGCTGCACTAACCGCTGAACGACTACTGACATCCTTACCGGATGGACCCACAGCTGAGCGCGCTCGCCAGAGCGCGTGGAGTTGCCACCTGGTACGAGAACGCGGAACGCCAGCGCGTCACGGTGGCGGAGGACGTCGTGCGCGCGGTTCTCGACGAGATGGGCCCGGCCGTCCCGTCCACCACCAGGGTGGTCACGGACGGTCCAGACACTCCCCCACTCGGATATCACCTGCTCGATGACGGCAGTGAGCTGATCGTCACCCCGCGCCGTCTGCCGCCGGTGGACCCGGCGTGGGGCTGGATGCTGCAGCTGTACGCGCTCCACTCGCCGGGCTCGTGGGGCATCGGCGACTTCGCCGACCTGCGGGAGTTCACGCAGCGCTCCGGCGCCGGTGTCGTCCTCGTCAACCCCGTCCAGGCCATCACGCCGACCCTGCCCGTGCGGCGCTCCCCGTACTCGCCGTCGAGCCGGCGCTTCGCCAACCCCGTCTACCTGCGGATCACCGAGATCGCGGAGTTCCAGCACGCCGACGCGGCGACCAGGGAGAGCGTCCTGCGGCTCGCGCCCGCGCGCACCGAGCTGATCGACTACGACGCCGTGTGGACCGCCAAAGTCGCCGCACTGGAAATCCTCTGGCGGGGTACCCCCGAACCCATGGCCGACGATCTACGTGACTTCGCCACGTTCTGCGCGCTGGCCGAGCGCCATGGCGGCGACTGGCACGAATGGCCCGCTGACCTGCGGCATCCGGACGGCCCGGCGGTGGCGCGCGCCCGTGCCGAGCTTGCCGACCGGGTCGCCTTCCACGCCTGGCTGCAGCGGCTGTGCGAGACCCAGCTGACCGACGTGCGCACGCGGACCGACGCGAAGATCGTGCACGACCTGCCGGTCGGCGTGGACC
>NZ_DASQCC010000082.1:0-31192 GCF_035634895.1 Actinophytocola sp. | reverse complement strand
TCGGCGAGGCGCTGGGGCTGGGCGCGTCCATCCTGGTCAACGTGTTCAACCCACGCGTGCTGGTGCTCGGCGGGTACTTCGCGAGCCTCGGCGGGTTCCTGCTCGAACCCATGCTCGCGCAGCTACGCGCCCGGGTGATGGCGCCCGACGCCTGCCAGGTCGTCCTCTCCACGCTCGGCTTCACCGCCGCCGCGCGGGGCGGCGCGCACGTCGCGCTGGAAGCGGTGCTGGACGACCCGACCCTGGTCCCACCCACCTAGGACGGGCCGTGGTGCGGCGGCGTGGCAGCGCCCCGCACCACGGCAGGTGCACCAACCGGGACGAAAGGAGTGCCGCAACACCCCACCTGTTCGAGGGAAGCAACGCCAGTCACACCCCGCCCGAGTCTTCCGGGCACCCCTTTGGAGGTTAGTAGATGTCCCTGACGAGCAGGGCGTCCGCGGCTGTGAAGTCGCGGTTACGCCGAGTCGCTCGACTAGGCAGACCGCTGGCGGTGGCGACCGTCGCCGCCGCGGTCACCGCAGGCATGGTGTCCACGGCCGGCGCGGCCGCGGCGCGGGAGGCCGACCCGTCCTTCAAGGCGCTGGTCTTCTCCAAGACGACCGGCTTCCGCCACGACTCCATTCCCGACGGCATCGCCGCGATCCAGAAGCTCGGCCAGGAGCACGACTTCGCGGTCGACGTCACAGAGGACTCGTCGGTGTTCACCGACGCCAACCTGGCGCAGTACAACGTGGTCGTCTTCCTGTCCACCACCGGCGACCCGCTGGGCACCCAGGAGGAGAAGGACGCGTTCCAGCGCTACATCGAGCACGGCGGCGGCTTCGCGGGCGTCCACGCCGCCGCGGACGCCGGCTACGACTGGGAGTGGTACGGCGGCCTGGTTGGCGCGTACTTCAAGCAGCACCCGGCGATCCAGCAGGCGACGGTGAAGGTCGAGGACCCGGCCCACCCGTCCACCAAGGGCCTGCCGACCACCTTGTCCCGGCAGGACGAGTGGTACGACTACCAGACCGACCCGCGCGGCAAGGTGCACGTCCTGACGTCGCTGGACGAGAAGTCCTACACCGGCGGCACGATGGGCTTCGACCACCCGATCACCTGGTGCCAGGACTACGACGGTGGCCGCTCCTGGTACACCGGCCTCGGCCACACCAAGGAGAGCTACACCGAGCCCAACTTCCTGAACCTGCTGCTCGGCGGCATCCAGACCGCGGCGGGCGCGGTCCCCGCGGACTGCTCCGCGTCGCAGGACGCCAGCTTCGAGAAGATCACGCTCGACGACAACACGTCGAACCCGATGATGCTGGACGTCGCGGCCGACGGCCGGGTGTTCTACATCGACCGGCTCGGTGACGTGAAGGTCGTACAGACCAACGGTTCCGTCGCGACCTCGGCGCACCTGAACGTCTTCAACGCCAACGAGAGCGGCCTGCTCGGGATGGCACTCGACCCCGACTTCGCCTCGAACGGCTGGATCTACCTCTACTACTCGCCGAGCGGGACGGAGGCGGTCGACCAGCTGTCGCGGTTCACCGTGCGGCCGGACTCCACGCTGGACCTGGCGAGTGAGAAGGTCGTGCTGAAGGTCCCGGTCCAGCGGTCGCAGTGCTGCCACCACGGCGGTGGCATGGTCTTCGACAAGGAGACCGGGGACCTCTGGCTGGCCAACGGCGACAACACCAACCCGTTCGACTCCGACGGCTACACGCCGATCGACGAGCGCTCGGGCCGGTCCGACTGGGACGCGCAGAAGTCCGCGGCCAACACCAACGACCTGCGCGGCAAGGTGCTCCGGATCCACCCGGAGGACGACGGGACCTACACCGTCCCGGCGGGCAACCTGTTCGCGCCGGGCACCGCGAAGACCCGCCCCGAGATCTACGCGATGGGCTTCCGCAACCCGTTCCGCATCGGCATCGACCCGAGGACGCACAAGCTGATGGTCGCCAACTACGGGCCGGACGCGGGCAACCCGAACCCCAACCGGGGTCCGGAGAACACGGTCGAGTGGGACATCCTCAACCAGCCGGGCTTCTACGGCTGGCCGTACTGCGTCGGGCAGAACGCCCCCTACAACGACTACGACTTCGCCACCGCGACGTCGGGCGCGAAGTTCGACTGCGCGCACCCGGTGAACAACTCCCCCAACAACACCGGTCTCACCGAACTGCCGCCGGCGATCCCGGCCACGGTCGACTACCACTACACGGCCAACCCGCTGTTCCCCGAGATCGGTGGCGGCGGCGCGCCGATGGCTGGCCCGGTCTACCGGTACGACCCGCAGCTGGCCTCGGACCGCAAGTGGCCGGCGTACTGGGACGGCAAGGCGATTTTCGGTGAGTGGAACCAGAACAACCTGTACTCGTTCCAGCTGAACGAGGACGGCAGCCAGCTGGTCGACATCAACCGGATCCTGCCGACGTTCAGCTTCCTGAAGCCGATGGACATGAAGTTCGGTCCGGACGGCGCGCTGTACCTGATCGAGTGGGGCTCCGGCTTCGGTGGCGACAACACCGACTCCGGCGTCTACCGCATCGACTACGTGCAGGGCAACCGGGCACCGGTCGCGCGGGCCAAGGCGGACAAGACCTCCGGCCCCGCTCCGCTGACGGTCAACTTCTCGTCCGACGGCTCGCTCGACCCGGACGGCACGCCGGTCACCTACGCCTGGGACTTCACCAGCGACGGCACGACCGACTCGACGGAGACGCACCCGACGTTCACCTACACCGCCAACGGGAACTTCAGCGCGACGCTGACGGTGACCGACGCGGACGGGCGGACGGCGACGGCGAACGTCCCGATCACCGTGGGCAACACGACGCCGACGGTCACGCTGAACATCCCGCCCGACGGCGGGTTCTTCGACTGGGGCGACCAGGTGCGGTTCTCGATCACCGTCACCGACCCCGAGGACGGCACGATCAACTGCGACGACGTGCGCCTGCAGTCGATCCTCGGCCACGACACGCACGGCCACCCGCTCGACCAGTACACCGGTTGCGATGGGACCGTGCAGACCACACTGTCGTCCGGGCACAGCGAGGGCGACAACGTGTTCTCGGTGTTCGAGGCCAGCTACACGGACAAGGGCGGCGCAGGCGGCGCGGCCCCGCTGACCGGGCGGGCGCAGGCGATCCTGCAGCCCAAGCACAAGCAGGCCGAGTTCTTCACCGCCACCGGCCGGGTGGCCGACGGCGCGGGCACCGGTGACCCCGGCGTCCAGGTGGAGACCGCGTCCGACACCGCGGGCGGGTTCAAGGACATCGGGTTCATCGAGGACGGCGACTGGTGGTCGTTCGACCCCGCGAACCTGTCCGACATCGACTCGATCGGCTTCCGGGTCGCGTCCAACGGCGGTGGCGGGGTCATCGAGGTGCACTCCGGCGCCACGGACGGCACGCTGGTCGGCACGGTCGCGGTGCCGGTCACGGGTGACTGGCAGACCTACACCGACGTCACGCTGCGGCTGGCCGACCCGCCGACGAACAGCACACCACTGTACTTCGTGGCACGCAGGCCGGCGGGCAGCACGAACACCGGCGGCCTGTTCAACGTCAACTGGGTCGACTTCAACGGCAAGGGTGTCACCGACAACCAGCGCCCGGCGGTCACCGCGACCGGCACGCCGGACCGCGGCACCGCCCCGCTGACGGTGGGCTTCCACGCCGAGGCCACGGACGCCGAGGGCGACAACCCCCTGACGTACCAGTGGAACTTCGGCGTGCCGGGCGCGCCGACACCGTCCACACCGGACGCGTCGTACACCTACACCACCCCGGGCAGCTACGAGGCGGCGGTGACGGTGACCGACGCACGCGGTGCGGCGACCACCGAGCACGTCGACGTCGTGGTCGACAGCCCGAGCGTCACGTGCCTCACGGGCAGGTCGGACGACTTCCTCGGCGCGTCGCTCGACTCGGGCCGGTGGCAGGTGGTCCGGCAGAACCAGGACCTCGTCGTCCGCGACGGCGCCCTGCACCTCCCGACGTCCAACACCGACATCTACGGCACGGACAACTCGCGGCCGACACCGAACCTCGTGCTCCAGCCCACGCCGAACGGGGCGTGGCAGGCCACGACTAAGGTGTCGCTGACGGCACGGGACGCCTACCAGCAGGCGGGCCTGATCCTCTACGGCGACGACGACAACTACGCCAAGATGGTGCTGGAGGGCCGCGGCACGGCATCCGCCGCCGACCGCGTCTTCCAGTTCATCCGCGAGGAGAACGGCCAGCCGAACGAGGTCGCCGACTCGAACACGGCGAACCTCGGCGCGGCGTACCCGGACACGGTGTACGTCCGGCTGTCGAGTGACGGCACCCGCCTGACCGCGTCCTACTCGGCGGACGGGTTGTCGTGGACGACCATGCCGCAGACGGACAAGCTGCTGGCGGGCATCGACAATCCGCGCATCGGCCTGTTCTCGCTGACCGGCACGGGTTCCCGCCCGGTGGTCGACGCGGCGTTCGACTGGTTCCAGCTGGTGCCGGACGACACCGCGGCGGCCCCGACGCCGAACGACGAGTTCGACGGGTCGGCCGTGGACGGTTGCCGGTGGACGACGGTCGTTCGGCCGGACGCCACCAGGACCCGGGTGACCGGCGGCAACCTGGAGATCGACACCACACCCGGTGACATCTACGGGACCGACAACAGCGGGCCGAAGAACTTCACCCTGCAGACCCCGCCCGCCGGGGACTGGACGGTGGAGACCAAGGTGGACGGCTCCGCGCTCAACCAGGCCTACCAGCAGGGTGGCCTGATCGTGTACACCGACGACGCGAACTACGTGAAGCTGGACCTCGTCGCGGACAGCGCGACCGCCCGGCGGATCGAGCTGCGCAGCGAAGTCGGCGACGCCGTCCAGGACCCGCAGCCGTCGGCCAACAACCTGACGCAGGGTGTGTGGTACCTCCGGCTCACCAGGTCCGGTGACACCTACCGCGGGTTCTACTCCGCGGACGGCGCCACCTGGACGGACCTGGGTCAGGCCGTCACCAACGCGGCGGTGTCGAGCGGGAAGGTCGGGCTGTTCGCCTTCGGGACCAACGCGACCCAGCTGGTGACCGTGAAGTTCGACTACTTCCACGCGTCCTGGGCCACACAGCCGGACGAGACGGCGCCGGTGACCACCGCGAGCACGGACCCGGCGACCCCGGGTGCGAGCGGCTGGTACACGGCCCCGGTCTCGGTGACCCTGTCCGCCACCGACTCCGAGAGTGGGCTCGACCACACGGAGTACACGGTGGACGGTGGGGCCTGGACCCCGTACACCGCGCCGTTCACGGTGAGCGGGGACAAGGCACACCAGGTCCGGTACCGGTCGGCCGACAAGGCGGGCAACGTGGAGGAGGCGAAGTCGCTGGCGATCTCGATCGACGCCACGGCACCGCTCACCACCGCGCAGTTCGCCCCCGGCAACGACGACGGGTGGCACGCGGGCGCGGTCCCGGTGACCCTGGCCGCGACGGACGCGACGTCCGGCGTGGCCGGCACCGAGTACTCGCTCGACGGCGGCCCGTGGACCCCGTACACCCAACCGGTCGACGTGACCGGCGACGGTGAGCACACGGTGTCCTACCGGTCGACGGACAAGGCCGGCAACACCGAGACCGAGAAGGCGGCGACGCTGGGGATCGACGGCAGTGCCCCGACGGTCCTGATCTCGGGCATCGCCGACCGGCAGGTCTACGGCGACAGCCAGGACCTGCGGATCAGCTGGCAGGCGGTGGACTCGACGTCCGGGGTGCGGACACTGACCGGGTCGCTCGACGGCGCCTCGTTCACCTCGGGCACGCTGCTGCCGCTGTACACCACCTCGCTCGGCACGCATTCGCTGAAGGTCACCGCCGTGGACAACGCGGGCAACCGGACCGACCAGACGGTCACGTTCGGCGTCGCCACGTCCACGAGGGACATAGCGAACCTGATCGACCGCTTCAAGGCGGTCGGCTGGATCAACCAGGCCACGCAGAAGTCGCTGCAGGACTCGCTCACCAAGGCCCGCAAGGCCGAGGCGAACGGCAACGACACCAAGGCCGTCAGGTTGCTGCGTGAGTTCCGGACCCTCGCGACCGACCCCACGACGGTCAGGAACGCGGAGGTGCGGGACACGCTCGCCAGGGACACCGACGATGTGATCGCCCGGCTGTCCTGATCTTGTCCCGGGGGTGCCCCGTCCCGTGCGGGGCACCCCCACTTCTCCGTGAAGGAAGCGCGAGATGATCCGCAGAGCACTGGTTGTCGTCGCGGCGCTGGTCTGCACCGTCCTGCTCGGCACCACCCCGGCCTGGGCCCACGGTGGCCCGATAGCGATCGAGGCCCACGGCGACGGCGGCCGTGGCATCACCGCCACCGTCGTGTACACACGCGACGGCCACTACGTCAACGTCCAGGTGGACATGGCGTACACGGCCGTGTCGGCCGCCGGCAGGACCGTCGGCCCGTTCCCGATGACCGCGTCCAACGAGGGCCGGGGCTTCTACGTGAGCGAGACACCGCTCCCGGTCGGCGAGTGGACGGTGACGGTCGCGGCGACCCATCCGTCCGCGGCGACGAAGACGGTGTCCGTCAAGGCGGCCGACCTGCCGCCGGTGGGTGGGACCACCCCGCCGGCCCCGGCGGGCCTTCCGACGGCGACCCTGGTGGCGATCCCGGTCGCGCTGGCGGTCGTGGCGCTGGCGGTCGGTTTCCTGCTGCGCAGGCGCCGGCACGCCCGGCTCACGTGAGCAGTGGCCAGATCTCGGCGGCCACCGCCAGCAGCCGGTCGTCGTCGCCGGGCGGGGACGAGAGGAGGATGCTGCCGCGCAGGCCGTCCGGCAGGGTGCCGTGGGGCAGGGCCACGCCCGGCAGTCCGAAGTAGCTCAACAACGTCGTCGTGCGCAGTGCCCGGCGGTTCGCCGCCGCCATCACGTCCAGGTCCGCGAGCAGCGGGGCCACCGGTGGCGCCGGGTCGCGGACGGTCGGGCACAGCAGTACCGCGCCGGCCAGCTCCTCGACCAGCCGCGCCGTCAGCCTGGCCCGTGCCTGCCTCACCACCGGCTCGCCCGCGCCGTTGAAGTCGGCCAACCTGCGCAGCACCAACGGGTCCACGTCGTTGGGCTCGGTCAGGAAGTGACCGTGCTGCCGGTAGGCCTCGGCGACGGCCAGCGAGCCGTGGCTGTCCATCAGGTACTGCGCCTCGACCAGTGCCGGCAGTGGCCGGCGCTCGACGGGCCGGTCCAGTGCGGACAGTGTGTTCTCGAAGGCCTCGCGGACGTCCGGGTCGCAGTCGTCGAGGACCTCGCCGGTCGGGACCACGAACCGGGCCCGTGTCGTGGGCAGCGTGGGCAGCGCGGGCCGGGTGCCCCGCAGCCACGCGTCGGCCTGGACCGCGGCCGCGACGTCGTGGGTCAACACGCCGATCGTGTCCAGGCTCGGGGCGAGGGGCAGCATGCCGGTGCGGTCGTAGCGGTCGATGCTGGCCTTGAACCCGACGAGGCCGCAGAAGGCGGCCGGCACCCGCACCGAACCCGAGGTGTCCGTGCCGACCGCGAGGTCGACGATCCCGGCCGCGACCGCGACGGCGGAGCCCGAGGAGGAACCGCCCGGGATCCGGTCGGGGGCCAGCGGGTTGACCGGGTTGCCGAAGTGCGGGTTCAGCCCGAGCCCGGAGAAGGCGAACTCGCTCTGGTTCGTCTTGCCCACGCACACCGTGTGCTTCGCGAGGTTCCGCACGATGGGCGCGTCCTCTGTGGCCACCGGCGCGTTCCGGCGGGACGCGGAGCCGTTGGTGCTGCGGGTGCCCGCGACGTCGAAGAGGTCCTTCCAGGCGACCAGGGGTCCCTCGCCGTGCGCGAGGTCCGGGGTGACGGTGATGAACGCGGTGGACTCGGCGGCTCGCCGGAGTGCCTCCTCGACGCGGTCAGACACGGGGCGCCGCCTGGGCCGTGGTCAGCTGGAAGAGGTCCGGTCGGGCGTAGTGACCGGAGACGTCGAGGTCCAGGTAGGCGCCGTCGAGCAGGCCGAGGTCGACGTCGGCCTCCAGCACGTCCTCCCGGTCGAACACCGGACCCGCCAGCAGGGTGCCGAAGGGGTCGACGACGCAGCTGCCGCCCCGGATGACGACCGGGTCCTCGGTCGGGAGGCCGTCGGTCGGGAAGTCGTCGGGGTAGTCGGCCCGCACGGCGAACTGCGTGGCCGAGAGCACGAAGCAACGCCCTTCCACGGCGATGTGGCGCATGGTCGGCGCCCAGGTGTCGCGGCAGTCGACGGTGGGCGCGCAGTACAGCTCGACGCCCTGGCGGTACAGCTCGGCGCGGTAGAGGGGCATGTAGTTCTCCCAGCAGATCGCCATGCCGACCCGGCCGAGGTCGGTGTCGATCACGGCGACGTCGGAGGCGTCGCCCCGGCCCCAGATGAGTCGTTCGGTGCCGGTGGGGAGGAGCTTGCGGTGGTGGCCGAGCAGGGTGCCGTCCGGGGCGATGAGGAGGGCGGCGCAGTAGAGCGTGTGCCCGGCCCGCTCGATCACCCCGACGACGACGTGCGTGTTCCGCGCGGCGACCGCCCGGCGGATGGGGTCGAAGTCGTCGACCGCGGCACGCCGGTACCGGGCGAAGAGCGCTCGCCCTTCGTCGGTGCGCCCGCCGACGGTGGCGCCGAAGGTCGTGCCCTTGGGGTAACCACCGATGAACGCCTCGGGAAGGACCACGAGCTCGGCGTCGGTCCTGGCGAGCAGTGCCTCGAAGCGGCGGAGCGTCTCCGGTGGGTCGAACAGGCGGGGCGCGGCCTGCACGACCGCGACGCGACGGGTCGTCATGGTCCAATGGAAGCATGACCGACCCACCCGTCCGGCTGGCCGAGAGGCGGACGGAGACGCTGCACCTGATCGAGACGCTGAGCCGCCAGCTCGACGGCATCATCGAGTCGTCGACCCACACGGCCAACGACGACGAGCACGACCCGGAGGGCGTGACCATCGCCTACGAGCGTGCGCAGGTCGCGGGCCTGCTCGATCAGGCCCGCACCGAGCTGCGGGCACTGGACACGGCGGCGGACCGGCTGGCGGCGGGCACCTACGGAGTCTGCGAGCGCTGCGGCGGCCCGATCGCACCGGAACGCCTGGACGCGCTGCCCGCCACCACCACGTGCATCACCTGCGCCAACCGCCGCTCCCGCTGACTTCCCTGACCGCCGCGAACCCCGGTCGGTCGTCGAGGTTCTCGGCCGATCGGCCAGTACGCACGCGGTAGAACCGGCCGATCGGCCGGTTTCCTAGTCCTTCCGGACGAGCCGGACCACCGTCGGCCGTCCCTAGCATCCCGGCCATGACGATCTTGCTCGCCGACCCTGTCGTGCACGCGGTTCGGGTGCGTGACAACGGTGACCCGCTTGTCCCCCTGCCATTCGCGCCAGAGGTGCGGGTGCGCGCGGGCCTGGCCGACCGACTGACCGACGCGCGCAGGGCGCTCCCGGCCGGTATCGCCCTCCGGGTCATCGAGGGCCACCGCAGCCTGGCCGACCAGCAGGCCATCATCGACGACTACACCCGCGAGCTGCGCCACCTGCACCCCGAGGCCGACGAGCCCGAGCTCACCCGCCTCTACAGCCGCTTCGTCGCCCCGGTCGCCGTCGCGCCCCACGTCGCCGGGGCCGCCGTCGACCTCACCCTCGTCGACGGTTCCGGCGCCGACCTCTGGATGGGCACCCCCGTCGACGCCACGCCGGAACAGAGCGCCGGCGCGTGCTGGTTCGACGCCGAGGTCGACTGGACCGCGCGCCGGAACCGGACGATCCTCGCGGAGGCGATGACGGGCGCCGGGCTCGTCAACTACCCCACCGAGTGGTGGCACTGGTCCTACGGCGACCGCTACTGGGCCCTGCTGACCAACGCCGACCACGCCCTCTACGGCCCGGTCGACGCATGAACGGGCTCGCCACCAGGATCGACGCGCCGACCCTGGAGATCGACCTCTCGGCCGTCGCCGCCAACACCCGGCGGTTCGTCGCGGCCGCCCAGCGCCAGGTGCTGGCCGTCGTCAAGGCCGACGGGTTCGGCCACGGGCTCGCCGACGTCGCCAGGACCGCGCTCGCCGGCGGCGCCACCTGGCTCGGGGTCACCTCCATCGCCGAGGGCGTCGCCGTCCGCGAGGCCGGCATCGACGCACCGGTCCTCAGCTGGCTCAACCCGGCGGACGCCGACGTCGGCCGGACCGCCGTCCGCTACGGCATCGACCTCGGCGTGCCCAGCCTGCGACACCTCGAGGCGGCGCCGGGCGCGCGGATCCACCTCCACCTCGACACCGGCATGGCCCGCGACGGCGCCGCGCCGGACGACTGGCGTGAGCTCGTGGCCGCCGCCCGCCAGGCCGAGCACACCAGGGGCGTCACGGTCGTCGGCGTGATGGGCCACCTCGCCCGCGCCGCCGAACCCGGCCACCGCGAGAACGCGCTCGGCCGCCTGGCGCTGCTCCGCGGTGTCGAGCTGGCCCGGCGGGCGGGGCTTCGCCCCACGATCCGTCATCTCGCCGCCACCGCCGCCACGCTGACCGACCCCGCCACGCACCTCGACATGGTCCGGATCGGCGCCGGGCTCGTCGGCATCGACCCGTCCGGCACCACGCGGCTGCGGCCCGCGCTGCGGCTCGTCGCGCCCGTGGTCCAGGTCCGCCGGGTGGCCGCGGGCGTCGGCGTCGGCTACGGGCACACCCACGTCACCGACCACCCGACCACCCTCGCACTGCTGCCGGTCGGGTACGCCGACGGTCTCCCCCGCGCCGCGTCCAGGCAGGCCGAGGTGCTGGTGGCGGGCAGGCGCCGGCCGGTCGTCGGGACGATCTCGATGGACCAGACCGTGGTGGACCTCGGCGACGACCCTGGCGAGCCGGGCGCGGAGGCGGTGATCTTCGGACCGGGTGACGGCGGTGAGCCGACCGTCGAGGACTGGGCGGGGTGGGCGGACACCATCCCGCACGAGATCGTGACCGGCATCGGTCACCGAGTACGCCGGAGCGTGCGATGAACGGGATCCGGGTGGCCGTGGTCGGCGGCGGCCAGAACTGCGAACACGACGTCTCCCTCGCCTCCGCGGCCTCCGTGTGCGCGGCCCTCGACCCGGCGCGGTACGAGGCCGTCCCGCTGACCATCGGCCGGGACGGCACGTGGCTGGGCGCGGACGGCCGTCCGCTCGGCTGGTCGCCGGCCGACAGCCTCGCCGGCGCGCTCCGGCACCTCGCCACCTGTCGGGTCGTGCTGCCGATGGTGCACGGACCCCGGGGCGAGGACGGCACGCTCGCCGCGCTCTGCGAGCTGGCCGGCGTGCCCTACGCCGGGTCGCCGGTGCGGGCCGGCGCGCTCGCCATGGACAAGTGGGCGACCAAGCTCGTGGCCGAGGCCGTCGGCGTGCGTACCGCTGCCGGCCGCCTGGTCACCGACGCGTCGGCCGTGGTCTTCGACGGGCCCGTCGTGGTCAAGCCGGTCGCCGCCGGGTCGAGCTTCGGCGTGTGCCTGGTCCGGACCGAGGACGAGCTGGAGCCGGCACTGCGGGCGGCACTGGACCTGGACGACCGGGTGCTGGTCGAGGAGGTCCTCACCGGGCGGGAGATCGACGTCGCCGTGCTCGACGACCCGGACGAGGGGCGCCGGGTGGGGCCGCCGCTGGAGATCGTGGTCGGCGCCGGGCTGTTCGACACCGCGACCAAGTACGACGGGAGCGCGGAGTTCGTGATCCCGGCCCGGCTGACCGACACCGAACGCAAGGCGCTGGGCGACGCGGCCCTGAGCGTCTACGACGCGCTCGGGTGCCGAGGCCTCGCCCGGGTCGACTTCTTCCTGACCGCGGACGGACCGGTGCTCAACGAGGTCAACACGATGCCGGGCATGACCGCCGCCTCGCAGGTGCCCAAGATGTTCGCCGCCGGCGGGCTGGCCTACCCCGACCTGCTGGACCGGCTCATCCGCGCGGCGCTGTGAGCCTCAGATCCCCGAGTGGATGTGGGCGGCCCAGAACGACGGCCGCTTCGGATAGCGGTCGCGGGCGCGGCGGATGGTCTCGTGCAGTGCCAGCGCCGCGTTCCGCGACCCGGCGAAGTGCGCGTAGAAGTCCTCGGCGATGCTCAGCGCGACGGGGTCCATGATCGTCCACAGGGTGGCGATGACGTTGGCATAGCCGGCCAGCTGGAACGCGCCCGCGAGGTGGATGGCCTCGTCGGCGAGCCGCGCGGTGGTGCGTGCGGTGTCGCACGCCGACAGGTAGGCCAGCTCGGCGGTGAGGTCGAGGCGTGCGATGTCCCGGACCGTCAACGGGTTGTCGGCGTGGTCGTGGAGCAGCATCCTGCCGCGGGACGGGTTCGCGGGGTCGCTCACGCCGTGGCAGGCGAAGTGCGCGACCGTGTGCCGCGGCAGCTCCGCGAGCACCCGCGCACGGGTCGCGTCGGCGCCGACGACCGTGGTCACGTCGGCGAAGGTGCGTGTGAGCAGGTCGTGTTCCTGTTGTGCGCCAGGCAGTTCCGGTGCGCGCGGGGTCCGGGGCAGCGCGACGACGAGCGCGCTGGGCGCCGGCATGGCCCTGGCGCGGTGGTGGCGCAGGTTGCCCACGGTCGGCGTGTACGACGAGACGACCCGGTCCAGGACGCTGCGCCGGGACCGGTCGCGGTGGTACCCCGCCGCGTGCAGGGGCAGGAAGACCAGCGGGCCGGTCGGCGACCACCAGATCCGCGGCCACTGACCGCCCGGCTGGCCGGTGTGCCCGAGCGCGGTGAGCACGGGTTCGGCGACGGTGTCCCACAGCCATTCCAGCTGACCCGCGATCGTGTCCTGTGCCTGCTGGCGCTCGGCGTCCGTGGCCGTGTCGCGGTGGCCGGTCTCCAGCGCGGCGAGGAAGGTCCGGGCCTGCTCCCGCACGACCTCCTTGGTGACCGCGAGCCCGACGACCCGGACACCCTGCGAGGTCAGGAGCAGGGCGTCGCAGCGGAACTCGCTGACGTTGAGCCAGACGACCGGCCCCTCGACCGCCTCCGCCGCGAGGTCGGCGGCGGGCACCGGGGTCAGGAACCCCTCGAAGCCCGGCAGGCGACGGACCTCGATGACGAGCGCGTCGAACTCGTCGGACAGCTCGCGCTTCGTCTCGATGGCCCGGCGCAGGAACTCGTACCGCTCCGCCAGGTCCGGCGCCACGGCACGCAGGTCGGTCACGTCGGTGCGGGTCGCCAGCGCCTGGGACAGCAGCACGCCGCGTCCGGCCTCCAGCAGCACCGCGGCCTGTGCGGCGTCGCCGTTCGCCAGCGCGCACGCCGCGGCGTCGCAGGCCAGCCCTTCGAGGACGCCGAGCCGGTGCTCCTGGGCGTCCCTGGCCAGCTGGCGGGACGCCACGACCGGCAGCCAGCGCACCGCGATGTCGTAGCAGTACACGGCACCCGGCCAGTTGCCGGTGATCGCGTTGAGCCCGCCAAGGTACCGCGCGGCGTCGGTCCGCACGGAGGGCGCGACGCCGGCGGCCCGGTGCACCTCGGCGAACGCCTGGGCGGCACGCATGCAGTCGTCGACCCGGTCGGTCTCGAGGTACCGGTACGCCAGGGAGTAGCCGAGCACGAACAGCCGCCTCGCGTGCTCCGGGTGTTCGGGCGGGACCAGGGCGACGGCCTCCGACGCCACCGCGACGGCCTGGTCCATGTCGGCGGCGTCCCCGGTGCGCCCGTGCCGTCTTCGCAGCGTGCCGGCGAGGTTGGCGAGGACCAACGACCGGGACGGGTGGTCCCGGTCCGCCAGCGACGCGGCCTCGGCGCCGACCCGGATCGCCTCGTCGAGGTCGGCCGGTGACGCCGTCCGGTCGAAGCGGAGCTGCAGCGCCAGCGACAGGGAGGTCAGGACGTCCGGCCGTTTGACGGCGTCCGCCGCGATCGTCTGCGCCGCCTCGGTGTGCAGGCGGACGGCCTCGTTCAGGTCGGTCGCCGACCGCGTGCGGCCGTGGCGGAGCACCAGCGCGGTCGCGAGGCCGGACAGCACGACCGGCCGGTCGGGGGTGGTGACCTGCAGGGCGGCCACGCTGAACCGGATGGCCTCGTCGAGGTCCGCGAGGGCGTCGGTGTGCTCGAACCGCACCCGCAGCATGGTGCCGAGGTTGACGAGCGCCAGCGTGTGGTTGGGGTCGTGCGGGTCCGTGGCCTGGACCGCCTCGAAGCTGACCCGGATGCCGTCGTCGAGGTGGGGCAGGTCGCGGGTGCGCTGGAACCGGTCGAGCAGCCAGCCGCCCAGCCCGGTCAGCCAGGGGCTGCGCGGGTCCATGGCCACGGCACGGCCGGTGACGCGGATGAGCTCGTCCAGGTCCGCCAGCGAGTCGGTGTGCCGGAACCGCCGCTCCAGGGCCTCCGCGAGTTTGTACAGGTTCTCCGGCTGGTCGCGGTCGTCGCGTGGCGTGCTGTAGACGACCCAGTGCAGCGCCCGGAGCAGGCTGTCCAGGTCCCGCTCGACGGGCGGGCTGGCCCGCAGGGTGGTCAGCAGGTCGGCGAGGATGTCGCGGTCGTCGGGACACGCGTCGACGGCCCGGGCGCCGGCCCGGATCGCCGCGTCCAGGTCGGCGAGGTCGCCGCTCCGGTGGTAGCGGGCACGCAGTGCACTGCCCAGCCCGGACAGGATCCTCGGACGGACGGGGTGGTCGGGCGGGGCCTTCGCGGCGGCGGCCTGCGCGACGTCGATGCCCTCGTCCAGGTGCGTGAGGTCGTCGGACCACATGTACCGGGCCCAGAGGGCGTTGATGAGGCTGTTGTAGTTGTCGAACCTGGCGGGCTCATACCACGGCGTGGCCCGCACGGCCTCCGCACCGGCCTCGAGCGCGGCGACGAGGTCCGTGGGGTTGCCGGTCCGCTCGTACCGCCAGCGCAACGCGACCCCGAGGTCGGCGAGGTACCGCCACCGCGCGGGATCCTCGGCCGGCGCGCCGTCGAGCAGGTCCCGCAGACACAACACCGCCTCGTCCACCGCACGCGGGTCACCGGTCCGATGAGCCTGGCCCATGAGCTCCCGCGCCAGCTCATAACCCTCCACCGGACGCCGCTCCCACATGGTTGCCCATCATCTCGGTTCAACACCGGCCCCGTCTCGCATCCAGCCAAACGGTTTTCGTGTCGACGTTCCACCACCCCGCGAGTCCCGCACCCACACACACTGAGTCCCGCGTCCACACACCCCGAGTCCCGCGTTCGCGCGCACCGAGTTGCGGTTTCGTGCACACCGCGAGTCCCGCGTTCACCCACACCGAGTCCCGCGTTCGTACACACCGAGTCCCGCGTTCACGGGCACCGAGTTGCGGTTTCGTGCAGGTCCTGGCGTGCCGGGCCGGATCTTGGTGTGCACGAAACCGCGACTCGCTATGTCTGAACGCGCGACTCGCTATGTCTGAACGCGGGACTCGCGGTGTTTGAACGCGGGACTCGCGGGCGGCAGGTGGCGGGGGTGGAGGTCAGTCCTCCGGGGGGGTGGGTCAGCCGGAGCGAAGGTCGAACAGGTGGTCCCGGGCCACGGCCAGGGCCCGGGTGATCGCCCCCTGGAGCACGCCGCTGTCGCCCAGCGTGCTGGCGACGACCTCCGGCCGCAGCGGTCCCAGCTCCTCGATGCGGCCGGTGATCGCCGCGCCCAGCATGTCCAGGTTCCGGCCCACGCCGCCACCCAGGACGACCACCTCCGGGTCCAGGATCGCCGTCACGGCGGTCACCAGCGAGCCGATCCGCCTGCCCTCCGCGGCCACGATCGCCGCGGCCGTCGCGTCGCCGGCCGCGGCCGCGGCGAACACCTCGCGCGCCGAGTCCACCACCATGCCCGCCTCCCGCGCGGCGGCCGCCACGCCCGCGGCCCCGGTGACCGTCTCCGTCGCGCCCCGCTTGCGGCTGTCCTGTGTGGACACCATGCCCTCCGGCGTCGGCACGAACGACACCTCGCCGGCCGCGCCCCGCGCGCCGACGTACAGCTCCCCGTTCAGCACGATCCCCATGCCGACCCCCGTGCCGACCGACACGAACACGAAGTTCGACCGCCCCCGGCCCGCCCCGCTCGCCAGCTCCCCCACCGCGGCCAGGTTCACGTCGTTCTCGATCGCCAGGCCGATCTCCAGCACGGAACGGAGCCGGTCGACCAGGCCCGGCCGTCCCCAGCCCGGCAGGTTCTGCGCGAAGTCCAGGCTCCCGGTCGTCTCGTTCAGCACGCCCGGGCTGCCCACCACCGCGTACGTCACCGCGGACCACGGCAGGTCCGCCTCCGCCGCGGCCTCGTCCGCGAGCCGGCGCACCCGTCTCACCAGGTCGGCCGCCGAGCCGGCCGTGTTGCGGGCGTCCCGCCGGGCGATCAGCTCGCCACGCAGGTCGGCGACCGCCACCCGGATCCAGTCGCGGCCGATGTCGACGCCCGCGACGTGGCCCGCCTGCGCGTTCATGTCGTAGATCGCCGTGGTGGGGCCCGGCCGGCCGCCGACCGCGCCGACCATGACCACGAGCCCGGCCTCCTCGAGACCGCCCAGCGCCGCCGACACCGTGGGCTTCGACAGGCCGGTCGCCCTGGCCAGCTCGGTACGCGACGCCGGACCGTGCTCCCGCAACCGGTCCAGCAGCAGCCGCTCGTTCATGGTCCGCAGCAGCCGCGGCGTGCCCGTCTGGCCCCGCATCCGGTCTCCGTCCGTCGGCTATGGACATGCCATCGTTAGTAAACTACCTTTCTTACCATTCCGAAGCGACCCGTACGAGCCACCGGGGTGACGCGAAATGCACCGACTACGGCACGCCCTCGCCGCGCTGCTGCTGCTCCTGCCGCTGGCGGCCTGCGGCGGCACCGACTCGGGCGACTCCGACAAGACGACCATCGCGTTGTTCCTGCCGGAGTCCAAGACCACCCGGTACGAGGCCTTCGACAAGCCGCTCTTCGAGGCGAAGGTCAAGAAGCTCTGCCCGGACTGCGAGGTGCTGTACTCCAACGCCGACCAGGACGCCGCCAAGCAGCAGAGCCAGGTCGAGTCCGCGCTCACCCAGGGCGCCGACGTGCTCGTGCTCGACGCGGTCGACGCCGCGGCCGCCGCTCCCCTGGTCAACCAGGCCAAGCAGCGGAACGTCCCGGTGATCGCCTACGACCGGCTGATCTCCGGGATCTCCTACGAGTACTACGTGTCCTTCGACAACGTGCGGGTCGGCGAGGTCCAGGGCAAGGCCCTGCTCGACGAGGTGACCAGGCGCGGCAAGACCGGCAAGGTCGTCATGCTGAACGGCTCGCCGACCGACCCCAGCTCGGCCGACTACAAGAAGGGCGCGCACCAGGCCCTCGACGGCAAGATCGACATCGGTCGCGAGTACGACACGCCGGACTGGAGCCCGGACAAGGCGCAGCAGGAGATGGAGGAGGCCGTCACCTCGCTCGGCCGGGACTCGATCGTCGGCGTGTACTCCGCGAACGACGGCATGGCCTCCGGCGCCGTCGCCGCCATGAAGCGCGCCGGCTACCCGACACTGCCGCCGATCACCGGGCAGGACGCCGAACTCGCCGCCGTACAACGGATCCTGACCGGCGAGCAGACCATGACCGTCTACCTGGACATCCGCGCGCAGGCGGAGAAGTCCGCGGAGCTCGCGGTCGCGCTGGCCAAGCACGAGAAGCCGTCGACACCGACGAAGGTCGGAGACATCCCGGCGTTCCTGCTCGACCCGATCGCGGTCGACAAGGACAGCATCAAGGACACGATCGTGAAGGACGGCTTCTACACGGTCGACCAGATCTGTACTCCCGAGGTGGCCGCGGCCTGCGCGGAGGCCGGACTGAAGTGACGCTCGAAGCCCTGGAGATCACCAAGACCTACGGCGCGGTACGGGCACTCGACGGCGCGCACCTGAGCGTTCGGGCCGGTGAGGTCGTCGCGCTCGTCGGGGACAACGGCGCCGGAAAGTCCACTCTGGTCAAGGTGATCTCCGGCGCCGTCCAGCCCGACAAGGGCGTGATCTCGTTCCTCGGCGAGCCGGCGCGGATCCACCGGCCCTCGGACGCGCAGGCGCTCGGCATCACGACGGTGTTCCAGGACCTCGCGCTGTGCGAGAACCTCGACGTGGTCGCGAACCTCTTCCTTGGCGTGGAGAAGCGGTCCTGGAGCGTGCTCGGCGAGTTGACCATGGAACGGACGGCACGCGACCTCCTGTCGTCGCTGGACGTGCGGATCCCGGACGTGCGTGCGCCGGTCGCGCTGCTGTCCGGCGGGCAGCGCCAGTCGGTCGCCATCGCGCGGGCGCTGCTCGGCGAGCCGAAGATGGTGATCCTCGACGAGCCGACCGCCGCGCTCGGGGTCGAGCAGACCGCGCAGGTCCTCGACCTGATCAGGAGGCTGCGAGACCGCGGGCTCGCGGTGCTGCTGATCTCGCACAACCTCGTCGACGTCCGTGCGGTGAGCGACCGGATCGCGGTGCTGCGGCTGGGCAGGAACGTCGCCGACCTCGAGACGGCGACCGCGTCGCAGGAACAGATCGTCGCCGCCATCACGGGAGCCGAACTGTGAACGATTTGGTTGGTGTCGCGCGGGACCGGGTCCGGCGAGGCGACCTCGGCTCGGTGCCGGTCGCGGTCGGGCTCGTGCTGATCGCGGTCGTGTTCTCGTCGCTGAACCCGCACTTCCTGTCCGCGGAGAACCTGACCAACCTGGCACTGCAGATGGCGGCCACCGGCACCATCTCGCTCGGCATCATCATGGTGCTGCTGCTCGGCGAGATCGACCTGTCCGCGGGGTCGGTCAGCGGGCTGTGCGCGGTCGTGATGACGTTGCTGTACGTGCGGTCGTCGTGGCCGCCGGTGGTCTCCGTGCTGGTCGCGCTCGTGGCGGTCGCGCTCATCGGCGTGCTGCACGGGGTGATGCGGACCGCGCTCGCGATGCCGTCCTTCGTCGTGACGCTGGCCGGACTGATTGGCTGGCAAGGACTTCTGCTGTACCTGCTGGGCTCGGAGGGCACGATCAACCTGCCGTTCGACCACGGGATCGCGACGCTGTCCGACACGTGGCTGCCGGCGTGGCTCGGCTGGTTGGTCGTCGTGCTGCTGGCGGGCGTGCACCTGGCGGCGGGGTTGGTCGTGCGGGCCAGGCGGATCCGCGTCGCACTGCCGGCGACCGCGTTGTGGTGGGTGGCCCTGCGCTCGGCCGGGCTCGCGGTGCTGCTGGCGGTCGCGGTGGCGGTGCTGAACTCCGACCGCGGCGTGCCGCTGACGCTGATCATCTTCGGTGGCCTGGTGATCGTGGTGGACCTCGTGCTGCGGCGGACCGTGTTCGGGCGCCGGATGTTCGCGGTCGGCGGCAACGCGGAGGCCGCGCGGCGGGCGGGGATCAACGTGACCGCGGTGCGGATCCTGGCGTTCGTGGCGGCGTCCGTGCTCGCCGGGGCCGGCGGGATCCTGGCGGCGTCGCGGCTGGCGGCGGTGAACCAGAGCTCGGGCGGCAGCGACATCCTCCTGATGGCGATCGCCGCGGCGGTGATCGGCGGGACCAGCCTGTTCGGCGGCCGTGGGCGGGCACACGCCGCGCTGCTGGGGATCCTGGTGATCCAGTCGATCACCAACGGGATGCTGCTGCTGAACGTGAACTCGGCCGTGCGGTTCATGGTCACCGCGGCCGTCCTGGCGGTGTCGGTGGCGGTGGACTCACTGGCGCGGCGCGGCGCGACGGCGGGTCTACATTAGACGGTCGGCCATCTTGGCGATGAACGCGAGCACGGCGTCCTCGTCGGTGTCGGGGAGGCCGATGACGACCTCGTCGACGCCGAGGGACGCGAGGTGCTCGACCCGCGCGGGGTCGGCCCGCCCGCCGAGCGCGACGATGTAGGGCTTGTTCTCGCGGCCGGCCGCCTGCCAGTGCTTGTTGAGGAGCTTGATCTGGTCGTCGAGTTCGGTCTCAGCGGGGTTGGTGAGCCAGCCGTCGGCGTTGGCGGCGATCCAGGTGAGGGTCCGCTCGGTGCCGGTGGCGCCGGCGAGGACCGGCAGGTGCCGCTGGACGGGCTTCGGGTAGGCCCAGCTGTCACCGAAGTTGACGAAGCGGCCCTCGTAGGAGGCGACGTCCTCGGTCCAGAGGGCACGCATGGCCTCGACGTACTCGCGCAGCGCCGTGTACCGGAACTTGCCGGGAATGCCGTGGTCGGCGAGCTCGTCGGTGTTCCAGCCGAAGCCGGCGCCGAGGGTGACGCGGCCACCGGAGAGGAAGTCGAGGGTGGCGATGGTCTTGGCGAGGGTGATCGGGTCCGACTCGACCGGCAGCGCGACGGCGGTGCCGAGCCGGATCGTGGTGGTGACGGCGGCCGCCATGGCGAGGGCGACCCAGGGGTCGAGGGTGCGCAGGTAGCGGTCGTCGGGCAGGTCGGCGGTGCCGGTGCGCGGATGCGCGGCGTCGCGACGGACGGGAATGTGCGTGTGCTCGGGGACGTAGAAGGAGTGGAAGCCGGCGTGTTCGGCCGCCTTGGCGCAGGTGGCGGGGGTGATGCCCCGATCGCTCGTGAACAGCACGATCCCGAACTTCATGCGCGCCCCTAAACTAGAACGTGTTCTAGTCGACGATAGCATCCGGGTCGCGGAGGTGGTGGCCATCGCGAGACGACTCCTGCCCGAAGCGCCGCTGGAGTGGGCGCGCCTGGAGCGCTATCATGATTGGTTAGGAAGGTTGCTTAACCATTCCCTGTCGGGCGGGTTACGTCGCACCTAGGAGGCGCGCCCCTGTGAAACCCCGTATCCCCCTGCGTATGCTCGCCGTCACCGCGCTGGCGGCCGCGGTCTGTGGCGTGACGGTCTCCCCCGCCGCCACCGCCGCGGTGCACATCGGCGCCAGAGCCGGTACGGCGACGGCGATTCCCGGGTTCCTCATCCAGAGCTCGTCCCAGGTGAGCGACGACGCCGCGGTGTCGCGGCCGGGCTTCTCCACCACCGGCTGGTACCCGGTCACCGCACGGTCCACCGTCTACGCCGGCCTGCTGCGCAACGGCGAGTACCCGGATCCCTTCTACTCCACCAGAATGCGCGACGTCCCCAAGTCCCGCTTCCAGGTTCCCTGGTGGTACCGCGCGGACCTGAGCCTCGACAGCACCGACCAGCGCACCTACCTCGACTTCAGCGGCGTGCTCTCCAAGGCCGACGTCTGGCTCAACGGCACCAGGATCGCCACCAGGGACGACGTCAACGGCGCCTACACCCGCCACGAGCTCGACGTCACCGCCCAGGTCCACCAGGGTGTCAACAGCGTCGCGTTCAAGGTGTACCCCAACGATCCCAACAAGGACCTTTCCATGGGGTGGATCGACTGGGCCCAGACCCCGCCCGACCAGAACATGGGCATCGTGCGGGACGTGCTCGTCCGGCGCGGCGGGCCGGTCGCCCTGCGCGGCGCGCACGTGGTCACCAGGCTGAACTCCGCGCTGAGCCACGTCGACCTGACCGTGAAGGCGGACGTGCGCAACGACTCGGCCGGCGCGGTCTCGACCGTCGTCTCGGGCACGGTCGCGGGCCGGGCGATCAGCCAGA
The DNA here is from genome assembly GCF_035634895.1 of Actinophytocola sp. Lineage (GTDB taxonomy): Bacteria > Actinomycetota > Actinomycetes > Mycobacteriales > Pseudonocardiaceae > Actinophytocola. Next base: position 9,700 of record NZ_DASQCC010000082.1, on the reverse strand, counting down.
CGGTCTCCCTGGCCGCCAGGGAGAAGAAGACCGTCACGTTCGGTGCGGTCGGCGTGGACGACCCGAACGTCTGGTGGCCGGCCGGCATGGGCGCGCAGCCGCTGTACGACCTCGATCTCGGCGCGGCCGTCGACGGCACCGCGTCGGACGCCTCGCACACGAGGTTCGGCGTCCGGACCGTCACGGCGAAGCTCAACTCCAGCGGCGGCCGGTCGTACACGATCAACGGGCGCCCGCTGCTGGTCAAGGGCGGCGGCTGGTCGCCGGACCTGTTCCTGCGCTGGAACGCCACCTACGCGTCCGACAAGCTCAAGTACGTCAAGGACCTCGGGCTCAACACCGTGCGCCTGGAGGGCCACATCGAGCCGGACGAGTTCTTCGACCTGGCCGACCGGTACGGCGTGCTCACCCTCCCGGGCTGGGAATGCTGTGACAAGTGGGAAGGCCAGGTCAACGGCGACGAGAACGGCGATGAGTGGACCGCGGCGGACTACCCGATCGCCAAGGCGTCCATGACCGCCGAGGCCGAGCGGCTGCGCAACCACCCGAGCGTGATCTCCTTCCTCATCGGCAGCGACTTCGCGCCGGACGCCACCATCGAGAAGAACTACCTGGACGCGCTCAGCGCGGCCGACTGGCCGGTGCCGGTGGTGCCGGCGGCCTCCGCGAGCTCCTCGCCGCAGCTCGGCGACTCGGGCATGAAGATGAACGGCCCGTACGACTGGATCCCGCCGAACTACTGGTACGACAAGGCACACGAGGACGGCGGCGGCGCGTGGAGCTTCAACTCCGAGACCAGCGCCGGGCCGGACATCCCGACCATGGACACGCTCAACCGGATGATGTCGCCGACCGAGCTGAACACGTTGTGGAGCAACTACTCCGCGGCCCAGTACCACCGGTCGCAGTCGTCGACGTTCGGCAACATCAAGCTGTTCGGCGACGCGCTGACCGGCCGGTACGGCAGGCCGTCGAACCTGACGGACTTCGTGCGCAAGGCACAGCTGGCGCAGTACGAGAACGTGCGTGCGGAGTTCGAGTCGCACAACCGCGACTTCACCGACGGTTCGGACCCGTCGACGGGGTTGATCTACTGGATGCTCAACAGCGGCTGGACCTCCCTGCACTGGCAGCTGTTCGACTATTACCTCGACCAGAACGGCGCGTACTACGGGGCGAAGAAGGCAGGCGAGCCGCTGCACATCCAGTACTCGTACGACAACAGGTCGGTCGTGGTCGTCAACCAGAACCACGCCGCGGCGAGCGGCCTGACCGCGGTCGTGAAGCTGTACAACCTGGACGGCACGGAGAAGTTCACGCAGACCAGGACCGGGCTGTCGGTCGGCGGCGACGGGGCGAAGGCCACGGCGCTGACGATCCCGTCGGTCAGCGGGCTGTCCACGACGTACCTGGCGAAGCTGGTGCTCACCGACGCGTCCGGGCGTGAGGTCAGCCGGAACGTGTACTGGCTGTCGACGAAGTCCGACGTGCTCGACTGGGACAGCAGCGACTGGTACTACACGCCCACCACCGCGTACGCGGACCTGAAGGGCCTGTCCGGGATGGCACAGGTGAGCGTGGGTACGACCGCGACGTCGGTGAACGGCGCGGACGGCACCACGACCACGACGGTGACACTGCGAAACACGTCGTCGGGCAAGGTGCCGGCGTTCTACCTGGACGTGCACGTGGTCGGCGCGGGCGGCGCACCGGTGCTGCCGATCCAGTGGAACGACAACGCGGTCAGCCTCTGGCCGGGCGAGTCGACCACGCTGACGGCGAAGTACCGCACGGCCGACCTGAACGGCTCGGCGCCGTCGGTCCGGGTGGCCGGCTGGAACACCGGGACACAGACGGTCGGGGTCCGGTAGGCCGGACACCGTCGACGCGATCGCTGCCGGCCACCACGTTTCCGCGTGGTGGCCGGCAGTCCCGGCGTGCCCTCGGCGTCGGCAAGCCGCTGGCATACGCGAAGAATGGGAATCTCCGACCGGGCCGGGACGCTGGCCCGCGGCGGGGTCGGCTGGTTACGGTCCAGACGTGAGGATCACTGTCGCGCTGCTCACCGTCGTGCTGGCCGCCGGGATCGTCGTGCCGTCGGCCGCGAGTGCCGAGGATCCGGGCACCACCTGGGTCGGTCCCCTGAGCACCCGGGGACGCTACATCGTCGACGCCAACGGTGATCGGTTCAAGCTCAGGGCCGGGAACTGGCATGGCGCGAGCGGCACCTGGAACGGCTCGGGCGACATCGCCGACCCGGCCAACCACCACGCCGGCGAGCTGGCCTACCAGACCCCGCTCGGCCTGGACCGCGCGTCGATCGACACGATCATCGACGGGTTCGCCGAGCTGGGGCTCAACAGCGTGCGACTCCAGTTCTCCAACCAGATGATCCACGACACCACGCCGGTGCCGGACCTGCCCGCCAACCCCGAACTGCACGGCAGGACGCCGCTCCAGGTGTACGACCGGGTCGTGGAACGGCTGACCGCGCGCGGGTTCGCGGTGATCCTCAACAACCACACGAACACCTCGCGGTGGTGCTGCGGGCTGGACGGCAACGAGCGCTGGAACACCAGCCAGAGCGAGCAGCAGTGGCAGGACGACTGGCTGTTCATGGCCCGCCGGTACGCGGCCAACAAGCGGGTCGTCGGCGCGGACCTGTACAACGAGGTGCGCCGCAACACGTTCGACGACCCGAACTGGGGCTGGGGCAACAACACCGACTGGCAGCGGGCGAGCCAGCAGGTCGGCGACCGGATCCTGACCGAGGCCAACCCGGACCTGCTGATCATCGTGGAAGGGATCAACTGGTACGGCATCCCCGCCGACGGTCTGCCGCACGGCCGGCCGACGCTGGAGCCGGTGCGCACGCTGTCGCACACGCTCGTCGACTCCGGGAAGCTCGTCTACTCCGCGCACTTCTACGGCTACACGGGCCCGAACCACTCGGGCGCGACGGGTGTCGGCGAGACGCACGACCCGCGCTACCAGGACATGAGCCCGCAGGAGCTGCGGGACGTGTTGTACCGGCAGGCGTTCTACGTCTCCGCGGAGACCGGGCAGCACTTCACGGCGCCGCTGTGGATCAGTGAGTTCGGCGTGGGGCGGGAAAGCGACCAGAAGGCGCGTGCCTGGTTCGAGACCTTTGTGGACTACCTCGTCCAGACCGACGCCGACTTCGCCTACTGGCCGCTCGTCGGCTTTCACAACAACCGGGCCGGCGACGGCTGGGCGCTGCTGGCGTGGGACGCCGCCGGGAACCGGATGAGCGTGAACGACGGCGACGACTGGCGGGCGAACGCATGGCACCGCCTGGTCACCGCGCCGGGCCGGACCGGCCAGGTCCCGGTCGCCGACCGCTGGTCGATGCTGAACCTCGACTACGCGGACTTCCAGGAGTCCCGCGCGGTGCGGGCGATGCCGGACTGGAACCCGGGCGCGCGCAAGGGCGCCTGCCCGGACGGCCAGCGGGTGATCGGCCTGAGCCACACCGGGAACCGCGGGCTGTGCACGGGTTCCTGGGCCAGGCCTAGCGGGTACGTCATCGTGCGCGACGAGTCCTATGTGGACAACGACTGGGCGTCCGGGTACACCAAGGCGCAGTGCCCGCCGGACCACTTCCTCGCCGGCTACAGCGTGACCGGCGCGGCGTTCTCCGCCGCGCTGTGCGGGAGATCGGCGACCCCGTTGGGCCGCAACGGAAGGACCGTGTGGTTCGACCGCGGCGACAACCGTCCGGCCGGCAACCCGGGCGGCGAGTTCGCCTACGGCAACTACAAGGGCCAGTGCGCGGTGAACGAGTACGTCGCGGGGGTGGCCTACACCGGCCGGATCGGGTCCCGGAAGACACCGGACGCGATCCTCTGCCGGTCCTAGACGCGAAAGGGCGCCTTCCCCGGTGTACGGCGGAAGGCGCCCTTTCAACGTGCTACGACCAGATCAGGCGACGTCGTACCGGTCCAGGTTCATGACCTTGTCGAACGCGGCCACGAAGTCGTGGACGAACTTCTCCTTCGCGTCGTCGCTGGCGTAGACCTCGGCGACGGCCCGCAGCTCGGAGTTCGAGCCGAAGACGAGGTCGACGCGGGTGCCCGTCCACACGACCTCGCCGGTCGAGCGGGAGCGGCCCTCGAAGGACTCGTTGTCGCCGTTGGTCGGCGTCCACTCCGTGTCCATGTCGAGCAGGTTCACGAAGAAGTCGTTCGTGAGCGACCCGGGCGTCGCGGTCAGCACGCCCTGCTGGGACTGCTGGTAGTTCGCACCGAGCACCCGCAGGCCGCCCACGAGCACGGTCAGCTCCGGCGCGCTCAGGTTCAGCAGGTTCGCCCGGTCGAGCAGCAGGTACTCCGACGGCAGCCGGTTGCCCTTGCCGCGGTAGTTGCGGAACCCGTCGGCCGTCGGCTCCAGCGCGGCGAACGAGTCGGCGTCCGTCTGGTCCTGCGACGCGTCCGTGCGGCCCGGGGTGAACGGGACGTCGACGGGCACACCGGCGGTCCTGGCGGCCTGCTCGACCGCCGCGACGCCGCCCAGCACGATCACGTCGGCCAGCGAGACCTTCTTGCCACCGGTCTGCGCGCTGTTGAACGCCTCCTGGACGCCCTCAAGCGCACGCAGCACCGTCGCCAGGATGTCCGGCTCGTTGACCTCCCAGCCACGCTGGGGCTCCAGCCGGATCCGCGCGCCGTTCGCGCCGCCGCGCTTGTCGCTGACGCGGAACGTCGAGGCCGACGCCCACGCCGTGGACACCAGCTGCGACACCGAAAGGCCCGTCGCCAGGATCTGGGACTTCAGCGCGGCGATGTCCGACGCGTCGACCAGCTCGTGGTCGACGGCGGGCACCGGGTCCTGCCAGAGCAGCGTCTCCCGCGGCACCAGCGGGCCGAGGTAGCGCTGGATCGGGCCCATGTCACGGTGCGTCAGCTTGTACCACGCCCGGGCGAACGCGTCCGCGAACTCCTCCGGGTTCTCGTAGAACCGCCGTGAGATCGGCTCGTATATCGGGTCGAAGCGCAGCGACAGGTCGGTGGTCAGCATTGTCGGTGGGCGGGTCAGCTCACCCGTCTCCGGGTCAGGGACGGTGTTGGCCCCGGCGCCGTCCTTGGCCACCCACTGGTTGGCGCCGGCCGGGCTCTGGGTCAGCTCCCACTCGTACTCGAACAGGTTCTTGAAGAAACCGTTGCTCCAGCGGGTCGGCGTGGCCGTCCAGGTGACCTCGAGACCACTGGTGATCGCGTCGCGGCCCTTGCCGGTGCCGAAGCTGTTCTTCCAGCCGAAGCCCTGCTCCTCGATCGACGCGCCCTCGGGCTCCGCGCCGACGTGCTGGTCGGGGTCGGCCGCGCCGTGGGTCTTGCCGAACGTGTGGCCGCCCGCGATCAGCGCGACGGTCTCCTCGTCGTTCATCGCCATGCGGGCGAACGTCTCGCGGATGTCGCGGGCCGCGGCCAGCGGGTCCGGGTTGCCGTTGGGGCCCTCCGGGTTGACGTAGATGAGGCCCATCTGCACGGCGGCGAGGGGGTTCTCGAGCTCGCGCTCACCGGTGTAGCGGTCGTCGCCCAGCCAGGTGCGCTCGGGACCCCAGTACACGTCCTCGTCGGGCTCCCACACGTCCGCGCGGCCGCCGGCGAAGCCGAAGGTCGTGAAGCCCATGGTCTCCAGGGCACGATTGCCCGCGAAGATCATCAGGTCGGCCCAGGAGATCTTGCGGCCGTACTTCTTCTTGACCGGCCACAGCAGGCGGCGGGCCTTGTCCAGGTTGCCGTTGTCCGGCCAGCTGTTCAGCGGCGCGAACCGCTGCATGCCGGCGCCGGCGCCCCCGCGGCCGTCGTTGATCCGGTACGTGCCGGCGCTGTGCCAGGCCATGCGGATCATGAAGCCGCCGTAGTGGCCGAAGTCGGCGGGCCACCAGTCCTGCGAAGTCGTCAGCACCTCGTCGACGTCGGCCGCCAGCGCGTCGAGGTCGACGCTCTGGAACTCCTTGGCGTAGTCGAGGTCGGCCCGCCAGGGGTCGGAGACGGTGGAGTGCTTGCGCAGGATCGCCAGGTTCAGTCGGTTCGGCCACCAGTCGTGGTTGCTGCCTCCCTCCGTCGGGTGGTTGAAGCGCCCGGACGAGACAGGACACCCACCCGCGCTCTCCTCGTTCATCTCGCCGACTTTGGCGTCCGTGGTGTCAGACACGAGCATTCCTTCCGGGGTCAGACGGAGTTGTGGCAGAACAGTCGGGGCAGGTGCCCCAGTAGACGACCTCGGCCTCGTCGACCACGAAGCCGTGGTCGTCGGACGGGGTCAGGCAGGGCGCGGCACCGACGGCGCAGTCGACGTCGGCGATGGCACCGCACGACCTGCACACGATGTGGTGGTGGTTGTCCCCCACTCGGGCCTCGTAACGCGCCACCGACCCGGCCGGCTCGATGCGCCGCACGAGACCCGTGGCGGTCAGCGCGCGGAGCACGTCGTAGACGGCCTGATGGGAGACGCCGCCGAGACCCGTTCGTACGATATCGATGATCGAATCCGTGTCCACGTGCGGATGGCCGTGCACCGTGGCCAGCACCGCGACCCGAGGACGCGTCACGCGAAGGTCGACTTCGCGCAACATACGCTCGAGTTCCGGGGTCGTGGGCACAGCGGCAGTCTTGCTCATTTTCTGGAATGAATCAAGTTTACGGACGGATCCGGGTGGGCGTGTCACGGCCCTCGGCCGTGTCAACCTGCGGTCGGGGCGACCGCCACGGGCCAGTCTGCCTGGCGGTTCTCACCCCGCGCTGGAGGCTGCGTGGTCGCGGCCGGGAAACCTGGCCGCGACGGACTCGACGATGATCTCGCGCGACGCCCGTGCCCCGGCGACCGGGTCACCCTCGCGGCTGCCGCGACGTCAGCACGCGAGTGCCCGGGTGCGCGTCAGGGCCAGCACCCCAGCACACCAAGATCGGCACGAACCCACAACTCGGCATGCGCGAACGCGCGACTCGCGCGGTGTGCGAACGCGGGACTCGGCATGCGCCGGGATGATGCGGACATGACCCGATTCGAGTCCGATGTGACGACGTGCGACGCCGCGTACACGAAGGCCGTGCGGGACATGGCGGACAGCGTGTCCGGCGGGGCGTTCGTCGCGGGCGAGTCGTGGCCGTCGGTGTGGGTGCGGGACGCCGCCTACGCGATCGACCTCGGCGGAGGGCTGCTGCACCCGGCGGTCGCGTCGGCGACGATGCGCGGCGTGGCGGCGAACGGTGTGTGGGCGCAGGACCGGTGCGCGCACTTCGGCGGCTGGCCCAGGCTGACCGACGCGATCGTCGGCGCGGTCGGCGCCTGGTCGTGCTTTGTCACCACCGGCGACCTGGACTTCCTGCGGTGGAGCCATGACGTGACGCGGGCGAGCCTGGCCAGGGCGGAGCGGGAGGTCTTCGACGGCGGGTTGTTCCGTGGCTGCGCGAGCTTCCTGGAGTCGAACAGCGGCCACCCGCCCCGGTTCGCGTTCCGCGGCCGGGCGGTCGGTGCGACGAAGGCGTTGAGCACCAACGTTCTCCACTACCGCGGGTACGTGCTGGCGGCTCGGTCGGCGCGGCTGCTCGGCGAGGACCCAACACCGTTCGAGACGCGGGCGCGCGCGTTGAAGCAGGCGATCAACGACCGGCTGTGGGTGGCGGACCGCGGCCGGTACGCGTACTACGAGGGCTCGGACCGGTGGGAGGGCCTCGGCAACGCGCTGGCGGTCCTCTGGAAGGTGGCCGACGACGACCAGGCGGCGGCGATCTTCCGCAACGTCACCCCGACACCCCACGGGCTGCCGTGCCTGTGGCCGCCGTACCCGCTGTGGGGACCGTGGCTGGTGCGGGACGAGTACCACTACCACAACGCGACGGTGTGGCCGTTCGTCCAGGGTTACTGGGCGTGGGCGGCGGCCTCGCGCGGGGCGGTGGACGTGTTCGGGGCGGAGCTGGCGAGCCTCGCCGACCTGGCCGGCCGCGCCGGCACCTACCACGAGTTCTACCGTCCCGGCACGGGCCGGCCCGACGGCTCGGCCCGGCAGCTCTGGAGCGCGGCGGGCTTTCTCGCGATGGTCCATCATGGACTGTTCGGTGTCGTCGCCGGGGTGGACGAGATCCGCTTCCGGCCACTGGTTCCCGCCGGGTTCTCCCGGCTGCGGCTGTCCGGGTTCGCCTACCGCGACATGACCCTGGACATCACGATCACCGGCGCGGGCAGCGACATCGGTTCGCTGACGGTCGACGGCCGGCCCGGCGACTCGCTCCCCGCCACGCTGGCGGGCCGGCACGAGGTGGTCATCACGCTGAGGTGACCTTGGCCAGGAACGCGGCCAGGTTGGCCGTGGTGCGCCCGATCTTCTCCGGCAGCGCCAGCGACTCGTGGAGCCGGCTGCCGAAGCCCGCGTCCAACCTGTCACGCAGGTACAGCGAGCAGGCGAGGTCCGCGCACAGGTAAGCGCCGACCGAGTTGCCGTGCTGCCCGCCGCGGCCGGCCTTGCGTGCGGTCATCAGCGAGACGCCGTCGCCCGTGTGGGTGGTCAGGCACAGCGAGCACATGGACCGTCGCGCCTGCCCGGCCGGCGGCGTCGCCCGGCGCAGCGCGACGCCGACGAACCCGTCGCCCTGCTCGGCGACTAGGTACGCCCGCTCCGGCGCGGCGGGGTCCCGCCAGCCGAGGAAGTCCAGGTCGTCCCATGGCCGGCCGGCCAGGTCCCGGGGTACGGCCAACCGCTTCGCCTCGCCCTTGGTGCAGTTGACGAAGGACGAGCGGATGTCGGGTTCGGTCACGGGCCTCATGGGCACTAGCCTAATATCCCTAGGCAAGTACTTATAGATCCTAGGGAGGGTCCATGGTCCGTGCGGGGCTGTCCGCGGAGCGCCTGACCAGGGCGGGCGCGGAGCTGGCCGACGAGGTCGGCTTCGAGAACGTGACCGTCTCCGCACTCGCCCGCCGGTTCGGGGTGAAGGACGCGAGCCTGTACGCGCACCTCCGCAACGCGCGGGACCTGCGGGTCCGGATCGCGTTGCTGGCGCTGGCCGAGCTGGCCGACCGGGTCGCCGACGCGCTGGCCGGCCGTGCCGGCAGGCAGGCACTGGTCGCCTTCGCCGACGCCTACCGCGACTACGCCAGGCAGCACCCCGGGCGGTACGCGGCCGGTCAGCTCCGGCTCGACCCCGAGACCGCGGCGGTGAGCGCGGCTCGCCGCCACTCGGAGATGACCCGCGCGATCCTGCGTGGCTACGACGTGCCCGAGTCCGAGCACGACCACGCGGTCCGGCTGCTGCACAGCACGTTCCACGGCTACGTGAGCCTGGAACGTGCCGGCGGCTTCGACCACTCCGGCGACGTCGAGGCGTCCTGGAGCAGGATCCTGGACGTCCTCGACGGCGCGCTGCGGCACTGGCCGGCGTGACGCGCGAACGGCGCCACGCCGGCCAGTGCGTCAGCCGGTGGTGCAGGTCGGCGTGACCCCGGTGCCGGTTCCGGTGCCCTGGTAGCCGAACTCGATCGACTGCCCCGGGGCGACGGCACCGTTGAAGTCGACGTTGGTGAACTGGACCGCGCCGGTGTCGCCGCTGCGGTTGGCGTTCCACGCGCTGGTGACCACGGCACCCGAGGGCAGGGTCACCGCCACCGTCCAGCCGTCGACCCGAGTGCTTCCGGCCGTGACGCGCATCGTGGTGACGAAGCCGCCGTTCCACTGGTTGAT
>NZ_DASQCC010000081.1:0-53243 GCF_035634895.1 Actinophytocola sp. | reverse complement strand
ATGAACGAGTCCGACCAGCGGCCGGCCGCCACGAGGCAGATGATCCCGGCGACCGAGGCTCCCCCGAGGAGCCGGTCGCGGAAGGACTTGATGTCGCGCAGCAGATCCCAGGTCGCGGCGCCACCCAGGTTGCCCTGGAAGTCGTCGGCCAACATCGAGAACTGGCCGTCCCAGATCGTGGAGCCACCGCGGACCGTCGACACGAACCAGTCGTGCAACCCGTGCGACAACAGGTAGACCGGCCCGGAACCACCGTTGCGGTAGTCGTCCGCCCACGGAACCGCGGTGGCCCCCTGGGACGTCGCGACGGCGAGCTCGAAGTCGTCGGCGTTCTTCTGCGGCAGGCCACGCACGAACGTGTCGGTCGGGCCGCTGTTCTCCACGATCGCGGCGTCGTGCCTCACCTCCGCCGGCAGCGACCGGAACGTGACACCCATGGGATGGCCGTTCCGGTACAGGATTCGTCGCAGCACGTCCCGGGGGTTGACGTAGATCGTCTTGCCGTTCTGCGGAGCCGTCGCCATGGGAATCCAGTCCACGGGCGGTCCGGCAGGCTGCGGAGGACGAGGGCCCGCGCTCGGCTGACCCGCCCAGCGGGGATCCTGCTGCCACGAAGGTCCTTGTGGCCACGGTCCCTGCTGCCACGAAGGTCCCTGCTGCCATGTTCCCTGCTGCCACGGTCCCTGTTGCCAAGACGCTCCCGGATGCGGTGCTCCCGGATGCGGGGCCCCTTGCCCCCATGGCTGTGGCTGCGGCTGTGGGCGCGAGTGCGACTGTGGGTGTGGGTGTGACTGTGGGTGCGCCTGCGGGTGCGACTGTGGGTGTGGGTGCGACGGTCGCGGGTGTGACGGCCCCGGCTGCTGTGCCCACGGGTTCGCCGATCTCGACGCCTGCGCCGCCGGCCGCTTCAGGAGGTTGCGTTGGGCGTCGTACTCCTGCTTGCGCGTGGGGTCGGTCAGAGTCTCGTTGGCCTCGTTTACTTCCTTGAACCTGTCCGCGGCGGTGGGGTCGGTGTTCTTGTCCGGGTGCCACTTGAGGGCGGCCTTCCTGAAGGCCTTCTTGATGTCTGTGACGGACGCGGTGGGCTCGACGCCAAGAACCTTGTAGTGGTCCGGGAAGCCGGGTGGCAGCGGCACGTCCTGCGACTGCTGCTGGCTGCCCTGCTCCTGCCGAGTCCGTTGCTGCTGGTCCTGCTCGCGAGCCTTCTGCTCGGCCTCTTCCCGAGCCTTCCGGTCCTCGCGTTCCTTGCGGTCGGCTTCTTCCCGAGCCTTGCGCTCTTCCCGTTCCTTGCGCTCGGCCGCTTCCTGCGCCTCCCGCTTTTCCCGCTCCTTGCGGTCAGCCTCTTCCTGAGCCTTCTGCTCAGCCCTGGCCTTCTCCTGCCGCTGAGCCTCCTTGTCCAACGCAGCCTGCCGCAACGCCTCCTTACGACGCTCCTCAGCAGCCTCCGCCAAAACCTTCCGCTCGGCCGCCTCCCGAGCCTCGCGCTCTTCCCGCTCCTTGCGCTCAGCCGCCTCCCGAGCCTCCCGCTCCTCGCGCTCCTTGCGCTCAGCCGCCTCCCGAGCCTCCCGCTCTTCCCGTTCCTTGCGCTCGGCCGCTTCCTGCGCCTCCCGCTTTTCCCGCTCCTTGCGGTCGGCCTCTTCCTGAGCCTTCTGCTCAGCCCTGGCCTTCTCCTGCCGCTGAGCCTCCTTCTCCAACGCGCCCTGCCGCAGCGCCTCCTTACGACGCTCCTCGGCAGCCTCCGCCAAAACCCTCTGCTCGGCCGCCGCCCGAGGCTGCCGTGACGGCCCGGCCTGCGGCCTTGCCCCGGCCTCCGACTCCCCGTCGGAATCCGAGTCGGAGTCACGGTCGGAGTCCGAGTCGGAATCACGGTCGGAGTCCGACTCCGACTCACGGTCCGAATCCGAGTCCGAGTCGCGGTCCGAATCCGAGTCCGAGTCGCGGTCCGAGTCGCGGTCGGCACCCGGCGCCCGTTCCGCACCATCCTCGGACGCGATCTCCGAACCCGCCTCGTTGTCCGAACCGGACTCCGAACCGGAGTCCGACTCTTCCTCCTGTCGCGCCTCGGTTCGGGGACGCCGAGACCCCGCACGGCCTTGCTCGTCCTCGGCGTCGCGCCGGGCGGCCTCCTCGCGGCGGCGGATCTCGGCAGCCCAGATGCGTTGCTGTTCGGCCACGGGATCACGGCGCACGGCACCGGCGTCCGGGCGTGGGCCCTCGGTGGCGGCCGCCCGGTCCTCCGGGAGTTGCGTGTCCTCCCAGACGGTACGGGTCCGCCTGACCTTGAACTGGGTGGTGACCTTGTCCCGGAAGAAGCCCTTCTTCGTGACCTTCTTGGCCTTCGCGCTGCGTTCGTAGGTCGCCCAGCCCGCGTTGTCGCCAGCGCTGACGTGGCCGTCGCCCGAGAAGGCGACGTCGCCTGTCGTGGTGTGGAACCGCGCCGTGTACCCGAGGTGCGCCAGCTCGTCCTGCAGGTCCGTCACCAGGTCGCCCTCGTCCGCCCGGGTGGCGACCATCAGGATCGACGGGTCCTCCGCCTTGCCGAACATCTTCCTGAACGCCGAGTTCTCGCTCAGGATCTTGGCGAACGCCTTGGGCGTGACCCGGATGTCGCTGGACCCGTCCCTGTCGCTGACCGGTATGACGAACTCGTCGCCGTCGGGCTTGACCACGACGAAGATGGGGTCCAGCCACGGCGCCGGCACGAGGCTCTCGGGCCGGTCGGCGAGCCTGGCCAGGGCCTCGACCGCCGTCTCACCGTCCCGGGAGCGCACCACGGTCGGGTCGCGCCGTGCGTTCCTGGCCCACGTGTCCAGGGTCTCCGCGTGCCCCTCGAAGCCGAACGCCAGGCCCCGCGCGTTGCGGGAACTACCCAGCCGGGTGCTGACCACGTCGTCCGGCCGGAACCTGACCTCCCTGCCCCGGTCGGTCCTGCCGACGATCTTCTCCTTCGCCGATGACGGCATGCCGCCGACGCCGCTCACCGGTGCCCCGCCCGTGGTCGCCAGCCCGGCCGCCTCGTCGGTCCTGACGTCCCTGTCGAACAGGCCGCGCAGCTCGGCGATCTTCGCCTGGTAGCTCTTCTTGCCGGCCGACGCCGTGTCGAGGTACTCGAAGTGCCGGCCGTCCGCCGTGCGGCGGAACGGACCCGTCCTGCCGTCGCGGGCCAGGCCGGTGAGGCCGGACTCCTTGCCGTGCTCGACCTCGCCCGTCCTCGGGTTCACGAACACCGACTGGTTCGAGTAGGAGGAGAAGTCCGACTGGTAGTACTGGTGGAACTCGTCGAAGAACCTCCGCACGTCCTGGGCGGTGACCTCGTGCCCGTCCGCCCGGCCCGCCCGGTGGGCGAGGTCCCGGATGAACTCGTACGCCGTCGTGGCGTCGTGCTTGCCGCGGAGGTAGCCACCGATGGGGTCCGAGTCGACCATCGCGCGGGCGAGGCGGAAGTCGCGCTCGTCGGACCACAGACCCTCGTGCCGGTTCATGTACCGGACCGCGCCGCGGTGCTCCGGTTCGCGGTCGTGCCGGGCCTGCTCGTCGCCGAACTGGTTCTTCGAGTTCAGCTTGTCCATGTCGTGGAACACGATCGCCTTGGCGACGGCCTCACGGGACACGAACCGCGCGGAGTCGTCGTCGCCACGGGACAGCGCGAGGAACTGGTTCAGCACCATCTGCGCGTGCTCGTGATAGGTCACCGGCTGTCCGGTCGAGCGGGCCCGGTACTGCCTGTCCGCACCCTGCGGCTTGATGACCTCGTCGAACTTTCGCGCCAGGGTCTCGTGGCCGTCCCTTGCCGACTCGTCGACCCGGCCGACCAGCTCGTCCACGACGTTCTTCGCCGACTCCGGCCGCGGGGCGGTCAGCTCGCTCTCGATCACCTCGCGGAGCCGGTCGCCGACCTCCCTGTGGTGGCCGAACACGGCCGGGTCGCTCTTCTGGGTGTAGCCCTGCCGGTAGTGCTCGCGCCACGTGCCGAACTCGTTGGGGAACGGCTCCTGCGTGCTGGTCCTGGTGTCGAAGTCGACCTTGTTCCGCTGCGCGTCGGTCGCGATCGTGGCACCGATCTGGGCCATGGTCGCGAACTCGGGCACCCGCGTGCGCATGAACCGGTCGACCTCGGCGTGGCCCACCTTCCGCAGCGGCAGGTTCGCCAGCACGTCGTCGACGTTCTCGGTCGCCGTCTCGCTCACGCGGTCGGCCAGCTGGCGCCGGTAGCGGGGGTCGACGAGACCGAAGGACGGGTCACCGTTGATCCGGTCGCGCACCGACCGCTCGAGCCCGCCGGTGATCTCGTCCTCGAACAGCTTCTTCTGCGCGGCCGGGTCGACGTCGACCAGGTCCTTGGCGAGCACCTTGTCGATCGTGTCCTTGCGGACGCCGTCGATGACCGGCCCCTGGACGATCTCCCGCAGCGCCCCGGTGTCGACCGTCAACGGCGCGTTCGCCACCGCGGCCCGCAGCGCGTGGTCGCCCCGCACGTCCTTGGCGACGTCGTCGAGGAAACTGGTGAGGCGCTGGCCGGACAGCCAGCCCGTCCGGTCGCCGCGGTTGGGCTTCGCCGCCAGGGCGGCGCTCCGGTCCGGGTCGGTGGCCAGCTCGGTGAAGTGGTCGTCCAGGTGCGCCGCGATGGTGTCCCGCAGGGTGTCCCGCAACAGGTTCGAGAAGGTCCCGGCGTCCAGCACCGCGAACCGGCCGTCGGCCATGACGTGGTCGGCGAGCGCGTTCGCCATCGGGGTGATCACGGTGTCCCGGAAGCTGCCGTGGTGGCTGTTGCCGTGCTGGATCGACGCGGTGAGCTCGGGCAGGGTCGCACCGAGCGGCACGCTCGGCCCGGCCGGACCGTTCATCCTGCGCAGCATCATCTCGGCGGGGCGGGAGAAGCCCGAGCCCGTGAACCTGCCGAGCGACTGCCCCATCTCCGTGAACACACGGCCCTTGTCCACCGGCGGCGCCACCCGCTCGACCAGGTCCCTGGTGACCGCGCCGACCTCCTCGCGGATCGCGTTCGAGACCTGCTCGAGGTTGCGGGCGGTGGGGCCGTGGGTGTTGACGAAGGTGTTGAGCTTCGCGGTCAGCCGGGCACCGCTCGACGCGGGGGCCTTGCCCTTGCCGCCGTCCTCGCCCGGAATCGCCTCGTCGGGGCTGAAGAAGGCCGACGTGCGCTGCCCGGCGGCGACCTCCGGCTCGGTCCACAGGACGTACGCCTCGCGCAGCCGGGCGGCCAGGCCACGCAGCTGCTTCGGGTCGTTGCGGAACCCGTCGAAGCGCACCCGCCCGTCCTGGTCGCGCTTCCAGTGGAACCACGGGTCGTTGTCCGGCCCGAGGGCCGTCGAGGAGAAGTCCGGCCTGATGCCCAGGCGCTCGTGGAGGTCCGAGATGGGTTCCACGCGGCCGGACAGGTCCGGCCGGGCGTGCCCGGTGCTCTCCGGCGGCACGTAGGTGACCAGGGAGCCGTCGAGCGCGTACCGGCGCAGGTTGTCGAGGTCGGCGCCGCGCAGGCCGAACTGGTTGACGTCGCCGCTCTGGTCGACGTTCAGCGACCGGTCCCGGCCGGCGTCCACGCCCTCCGGCCGGGCGTCCCCGCTCGCCTTCAGGTAGGTGTCGAGGGGCACCAGGTAGGAGCGCAGCAGCGGCGTCGCGTGCGTCTCGCCCTTCTGGAGCTGGTCGTTGCGGTACTTGGCCACCCACTGCACGGCACGCAGCGGGCGCCCGCCGGACACCCACGCGACGCTCGCCTTGCCGGTCGACGGCGTCACCTTGCCGTTCGCGTCCTGGTGGACGTCCTTGTGGTCGGAGCCGGGCAGGGCGGTGTCGAACACGGCGGTGTAGGCGCGCACGTAGTGCTTGCCGGCGATCGTCTCGACCTCGAACTCGCCGCGGTGCTCCAGGTGGTCGGCGCCGTCGGCGGCCGACCTGGTCGGGCCCGGGTAGACGACCCCGGTCCGGCCCAGCTCCACGGCCTGCTTCGTGCCGAGGAACCGCGGCACGCCGGCCACGTTCGCGTCCACCACGTGCACCGGGCGGCCGGTGACCGGCCCGTACGACCGCCAGTCGCCGTCGTTGCCCAGAACGTGCACCCGCAGGCCGGCCTCGCCGGCGATCGCGCCGAGGTCGAAGCCGCTCCGGCGGCGCCTCGCGGCGTCGTCCAGTGCCCTGGTGATCCGCCGGTACTCGCTAGGCGCGTGCGGGTCGAGGCTGCGCTTGAGTGCGTCGACGAGGTTCGCGACGGGGCTGGCGCCGCCGTCCGCGATGACCGCGTGCGCGCCCTGCAGGTCCATCTGCGCCTGCTGCGCGGCGCTCAGGGCGCTGTGGGCGAGCACGCCACCGGCCGGCAGGGTCGGCGGCCGCTGCTGCCTGGTGCCGCCCGGTCCGGCCGCGGCCCGCCCCGGGTTGCCGGCGTCGGCGGGCTTCGGCGTGAACGGCGCGTAGACCGGGTCGAGCCGCGCGCCCCTGGGCAGCATCATGAGGCCGATGTCCGTCGGCTTCGTGCTCAGGTTGGCCGGCATGCCGTCCTGACCGTCGAGGTAGAGGAACCGGCCGTCGGCGAGCTTCTCGACGATGAAGTAGTGGCCCTTCTTGTCGGCG
Organism: Actinophytocola sp.; assembly: GCF_035634895.1. Classification (GTDB taxonomy): domain Bacteria; phylum Actinomycetota; class Actinomycetes; order Mycobacteriales; family Pseudonocardiaceae; genus Actinophytocola. The sequence goes on along the minus strand of NZ_DASQCC010000081.1, from coordinate 46,661 downwards.
TGGTCGGCGAAGACCATCCCCTTCGCGCCGACGGGCACCTGCGGCCGCGCGAGGATCCGGTCGATCGTGTCGTAGTCCGGGACCCGGCGGAACCGGCGGCCGGTGCCCCGCTCCATGTCCTCGGTCCGGACGGGCGCGCTGGGACCCGCCTCGTGCACCTCGCCGTGCTCGAGCGCGTTGTAGGCCTGGACGGTGGCGGGGCCGCAGTTCGTGCGGGCACCCGGGACGCGCTGGTCGAACCGCGCCTTGTTGACCATCGGCACCAGCGGGCGGGTGGACCGCATGAAGGCCGCGGCCTCGTCGGTGTTGCGGAAGCTGCCGAGGGAGATCCGGTTCGGGGAGGGGTCGACCGGGTGGACGCCCTGTGCGGCCTCGGGCATGCCGCCCACGCCGCGGACCCTGTTGGGTGCCACGAAGAACGCGTCCGCGCGCGGCGCCGCGTGCGACTCGGTGACCGGCGAGGCCGGCTCGTCGTCCGCCCAGAACCCGCTGTCGTCCCGCAACGGGCTGCCCGTCCGCGAGGACTCCCCCGCCCCGCCCCGGGTGCCCTCGTCACTCGCGAGTCTCGTGTTGACCACCGGCGCGTCGCTCGTGCGTGCCGACCGCGAGACGTGCGGGGCGCCGGGGGGTTCGAGGCCCATCTGCCGCAGGCCGGCCTCGTCGGTGTAGACGTGGAAGCGGTCGCGGGCCGTGCGTGGCGCGGTCCACTCCGCGGGCACCGTGCCCCGGTACTCGGGCGTGACCGTCCAGTTCGCCCACCCGCTGACGCGGTAGGACGGGCCCGTGGTCTTGGTCTCGCTGGTGTCGCTCTTGGCCTTGAAGTCCGACCCGGCGCCGCGCTGCCAGCTGTAGCCGGGGCCGGTGAAGCCGACGTTCGCGCCTCGCCGGTACTCCATCCCGCCGTCGGCGTCCAGCATCTGCCGGGAGCTGCCCGTGAGTGACTCGACCGTGGCCCGGCCACCGGTCTTGATGCTCGGGCCCTCCTTGTGCTTGTCCTTGACGGCGGTGGTCGTCGCGTCCTTGGTCGTGAACTCGGCCGGGCCGTCGAGCGGCGTGACCCGGGCATCGTCCAGCGTGGCGTGGAAGTTCAGCGCCGACAGCGGGGTCGGCACGCCGGCGCCCGCGCTGTAGAAGCCGTCGAGGTCGAGGCCGCCGAGCCGGTAGCCGCCCTCGGTGATGGCCTTCGGCAGGTGCGAGGAGACCGCGCTCGGCCGGGTGCCGGTGTTGATGGTGTCCAGCGCGCTGCTCGCCTGCGCGGGCACCTTCGTCGGGGTCGGCCCCGCCGACTCGCCCGGCCGGGTGCCGTTGACGATGTCCTGCACGGCGAAGTGCAGGTTCGTGGAGTTCGCGACCACGTGCCGGTTGTCGGGCAGCGTGGTGATCCGGCCTGGCCGGGCCTCGCCCGTGGCCAGCTCGCTCACGGGCACCCGCGTCGCCACCGCGTCGGGGACGCTGTCGATGCGGTGGTGGGTGCTCGTCGGCTCCGGCGTGAACAGGTCGGCGACGCCGCCGCTCAGGACGCGCGGCGCACGGCTCGCGTAGGCGGTCTTCGTGACCGTCAGCTCGAGGCCGAGGCCGTGCCGGTAGGTCGCCCGCTCGCCCTCCGGCGCCTGGTAGCCGCGGGTCTGGCTGGTGGCGACCGACTCGGTGCGGGAGTTCGCGGACTTGTGGGTGCCGGTCGCGCTGCCGGCGAACCGGACGGGGTGCTGCTCGCCGAGCATCGCCGACTTGCTGGCGAGGACGGTCCGCGAGTTCACCTGCCGGGTGTGGCCGTCGCCGGTGGCGTGGGTCGTGGTGCTGGTGGTCTTGGTCTCGTGCTCGCTCCCCCAGCCCTTCGAGGTGCCCGCGTACTCGCCGAACCTCTGGTTACCACGCAGGTTCAGCGCGACGGTGTAGGTGCCTAGCGGCCCGGCGACCGTGTCGGACCAGCGCAGGCCGGGGCCGCCGAGGAGGTCCTGGTAGCGGGACTCGAAGCCACGCTTGCCGAGCTGGGTGACGACCTTGCGGTAGAGCCCCTCGCTGGCCTGGCGCAACCCGTCGCCGTTGAGCCACTCCGGCAGCGACCGCTCGCCCACCCAGCCGGCGAACCGGGACACCACCGAACGCGGCACCTCGTCGTGCGGCACCAGGTCGAGCAGGTCGCGGGTCGCGTCGAGGACCTGCTGGGTGATCTCGGGCCGGATCGACACCGGGGCGTGGCCGTCGATGTCCGACTCGGGCGGCAGGTGGCCGGCGTGGCCGGCGGTCGGCTGCTCGACCTCGGGCAGGTGGTCGAGGCCGAGCTGGTGCAGCTCGTCGGCGGGCACCCAGATCCGCACGGCGTTCTCGCGGTGCGCCTCCTGGTGGTGCCAGCTGCCCGCCTCGTCGCCGCCGGTGACGGTCGACCCCGCGGCGGCGTCGCGGCTGCCGCCCAGCACGCTGAGGTCGTAGGTGACCGGGTAGACGAGACCGCTGTAGGTCGTCGTCGTGGTGCGCTCGAACTCGTCGGCGACGGCGTGCTCCTCCGACGACTTGGTGCCGTCGGTGTAGCCGAGGATCTCGTGGACCGAGGTGTGGCCGGAGCTGCCGAGCCGGGCGCGGCCCGTCAGTCCGCCGCCCCCGGCGTGCTCGGTGCCGTGGCCGGTGGCGCCGGTGACCTTGCTGGCGAAGGTCAGCTCCATCTCCTCCGGCGCACCCGTGATGCGCGGGTTGGACAGCGCGGTCGCGATCCGCGCGTCGCCGATGCGGTCCGTGGTGCCCGGCAGTCCGGCGCCCCGGCGGTTGACCGGCATCTGGTAGACGCCCTGGCCCGCGTCGTCGAGGTGTGCGGCGACCTGCTTGCCGCTGGCGAAGTCGTGCGTCTGGTGGCGGGTGAACGGACCGGTCTCCTGAGGCTCGCCCAGGCCGCTCCGGAGTGCCTCGCCGAGGCCGTTCGGCAGGTCGACGCCGTGCACGACGAAGTGGTCCGGCAGCGCGCCGGGGCGCCAGCCCGCCGGCCGCTTCGGGGTGCTGTGCTCGACCGGCCGGAACTCCTGGTGCGGGCGTTCCGGGCCGGTGGCGGGGTCGAAGTGGCCGCCGGCGAACGTGGTGGCCAGGCCGCCCGGCACGGTCCGGCTGCCGAGCACGCCGTCCTTGCCGTGCACGGTGATCTCGTAGTGGTCGACGGTGTGGTCGTGGGCGGCGACGTCGCCGGACTTCCAGCCCTGCTCGTGCCCGGCGCCGCTCGACGAGGTCAGCGTGGTCTCGGTCGTGCCCGCGGTGCGGTTGTACTGGCCGCGCAGTTCGCCGGAGCCGACCCCGTCGACCCCGCCGCGCAGGCCCGCGCCACCGCCCGCGGTGTAGCCGCTCTTGACGACGTCGCTGTGCTCGACCGCCTGGTCGGTGGACAGCGCGCCCTTCATCGTGGCGCCCGGGACGACCCGGCTCGCGCCGCCGTTGCCGTTGCCGTTGCCGACCACGCCGGGCGCGTCGAACGTGCCGTAGCCGGTGCGGGGCTGCTGCGGACGCACGGCCTTGACGACCACCTGCACGAAGTCGTCCGGGGTGCCGGTGCCCGCGTGGGTCGCGGAGACCAGCAGCAGCGACATGCCGTCGCCGTTCAGGTCGGCGCCGCGGTTGGCGGCTCCCCGCGCGGAGAAGGCCCGCTCGACGACGGCCTCGTTGCGGGCGACGTGCGCGGCCGACGTCTTGCCCGCCTCGTCCAGCACACCCGCGGGGAGCACATCACGCAGCGCGTTCTCGACGGCGGGCAGGTTCGGGAAGCGGGTCTCGCCGGTGAGGATCTTCTGCGCCGGGAACGGCTCGGCCTCGGGGCCGCCCGCCGGGTAGGCCTCGGCCTTGCCGCCGGTGGCGGTCCAGCTGACCGCACCCGCGGGCTGGGCGAACGCGGCCTGCTCGACCGTCCCGTCGTCGAAGCGGACGTTCAGCTTGTAGGTGAGGTCGGTGGCATTGCCCGACAGCGTGCCCTTGGTCGTCCACTGGACCTGGCTCGCGACCTCGCTCGACTGCGTCGTGACGAGGTCCTCGTGGTTGGTGCGCTTGCCCTGGACGAGACCCGTCAGCTTGAGGTCGGTGCCGCTGCCCACGGCGGTCCCGAGATTCACCCCCGACCGCAGCCGCACGGACACGTCGACCGGCTGGACCTGCGCGGTCTCCAGCGAGCGGCCCGAGGTCTGGCCCGCCTTGCTGGTGAGCTTGCCCTTGCCGGCACCGCCGCCGTCGGGGGTGGCGAGCGGGTGCTCGGCGCCCTTGTCGACGGACAGCTCCACGGTCGCGGTGTGCTGCTTGCCCCACGGGTCGCTCACCACGAGCTCCTCGCGGACGGTGTGACCGTCGAGCAGCTCGGGGCCGCGCTGGGAGAGGTAGTCGCCGCTGGTGAACTTGCGCAGCGTGCCCCGCACGGGCGAGCCGATCTCGTCGGCCTTGCCGGTCCACGCGGGGTGGCGTTGCACCGCGTCCCTGGCCGCGTCGAACAGGCCCTGGCCGGCGATCAGCCGGACGGCGGGCGGGGTCGGCCCGGTCTTCTTCGCGCCGGTCCCGTCGGTCGGGCGCAGGTCGGCGAAGTCGTCCGCGGTGCTGAGCGTGGCGCCGCCGGGCTCGTGGCCGCCGAACTCGACCGGCGCCGCACCGTTGCGGGCCAGGGTGGCCGTGTAGTGCAGGTCGTGGGTGCTGGTGGTGCGGGGGCCCTTCGACTCGATCGCGGCACCCGTGCGGGACTCGCCCGAGCTGACGGCCGACCACGTCGAGCCGGGCACGCGGCCCTTGACGTTGACGCGGGCGTCCACCGGCAGGCCGAGCGTCGAGCCGGGGAGCCGGCCACCGATGCCCGGGTCGGCCTTCGACCCCCCGGGCAGCGTGTCCTTGGACTTGCCGTACTTGCCGGAGCTGCTCTCGATCTTGTTCTTCGCGTCGCCGGTGGGGACGAGGTCGTGCGGCTCGCCGGTGTTGTCACCGAGTCCGGTGTGGACGGTCAGCTCGACGGCGGACGCGCCCTGGCCGGCCGAGACGGTCAGGTGCCCCGGGCCGCCGGACCTCGTGAAGTGGTTGGCCAGCTCGCTGTCGGACAGGCCCGCGAGGACCTGGTCGCGGACGGGCTTCGGCGTGGCCGCCCCGGTCATCGCCTGCTCGGCCTGCGCGCGCAGGCCGGAGCCGTCGATCCGGTCGGCCGTGACGAGGTTGAGCGGCAGCAGGTCGCGGAGCTGCTGGGTGCGGCCGGGCGTCGTCGAGCGGCCGGGGGTCGTCGAGCGGCCGGAGTTCGACGGGCCTGCCTCGGACTCGGGCTGGACCTCGGCCCGCGCACCACGCGCACCGTGGCGGGTACGGGGGTTGTCGAGCTGGGTGCGCAGCTGCTCGGAGAGGCGCTCGGCCTTGGTGACGTCACCGGTCTTCAGCAGCTCCGCGGCCACCGACCTGCGTACCGCGTCGTCCCGGTCGGCACGGGCGTGCTCCAGCGCGGACATCTCCTCGGGGAACATCACGAGCTGCGTCTGGTGGCGGGCGCTGACGATCTCGCCCGCGATCCGCATCGCCTCGGCCACGTCGGCCTGCGACCGCTTGCCGAACGAGTCCTCGGCCTGCTCGGCCTTGCGCATCAACCACGGCGGGGTGACCGCCGCCAGCTCCGCGGAGGTGGGCAGCGGCAGGGCGCGCTCGCCGTCCGGTGTGGAGCGGCCACTGCTCTGCTCCGCGAGGGTCTCGGCGAGACGGGTCGCCTCGCCGCCGTCGTAGATGGTGTGGGCCAGCACGTCGACCACGTGGTCGCGCATGGCACCGGCCGCCCAGCCGACGGTCGCCAGCGCGGCCTCGGCCCGCTCCCGCAGGCCCTGCTGGATCTGGGCGGGCAGTTCGGTCATGAACCGCTGCGCCTCCCCGTACAGGCGCCACAGCTCGGCGAGGCCCCTGTCCAGGGTGGACGGCTCGGGCGGTGGCGGGGTGCCACGCTCGGAGGACGAGGACGAGGACGGCGGCGAGATCGGGCGGCCGTCCGGCCCGAACACCCGCTCGGGTCCGCTGGTCGGCACCAGCTGCCGCCAGCCCCGCTTGGTCAGCGCCAGGCCGTCCCCGCTGTCCTGGACGAGCCCGGCCTCCCGCAGCACCTGGAAGGCGTTGCCGAAGTCCCTGCGGTTCAGCCCGAACGCGGCGAGGGTCTGCCGCGTGTCGCCCGAGTCGTGCAGCGTGCGGAACCCGCCGTCGAAGGCGAGGACCCTGGCGACCTGCTCGATCGCGGGCGTCGACCTCGGCAGCACGGCCCGGACGTTCGCGACGATGTCGTCGGCCTTGATGCCCAGCAGATCGCCGACCTGGGTGGGTGAGGGCGGCTCGGTGTCCGACGACGGCGTGCCCTCGCGGCCCGCGGGAGCGATGGGGTTGTTGCCGCCACGCGACTCCTGGATCGGGCCGGGGGCGTTCGGGTCCTGCCACTGCTGGAACCACGGCCGCAGCGCGGCCCTGATGTCGCGCGGCACCGGCAACCCCGCCACCTGGCGGACCCGGTCGTGCAGGCGCCGCGCGACCGGCTCGCCGTGGTCGCGGGCCACCGTGGACAGGATCGCGTCCAGCTCGCGCTTGCGTGGGCCGTTCGAGAGGTGCGCCTGGGCGGTCATCGCCAGGCGGCCCTTCATCAGGCCCGGCACGTGCTCGGCGTAGTGGTGCAGGTTGACGCCGTCGAGGTTGGCCCGCTTGTACTCCTCGATCCGGTGGTCGATCGCCTTCCGGACGTGGTCCGCCGTGGGGGTGGCGCCGTCCCGCGTGTCGAGCAGGTCGAGCGAGTCCACGAAGTCGAACAGGTCCTGCGCGACCTTCGTGACGCTGGCCTCACCGAGCTTGGTCCGGCTGATCATCGTCTTGAGCTTGTCGTCGCGGATCTCGTCCAGCGGCAGCGCGTGCACCCGCCGGCCGCCGCCCATGTCCAGCGACACCAGGTTCGGGGTCGCGCCGTGGACGGCGGACAGGCTGACCTCGTGGCCGAGCACGTTGTCCGAGCCGATGGTCAGTGCGCCGGCGCCGAGCGGCCGGAACTGGTCGACCTGCGCGCCGGAGGGCACGGACGGGTCGGCGTTGCGGGCCGCGTGGTAGTCGTTCCGCAGCCGCGACACCACGGACTTGTTGAGGTAGTCGAGTACCTGGCCGCCGTCGTGCTCGGCGAAGGACCGGAAGCCGCTCTGGTCCTCCGCCACCCGGAAGTCCAGGTCGTTGACCGCACGGCGCCCGCCCTGGAAGGCCAGCGCACCGCCACCCGCCAGGTAGGCGGTCGCGCCGAGCGGCCGGAGGGCGTCGGTGAACAGGCCGGCCATCTGCCGGTGCGGCAGGACCGGTGCCGGACCTGGTTGCGCGGGGCGGTCGTCGGGGGCGGGCACGCGGTCGCGGCTGGGCGGGCGCTCCTCGTGCAGCGCGCCGTCCCGCCTGGCGTCGGCCAGGTCGTGCCGTGTGGGACGCGCGCCGCCGTGCCCGTCGGACACGTGGCGACCGTCCCCGGCGGACGGCGGCCGGTAGCGGCGGGCGGCGGCGTCCAGCGCGGGCAGGTCGGCGACCCTGGCCCGCCGGTCCTTGCCGCCTCCGGCGAGGTCCGGATGCACGGTGTGCTCCGGCGTGGCACCCATCTCGGTGGCGCCGGACCACAGCAGCGGCGCGAAACCGGTCACCGGACGGTGGGTGTTCAGCGCGCCCATGGACTTGTTCTTGACGTCCACGAAGTTGACGACGCCGCGGTCGTCCTTGTGGACCAGGATGTAGTGCCCATCGGCGTCCGCGGTGTCGCCGCCGCCGAGGAAGACGATGCCCTGCGCGCCCGGTTTCTGGGTGCGCATGTACCGGGCGATCTGGTCGGGCGAGGCCTGGCGGAACGGCAGGCCCGCGAGGTCGCCCGCGTCGCCGACCCGCACCGGGTTGCCGTGGCCGGCGACGAAGGTTTCGCCGTCCAGGATGGAGAACGAGCCCTGGACGGTCACCTCGAGGCAGTTCGCGCTGTCCGGGCTGCGGTCGACGCCGAGCAGTTTCGCGTAGTTCGCCTTGAAGTACCGCGACCCGTCGGCCGGGGTGGCGAAGCTCTCGTGGGTCAGGACCGAGCCCTCGGGTGCGGTCAGGGCCTGGCGGAAGTCGAGGTCGCCGGCGTGCGTGGCCGCGTGGCCCGGGGTCGCCGCGCCGCCGGTCATGTCGGGGTTCAGCGCGCCGCTCATCAGCGGGACGAAGAAGTCGCCGCCGCGTCGGCCGCCCGACCGGACCGGGGCGTCGTCGACGAGGTCGCCGCCCCGTGCGGTGGACTCGCCGTCGGAAAGGCTGTCCTCCGACCAGAACCCGCCGTCGGCGTCGGTGTCCCGGGTCGCGGGGCCGGGGTCGCGGACGGAACCGGAGTCGAAGCCGGGGTCGAAGCCGCGGTCCGAGCCGTGGTCGGTACGGCCGTTGGTGCTGCCGTTGGTGCTGCGGTCGGTGCCGCTGCGGACCGAGCCGTCGCCGTCCTGCTGGAAGTCGCGGTAGGTCTGCTCGGCGCGGGTGGCCGCGTCGTTCGCCCGGTTCGCGAACTCGTTGCCGATCCGGCTGCCCGCCCGCATGGCGTCCAGCACGAACCGGTTCGCGACCTTGCCCTTCTCGACCTTCTTCGGGTTCTCGTTCAGCTCCGGGAAGTCCTCGACGTGCCGCTGCGCCCCGCGCCGGGCGTCCATGATGGACGGTCCGACCTGGTCCCGCGCGTTCTGCGCCGAGTCGCGTGCCAGGAGCTGGTTGCCGTGCGCGTCGTTGGTGGACTCCCGCTGGATGCGTTCCTGCGCGGCCTGCTCGGCCTGCGCGCCCCGGACGACTCCCGGCTGGTTGTTGCGCTTCGCGGCCGCGGCGAACTTCTCGGCCCGCGCGGCGTCCTCGGCCGCCTTCGTGGCCCTGGCCGTCGCGTCCGCAGTCCGCGAGGCGTGCTGCGCGGCGGCGTACGCGGCGGCGCCGGCCGGCTGCGCGGCGCGGGCCGCGACGAGCTGGGTGTCGTACTCCTGCTTTGTCGCCCAGTACTTGGCCTGCGCGTCGTTCCGCTTCTTCCGCGCCGCCGCGAGCTCACCGACGTCGGTCGACTTGCCCTTGCCGCCGTGCTGCCTGAGCTTGACCGCGTCGAGCTCCTTGACCGCCTCGGTCCACGCCTTGCGGGCCTTGCCGTGCTCGGCGACGGCGTCCGCCAGCGAGCCGGGCAGCGGCATCGCGGGGTCCGGGTAGTGGCGGATGGCGTAGGCGTCGGACACGGGCAGCACGGCCACGCCCTCGCCGGAGCCCGGCACGGCACCCTTCTTCCGCGCCACGAACAGGAACTGCCCGTCGTGCAGGTCGACCTGGGTGAGCTTGCCCGGGTCCTCGAGGGACTTCGGCGTGCCCGCCTTGCCCTTCCTGGTGCTCTCCCCCTCCAGCACGCTCTCGTGCCCGCCGAGCTTGACGTTGCCCGCCTGGCTCCCCGCGAACACCGAGCCGAAGTTGTTGCGGCCCTCGGCGAAGGAGTTCTTGCCGCCCGGGTGCGTGACACCGCCGCTGCCCTGGAGGGGCAGCGCGTTGGCACTCGCGTCGTGGCCGGTCTTCGAGCCGGACTTGTCCGTGTAGGTGGTGTCGGACTTGGCCTCGATGTCGACCCAGTCCCCCGCGCCCGACAGCCTCGGCTCGTCGTCGAGGCCGAGGTGGACCTCCACGTCGAAGTCGCTCAGCGGGAACGTGAACTGGCCGGCCATCATGTCCGGCGACCCCGCCTTCACCGCGGCGAGCGTCACCTCCGACTTCAGCTCGGCGATGGTCCGGGACGGCAGCTCCCGCACCCCCGGCACCCGCAGCAGCGCCCGCTCGACCCGGTTGCGGAACTCGGCCATGTCGCCGAAGTAGTGCTCGGCGACGAACTTGCCGCGCTCGTAGCTCGGCCGGTCCGGCTTGGGGGCGCCCTCCTCGGTCAGCGCCATGTGGCCGTCCTGCCCGCGCCACCTGGCGGTCTGCTCGGGGGTGGCCTTCTTCGGGTGCGGGTTCGAGTCCGACCACGGCTCCGGGTCGGCCTCGCCGAGCTTCGCGCCGACGGGCTCGGGGAACGACTCCTCCGGCAGCTTCAGCAGGTCGACGTCGTGCGTCGCGCCCTTGTCCTGGGCGACGACCTCGCGGGCGACCTCGTTGCCGTGGTCGTCGATCCCGAAACCGCGCTCGATCCGGACGTCCAGCTCGATCCGGCCCGCGTAGGAGGCCATCGGCCCGGACGTCTCGGCCGACTGCTTGTGGCTCTGCGACAGGCCCTGCGAACGCTCGTCGTCCCGGCGGCCCAGTGCGACGTCGGCGCCGAGGCCACCGGCCAGGCCGCCGCTGCCGGGGCCGTGCCCGGTCGTGGCGCCGGCGGCGGCCGGGTCGCTCTTGCCGGTGACGATGATGCCGGGCCGGGCGATCGCGCCGACCTTGCCGACGGTGTGCCCGGAGGACTTCGAGTTCGTGTCGCCACGGGACACCGAGTCGCTGACCGCCAGCTTGTCGACGTGCTCGATGCCGGTGAACTCCGGGCCCTCGACGAACTTCGCGCCGACGCTCAGGAAGTACGTCTTGCCCTTCCACCGGCCCAGCTCGCGGCGCATGGGCGCGACCTGCTCGCCGTTCAGCGCGGCGCTCGCGGCGCGGTTCACGTTGGCCAGCAGATGGTCGACCATGCCGTGGTTGTCGTGCTTGGCGTCGTACCGGGACTTCGGCAGCAGCGAGCGCGCACCGTCCTCGCCGAGGTTGTCGACGAGGTCCCTGTGCAGGTTCTCGATGCTGCCCCGCGCGTCGATGGTCGAGGTGATCGCGCCGACGCCGAGCGAGACGCCGCTGCTGTCCACGATGGACGGCGGCGGGGGCAGCGGTGAACGCGGCTCCCCCGGCACGATCGACTCGAAGCTCTCCACCCGCGACATCTGGCCGACCGACATGGTGGCGAAGCTGTCCTCGGTGGCCGTCCTGGTGACCTTGCGCGGGAACGAGTTGGACCGCGGCGTGTGCCTCGGGGTGGGCCTGCCGTCGGACCGGGCGGTGTCGGAACGCGAGCCGGCGGACCGGTTGCCGTCCGAACGGCCCCCCTCGGAGCGGTCACCCTCGGAATGGATGCTGTCCGAGAGGTTGCCGTCGGAGCGACCGCCGTCGGACCGGGCTGCCGAGCCCGTGTCGGAGCGGGTCTCCGAGGCGGAGTCGGGCGTGACGGCGTCGGGGGTCACCTCGGCGCCGGGCACCGCGGCGGCCTCGGCCGCCGCGTTCGCCTCGGCCGCCTCCTTCGCCTCGGTGTGCGCCTGCATGGCGTCGATCTGCTCGTCCGTCGCCCACATGAGCATGCCCTTGGGCTGGTCGTAGCTCAGTCCGGCGCGGCCCGGCTCCTTGCCGGGGAACAGGTTCGCCTTGTCGTAGTTGTTCGTGTACTTCGCGTCGGAGACCATGTCGGCGGTGTAGTCCGCCCAGATCAGGGTTTCCTTGACCAGCCGCGAGCTCTTGACCGTCGTCTCGGACGAGCTGGCGAAGTCCGACGACCTGCCCTGGCCCCAACGCTGTTCGAACGGGGTGGCCTCGCCGCCGATGAAGCCGCGGAAGCGGACCACCGGGTCGTCGCCGATCGCGTTGCTGACCGGCATGAGGGTGTCGCCCGCGGTGATGCCGAACGACGAGGAGGTCTTGTCGCCGCGGCCCGTTCCGACGCCCGCGCCGTAGCTCTTCTCGATCTCCTGGAGCTCGTGGAACTTCATCGGCCGCGGCCGGAACGGGGTGATCAGCACCGTCGAGTCGACGTCGAGGTTGGACCACTTGCGGGCCCAGTCCCGGTCGATGCTCATCGGCTCGAACCGCCGCCTGCTGCGCTTCAGGTGGTCGGGGGTCAGCTGGTCCTCTGCGGTGCGCGAGCTGTGCGGGTACTTCGCGCGGCCGTCGGGGCCGAGCGTGTCGACCGGGTCGCCGGAGGCCTTGTGGACCCGCTCGTCCAGGGCGTCGCCGATGTGGTCGGTGCCGAACACCGCGACCACGTCGACGTCGTCGAGGATGCGCGGTGCCTTGCGGCGCAGCTCGTTCGGCCTCGGGACGGTGGCCGTGTCGTCCATGAACTTCTTGTTCACGGGCTCGGAGGTCTCGAACTCGTGGACCTTCTTCGACGAGGTCAGCGAGTCCGGCACGAGCACCTTCAGCGGCACCTCGTGCGACTTCAGGGTCTGGGTGAGAAGTTCCGGCGCGGACCTGCCTGGCAGGCCGACGCTCGGCCTGAACGTCGAGGTGACGGTCGGCGTGATGGTGAGCTTCGCGCCGAACGGCCACACCTTCTGCTTGGCGGCCTTGCCGTCGGCGTCGGCGCCTCGGCCGTGCGTGCGCTTGGTGCCCTCGCTGCTCTTGGCGGACATGTCGGCGGAGCTGGACCAGAGCTTGCTCTTGCCGATGTTCAGGTTGCCCGCGTGCGACAGACCGCTGTCGCCGAACGGATGCCAGAACCGCGACTGGATGCCGACCTCGCCCTTCCTGGAGCTCTCGTCGGAGAGCTTGGACGACAGCTTCTCCTTGGCCTCGCTGGAGTACGCGACCTCGTCCGGCCGGCCGGCCGGGGTGATCTCGTCGAGCGTGGCCTTCAGGTTGATGGTGTTGCCGTAGTCGCCGGGCAGCGCGTCCTTCGGCTTGACCGTGAACGTCACGCCCCGGTCGGTGAGCATCGTGTCGACCAGCTCGGACAGCTGCTCGTTCGAGATGTCCTTGCGCAGCCCGTCGCTGCGGGACAGCAGCCGCTCGATGCTCGCCTTGAGCCCGCGCGAGTAGGTGCCGACCCTGACGTCGCCGAACTCGACCACGTAGTCGCTGCGGGTCATGTGGTACCACTTGCGGCCCGGCAGCTTGCGCAGGCTCTTCGCCACCGCGCGGTAGACGTTGTCGCCGCCCTTGAAGTCGTCGACGATCATGCCGCCGAGCGACTTCTTGGCCGTCACCCACGGCGGCGGGTACCGCTGCTCGTTCTCGGCCAGCGGAGCTTCCTCGCGCGGTGGCACCAGCCCGGCGTCGGCCGCCTTGTCGTACGAGGTCGACTGGTAGGTCACGACGTCGCCGTCGAGCGTCTTGATCTCGCCGCCCAGCGGCCGCACCTGGATCTCGTGCACCGTGCGGTACCGGACCTCGTCGCCGGACCTCGCGACCGACGACTTGTAGAGGTCCTTGACCGTGTGCTCCATGCCGTGCGACGACTTCACGGAGCCGCCGAACGCGGGGCCTGAGGCGAAGTAGAGCGTCTGGGCGATGTCGCCCCCGACGCCGACGCCCAGCGAGCCCTCGGCGCCGCGGTCGGTGGTGTCCTTCGTGGTCAGCGTGTCCTTCACGAAGCGGCTGTCGGTCACCTTCACGTCGGGCACCGTGTTGATGACCTCGGCCTGCTTGGCGATGGCACGCACCTGGAACTTGCTGGCCTTGTTGGACCACCGCTTGCTGTCCGCGCCCTTGGTCAGCGCCGGGGACTCCTGCCAGCCCGCCTCGGGGTTGCGCCGGACGTCCTCCTCGGTCACCGCCATCTTGTGCCACTTGGACTTCAGCCCCGAGTCGCTGACGAGGCCCTGCAGCTCGCCGCGGCCCGCCGACCGCATCTCGGTCAGGCTCTTCGGTAGGAGCTTCCCGGCCTGCTCGAAGAAGCTGTTGCCGCGCTTGGTGTTGGTGAACAGCTCCTCGATCCGCGGCGCGGCGGGGAGGGCCTTCGGCTTGTCGATGACGAACGCGTCGTCGGCGCGGCGGCCCAGGTTCAGCGGGACGTCGACCTCGACCTTGCCCGTCTCGGACCTGTTCCTGCGCACGCCGTCCGCGTCGGTGACCTGGCCGAGCAGCTCACCCTTGCCGTTGCGGATCTCGTAGGACAGCTCCACCGGCATCCGCACGCGATGCGTGTTCGTGAACTCGGCCTCGGTGGACTGCTTGGTCTTGCGCTGCCCGGAGACCTCGTGGCTCTCGTTCGGGGTGAGCGTGCCGCCCGCCTTGACGTTGACCGCGAGCGGCGGCGCGGCCGAGACATTGGCCTGCTTGGTGACAGTGCCGTCATGGCCCGAGGACGTCTTGTTCTTCGAGACGGTCTTGTTGTCGCCGGAGGACTTCATCTTCCCGGCCTCCGCGGCCGGGTCGACGACCTCGGCCTGGCCCCACCGCTGCACGGCCATGGGCCGTACCTCGTAGACGTCGTCCTTCGTGACGATCCGGTACGGCTGCTTGCGGTTGTCGCCGACGAACGGCCGGTAGTCCGAGGTGACCTCGTGGTGGATCTGGTCGAGCATCGGGTGCTTGGCCAGCGCCGGTGCCACCTTGCCGATGGTGCGCTTCGGGTTGACTCCCGTGAGCGCCGACGGGTTGTCCGCCCGGCCTGCGCCCCGGTTCTCCAGGGCGTACTCGGGGATCCCGGAACGCACGGTGTCCCCGGTGACCTCGCCGGTGAGCACCGGCGCCTTGGGCGGCGGGGGCGGTACGGGGGTGCCCGGCGTCTCCTGGGCGGTGTCCCGGGGCTCCCGGGCGCTCTGCGTGTTGTCCCGGGTGGCCTGGTCCTGGTCCTCCGACCAGAAGCCGTCGGGCCGTTCGTAGGACCTGCTGGAGGACAGCGACTCCAGCTCGTGGTCCTCGTGGATGGTCTCCAGGCCGGTGGTCCGGTGCCCGAGGCCGGGGGCGGTGGACGTGCTGCTCCCGACCTCCCTCGACGGTGCCTCGGGCGGGCTCGGGAACTCGTCGGGCGTGACCAGGATGCTCGGCACGTTCTCGGCCGGCGTCACCTCGAAGGTAGGCAGGCCGTCGGCCGGCGTCACCTCGAAGGTAGGCAGGCCGTCAGCCGGCGTCACCTCGAAGGTAGGCAGGCCGTCAGCCGGGGTGACTTCGAAGGTCGGCAGGCCGTCGGCCGGGGTGAACTCGAAGGTCGGCAGGCCGGCCGCGGGTTCCGGGGTCGGCTCCGTCACGGCCGGGACCGGCTTGGGCGCGGCGGCCGGAGCCGGCGAGACGGCGGCGGGCCGCTGCACACCCGCCGGGTAGGCGGTGTTCAGCTCGTCGGCGAGCCGGCCCGACAGCTCCGCCGCGCTGTCGTGGCCACCGGCCAGGTAGCGGAGTCCTACCACCCTCATGATCTCGCCGAAGAACGACGTGTTCGGGTTCCGGTCCTCCGGGAGCTGGTGGTACTGCTTGACGATGTCCGCGATCTCGTCGGCGGCCCGGTCGTAGGCGGTCCTGCCCTCGTCGCCGAGTGCCTCGTGCAGTGCCTTGGCCCTAGCCGCCCGGTAGTGCCACGTCCCGGGCTCCGCGGCGACCCGGTCGTCAGGGCTCCCGGCGAGCTTCTTCGCCAGCTGGTCGGCGTGGAAGTGGCCGTAGCTGTCGTACTGGTGCGCGACGGCGTCCACGATGTCGTCGAACACCACCCGGTCGGGGTGGCCCACGGGCGGCTCGTCCATGTGCCGACCGGCGATGACCCCCGCGGCGGCCCAGGCCAGTACGGCCTTCTTGTTCTTCTTCACCGTGTCCGGGTGCAGGTCGAGCCCGCGGCCCTCGCCCGGGCGCGCCTCGGTCTGCGGGGCGGTGCTCTCGACGTCCGTGTGCCCGATGCGGCCGGTCAGGTCGATGCCCTGTCCGCGCGCCATGGCGTCGGCGATCTGGTCGAGTGACCGGCCACCCTGGAACAGCTGGTCCATGTCCTTGAACGCGACCGGCGCGAACCCGGCCTCCAGCAGCAGCCTCGGCAGCAACAGGTGCACGTTCAGCCTGCGGTTGGTGTCCTTGAACGGGTGCACGATGTGCACGGTGCGCACCGCGCGGCCGATGGCCTTCAACCGGTCCGCGTCCGAACCCGCCTTCGCCATGTCGTCGTAGAACCGGTCGAACACCGCGTCGACGAGACCCCTGGCCTCCTCGACCCCGTAGTTCGTGCGGATGTACGGCCGCTGGTTGGTCTCCCGGTCGAGGAAGGTGATCGCGCTGCCGCCGACGAGGTACTTGCCGCCCTCGACCAGCAACGGCCTGCCGAGCAGCGTCTCGGTGAACACGTCGGGGCTGGGGTTCTCCGCCCGCAACGGGAAGTCCGTCGCCTCGTAGTCGCTGGCGGTCCAGTTCGCCTTCTTCTTCAGCGACGAGTTGACGGCGTCGTGCATCTGCTCGTACAGCTCGGAGTTCAGCCGCTGTTGCGGGAACTTCGCCGTGTCCAGGAACTTCTCGTAGGCCGCCTCCATGCTCTGCTTGTAGCCGGGCGACTCATCGTGGTCGTAGTACGAGCCGGGGTCGTGCGGGAACAGCCGCTCCGCGATGTCGAAGTGCGCCGGGTCGAGGTAGAGCCGGTACCACTCCTTGCGCGGCAGGACGCTCTCGAGGTCGCGGGGCGCCCGCGCGGGGGACGGCTCCGACGCCGTGCTCACGGCGTCGTCGGTGCCGCGCAGCGACTCGCCCGTGAGCGCGTCGTCGAGCCAGGAGTGGTACTCCCACGAGGAAAGGCGGTCGTTGGCGCGCTCCAGTGCGGACTCCGCCGCGGTCGCCCGGTTCCGCGCCTCGGTGACCACGGACTCCGGCGCGTTGGCGCCGAGCGCGCGGGCCAGGTGGCTCTCCGCGTTGTCCAACCGCCTGCGTGCGCTGTCGACCGCGGCGCGGGCCGCCTGCTCCGTGCGGGCGGGGCCGCGGCTCACCTCGGGGGGCGTGGCGAACTCGGTCGCGGGTGGACGCGGTGCGTTCGGGGCGGACTCGAGGTCCCGCAGGCGGTTCTCGATGAGCCACATGTTGCGCGGCTTGAACCGCGCGTCGGGGTCGGCGAACCCGGCCGTCATCGGGCCCTTGTCCGGCATGACCCGGCCCTTGCCGGCCTGGTGCTGGAAGACCGGCTTGTCCCCGGCCTTCGACAGGTACTCGTCGTGCAGGCCCTGGAAGTGGCCTGCCTCGTGGCCCAGCTCCTCCTTCGGCAGGTCCACCGGCCAGTTGAGCTGGTCGGCCCGGCCGCCGCGCTCGCCGACCCTGACGACGCCGTCGCCCGCGTCGGCACGGTTGTCGACGAACTCCACCGCCGAGTGGAACTGACGACCGCCCGCGGTCCGGTAGCCCTGGTTGTACCGCTCGTCCACACCGGCCTTCACGCGCTCCTGGAGCGCGCGGATCTCGTCCGGCGAGGCCTTGGCCACGTTGTCCAGGAACACCTTCGTGGTGTGGTGTTCCACCGGCACGGTCCTGCCGTCCGGCCCCGTCACGTCGAACCGGCGAACGTCGTACGAGATGGGCCCAGCCCACGGCCTGCCGCTCTGCCGGAGTCCGCCGTCCACGCCGTGCACGCGACTCACGACCGGTGCGTTCTTCGCGGCGTTCTCGATGACCGCCGGCGAGACCCGGTTGGGTGCCGGGTCGAACCACGGCGCGCTCTCGGCCGTGCTGTGCCGCCACGACTCGTCGTTGAGGATCGCGTCGGCCGGGTTGGTGCCACGCTTGAGCTTCCAGTCCACCGTGACGTCCGCGCCGTCGGGCCCGCCCGGCTCGACCTTCGCGCCGATGCCGTGCTCGGCCAGCCCGTCCGCGACCAGGTGCGCGTTGGCACCCGACACCGTCACCGGCGGCGGCAGGTAGCCGTCCTGGCGCCGGGTCTCCGTCGCGTTCCTGAGCATGTCCGCCAGCGACTCCAGCTCGCCGCGCTGCCCCTCGCTCAACCGGGTGCTGTCCGGCGCGATGTCGAACGTGTGCTCCGGCGCCGGTCCGGCCGGCCGCTCCGGACGCGACCCGGTGGCCTGGGGCCCGGTCGACCCGCCGTCCCGCAGCGGTGCCGCCGGCGGGTCGGGGAAGTCGCCGCCCAGGCGGTGGGCGTCGCCGGTGTGCAACGAGCTCGCCAGGCCGTTCGCCACCCGCAGCGCGTTGCGCTCCGCGTCCCGCAGGTCGAGCCCGGCGGCCCGGTCCCTCAACATCTGGGCGCCGACGATGGTGGTGAGCGCCTGGTCGCGGGCGATCATGTCGCGCTGCGCGGAGGTGACCATCGAGCCGATGCCCTGCGCGATGTGCCGGTTGGCCAGGATCTGCCCCGCACGCGTGGCGATCCAGCCCGCCATGTCCGGCGGCAGCTTGCTCGAGCCGGTGACCTGCCGGGCCTGGTCCCACTGCGCCTTGACCGGCGCGGGCAGCGAGACGCCCTGCGGCAGCCTGCCGGTCGGCGTGCCGTCCTGCCGGGCCAGCGAGCCGTCCTCGGCCAGCCGGATGCCGTCGCCGGCCAGGCCGCCGCTGCTCGCCTTGCCGCGCTGCGCGGCGACGGTCTCCGCGACCTCCCGGACCATCGCCGGGCCGTCGCCCTCCAGCATGGACTGGGCGACGATGTCCACGGCACGCGCGTACATCTCCGGCGGGTTCGGCGCCCGCCAGCCCGCCTTGTACAGCGCGCCCATGGCCCGGTTGCGCAGGCCCTGTGCGATCGCCGGGGACTCCTGGGCGAGCACGGCCGCGGCCTGCCGGCCGGTCAGCTCGATCTCGCCGAGCTCCTCCGGCGTGGACGCCCGGAACGGGCTCGTCGACCTCGGGCGGCCCACCGGCGAGCCGGACCGCTCCGGCGAGTGCTCGGCGGACCGGGCCGGGCTGCCCTCCGACGAGGACGGCGGGTCGATCGGGTTGCCCTCCAGGTCGAAGACGCGCTGGGGGCCGCGGGTCGGCACGAGGTCCCAGCCGGCCTTGCGCAGCCGCAGCCCCTCGGGGCTCGGCGCCACCAGGCCCGCGTCCTTCAGCTGCTGGTAGCCCTTGGCGAACTCGCTCTTGGTCTGCCCGAACGCCTCGAGCGTCTGGACGTTCTCGCGGTGGTCGAGCAGCGGCCGGAACCCGCCCGAGAACGCGAGCACCCGCGCGATCTGCTGGGCGTGCGCGGTCGAGTCCGCCTTCTTCCCCAGCTTCGGGTCCTTGTCGACCAGGTGGTCGCGGACGTTCCCGGCGATGTCGTCGGCGTGGATCGCCAGCAGGTCGCCCACCGGTGGCGCGGGGAACACCGTCTCCGCACCGGTGACCGGCTCGTCGCCGGGCGCGGCGCCCCACCGGACCTCCGGCCGCCCGCTGCCGCGGGCCTCCGGGCCGGGGCCGTACTGCGCCCGGTCGTCCCAGTCGGCGATGAGCGGCCGCAGCGCGGTCTTGACGTCGTCGCGGACCGGCATCGAGGCGAACTTCTCCAGCCGGTCCCACATCCGGTCGGCGTGCTCCTGGCCGCCCCACTCCCTGACGTCGTCGAGCAGTTTCTCCAGCGCCCGGCGCCGCTCGCCGTTGTTCAGGTGCGCCTGCGCGGTCAGCACGGCGTGGCCGGTCATCAGGTCGTGCAGGTCCTTGCCGGTCCAGTGCTGGAGCTTCGTGCCGAGGAGGTTGGTCTCGCTGTACTCCCCGGCACGCGCGGCGAGGCCGGCCGCCACCTGCGCGGGCGAGCTGTCGCCGGACCGGCCCGCCTGCCGGTCGGCTACGTCGAACGCGTCGAGGACGTCGAACACGTCCTGCGCGACCTTCTTCACGCTGTCCTGGTCGGTCTTCGTGCGGGAGATCATCGTGCGGAGCTTGTCCGCGGCCAGCTCGTCCGGGGTGAGGACGTGGATGTCCTTGCCGGGGCCGTCGCCACCGAGGCGCGCCGTGTCCGGGCGGTCGCTGGGCACGACCGTCAGGCTGATCTCCTGGCCGAGGATGTTCAGCGAACCCATCGAGGTGGAGCCGGCACCTGACTTGCGCAGTGGCGCGAACTCGCCGATCTGGGCGCCACGCGGCACCGAACCGGTCTTCAGCTGCGCGTGGTAGTTGTTCTGCAGCTGCGGCTTCGCCGACTTGTTCAGGTAGTCGAGGAAGTGCTGGCCCGCGGGTTCGCTGAAGTCCTTGAACCCGGCCTCGCTCGCGGTGATGCGGAAGTCGAGGTCCTTCGGCGGGCGCACGCCGCCCTGGTAGCCCAGCGCCGCGCCACCGGACAGGAACGGCACCGCCTCGGCGCCGCCCGGGCGACCCGCGAAGTACTTGGCCATGGTGTTGGTGAACCAGTCGCCGGCCTGCTCCAGCGACCAGCCCTTGACCGGCGCGATCTCGTCGGCACCCGCCCGCGACGGGACGGGCACCGGCTGCTCGTCCCAGAAGTTCTCGTCGTACTTGGCGTCCCGCGCCTCCTGCCGGGACGGCTGGTCGTGCGCGGCCGCCACGGCCGGGAGGTCCGACACCTGCTGGTGGCGGCCCCTGCCCGACGGCGCGGCGGGCGGGTTCGGGAACTCCTCCGCGGTCGCCGGCGAGTGGCGGCCGTCGTCGGAGAAGGCGTGCCCGTCGGAGTGGTCGCCGCCGCCGTCGGAATGCGCGTAGCCGCCATCGGAATGGTCGCTACCGCCATCGGAGTGGGCGTAGCCGCCGTCGGAATGGTCACTGCCACCATCGGAATGGGCGTAGCCGCCGTCGGAGTGGTCGCTGCCGTCCTTGTCGGAGTGGTCGCTGCCGGTCGCCTCGGACTCGCTCGACGAGTACTCCGGTGCGGTGGACCGGAACGGCTCGGTCAGGTCGACGCCCTGCCCACGTGCCATGGCGTCGGCGACCTGGTCGAGCGTGCGGCTGCCGTCGAACAGCGGGACCAGGTCGCGGAACAGGATCGGCTGGAACCCCGCCTCCAGCATCAGCCTCGGCAGCAGCAGGTGGATGTTCAGGCGCCCGTTGGCGTCCTCGAACGGGTGCACGATGTGCAGGGTGCGGACCACACGGCCGATCGCGCGGAACCGGTCCGCGTCGTTGGTGGCACGGCCGAGGTCGCCGTAGAAGTCGTCGAAGACGCCGTTGACCAGGCCCTGGACCTCGTGCTGGCGGTAGTTCGTCCGGACGATCGGCTTGTTCGGGTTGCTCCAGGTGTCGAGGATCGTGATCGGCTGGACGTCCGCCTTCTTGCCGGAGCGCAGCAACGCGGCGGCGTCGACCATCAGCGGGCGACCACCCACGGTGTCGCTGAACACGTCCGGGCTGGGGCGCGAGCTGCCGAGCGGGAAGCCCGTCGTGCCGCGGCCGGACCACGGGATCTCCCGGCCCAGCTGCGCCGTCACGGCCTCGTGCATCTGCCGGTACAGGTCCGCGTTCAGGCGCTGTGTGGTGAAGTCCGCCGGGTTGAGGAACCGCTCGTACGCGTCGACCATGCCCGCCTGGAAGCCCGGCGACCGCTCCCGGTCGTAGAGCGAGCCGGGGTTGTCCGGGAACATCGCCTCCGCCTTGGCGATGTCCTTCGGGTTCAGGTAGAGGCGGTGCCAGTCCTCGCGCGAGAGCACGTCCTCCAGCCGCCGCGGCGGCCGCGCGCCCGACGGCTCGGACGCCTGGCTCGCCGCGTAGTCCGTGCTGCGCAACGAGGCCTGGTCGGTGAACTGGTTGTTGAGCCACTCGTCGTGGTGCCGCGCGCCGTGCTCGGTCTGGTGGTCCCAGACCTCGAGGTTGCTGTGCGCGACGTCGAGCGCGGCCTCCGCGAGCGCCACCCCGCCCCGCGCAGCGGCGATCGGAGCCGGTTCCGGCGCGGTGGACGACGAAGGCTGGTGCCCGTGTTCTGCCTGCGCCTCGTCGAGCCTGGCCTGCGCCTCGTCGAGCGCGTGGCTCGCGGCCGCGACGACGTCGCGGGCCTCCTCGACCGAGCGCGGGAAGTTGTTGACGACGTCGTCGAAGATGCCGTGCGCGTCCTCGGCCAGCTCGCGGGAGACCGACGGCGGCTCGAAGTCGATGTGCGGTGCGGGCGCTTCCGGGGCCGGCGCCGGCGTGTGGTCCGAGCCGAACCGGTCGCGCAGGTACTGCAGCAGCGACGGCAGCCTGCGGTCGGCGCCGCCCGCGGTGCGTGGTGGCGCCGGGTAGGACTCGTGCTGCACGGGGAGGTCCGACGCGAGGTCGCGCTGCCGGTTCTCGATCCGCCACATGTCGCGCGGCAGGAACTTCGAGTTCGGGCCCTTCACCGCGTCGGTCATGATGCCGCTGTCGTCGATGACCCGGCCTCTGCCGTCCTGGTGCTGGAAGATCGGCTTGTTCGCGCCCCTGTCGAAGTACTGGTCGTGCAGGCCGAGGAAGTGGCCGATCTCGTGCGCGATCTTGTCGGCGGCCAGGTCCACCGGCCAGCTGAGCTGGTTCGCCTCGCCGCCCGCCCGGTCGATCCCGACGACGGCGAACGCGTCCGCGGGGTCGTCGACGAAGTCGACGGACACGTGGAACTGCCGGCCGTTCGCCATCCGGTAGCCCGGGTTGTACCGCCCGTCCACGCCCGTCTTCGCCCTGTCCTGCAGGGCCCTGATCTGCGCGTCGGTGTAGCTGCCCTTGTCCAGGAACAACTTCACGTGGCGGTCGCCGACGCCGCCCTTCCCGCCGGGCATGTCGAAGTCGCGAACGTCGTAGGCGATCGGGCCGCGCCACGTGTTCAGCTTCGAGCCGTCGGTCGTGATGATCGAGTCGGTGGTGAGGCCGCCCTGGTCGCCGCGTACCCGGCCGGTGACCGGCATGTCCTTGGCGACGCCCGCGATGTCCTGTGCCGGGATGTGGTCGGGTTTCGGGTCGAACCAGGGCGCGCTGACGTCCTTGCTGCTCGCCCACCTCGGGTCGTCCAGGATCTGCTGCACCGGGTCCGGCCGGAGGATCGGCTCGCCCTCCGGGGGGTCCCAGGTGATCCTGGTGTCGGTGACCCGCTCCGAGCGCGGTGCCTCGGGCGGGACGAAGTCGGCCGGCCGCTCCATGTTCCAGTCGACGTGGACGTCGGCGCCCCCGTCGCGGCCCGGCCTGACCTCCGCGTCGATACCGCGCTCGGCCAGCGCGCCGGCGATGACGTGGGCGGCGTCGCCGGACACCGCCACCTTCGGCGGTAGGTAGCCCAACCCGTCACGGGTCGCCTTCGCCTCGGTCAGCTCCCTGATCAACGAGTCCAGCTTCGGCCGCTGCTCGCCGCCGAGGCGCGTACTGCCCGGCGCGATGTCGAACGAACGCTCGGGCCCCGGGCCCGAGGCGTCCGGGCGGGGCGTGAGCACCCACGGCGCGGGCGGCACCGCCTTGGCGAAGTACTCGTCGGCGTCCGGGCGGGGTGCGGCGGGTGGGTTCCGGAACTCGTCGCCCTGGTCGCGCAACTGCGCGGCCAGGTCGTTGACCAAGCCGAGCGCGTTGCGCTCCGCCTGTCGGCTGGTCAGCCCGCCCGCGTGGTCCTCGATCATCCGCGCCGTCACGATCGTGTTCAGCGCCTGGTCGCGGGCGATCTGGTCGCGCCGCATCGACGTGATCCGCGAGCCGGCCGACTCGGTCACGTGGCGGTTCGCCAGGATCTGGTTCGCCCTGGTGGAGACCCAGCCGGCGATCTCGGGCGGCAGCTTGTTCGATCCGGTGACCTGGCGCGCCCGCTCCCACTGCTTGCGCACCGCGGGCGGCAGCACCTCGCGGGCACCCGGCGGCAGGCTGCCGGTGCTCGTGCCGTCCGGCCGGGCCACCGACCCGTCGTCCGCCAGCCGCACCCCGTCACCAGCGGGCCCGGCGTGGCTCGCGTCCTCCTTCCAGGAGGTCACGGCCTGCGCGGTGTCCCGCACCAGCTCCGGGCTGTCGTGGTCGAGGATCGAGTGGGCGACGATGTCCACCGCGCGCCGGTAGGCGTCGCCGGGGAACGGCGAGTGCCAGCCGGCCTTGTGCAGCTCGTCCTTGGCGCGGTTGCGCAGCCCTTGTGCCACGTCCCGGTTCTCGGCGGCCAACGCGTCGGACGCCTGCCGGCCCATGAACTCGATCTCGGCCAGGTTCTCCGGGGTCGACGCGCGGGGCGGGCTGACCGACCGCGGCCGCTCCACGGGCGAGCCCGACCGCTCGGGGGAGCGCTCCGGCGACCGGGCCGGGCTGCCCTCCGACGAGGACGGCGGGTCGATGTTGTTGCCCTCGAGGTCCACCACCCGCTGCGGACCCTCGGTCGGCACCAGGTTCCAGCCCGCCTTGCGCAGCCGGAGGCCTTCGGGGCTCGGCGCCACCAGGCCGGCCTTGTGCAGCTGGTCGAAGCCCTTGCTGAAGTCGTTCTTGCCGAGACCGAACGCCTCCTGCGTCTGGAACGGCTCGCCGCTGTCGACCAGCGGCCGGAAGCCGCCGGAGAAGGCGAGCACCCGGGCGATCTGCTCGGCCTGCGCGGTCGAGTCCGGCCTGGCGCCGAGCCTCGGGTCCCCGTCGACCAGGTGGTCGCGCACGTTCCCGGCGATGTCGTCGGCGTGGATGTTCAGCAGGTCCTCGACCGGCGGCACGTACGACGACTCACCGCTGTGGCCCGGCTCCTCGCCCGGGGCGGCGCCCGGCCGCACCTCGGGCCGGCCGCTGCCCCGGGACTCCGGCCCCGGCCCGTACTGGCGCCGGTCGTCGAAGTCCGCCATCAGCGGCCGCAGGGCCTTCTTGACCTCGTCGCCGACCGGGACGTTGCCGATGTCCCCCAGCCGCCGCCACATGCGGTCGGCCTTCTCGTGGCCGCCCCAGTCCCGCACGTCGTCCAGCAGCTTCTCGAGCGCCCGCCGCCGCTCGCCGTTCTTCAGGTGCGCCTTCGCCGTCTCGACCGCGTGACCGGTCATCAGGTCGTGCAGGCTCCGGTCGTCCCAGTGCTGGAGCTTCGTGCCGAGGAGGTTGGTCTCGCTGTACTGCTCGGCCCGCGCCGAGAGGCCCTTGTCCAGGTGGCCGCCGGTGGTGTCGCCGATGTGGCCGGCGTCCCGGTCGGCCACGTCCATCGCGTCGAGGACGTCGAACACGTCCTGCGCGACCTTCTTCACGCTGTCCTGGTCGGTCTTCGTGCGGGAGATCATCGTCCGCAGCTTGTCCGCGACCAGCTCGTCCGGGGTCAGGACGTGGATGTCCTTGCCGGGACCGTCACCGCCGACCGGCCTCGTCTCCGGCCGGTCGTTGGGCACCACGGTCAGGCTGATCTCCTGGCCGAGGATGTTCAGCGAACCCATCGACGTCGACCCGACACCGGACTTGCGCAGCGGCGCGAACTCGCCGATCTGGGCGCCACGCGGCACCGAACCGGACTTCAGCTGCGCCCGGTACTCGTTCTGCAGCTGTTTGGCCGCCGAGTTGTTCAGGTGGTCGAGGAAGCGCTGCGCGACCGGGTCGCTGAAGTCCTTGAAGCCGGCCTCGCCCGCGGTGATCCGGAAGTCGAGGTCCTTCGGCGGGCGCACGCCACCCTGCCGGGCCAGGGCCGCACCGCCGGACAGGAACGGCACGACCGGCTCGCCGCCCCGGCCGCCGAAGTACTTGGCCATCGTGTTGGTGAACCAGTCGCCCGCCTCGTCGAGCGACCAGCCCTTGACCGGCGCGATCTCCTCCGCACCGGCCCTAGGCGGGACCGGTACCGGCCGCTCGTCCCAGGTGTCCTGGTCGTACTTGGCGTCCCGGGCGTCCGACCGCGACGGCCGGTCGTGCGCCGACTCCACCGCGGGCAGGTCCCTGATGTTCTGGCGCCGCGGATCGCGGCGCGGCCCGCCGTCGGACTCGCTGTCGGACCGGTGTTCGGAACCACTGTCCGACCTGTTGCCGGACCTGTTGCCGGGTCCCCTTCCGGAACTGTTGCCGGGACCGTTGTTCGGCCTGTTGGGTCCGCGTGGCGGCGGCTTGGGCTTGTTGCTCGGCGCGCTGGTGGGGGTCTGGTGCTGGCTGTAGGGGCCGTCGGCGTAGATGCTGTCGACCAGGTCGCCGGGGCCGGCGAGGTTGGGCTTGGGCCGCGTGTAGGTGCTGTCGTCACCGAGGCCGTGGGAAGCGACCGGCTTCGCCTGGCCCTGGATGTCGGTGATCATCCCGGCCTGCTCGGGCGTCAGCTCCTTCACCAGGCCGTCGCCCATGATGCCGCCGCGGCCCACCGCGTGGTTGAACAGCATCTTCGGGTCGTGGTAGCCCTCCCACAGCCCGAGGAAGTGGAAGTACTCGTGCAGCCTGCTCGACGCGGGCTGCCCCAGGTCCCACTGGACCTGGTTGACCTCGGGGACGATCGCCCGCCGGAAGGGGTCGCCCTTCGAGGAGTCACGCACCTCGATCGGCACGTTCATCGCCGGGTTGGCGTCCCAGCCGCGCGTGATGCCGTTGGGGGTCAGCGCGTCGACCGTGAAGTGGACCTGGCTGCCCGCGAAGGAGTCCTTGCCCTGCCAGGTGTTCTTGTAGTTGAAGCTCTTGTCCAGCTCGGCCTGCAGCTCGTCGGCCGCGGCCCGCCGCGTGTTGGCGTCGATCGAGTGGTCCGGCGAGACGAGGTCGAGCGGGACGGTGAACTCCAGCACCCACTTGCCCGGCGCCACCTCGAAGTGGCGCAGGTCGTAGCGGATCTGCGTGATCTTGCCGGAGACCTGGCCGTCCTGGGTCCGCAGACCGCCGAGGCGGCTGTTCGGCTCGAACCGCTCGGCGCTGAACCGGGTGGGCGTCGCGCCGTCGCGCCGGCCCTGCCAGGCCTTGTGGTCACTGTGCACGAAGCCGTCGGGGGTGATGCCGTCCGGGGTCGCGTGGCCGTGGGTGCCACCGGCGCCGCGGTCGGTCCCGCGGTCGGTCCCGTCGGGTGCCAGGTGGGCGACCGCGGCCACGGCGGCCACGACCTCCTCCTGCTTCGGCTCCTTGGGCCGGCCGTGCGTGCCCCTGTCGGCTGCCGGCTTCTCCGGGGTGACATTCCGCTCCGGCCCGGACGACTTGTCCTGGGGCCGGTCCTGCGGGCCGATCTTGTCCTGGGAACCCGTCCTGTCCTGCTGGCCGGTCCTGTCCTGGGAGCCTGGGCGGTCCTGCGACCGGTCCGGGGTCGGGCCTGTTTTGTCCGGGGTCGGGCCGGGCCGGTCGGGCGTGGGGCCCGGGCGGTCCGGGGTGGGCATCTGCTTCTGCGGCAGGCGCTGCTCTCCGGAGTGGGTCACCTGCTTCTCGACGTCCGGCCGCTCGTTGGTCTGCGGCACGGTCCGGTCGGCGCCCGCCCGGTCGGTCGACTGCGTGAGGGGGAACGTCTTCTCCGTCGGCCGGTCCAGCAGGGACTGAAACCTGTCGGCCACCGACTTGTCGATGCCCTTGGCGATGGTGGGCGTCGTGTTCCCGGACCCCTCGGTCCTGGGCTGCTGCGATCCCGACTGCGACGACGACTGCTGGCTCTGCGACCCGCCGGTGTCCCGCGGCTGGCCGCCCTGCTGCACGTTCGAGGAGCTCTGCTGCGTCGTGCTGTGCGAGCTCTGCGGCGTCGGGTTCGTGCTGGTCGAGCTGGGGGTACTGGTCGAACTGGGGGTGTTGTTGGAGCTGGGGGTGAAGTTCTGCGTGGAGTGCGAGCTGGGTGCCGGCGCCGACGGCGTTGGCGCGAACGTGCTCGGTCCCGTGCTGGCCGGGAACGCCGGTGGCGTCTCGTCGATCGGACTGACCGGCGCCGCGTCGGACGACTTCCAGAACGGGTTCTCGTCGGTGATCGGGCTGACCAGGGCGTCGTCGGTGAACGCCGCGGGGGTCTGGTCCGCCAGCGCCGGGATGTCGATCTTGGGTATCGGGCTGTCGAGGATGGACGGTTCCGACGCGATGCTGCGTCCCGTGTTGCTCGTGTCCGGCCCGGACTGCGTGACCACCGGCGCGCCCTGCTTCGGCCCACCGGAGGTGCTCGGCTGGTTGGACTGCGTGCTCGGCTGGTTCGACTGCGTGTTGGGCTGGTTCGACTGCGTGTTGGGCTGGTTGGACTGCTGGGAGTTCTGCGGCCCGGACTGGGTGATCGGCTGCCCGCTCTGCTGCGTCCCCGAGCTGCCGACCGGCGTGCTCTGCTGGTTCCCACCCTGCCCCGGCACGTTCGACGACTGACCAGGAAGGTTCGACGACTGACCAGGCAGATTCGACGACTGCCCAGGAAGGTTCGACGACTGGCCTGGAAGGTTCGAGGACTGGCCAGGCAGGTTCGACTGCTGCCCACCCGGGAAGCCGGACTGCTGCCCCGGTTGGAAGACGCCGTTCCCGTCCCGCGAACCGAGCTGCGGCCCGGACTCCGTCCTGATGGGACCGCCGTCGCGACCACCATGGCCGTCCTGCTGGTTGAACTCGCTCCCGCGGCCCTGGTCCCCGAACTGCCGACCGTCGCCGCCACGACCCTGCTGGCTCTGGTCGCCGCCCCGGCCGTCGCTCTGCTGGCTCCCCTGCTGTCCGCCCTGCTGGGAGGCACCATCCGAGCTCTGCCCGGATTCGTTGCCGCCGAAGAACTTCTTGGCGTCGTCCGATATCTGCCCCGAGTGGTCCGACGACCCCGGGTGCCCGTCGGAGGACGTGCTGATCGAGTTCTCGCCGCCGTCGGTGAACAGGCTGCCGAACTTGCCGTCCCCGGTGGAGACGTCCTGGCCGTGGCCGGTGAACCCACCCTCGGTGTCGAACGGGCTCTCGGGGATCGTCGGCGGGGCCGTCTCGTCCAGCGAGTCGGCGATGGAGTGCGTGTCACTCGCGTCGTCGAACGACTGGCCGTCGTCGCCATGCGAGGAGTCGCTGTCCGAGTGCTCACCGCCGAGGAGCGGGGCCTTCTCGGAGTCACCGCCCGGGAGGCCGAGACCCGGCTGGTCGAACTTCATGCCGAACTTGCCGGCGAAGCTCTTGGCCAAGTCGCCGGCCTTGGCGTCGAGCTTCGCGGACATGCCCTTGCTCGCGTGGAAGGGCGCGGCACCGCCGAGGATGCCCGCCCAGATGTCGTCGTCGTGGCCGGTGGCCTTGTTCACGATCGGGTTGCTGGCCGCGACCATGCCGATCTGGGCGCCCGCGTACCCGAGCTGCCCCAGGCCGCGCACCCAGCCGGGCGGGTCGCCCTCCATGCCACGGCCGCCGAGCTTGTTCTTCCAGCTCTTCGGGTCGTCCTTGGTCTTGAAGCCGTTCGAGTCGTAGCCCTTTTCCTCGAAGCCCTTCTTGCCCGCGCCCTCGCCACCCTTACCGGCGCCCTCGCCACCCTTACCGGCGCCTTCGCCGCCCTTCCCGCCGCCCTTGGCACCGCCGCCCTTGCCGGCCCCCGCACCGGGGCCCTTGACGCCGATGTTCTTGGGGCCACCGCCCTTGCCCGCGCCCTTCGCGATACCGCCGAGACCTTTCGCCGCGCCGTGGAAGGCACCGAACGCCGCACCACCGATCGCGCCGCCGATGACGGAACCCTTCACCGAGTCCCAGTCGATGTCGTCGCGTCCACCGTGGCCGCCGTGCAGCTTGTTGTCGATCAGCTGGCCGGTCTGGATACCCAGGTCCAGACCACCCATGAACGCGGCACCACCGGCCGCGTACTTGCCCATCTGCCAGGCCAGCCGCCCCAGTCCCATCGCGGCCTTCTGCCAGGTCATCTGCATGATCTTGCGGACGAGCGCGTTCCAGATGGCCTGCAGGGCGACACGGCCCGCGGCCAGCACCCCGGGCACGGCGAACGCGCCGAAAAGGGAGGCGATCAGGGAGATGACGGTGGCCAGGACCATGAGCGCCATCGCGATCAGCATGATCTTGGCTTTTTGGATGTCCGCGGCGGCGGTGTTGCTCATCTTGCCGAACTCGCCCGACGCGGCCTCGACCTTCTTGAGGTTCTCCTTGACGTCGTTCAGGTACGCCTTCAACCCGTTCGCGGTGTCACCGCGGATCGACGCGTCCAGCCGGGGCAGCATCGCCTCGATCTCGGCGACCCGCTCCTTGGCCGCGGTCTGGAACGCGTACCAGGCATCGGACATCTGGTGCAGGCCGCCCTCGCTGCCCTCCGGCCAGGTCATGCCGAGGGTGACCTTGAAGAACTTCTGTAGACCGTCGGGCAGCTGGGTCGTCATCTGCGACCCGGCGCCGGTTACACCGCTGGCTTCCCCACCGTGGCCGCCGCCACCCTTGCTACCACCAGTAGCAGCCATTGAATGTGTTCACCTCCTTTCACATGGCTATCTGGTAGAGACACGCGTGGCGCGGCGCGAAGAGTTCACCGACGTCGCGAAGGACCCCTCCGAGGCGGCCGACGTCTCGGAGGGGGCCGTCAGGGCAGGTGGAAGCCGGTCACTCCTCCCCGACCTGGGAGTCGAGCCACTTCGCGTTCCGCTCGTCGAGGTCCGCCAGGACGGTGGCCTTCTCGTGCACGTTCTTCGAGGACTGCACGAGCCCCTCGCCCGCGTCCGACATGCCGACCCGGACCTCCTCGGCGTTCTCCCAGTAGTTCTTCTCGAACGCCTTGCCGATGTCGTCGTCGCCCCAGCAGCCCTGGGTCGCCAGGAGCACGTCGTTGAGCTTGCCGTACGCGGTACCCAGGTTGGTCCCGCTGACGAGAATGCTGTCCGTGACGCCCTCGAACGCGGGTTCGTCCAGGAAGAAGTTCTCCGCCATCACCGCTCCTCGTGTGTGCGGTTGTCCGGCCGCGGGCGCGGCGCGTCCACACCGAAGTCGTTCAGAGTGTCGAACATGGGGCCGATCAGCGCGTTGATCATCTCGTCGGGGCGGACCTGGCCGGTGGCGAGGCCCTGCAGGTCCATCCCGGCCACCTCGGGGATGCCCATCAGCTCGGACATCTTCTGCTGGGCGGCCGCGCGGCCGCCACGCAGCGTCTCGATGATCACCTGCGCCAGCTGGGCGGGCGGCATCGCGCGGTACTTCGAGGAGTTGAACACGAGGTCGACGAGCTCACCGCGGCCGTCGAACGTCATCTCGAGCGAGTGGTCCTTCGCCCGCACGGTCGTGCTCGCCTCGTCCCAGTGCTTGCCGAGCTCAGCAAGCTTGCGGGACTCGTTCTCGAACATCGCCATCGCCGATTCCATCGCGCGCTCGGGGTCGGCGGAGTTCCAGTCGGCCATCACTTACCTCGTTCCGTCAGTCGGTCGAGCTCGGCGAACTTCGCGGCGAGCGCGACCTGGATGTCGGCCTGCGAGAGCTTCTTCTCGCTCGGCTTCTCCTCCTCTTCCCGCACGGGCTCGCGCTCGCGCCTGCCAACCGCGCCTGGCGCGCCGCTCGCCGGGTCCCACACCTCGGGCCTCGGCTCGTTCGGCATGGCCGCCATCCGCCCGTTCTGCTGGTTGCCGCCCATGCCACCCATGCCGCCCATCATCCCCATGGGCATGCCACCCATGTGACCGGACGCGAGCGGGTCGGCGGTGACGCCACGAGCGGACGGCGTCGGCGTGGTACCGCTGATCGTCTCCGCGGTCGTCTGCCCCACGAGCGCGTCCGGCGTCGTGGTGCCCGGCGCGAACATCCCCCGCGAATGGGGCTCCAGGTTGACGACCTGATGGACGCCACCGCCCCCGTGCGAGAACGTCAGCGGCTTGCCCTGTGCGTCGGTCTCCAGCGCGTGCTGCAGTGCGGCGGGTGTGGCGTGGGCGGCGGGCACGAGCGGCTTGGCGGGGGTGCCGGGCGTGGCGTGGGTCGTCGTGCCCCCACCGGCCACCGCGGCCGCCACCTCGTGCCGCTGCTGCGGGGTGACGAGGGAGTGCGTCTCGGCAGGCTGCCCCGACGTGGTGGCGACCTGTGCGGCGACCTTGTGCACCTGCTCGGTCTCGGTCGGCGCGGGTACCTCGGTCGCCGTCTTGATCGCCTTGCGCCGCTCCGGGGCGTCGGCCGACCTCGTGGTGACGTCGTCGGTGTCCAGCGTCTCCGAGTCGCCCTCCTCCGGCACCACTTCCTCGACGAGGGCCCTGCGCTTCGCGCGCTCCTTCTCCTCGTCCGTCCCCTTGCCGGTCCCCTTACCCGAGGCCTTGTCCGTCCCCTTGTCCGTCCCTCTGTCCGTCCCTTTGTCCGTCGCCTTGTCCGTGGTCCGCGTGGTGACGTCCTTGGCGCCCGGCACACAGGCGGCCGACTCGCCCGTCGACTTGCCAGCCGACTTGCCCGCCGGCCTGCCGAGCACGCCCGGCACGGCACCCATCAGCGGCGGGCCACCGGGGTGGCCGCCGGTGTAGGGGCCCTGCGCGTCCACCATCTCCCGTGCCTGGCCCAGCACACCGCTGTCCTGGGAGTGTCCCGACGCGAACACCGGACCCGCATGCCCCGGCACGCCGAGACCCTGCCCACCCGGGTCGGCGCGGCCGAGCACGTTCCTGTTCTGCCCACTGGACAGGAACGGCCCGTCACCGCCCGACTCACCGGGCCGGTTGGTCCCGGTCTTCGTCAGCGTGTTCGGCCCGAAGAACGGCGTGGGCGCGAAGTTGTAGGTCTCGCCGGAGTTCCCGGGCCCGTGCTCCCCGTTGCCATTGCCGTTGCCATTGCCGTTGCCCTGGCCCGGGTTCGTGCTCGTGTCGGCGGTGACGCCCGGCGGCTTGTACGGCAGCGGAGCGAGCGCGTTCCCGACGTCCCAGTACGCCGTGCGCAGGTCGCGCAGGATCTGCTTGGCCGAGTCGTTGTTGAGCTTCGCCGTCTCCTCCGCCGAGGGTGCGCCCGGCGCGGGTGGCGTGGCCTCCTGCGCCGCCTTCTGCCCCTGGAGGTCCCGGAGCCGCTGCTGGTGGTCGGCCAGCCGGTCGCCCGCGTCCCGCAGGATCGCGCCGTAGCCGGGGCTCTGCAGGAACTGCAGCACGCCGCCGATCTTGCCGGTCAGCTCCCGGACGACGGCGTCGAAGTCCTCGGCCGCCTTGCCGGTCCAGGCCTCCCGCACGAAGTTCATCTCGTGCCGGACCAGGTCGAGCACGTCCTGGAACCGCGCCCCGGCCTGGTCGAAGGCAGACGCGCGCTGGTAGAACACGTCCGGGTTGATCTCCATGACGAGCTGGGAGACCTGCTCGAACGTCAGGCCTTCCAGCCAGGGGTCGTTGGGGTTCGGTTGCGGGTTGAGTGGCGAACCGTCCGGCATGGCCTAGGTCCTCGTCGCCGGGCGACCGATGACGCCGTCGTCCTCGGCGTCGTCGTCACGCCACGCGTCCTTGTCGGCCTGCAGCCAGATCTGCGGTTCGCGCTCGTTGTTGTTGTTCTGGCCGCCCATGCCACCCATGCCGCCCATGCCCATCGGCATGCCGCCGCCACCCATGCCCATGCCGCCCATCGGCGTGCCGACGGACGCGGCCGTCGCGGCGCTCAACGGACTGCCGGACACGGTCTGGACGCCAGGGGTCGTGAACCCGCGCTGCTGGGCCACGTCGGTGTCGAACTGGGCGCGAGGCAGTGCCCCACCGCCGCCACCGATACCGCCCCCACCGCCACCGAGGCCGCCGCCGGCACCGCCTGAGGAACCACCGCCGCCGCCGGACAGGAAGTCCTTCATGGAGTCGAGGCCGCCGATGCCGGCCGGCTTGATGCCGTCGATCGCCTTGTCGACCGCGGACCTGGCGTCCTGCAGCGCCTGCTTGGCCTCCGGGTCGCCCTCCTTGTTGATCATGTCGTCGAGCGCCTTGTCCACCGCACCCCTGGCGTCGGTCAGAGCCTGCTTGGCCTCCGGGTCCTCCGCGCCGGGGCCACCGGAGACGGTCGACGGCTTGCCGGGGTCGCCCGCGTCGAGTCCGTTGATGGCGTCGGCCACCTTGTCCTTGGCGTCCTGCAGTGCCTGGCGCGCCTCGGGGTCGGTGGTGTGCGCGAGCGCGTCGTCGAGCGCCTTGTCCGCCGCGCCGGCCGCGTCCTTGATGGCGTCGGCGCCCTCACCCGCGCCGAGGCCGTCGATGGCCTTGCCGACCGCGTCCTTGGCCGCGTCGAGGGCCTGCTGCGCCTCCGGGTCGGTCGTGCCGTCCTTGATGTCGTCGAGCGCGCCGAGGGCCTTGTCCTTGGCGTCGCCCAGCTGACCGGCCGTGTCCGGGTCGATGCCGTCGATGGCCTTGCCGACCGCGTCCTTCGCGTCCTGCAGGGCCTGCTTGGCCTCCGGGTCGGTGGTCTTCGCCAGCGCGTCGTCGATCGCCTTGTTCGCCGCGTCGCCCGCCTGCTTCAGCGCGTCCGCGGGACTGTCGGCTTTGATCTTGTCGATCGCGTCGCCCGCGGCCTTCTTCGCGTCCTCGAGGGCCTGCTTGGCCTCCGGGTCGTCGGTCTTGCCGATGGCGTCGTCGAACGCCTTGTCCGAGGCCTGCTTGGCCTCGTCCTTGGCGTCGTCGACCCCGGAGCCGTCGAGCCCGTCGATCGCGTCGCCGACCGCCTTCTTCGCGTCCTCAAGGGCCTTGTCGGCCTCGGGGTCGCCGGTACCGCCCTTGAGGCCGTCGATCGCGTCCTGCGCCGCCTTCTTCGCGTCGTCCAGGGCCTTCGACCGGCCGCCGCCAGAACCGCCGCCCGGCGTACCCATCCCCGGCATGCCGCCGCCACCGGCACCGCTGCCCTCGCCGCCGCCGGAACCGCCGGTGAGACCGTCAATGGCGTCGCTGGCCGCCTTCTTCGCGTCGTCGAGCGCCTTCTGCGCCGCGGGATCGGTGGTGCCGCCCTTGAGGCCGTCGATCGCGTCGCCCGCCGCCTTCTTGGCCGCGTCGAGCGCACCGCTGCCCGGGGAACCCCCACCGGAGCCCGTACCCGGCGAACCGCCACCGGACTTGCCACCGCCCGCACCGCCGCCGAGACCGTCGATTGCGTCGCCGACGGCCTTCTTCGCGTCGTCGAGCGCCTTCTGGGCCTCGGGGTCGGTCGTCTTGGCCTTGACGCCGTCGATGGCGTCCTCGGCCGCCTTCTTGGCCGCGTCGAGCTGGCTGTTGCCCGGGCTGGTCGCGCCGCCCTCGGTTTCCTCCCCGGGGGCGTACTGGCCTTGCTGCTCGGGCTCCAGCGGCGCGAGCGTCCTGCCCTTGAGGGCTTGCATCCGCTGGCCCTGCTGGTAGCCCTGGTTGTTGCCGTTGCCGTTGCCGTTGTTGGTGGTCTCGTGGCCACCGGCGATGTAGATGGGGGCGAGGTCCTGGCCACGGGCGTTGTACTGCCTGCCCATCTCGCCGAGGAGGTCCTGGAGGTCCTTGATGAGCGCCTTCTCGGCGTCGTCGTCGAGGTTCTTGAACGCGGTTTGCAGCTGGTCCAGCACACTCTGGAGGTCCGACGTGGTCGTCGCCACCTCCGCCTGGGCCGCGGCGAGCGTCCTCAGCTTGAGCTGGGCGTCGGTCTTCTTCTTGTCGTTGGCGTCGACGATCTCCCACCAGCGGTTGGCGAACCACTGGATGCAGTGCCCGATGTTGCCGACCATCAGGCCGTACTTCTTGGTGTCCAGGGTGTTGTAGAGGTCCTGGCTCTTCTTCAGCAGGTCGGTGGCGACCTTGTTGAACTCGTCGCCCGCGACACCCTTGAGGTTGTCGTTCAGCGACTTGATCTCCCTGGCGAACGCGTCGTTCACCTCGCCGAGCTTCTTCGTGGCGGAGTTCATCTGGGTCTCGAGGCGGTACCACGCCTCGGCCGTGGTGTTCGAGGACAGGCTCGCCGCGTCATTGCCACCGCCGGTGACCACCAGTCCCGAGGTCACGTCGACCAGGGCTCCGAGGGTGCTGTACCCCATGGGATCCAGAGGCGGTGCCGAGGCGTTGTAAATACCAACGTCCTGGATTTCCGAATCGGCCATTTTTCCAACCCTTGTCGATGTGTTCGTCGAGACCGGTGCGCTGCGCGGGACTTACTTGCCGATGGGGACGCTCAGGTTGTCGTTGTACCCGTCGCCGTCGTGCGAGTTGTTCTTGTTGTTCGGGTCGTCCGTGTAGTTCGTCTGGGCCTTCTCGGTGTTCGTGTCCCAGGTGTCCCACTGGCCCTCGAGCCTGGAGTGCCAGTCGCCGAGCGCGGCCTTGATCTTCTCGGCGTTGCCGCCGTCGGTGTTCGCGAAGTCCTTGGCGATCTGGGTCAGCGTGGTCTCGAGGCTGTCGAACGTCATCCGCAGGTGCTCGGCGTGCGCCACGATCGCGTTGCGCCGGTCGTCCACGATGCGCTCCAGCCACTGCGCGAGCTCGAACTTGCCCGCGTTCGGCCAGTGCGGCTTCAGGTCGTTGAACGGCGCCATGTCGTCGAGGATCTTGCCGATGTTGATCGACGCGTTCTTCACGTTCTCGGCGTTGTACGCCGTGGTATCGGCCATGTCCGGTACCTCAGTTCGCCGGCTCGCCGAGCGCCACGAGGTCCTCGTGCACCCGGGTCTGCAGCGCGGCGACGACCGCCCTGATCCGCTCGGCGTTGCCCTCGTCGATGTTCTCGACGTCGGTCGCGACCTTCATCAGCGCCTTCGAGATCTCGCCGAGCGAGATCTTCAGCTGGTCGGCGTGCGCGACGACACCGTTGCGGCGGTCGTCGATGATGGCCTGAAGCTGCTGTGCCAGGTCGAAGTTGCCGATCGACGGCCAGGTCGTCCGCAGCGAGTTGAAGGCGGACATGTCGTCCATGATCCGCCCGAGGTTGGCCGCCGAGTCCTTGACGGCCTCGACATTCATGTTCGTGCTGGTGGTCATCTCATCACTCCAGGAAGGACGGTGGACACATGTCTCGCGGTACTACTGGTTGCGGTGTGTTGTGTGCCGGGCGGGATGGCGCCCGGCACACAGCACCGCGCGGGCATCAGCTGCCGGCGACGTTCTGCCCGCCCTTGGCGTCCTGCTGCTTCATGTCGTCCGCACCCTGGCCGAAGGTGGCCTTCAGGTTGTTGAGGATCTCCACGTTCGCACGCAGGTCGGACTCGAGGTCGTCGCACAGCTTGTTGTAGGCGTCGGCCGTGGTACCGGTCCAGTTGCCCATGATCGCCTTGACCTGCTGCTGCTGCTCGTCGGTCTGGTTCGCGATCTCCGTGGCCTTCTTGGTCATCATGTCGATGGCCTCGTCGATGGCGGCGTAGTCGTATGTGATCATCGCTGTTCTCTCCTGTTGAGGATGTCGTCAGGGGTCGTTCGCTCAGGCGCCGAGGAAGGAGCCGGTCTCCAGCGGGATGTTCATGATCTGCTGGTTGAGGTCCTCGTCGGTGCCCTCCTGGTTGTTCGACTCGCGCCGGATGTTCTCCGCCATGGCCTGCATGTGCGCGATGACCGACTTCTTGACGTTCTCGATCCAGGTGTCGGTCGAGGTGCTCAGCGCGCGCGTCGCGGCGCTGGTGCTCGCCTGCAGGACGTTGTCCACGTCGGACTTCAGCTGCGTGAGCTGGCCGACGATGGCCTCACGGGTGGAGTCGTGGTTGTCCGCCTGCTTGCGGATCTCGTCCGGGTCGAGCTGAGTTGTGTGCGCCATGAGATCTCCTTGTTTCCGTTTCTTCCTGTCAGCCCTGGCAGCCCTGAGAACAGCCCGGCCACCACTCAAACGTTAGTTTCGGAACCCGCGGGAGAATCCGGCTTCGCGTCCGGGGGGACGAACAAGCGGGACTCCCCTCATGAGTCGGTCACCCCGCCTGGACGCTCAGCGCGGCCTGGGTGCTCAGCACCGGCCCGGACGGCAGCAACGCGAGCATCTCGCCGGACATCGCCACGGCGGACTGCGCGGAGTACCCCAGCGCCTCCACCACGGACCCGTCCGCGAGCGGGTACTTCATCCCCGTCTCGGTGATGAGGTAGACCGCGTTGAGCGCCGCCTCGGGGGACTGCTGTTCCCTGACCAGCACCCCGGCGCCGGCCGGTATCAGCACGCGGTCGGCCGTCACACCGGCCTCGTGCACGGCCATCGGCATGGCCCTCTTGTGGACGTCCGCGGAGACGAAGCCGGTGATGACCCGCACCTCTCCCTTGCCGACCGGGAAGTACGCCGCGCACGCCGCGTCGTCCTGGCCGGGCACCACGATCTCCGGTGGTCGCTGCGGCAGGCCGCCGACGAGGTCGTCGCCGCCGTCCGACGTCGGCACACCGGACAACGCGCCCGGCCCCACCTCGATGGGTGTCACGGACTCGCCGTTGTAGGCGTCCCTGGTGAACGGCGCGGCGAGCAGCAGCGCGGCAGTGGTCGGGGACAACGGCGCCAGCCCGTCCGAGCGCATCAGGTAGAGCTGGTCGGCGCCGATCGCCGGGTTGTGGACGAGGTAGATCTGGCCGACCACGCTCGGGCCGCCGTCGATGTCCGGCCCCGGTTCCCCGGTGCCCGGTGTCCTCTTCGCCTCGAAGTCCCGGCCCTGCGGGATCGGGTTGAGCCAGGCGGCGGTGACCGCCACCGGCGCGACGTCGCCGTAGCCCAGCGCGGTCGCCTCCGCCCTGCCGGGGATCCGGTGCCGCCTGCCCTCCCAGATCAGGTACAGCGCCTCGTCCGGGGCACTTACCAGCAGGGCCTGCGAGTCGGCCACCGTCATCTCGAACGACTGTCCGATGAGGAGGGTCGTCGTCGGCCCGGTGTCCTGGGTGCCGGTACCCGCCTGCTGCGCGCACACCGTCCACGGGCCGGCCGAGAGCGCGTTCGCCCCCGGCAGCGCGTCCGGCGCGCCCGGGATGCCGATCGGCTGCCCCACCGGCGTGCCGGCGAGGGACTTCTGCGACACCTTGTAGACCGTGCCACCGCTCTTCCCGGCCGCCAGCCGCGCCGACGAGTAGTTGAGCACCGGCCGGAGCTGGTTCTCGAGGAAGACGTACCGGGCGCCGGTGTCCTCGTTCATCACGATCGCCCCCGGCTGGCGCCACGTCGTGTTGCCGCCGGGGACGAACAGTCCGATGATGCCGAAGACTCCCATGAGGACGCCGCCGAGGATCACCCCGAGGAACGTACCGGTGTTCAGCCTCCTGTTCGGCTGCGCCAGCACGTCCGGCTTGCCGTGCACCACGGCGGAGACGAGCCTGCCCACCACGAAGAAGTAGGCCTGTACCTGGTCCCTCTTGGACTGCATCAGCCTGCCAATCCACGCATCCAGGCGTACACACCCAGTACCTGCAACAGAATGGGGATCACGGCGACGGCGGCGACCGACTCGAGGATCTCCACCGCGCGGCCCCAGTACGGCCGCTGCCGCTTGCCCGGCATCACCTTGCTGCACAACAGCAGGACGATCCCGCCCGCGAACAGCGGCAGGAACACCGCGAGCAGCCGGCCGGCCTCGTCCTGCTCACCGGCGAGCTGGTAGAAGTTCGCGGCAACGCAGACGATCGCGGGCAGCATGACCGCCCACCGCTGCACCACCCCGCTGGGATGGCGGGTCCGCAGGAACAGCAGGAACGCGATCACCAGCGACAGCACCTCGGTCCAGCCGTTGCCGTCGATGGCCAGGACGGGCAGCATGATCGCCACCGCGGCGCCGAGCCCGACGTGCAGTGCCGTCGAGTAGCCCACGGTCACCGCGCCCCGCTCGACGACGACCTTGGCGGGCACCGGGTCGATGTCCTCGGACAGCTCCGGTGCGTCGGTCGGCAGCATCGGCAGGGTCAACCCGGACAGCCGGAACGCCGTGGCGGGCAGGTAGACCCCGACGATCAGGCAGATCGCGAGCCCGATGCCCACCGCCTGCTGCAGGTTCACGTCCGCGACCGACGCGATGAGCCCGGTGACCCCGAGCGCGAACACGAAGAGGATGCCCCCGGCGAACAGCAGCGCCGCGTCGGCGACCAGTAGCACCCCGCCGCACAACACCAGGAACGCGATGACGAGCCCGACGGTCACCTCGACCGTGAACGTGGCCAGCGGCGCGAGTTCCTTCGTGAGCAGCACCCCACCCACCACGGCGTAGCAGACCGAGACGCCGGCCAGGACCATCGCCCCGGTCGGGTCGGCCACCCCCCGCGCCACCAACGCGGCGCCGAGCAGGAGGACCACGGCGCCGGCCAGTGCCAGCACCGCCTGGGCGAGCGTCGAGCCGGCGCCGGGCAACACGACGAGCCCGAGCAGGAAGGCGACGGCCGTGCCGATCCGGAACAGCGTGCGGGTGTGCTTCGGTTGCCACGCGCCGGGGTGCTCGCGCACCTGCTCACCGACGCCGTCGACGAGGTCGTCGTAGTCGATCGGCGCGAGCTGGTCCGCCCGCGGTCGCAGGTAGACGGTCTCGCCGTCGAGCAGGTTGAGCTCGGCGAGCGTCCGGTCCTCGTCCAGCGGCGCCTCACCGACCCGCTGCACGACCCAGCCCTCGTGGTCGGCCCCCTGCTCGATCCAGTCCGCGCCGAACTGGGGCAGCACCGCGGGCAGGAGGTCGGTCAGCGTCGCCTCCGTCGGCAACGCCACCTCCGTCGCCCGTTTCCCGAGGACGAACCGTAGCCTCGCCGACGTCGTTGTGCGATGCTGTGTCTGCTCTTCCATCTGGTGTCAGGTCCTTCCTGCCAGGGATCCCAGACCGTGAACCAGGCCCGAACCTAATGCCGCGCGGCACGCGTGATCTGTGTAGACAGCCCCGCGAGCGCGAAATAGGGGAAGTCCACTCACCACCGAGGGAGAGCCATGAGCGCAGCTTGCGCAGCGAGTCGACCACACCGAGGACACCGTCATGACCGTGGGCGGGGCCGGTGCAGCGGAGCGGGCGGAGCGGCGTCATGAGCACGGTGCTCTTCGCGCGCCGGGCGCGGCGGCCGAAGCCGGGCGTGCCGGCTGACGAGATCCAGGTCCAGGAACCGCCCGCCGTGCCGGAGGACACGGGCGGCGGGATCAGCTCGGTCCTGATGTACGCCCCGATGGGCCTCGGCTCCATCGCGATGGTGATGATGTTCGTGCGGCCGGGCTCCGGGCTGATGTCCTACATCGGCGGCGGCATGATGCTCGTGTCCGTCATCGGCATGCTGATCGTGCAGCTGGTGCGCAGCTCGGTGACCCACAAGCAGAAGCTGCACGGCCACCGGCGCGACTACATCCGCTACCTCACCCAGCTCCGCGGCCGGGTCCGCAAGGCGCTCGCCGCGCAGCAGCGGGCCGCCCGGTGGATCCACCCGGACCCCCGCGCGCTGTGGTCGATCGCGCTGGGCTACCGCCTGTGGGAACGCCGCCCCGCGCAGGACGACTTCGGCGAGGTCCGCATCGGCGTCGGCACGCAGCGGTCCGCGCTCAAGCTCCTCCCGCCGGACACCAAGCCCATCGAGGACCTCGAACCGCTCGCCGCGCACGCCCTGCGCCGCTTCCTCCGCGCCTACTCGACCCTCCCGAACGCGCCGATCGCGGTGTACCTGCGGGGGTTCGGGCAGATCCAGTTCAGCGGCGAGGACGTCGCGGTGATGGACCTCGTGCGCGCGATGCTGGGCCAGCTCGCCACCGCGCACGCGCCCGGCGACGTCCGCATCGCACTGTGCGCCACCGACGACCGGCTCGAGCGCTGGGACTGGCTGAAGTGGCTGCCGCACAACCAGGACCTGGAGAGCCGGGACGCCGCGGGCGCGCGCAGGCTGGTGGGCGAAGGCATCAACGAGATCGAGCTGCTGCTCGGCGGCCCCGCCTTCACCGGCAGGCCGCGGTTCGAGGCCGACACGCCGGTCACCGCGTCCGAACCGTACGTGGTGCTCATCGTGGACGGTCCGCAGATCCCCGGCGACCACCGCGCCGCTGACGAGGGCTACCGCAACGCGGTGGTCCTCGACGTGTCCGGCAGCCTGCCGTGGCACCAGCGGGCCGGCGTGCTGTTCCTCGAGGTCGTCGCCGGCGCGGCGAGCACCGTGAGCTTCGACCGGCTCGGCAGGGCGCAGACCAGGCCGCTCTGCACCCCGGACACCTTCAGTCACGTGGCGGCCGCCGCGCTGGCCAGGACCATGTCCCGCTACCGGGTCGGCGAGGTGAACGAGACCGAGGAGCCGATGGCCGCCGACTACGACCTGGCCAAGATGTTGGGCATCGGCGACGTCGCCCACTTCGAGCCGACCCGCTACCGCCGGGAGCGGATGACCGCCAAGCGGCGGCTGCGGGTGCCCATCGGCATCGCGGCGAACGGCACACCGCTGGAGCTGGACATCAAGGAGGCCGCGGAGGACGGCATGGGCCCGCACGGCCTGTGCGTCGGCGCCACCGGCTCCGGCAAGAGCGAGCTGCTCCGCACGCTCGTGCTCGCGCTGGCCACCACGCACTCGCCTGAGGACCTGAACTTCGTGCTGGTGGACTTCAAGGGCGGCGCGGCGTTCCTCGGGTTCGACCAGCTGCCGCACACCTCGGCGGTGATCACGAACCTGTCCGAGGAGCTCGAGCTGGTCGACCGCATGCAGGACGCGCTGACCGGCGAGATGAACCGGCGCCAGGAGTACCTGCGGGCGGCCGGCAACTACGCGTCCCGCCGCGACTACGAGGCCGCGCGGCAGCAGGGCGTGCCGCTGGAGCCGATGCCCGCGCTGTTCATCGTGGTCGACGAGTTCTCCGAGATGCTGTCGAGCAAGCCGGAGTTCATCGACGTGTTCGCCATGATCGGCCGGTTGGGCCGGTCGCTGGGCGTGCACCTGCTGCTGGCGTCCCAGCGCCTCGACGAGGGCCGGATCCACAAGGTGGAGACGCACCTGTCGTACCGGATCGGCCTGCGCACGTTCTCCGCGATGGAGAGCCGCAGCGTCATCGGCGTGCCGGACGCCTACGAGCTGCCGAACAGCCCCGGCAACGGCTACCTGCGGCCGGACACCCAGACGCTCATCCGCTTCAAGGGCGCGTACTCCTCCTCGCTGTACCGGCCCAAGCGGCGCGCCGCCATGGACAAGTCGGCCGACCAGCGGGTCGTGCCGTTCGGCATGCGCTACATCGAGCCGCAGCACCAGCCGGAGCCCGAGCCGGAGCCCGAGCCGGACGAGAAGGACAGCCTGGACACGGTGCTCGACGTGCTGCTGACCCGGCTGAAGGGCGTCGGCCCGCGTGCGCACCAGGTGTGGCTGCCGCCGCTGAAGCAGGCGGCGACGCTCGACCAGCTGCTGCCGCCGCTGGTGGACGACCCCGACCTCGGCCCCCGCCCGGTCGGCGGGTACGGCACGGGGACCCTCACCGTGCCGGTCGGCCTGATCGACCTGCCCGCGCAGCAGAAGCGCGAGCTGTTGATCACGGACCTGTCCGGCAGCAAGGGCAACGTCGCCGTCGTCGGCGGTGTGCAGAGCGGCAAGAGCACCATGCTGCGCACGCTGATCTCGGCGCTCGCGCTCACCCACACCGCGGCCGAGGTCCAGTTCTACTGCCTCGACTTCGGCGGCACGCTCACCGCGCTCGCCAAGCTGCCGCACGTCGGCAGTGTGGCGAACCGCCTCGACCGCGACCGCGTCACGCGGACCGTGCTCGAGGTCACCAACCTGATGGCCCGCCGGGAGAAGATCTTCGCCGACCACAACATCGACTCGATGTCCAGCTACCGGCGAGCCCGCCGGGCGGGCAGGTTCACCGACGTCGACCCGTACGGCGACGTCTTCCTCGTGGTCGACGGCTGGTACACCATCCGCCAGGACTTCGACGACATCGAGCCGAACTTCACCGAGCTCGCCGCGCGCGGCCTGAGCTTCGGCATCCACATGGTCGTCGCGACCAACCGGTGGTCGGAGATGCGGCCGTGGCTGCGCGACGTGCTGGGCACCAGGTTCGAGCTGAAACTGGGTGACCCGGTCGACTCGGAGGTCAACAGCCGCTTCGCCGCGACCGTGCCGTCCATCCCCGGCCGCGGCATCACCCCCGACCGCCTGCACTTCCTGGCCGCACTCCCCCGCATCGACGGTACGTCCGAGACGGACGACCTGGCGGAGGCGACGGTCGAGCTGGCGGAGTCGCTGGCACTGCCGACGGCCCCGGTGGCACCGAAGGTCAAGCTGCTGCCGCACGAGTTGTTCGTGCGGGAGCTGCCCGGCCCGAAGTCCCCGAACCCGACCGCGGAGATGCGTGTCCCACTGGGCATCGACGACGTCGAGCTGGCCCCGCTGTGGCACGACTTCGACGCGAGCCCGCACCTGCTGATCTACGGCGACGCGGAGACGGGCAAGACGAACCTGCTCCGCCACATCGCCCGCGCCGTGGCCGCGCACCACACCAACACCGAGGCGCGGATCATGTTCGGCGACTTCCGTCGCGAGCTGCACGACTCGGTCCCCGCGACCCACCAGCTCGAGTACGCGGTGGGTGCCGAGGCACTGGCGAAGTCGATCGCCGGCGCCGCGCAGGTCATCAAGAACCGCCTGCCCGGCCCGGAGATCAGCCCGAGCCGGCTGCCCAAACGGGACTGGTGGGAGGGCGGCCGCCTGTACATCATCATCGACGACTACGAGCTCGCCGAGTCATCCAGCCCGCTCGACTCGCTCATCCCGGTGCTGCCGCAGGCCGCGGACGTGGGCGTGCACGTGATCATCGCCCGCAGCACGTCCGGTGCGAGCCGCTCGATGATGAACCAGGCGATCCGGAAGATGTGGGAGCTGGGCACGCCCGCGCTGCTGCTGTCCTGCCCGAAGGGCGAGGGGTCGTTCCTCGGCAACCTCAAGCCGAGGGTGCTGCCGGTCGGCCGCGGCCAGTTCGTCAACCGCCGCCGGGCGGTGCGGCTGGTCCAGACCCCGATCGTCGAAGGCTTCGTGAAGTCGGACAAGGGCTGAGGTACCGGGCCGTTGGTCCACGGGATCGGAAGTGGACCAAC
This sequence comes from Actinophytocola sp., assembly GCF_035634895.1. Taxonomy (GTDB): domain Bacteria; phylum Actinomycetota; class Actinomycetes; order Mycobacteriales; family Pseudonocardiaceae; genus Actinophytocola. The sequence continues at coordinate 2,545 of NZ_DASQCC010000081.1, read as the reverse complement.
GGCCCGACCTGCCCTCGCCGGTGACAGAACAGCTAAAACCCCCAGCACTGCCGCGACAGTTGTGCCCTCGGGCAGGCGCCGGCGGCGATCCGGTGGCAGGCCGTGCACCAGCCTTTGTAGGTTTGGCCCCGAGTCAGCGCGTCGCGGGACCGTCCGGTGTGGACATCTCGATCACCCGTGCCGGCCGGAAGCCGCGCTTGCGGCCGGCACTGAACAACCGGCCAAGCAGCAGCGCGGCCAGCACGAGGACCACGGCGCCGATCATGCCGGCCATGGCGAGCACCGGCCCCATCTCGTCGTGCGGGACGACGGGCGCGGCGGTGGCGCCCGGCGGCGCGACACTTCGCGGTTCCACGCCGTTCTCCTCCGGCAGCACGGTGGTCACCGCGGCCAGGGGGTTCACCATGCCCCACCCGAGCGCCGGGTCGGGCAGCGCGACGGCCGGATGGGTCGCCGTGGCCAGCAGCCGGTGCTTGACCTGTTCGGCGGAGAGCCCGGGCCGGTACGCGCGGACGAGCGCGGCGACCCCGGCGACGAAGGGCGCGGAGTAGCTGGTGCCGTTGCCCTTCCAGTGCCCGGGACCACCCGGCCCCAGCCCGAGGATGTCGACCCCCGGCGCCACGAGCGACACGAACGGCCCGGTCTGCGAGAAGTCCGCGTGCTGCCCGGTCTCGTTCACCGCGCCGACCGCGATCACCGTGGGGAAGGCGGCGGGGTAGGTGACCGGATCGCCCTCGTTCCCGCTGTTGGCGGCCGAGGCGACCACGACGACGTCGTGCTCGGCCGCGTACCGGATGGCGTCGGCGAGCGTGGGGTTCTGCTCGGTCGTACTGGCCGACACGTTGATCACCTGTGCGCCCGCGTCGACCGCGGCCCGGATGCCGAGCACCATCCCTTCCGGGGTCCGCGCCCCCGGCGCGTTCGGGGTGTCGGTGGTGGCGCACCGGACCGGCAGGATCCGCACGCCCGGCGCCACGCCGACGTACCCCGTCCCCTGGGTGGGCTTGGCCGCGATGATCCCGGCGACGAACGTGCCGTGTCCGAAGCAGTCGGTGTCGCCCGGCGCGTGCCCGGGCTTGGTCGTGTCGACCCCCGGCAGCACGACCCCTTGTAGCTGCGGCACATGGCCGTCGACCCCGGTGTCGACCACGCCGACGGTGATGCCCGACCCGTCGGTCAGCGGCCAGGCCTGTTCCGGTGCCAGCTGCCGCTGCGCCCAGGGCACGGACGGATCGACGCTCTGCGGCGGCGGCAGGCAGGGCTCCTGCTCCGTCGTGGTGGTGCCCCCTGGTGACGACGGCTGCGCGGCGGCGGGCACGGCCGGGACGATCCCGAGCACCCCGGCGACCAGCACCCCGGCGAGCCTGCCCGCGGGCCCGTTCACGAGGCCACCGCCGCGGCCGCCTCCTGCTGCCAGACCACCATGGAGGTGGTGAGCCGCGCGGCCACCTCGGGGTCCTCGACGAGCCGCAGCTGTCCCTGGTGCCGCCGGGCGAGCACGCTGTCGAGCTTGGCCAGCACGGCGAGGTCCCGCTCGTCCAGCTCAGTGGTGGTCGGTGTCTCCCCCGGCGCCAGCTCCCGGTAGAGCACGGCGATCCGAGGCGCCTGGGGCGAGCCGTCGTCCTCGGTCTCCTCGTCGTCCTCTTCTGCTGTCCGCACGGCGAGCGCCTTGAACCGGGCCCCGGCGACGAACACCGCCTCGTCGACGGACCGCCCGATCATCAGCTCGGAGGTCCGCCGGGCCGAGCTGGGCCAGATCAGGACGTCCAGGTCGGCGCCGGGGGCCGTGACGTCGAGGTCGACGCTCCCGGCGAGGAACCCCGGCTCGGTGAGCACCGTGCCGGGCGTGCTCTGGTGTTCGAGCGACTCGTTCACCCGGCCCTGCCGCAGCACGGCACGCCGATGTGTCGGCAGCCGGCGGATCCCGGACATCAGACAGGGCACCTGCCCGTCCAACGCCCCGGCCTGCCCGACGCGGAGGGCACCGTTGATCGGCAGCGCGCTGCCCTCACCTCGCCCGAGGAACAGGCACACGGCGACGTAGTCGGCCTTGACCCCCGGCGAGTCGTCGACCCGCATGGACGGCCAGGTGGCCATGGCGGCGTTCACGGTGGCCAGGGCCTCGGAGAAGTACTCCCCCGCCGCCGAGACGAACCGCGCCTGCTCGCCCGCGGTGCTGTTCCGCCCCGGCACGACGAGCGCCTTGCCCGCCGGTGCCGGAACCCGCGGTTCCGGGACCACCTCGGGAACCTCCCGGGGCACGGCCTGTTCCTCCGGCGCCCGCGCCACGTCGCCCACGGGAGGCCGCGAGTTCTCGACCGGCATCGCGTCCCGACGAACCGGTTCCTCCCGCACCGCGCCCACCGGCTCCGGCGACCGAACCGGCTCCGGCGGTCCGGACACAGTGGACACCGGAGCAGCCGAGGTAGTCATGATCGGCGGCATCCCGGCCATCGACGCGGGCGGCACGGGCGGCACGGGCGGCTTCAGCATATCCAACTCTGTGGTGTTCGGTCCTGGCGGCAATGGCGGAATCGGCGGCCTC
>NZ_DASQCC010000080.1:0-35338 GCF_035634895.1 Actinophytocola sp. | reverse complement strand
CCGCGCCGGAAATCAGGCAACTAATTCGGCGGCCCAGCTTCCTGCTGGCGGCGTTGCCGGTTCGCCCAAGTACGACCCAGTACGAGGGCGAACCGGCGTCTTGCCAGCAGAAACCTGGATCCACCGACTTAATCACCGCATTTCCGGCGCGGGACACTAGCGACCGACACGCTGCTCGCGTCCCGCGTCGCTAGGCCTTGTCGATCACGCAGAACCGGTTGCCCTCGGTGTCGGCCAGGACGGTGAAGTCGGCGTCGGGCGGATAGTCCTGCCAGTCCACGTGGGACGCGCCGAGCGCGAGCAGCCGCTCGATCTCCCTGGCCGGCTCGGCGGTGTAGAGGTCGAGGTGGACGCGTGGCTTCTCCTGGACCGGGGTCTCGCTCAGCATCACGGAGATGTTCTCGCTCGCGCCGTCGGGCGAGGTGAGGACGACGAACGTGCCGTCGGCGACGCCGTCGCGCGGAACGTAGCCGAGCGCGCGTCCCCAGAACTCCACCGCACGCCGTACGTCGGACGCGCCCAGCACCGTCGAACCCAGTCGCAGCATGCCGGCCATTCTTCTCGAACCTCGGTACGACGACTTCGGCGGCTACGAGACTGGGCCCGTCGCGGCCAGCACCCGGGAGAGCGCCGCGTGCAGTGCCGACAGCTCCGACAGCTCCATCCCCAGCTTCTCGACCACCCGGTACGGGATCTTCTCCGCCTCCGTGCGCAGCGCACGCCCCTTGTCCGTCAGTTCGACCGACAACGCCCGTTCGTCGCGCTCGCTGCGGGCCCGCGTGAGGTACCCGAGCGCCTCCAGCCGTTTGAGCATCGGCGAGAGCGTCGCAGGCTCGTGGCGCAGCGTCTCCCCGAGGTCGCGAACCGTCCGCGGCGAGCGATCCCACAGGGCCAGCAGCACGAGGTACTGCGGATGCGTGAGCCCGTGCGGCTCCAGCAGCGGCCGGTAGATCGCGATCACGCTGCGCGAGGCCAGCGACAGCGCGAAGCAGACCTGCCGGTCCAGCGCCAGCGGGTCGGGTCCGAGATCGATCGAGGACATGGCTCACATCACCCCTGACAGTTAGTGTACTAATGATTAGAGTACTAAGTATGAAACGACCGAACCCCGCCCAGTGGCTCTGGTACGCGGTCGGGGGCCGGCTGCCCGCCAGCCTCGCCCCCTGGGTCCTGCACGACGTCACGGCGCGGACGTGGGCGCTGCGCCATGCCGCCCGCGGCTGCGTCATCCTCGCCCCGATCGCGGCCGCCTGCCTGCTGTTCCCGGGCCCGCTGGTCCTACGACTCGCCATGGTGCTGCTGGTGGCCATCGTCGGCGTCTACTTCTCCCTCTCGTACGTGGACGAGAGCTGCGAGCTCCGTGCGGTGAAGCACGGCTACGAGCACGGCGTCGCCCGCGCCACCCGCGAGGCCCGCAACGGCGACAAGGAAGCCGCTGAGCAGGCCCGCTACAACGCCGCCTTCCGCTCGACGCCCTGACGCCGGCGCCGACCCCGACGTTGATCTTGCGAGAGCCGGGGCGCCCGCCCCGGCACGACCGCCGGCTGCAACGCGTAGTACACACGCGACGCCGTACGCTTGTCGGGTGATCGCACCCGCAGTCTCGCCGGAGGAGCCGGCAGTGTCCGACAAATCGGACTTACAGGCACCTGCCTGGCGAAACGTGCTGTTGCGTGTCGTCCTGTCGGCCGGCGCCGGGGTGTTGATCTTCCTCAGTAACCCGCCCCGCACGCTCTGGTGGCTCGCCCCCATCGGCATCGCGGTCCTCGGTGCGGTGATCTACGGCCGCCGCGCCCGCGCGGGCTTCGGCTACACGCTGTGCGCCGGCATCGGCTACTTCGTCCCGCTCCTCGCGTGGACCGGCGAGTTCGTCGGCGTCGTCGCCTGGCTGCCGTTGAGCCTCGCCGAGGCCGCGCTCCTCGGCCTCGCCGGCGCGGGCATCGCGGCCGTGAGCGTCCTGCCGGCCTGGCCGGTCTGGGCGGCCTTCGTCTGGGTGACGGGGGAGTACCTGCGCTCGCTGTTCCCCTTCGGCGGCTTCCCCTGGGGCCGGCTCGCGTTCTCCCAGCCCGACGGCATCTACCTGCCGCTCGCCGCGGTCGCCGGCACCCCGCTGATCGCGCTCGCGGTCGCCATGACCGGGTTCGGCCTGGCCACGCTGGTCCGGCAGCTGCTCGTCGACCGCCAGCCGCGCCGGCTCGTGGCGCCCGTGCTCGCGGTCGCACTGCCGGTCGTCGCCGCCTTCGGCGCGTTGCCGCTGGTCGGCACCGACCCCAACGACGGCCAGGCGACCGTCGCCGTGATCCAGGGCAACGTGCCCCGCGCCGGGCTCGACTTCAACTCGCAGCGCCGGGCGGTACTCGACAACCACGTCGCCCGGACCGAGCAGCTCGCACGCGACATCCGGGCCGGCCGCGCCAAGCAGCCCGACCTCGTGATCTGGCCGGAGAACGCCTCGGACATCGACCCGTATCGCAACTCGGACGCCTGGTCGCGCATCGAGGACGCGGCCCACGCGATCGACGCCCCCATCGCGATCGGCACGGTCCTCGTCGGCGACGACGGCCTGCCACGCAACACGGTGCTGCTGTGGGACCCGCAGCGCGGTCCGGTCGACCAGTACACCAAGCGCAAGCTCCAGCCCTTCGGCGAGACCATGCCGTGGCGCTCGTTCTTCCGGATCTTCACCTCGGCGGTGGACCGTGCCGGCCAGTTCGTCCCCGGCGACAAGCCGGTGGTCTTCAGGATGGGCAACGCCCGCGTCGGCCTCGCGACCTGCTACGAGGTCGCGTTCGACGACGTGGTGCGGGAGTCGGTCGAGGGCTCGAACATCCTGGCCGTGCCGACGAACAACGCCACGTTCGGCTACACCGAGATGACCTACCAGCAGCTCGCGATGGACCGCGTCCGCGCCGTCGAGCACGGCCGGACCGTGGCCGTCGCGGCGACGAGCGGTGTGAGCGCGTTCATCCGCCCGGACGGCTCGGTGACCCAATCCACCGGCCTTTTCACGCCCGCCGCGCTGGTCGAGCGGGTACCCCTGCGGTCGACGACTACGCTGTCGGACCAACTGGGTCCGGTCCCCGAATGGCTGATGGCGGCCGCGGGGCTCGTCGCGATCGGCATCGCGATCATGGTCCGGCGGCGCGGCCGGGCAGGCAACTGACGGTACGAGAAGAGAAGCGACCGGCGCGGCAGGCGTGCCGGCGAGGAGGGTGACGAATGGCGGAGCAGCTCGAGCCGGTGCTCGTGGTTATCCCGACGTACAACGAGCGGGACAACATCGAGCGAATCGTGAGCCGGCTACGCGCCGCGATGCCCGACGTGCACGCTCTGATCGTGGACGACGGCAGCCCGGACGGCACGGGTGAGATCGCGGACCGGCTCGCGGCCGAGTCCGACGGGCACGTGCACGTCATGCACCGCACCGAGAAGAACGGCCTCGGCGCGGCCTACGTCGCCGGCTTCGGCTGGGGCCTGGAACGCGACTACGCGGTGCTGGTCGAGATGGACGCCGACGGCTCCCACGCGCCCGAGGACCTGCCGCGGATGCTGGACGCCCTGAGCGACGCCGACCTGGCCATCGGCTCCCGCTACGTCCCCGGCGGCCGGGTCGTGAACTGGCCCAAGCACCGGTACCTGTTCTCCTGGGGCGCCAACACCTACACCCGTGTCGCCCTGGGCTCCCGCGTCAAGGACATGACGGCGGGCTTCCGCGCCTACCGTCGCGAGGTGCTGCAGAAGCTCCGCCTGGACAACGTCGCGTCCCGCGGTTACTGCTTCCAGATCGACCTGGGCTGGCGCACGATCGAGGCCGGCTTCACGGTCGTCGAGGTCCCGATCACGTTCACCGAGCGCGAGTTCGGCGTCTCCAAGATGGGTGTCGACGTCATCCGTGAGGCCCTCATCCGGGTGACCAAGTGGGGCCTGCGTCGCCGGGGCAACCAGCTCAAGACCCTGTTCACGCGCTGAGCCGCGGGGAGCCGACGCTCCCCGCACCCTTCTCCGCGGCACCCGTCGGGGCGTCGTTCTCGACCTGTCGGTGAGGCCTGGCCCAGGCTTACCCGAGGGTCGCCATCGCCGCGTCCACGGCGGCCGTGCGCAGCTCGTCGGCCGGCGCGTCCTGGAACTCGATCGTGCTGTCCTGGATCCCGCCGAGCGCGACCGTCACGCGGACGGCCTGGTTGAGCGGTGGGTTGGCGCCGCACAGCAGCACGGCGATCCGCGCCCGCCACGCGAACACGATCTCGACCAGGCCGAGCTCCGCGAGCGTGCCGAGCTCGTAGAGCAGGATCAGGATGTCGCCGCGGTGTGCGTAGTGGAAGTCGAAGTACCCCTCGAACACCGCCCGCGCGTCGACCGAAGCTGCCCGCTCCTGCTCCTCCAGGAACCGCTGACCGGCGTCGATCAGCGGCTGCACGATGCTGCGCAGCAGGTCCTCGCGTGACGCGAAGTGGTAGTACAGCGCCGGTTTCGTGATCCCCAGCTTGTCCGCGATCTCCTGCAGGCTGGTCTTCTGCACGCCCTTCCGCGCGAACAGCTCGCGCGCTGCCTCCAGGATCCGTTCCTTCGTGTCCGACGCCATCCCTCAAGACTATCTGACTTACCAGAAGGTAAGTGCGCGTGTTAATCTTACTTACCGATAAGTAAGGAGGGGTCATGAAGGTGCTCATCTCCGGTGCCAGCATCGCGGGTCCGGTGCTCGCTTACTGGCTCAACCGGTACGGCTTCGAGGTCACGGTGGTCGAGCGCGCGCCTGCGCTGCGCAAGACCGGCGGTCACGCCGTCGACCTGTTCCGTCCCGCCATGGACATCTCCGAGCGCATGGACGTCCTACCGCGCATCGAGGCGAAGGCCACCGGCACGACCAGGGTGACCGCCTACCGCAAGGGGAAGCGCGCGCCGCTCACCGTCGACATGACCAAGGTCTTCGGCGCCGTGTCCGACCGGCACGTCGAGATCATGCGCGACGACCTCAGCGAGATCTACTACGACGCGACGAAGGGCGTCGAGTACCTGTTCGGCGACTCGATCACGCGGATCGACGACGATCTCGTCGAGTTCGAGCACCACCCGCCGCGGCGGTTCGACCTCGTGGTCGGCGCCGACGGGCTGCACTCGGGCGTCCGGCAGCTCGTCTTCGGCGCGCAGCCGGAGCACTTCATCGGCGGGTACCTGGCCGTGCTGACCGCACCCAAGGGCGTGCTCGACGGGGAGTTCGTCCTGCACATGACGCCCGGGCGCATGGTCGGCCGGTACGGCGCGCGGTCACTGTCCGACGAGCGGATCCTCTTCCTGTTCCGCAGCGAGCATCGACTCGACGTCGACCACCGGGACACCGACCGGCACAAGGAGATCGTGCGGTCGGCCTTCACCGGCATGCACCCGCAGGTCGACGGCTGGCTCACCGAGCTCGACCGCACCCCGGCGTTCTACTTCGACGAGATCACCCAGTTGCGCATGGACACCTGGTCCCGCGGCCGGGTGACGCTCGTCGGCGACGCCGGCTTCTGCCCCGGCCCGGCGGTGGGCGGCAGCACGAGCCTGGCCGTGCTCGGCGCGTACGTCCTGGCCGGTGAGCTGGCCGAGGCGGGTGGCGACCACACGACGGCGTTCCCGGCCTACGAGCGGGAGATGATCGACATCGTGCGGCAGAGCCGGGCGTTCGCGCTGGGCGCGGCGAAGACGCTGGTCCCGGCCACGAGGCTCGGGGTGTGGGGGCTGACGCAGGGCGCGCGGCTGGTGTCGGCGCTGCCCGCCGGTGTCAGCAGGGCGCTGGCCAAGCTGAACGACAAGGGTGTCCGCATGCACGACTCGATGCCCGTCAAGGACTACCCGGTGGCCCTGATCAGCTGAAACAGCCGGATGCCACGTCGGCGAGCCGACGTGGCATCCGGTATGTCATCCGCGGGGGGCGGGTCCTGTGGCGGGCGAGCGCTCGCCACGAGCAGACCCCGCCCGCGAGCGAGGCTCATGCTGAGCGGCTGCGGCGCACCTTCAGTTCCTGCAGTCGCTCGGTCAGCAGGTCCTCCAGCTCCGGAATGGTCCGGCGCTCGAGGAGCATGTCCCAGTGAGTACGCGGGGGCTTGACCTTCTTGGTCTCGGGCTCGGTCCCGTCGATGAGCTTCGATGGGGTACCGTGCAACCGGCATTCCCACATCGCCGGCACCTCGGCGTCGTCGGAGAAGGGGACCTCGAACTCGTGGTCCTTCGGGCATGCGTAGCGGATCGTCCGCCGTGGGGCGAGGTCGTGGTTACGATCTGTCTCGTAGCTGACCGCGCCAAGTCGGCTTCCACGGAGTACACGGTCGGCCATGGCGACGTCCTTTCGTTCGGCTCACAGCACTCAGGCTGAAGCCAGGGTGGTGCTCACCTTGTGCAACGTCAGAGCGTGCCAAAACGTTCCCACCTACCACACTCCGTCGCGCACGGTGACCCGCGGCAACCCCTGCATCTATAGCTTCCACCGTAGAGATGCTGCTTAAACCCGTTCGTGACGCGAGACTCTCCGGATTGCTATCTGACGTCGCCCACTTGGGTTAGGGCGTTCCCCAGGATGGCCGTCAGGCGAAGCTGAGCTGGCCGCGCCCCGCGACCGCCGGCCCCAGATCGCCGACGCGGAAGTGTCGCCGACACAGCACTTGATAACGCACAGTAGCCGGCGAGGTGGGATCGGGTGTTTCACGTTCCGTATCCGCCACGAGCACTGTGTCGCCGGCCCGGATGACCACACCGTCGGACACCCGTGCGTTGAACCGCGCCGGCAGCCCGCACCAGCACAGCACGTCCACCTGCACCGGCTCCAGCTCGTCGGCGAGCTCGAACAGCCGGGCCGACCCGGGGAACATCCGGCTGCGGAAGTCGGTCGCGATGCCGAAGCAGTACACGTCCACCTGCACGTCGTCGGCGAGCTCGGCGAGCTGGTCGACCTGGTCGGGGGTGAGGAACTGCGCCTCGTCGACGATCAGGTAGTCGACCCGCACCCCCTCGGCCCACCGGGCCCGGACCAGGTTGCGCAGGTCCACGTCGCCCTGCACCTCCAACGCCTGCCGGGTGATCCCGATCCGGCTGCTGATCTGCGGTTTTCCGGACCGGTCATGGTGGACGAGCAGCAGTCCCCGACGCCCCTGCCGCGCCTGGTTGTGGTCGACCTGCAGGGCGAGCGTGGACTTCCCGCAGTCCATCGGCCCGTAGTAGAAGCGCAGGTGCCCCACCACGGGTGTGGCCCGCCGCGAGCCGGCCGCTGGCACGGCGGAGAGCGCGTCGGTCGGGTCGGTCAGCAGATGATCGGGCATGGGTTCCACGGCAGCTGACCCTATAGCGCCGGGGTTCACCGGCCTCGGCGAACGCGCCCGGCGGCTTCGGGAAACAACGGACAGGAGGGATTTGTCCAACTGAAGGGCGGTCATGTGAGAACCAGACGACTCGTCGGCCCGGTGGTCATCACCGCGGTCGTGGGGAGCGTGCTGTCGGCGCCGGCGACCCAGGCGGCGCCGCCGGCATCATCTGCCGAGCACGGCACCGTCTACTCGGTCACGCTGGTCACCGGCGACCGGGTCACCGTGGCACACACCAGCAGGACCTGGGAGATCCGTGGCGTCGAGCCGGCACGCCGGCTCGGTCACAGCGGGGACTTCCTGCAGTACGCCGGCCCGTCCGGCGTCACCGTCATCCCGCGCGACGCCGTGCCGCTGTTGCGTGACGGCCGGCTCGACGACGCGCTGTTCGACGTCGAGGGCCTGATCCGTCAAGGCTACGACGACGCGCACACGAAGAACGTCCCGCTGCTCGTCCAGTCCACCGACCGCCGCGCGGTCACCGCGCTCGGCGCCGTCACCCGCGACCTGCCCGGGGCCCGGCTCACGGCGGTGAACGTGCCCAAGCCGGCCGAGCCCGCCGCGACCGACGTGCTCGACACCGCCCGGTCCGGCACGAAGATCTGGCTCAACGGCAAGGCGTTCCCGACCCTCGACCAGAGCGTCCCGCAGATCGGCGCCCCGGACGCGTGGGCGGCGGGGCAGACCGGTGCCGGCGCGACCATCGCCATCCTCGACAGTGGCTACGACCCCGACCACCCCGACCTCGCCGGCGTGGTCACCGGCGAGCACGACTTCATCGGCACGCCGAGCGGGATCCGTGACGAGGTCGGTCACGGCACGCACGTCGCGTCCATCGCGGCGGGCCGGGGCACCGCGTCCGGCGGGAGGTTCACCGGCGTCGCGAAGGGCGCGCACCTCGTGATCGGCAAGGTGTGTGACGTCGGCGGCTGCCCGTACGACGCGATCCTCGCCGGCATGCAGTGGGCCGCCGAGAGTGGCGTCCGCGTGGTCAACATGAGCCTCGGCGGCGGTCCCGGCGACGGCACCGACCCGATCGAGACCGAGCTGAACCGGCTGTCGGCACGGTACGGCACGCTGTTCGTGGTCGCGGCCGGCAACGACGGGGAGTTCGACTCCCCGGTCAGCACCCCGGCTTCCGCGGACGCCGCGCTCGCCGTGGCGAGCGTGTCCAAGCAGGACGTGCTCAGCCCGTTCTCCTCACGCGGCCCCCGGTACGGCGACTCCGCGTTGAAGCCGGACATCGCCGCACCCGGTGAGTCGATCGTCGCCGCCCGTGCCGCGGGCACGCTGCCCGAGTACGCCGTCGACGACCACTACGCCCGGCTGGACGGCACCTCCATGGCCACCCCGCACGTCGCGGGCGCGGCCGCCATCCTCGCCGCGCAGCACCCGGACTGGTCCGGGGAGCAGCTCAAGTCCGCGCTCATGAGCACCGCGCACCCGATCGACGCGGGCGTGTACGAGGCGGGCGCCGGCCGGGTCGACGTCGCACGCGCGGTCCGCCAGCCGGTCACCGCGAACCCGGCGAGCCTGAGCCTCGGCTACGTGCGCTGGCCGCACGACGGCCCGGCGCCGGAGCCGGAGACCGTCACCTACCGCAACACCGGCGCCGCCGGCGTGATGCTCGACCTCGCCCTCACCGCGTGGAACGAGGACGGCCAGCCGGCACCGGAGGGCATGTTCCGCGCCGACCGGTCGTCGGTGACCGTTCCCGCGGGCGGTACGGCGACCGTGACCGTCACGTTCGATCCCGCGGCCGGCCCGGTCGGCACGTACGGGGGCCGGCTCGTCGCCACCGCCGGCGACACGGTGGTCCAGACCACGATCGGCGGCTACAAGGAGCCGGAGCGCCACGAGCTCACACCGAAGATCACCGACCGGGACGGCCGGGAGCTGCCGGCCGGCGACACGGCGGGGGTGGCGATGGTGCAGAGCCTTGACGATCCCGGTGTCGGGGAGTTCCCGGTGTTCTCGGGCCAGCCGGTGCGGCTGCCGCCCGGCCGCTACGCCGTGCTGAGCATCGTGAACACGCCCGTCGCGGGGCAGTTCCCGTCGACCACGCTGGTGCCGGTGCCGGAGGTCACCCTGGACCGCGACCTGACCCTGTCGCTGGATGCCAGGAAGGGCAACAAGGTCGGGTTGCACGTCGACAAGCCGGACGCGGCGGTCGAGTCCGGCATCAGCGGCATGCTGGTCCGCACGGGCGTCGCGCGGAGTGGTTTCGTCGCCGGCTGGTCCGACGACCTCTACGCCGTGCCGACCACCGGGTCCGGTGACGGGTTCCTGTACTACAACCGTCTGCAGGCCGAGCGGCCGCTGGTGCGGTTGGCGGTCGGCGGGGCGGAGCCGTTCGACGTGCCGGTCAGGTGGGTGCCCTCCTCGCCGGAGTTCCACGAGAACAGGTCCTACACCGCGGTCGACGTCGGCCGTGCCCGTCCCGAGGAGCTCGCGGCGCACGACCTGACCGGCAAGCTCGCGGTGTTCACGCTCACGGCCGCCGAGGCGGAGGAGTTCGACGCTCGGGTGGCGGCGATCGCGCGGGCCGGCGCGGCCGTCGCGCTGTTCCGGTTCTCCGAGTCGATGAGCGTGTTCGCCGACACACCGCCGATCCCGGCCGTGTACACGATGGGCGGCGAGGGCGCGCGGCTGGCGGCGCTCGGCACCGCGCCGGTGACGCTGTCGGGGATCGCGTTCAGCCCCTACCGCTACGAGCTGGTCTTCGCGCACCCGGGCGCGGTGCCCGCCACCGTGGACTACCGGGTCCGGGACCGGCGGCTCGCGACCGTGCACGCGAGGTACCACGCGATGGTGCCCGGCGGGATCGGCTACCTGGACTACGGCACGGACGCCTACGGGTTCGATCTCGGCGGCAACCTGTGGTCGGCGACGCTGCCGCTGCCGGCCGAGCGCACCGAGTACTACACGCCCGACCCGGTGACGTGGGACCTGTCGGTGCGTGGCGCGGCGAAGGTCGGGGAGGGACCCGAGTGGCACGTCCAGGGGCCGACGGTCACCTACCGGGCCGGCTCGCGGCAGACCGTGGACTGGGGCTCGGCGGTGTTCGGGCCGAGCCTCGCGGTGGACGACCGGAAGTACACCGGGCGGCCGTACCTGGTGGCCCGCGAGGGCGACACGGTTCGCGCGACGCTGCCGCTGCTGTCCGACGCCGGCCGGCACTCCGGGTACCCGGCGCCGGAGGACTACGGCTTCGCCGACAAGGGTGACACGTCGCTGTACGCGGGTGACGTTCTCGTGGGCAGCAGTGGGGTTCCCGGCGCCGGTGTGTTCACGGTGCCGGCGGGTGACGCGACGTACCGGCTCGTGTCGTCGGTGACGCGGAGCCACCCGGCGTGGCCGGTGTCCACACAGGTCGACGCTGAGTGGACGTTCCGCTCGGGGCACACCGCCGCGGCGACGCCGCTGCCGTTGCTGACCGTCGGTTTCGCGCCGCCGGTGGACGCGCTCAACCACGCGCCGGCCGGCCGGCGGATCGCCATCCCGGTGACCGTCGACCGGCAGACCGGCGCCACCGGTGGGCGGGCCACCGCGGACTCCGTGGAGTACTCCGTCGACGACGGCGCCACCTGGGTGAAGGTCAAGCCCCGCAAGAAGGACGGGCACTGGGAGGTGACGGTGCCCAACCCGGCCGGCGGGTTCGTGTCACTGCGGGCGAGCGCGTCCGACCACCACGGGAACACGGTGAGGCAGACGGTCCTGCGGGCCTATCGGGTGAGGTAGTCAGCCGGCGCCCGCCACGAGGGTCACCCCGATGGTGACCATCGTGGCGGCGACCAGCCCGTCCAGCACCCGCCACGACGACGGGCGGGCGAACACGCCGGTGAGGAGGCGGGCGCCGAACCCGAGAGCCGTGAACCAGCACAGGCTCGCGAGCGCGGCGCCCGCCCCGAACGCCCACCGCAGGTCACCGCGGTGGGCGGCCACCGTGCCGAGCAGCAGGACCGTGTCCAGGTAGACGTGCGGGTTGAGCCAGGTCAGCGCGAGACAGGTGAGCACCACCCGGTTGGCGGCCGGCGCGTTGTCGAGGTGCATCGCCGAGGGCCGCAGGGCGCGGCGCGCGGCCAGAAACCCGTAGCACAGCAGGAAGGCGCCGCCCGCGAACCCGACGACCGTCAGCACCGCCGGGAAGGCGAGCACCAGGGCGCCGACCCCGCCGACGCCGAGCGCGATCAACACCGCGTCCGACGCGGCGCAGATGACGACGACGGCCAGCACGGCGTTGCGACGGATCCCTTGCCGCAGCACGAACGCGTTCTGCGCGCCGATGGCCATGATCAGCGAGAGGCCGGTGCCGAACCCGGCGACCGCCGCGAGCAGGAGATCCCTCATGTGGCCGAGGCTAGGTTCGCGACCCTCATCAGTACAGCTAAAGATTTTAACGTAACATTAGTGATTGTGATGGAGTTGCCGCTGGACCAGGTCCGCACGCTGCTCACGGTGGTCGACGAGGGCACGTTCGACGCCGCGGCGGCCGTGCTGCACGTGACCCCGTCGGCGGTGAGCCAGCGGGTGAAGGCGCTGGAGCAGCGCACGGGCAGCGTGCTGGTCACGCGCACGAAGCCGGTGGGCCTGACCGAGTCCGGCCAGGTCGTGGTCCGGTTCGCGCGGCGGCTGGCGGCGTTGGAACAGGACGCGCGAGCGGAGCTGAGCGGCGCGGGTGAGCCGGTGCGGGTGCCGATCGCGGTCAACGCCGACTCGCTGGCGACGTGGTTCCTGGCGGCGCTGGCGCGGGTGCCGGACGTGTGTTTCGAACTGCACCGCGAGGACCAGGACCACACGACGACGCTGTTGCGCGAGGGCACGGTGATGGCGGCGGTGACATCGTCGGCGACGGCGGTGCAGGGTTGTTCGGTCCGCCCGCTCGGGCACCTGCGGTACCTGCCGCTGGCGAGCCCCGCGTTCGCGTCCCGTTGGCTGACCGGCTCGCTGCTGGAGGACCTGGCCAGGGCCCCGGTCGTGATGTTCGACCGCCGCGACGACCTGCAGGACAGGTTCATCCGCTCACTGGGCGGAGAACGGGCGAGCGAGCTGCGGCACTACGTCCCGGCGTCGGACGTGTTCGTGGCGGCGGTCGCGGAAGGGCTCGGGTGGGGCATGGTGCCGGCGGAGCAGGCCGCGCAGCGGTTGCGGTCCGGTGCGCTGACGGCGCTGGCTCCGCCACGGGTCGTGGAGGTGCCGTTGTACTGGCAGCAGTGGAAACTCGACCTCCCGGCCCTGTCCGCGGTGGCGACCGCCGTCGCCGGCGCGGCGGCCACGTCGTTGCACGGCTGACGATCGCCGTCAGGCCGTTCCGGCGTAGCGGCAGGCCATCACTGTTGTTCGACCGGGTGGCCCGCCGCCAGCGACCAGTCAGGTCGTTGCATAGCTGACGATCGCCGTCAGCACGTTGCGGCGTAGCCCGCAGGCCACGACCGAGGGTTGTTTGACCGGGTGGCCGGCCGCTGGTGACCAGTCAGGTCGTTGCATAGCTGACGTTCGCTGTCAGCACGTTCGGGCGTAGCGGCAGGCGACCACAGAGGGTTGCTCGACCGGGTGGCCCGCCGCCAATGACCAGGCCAGGCGGACGTACTGCGCGTGCGTCCATGCCAGCGGGGTCGCCGACGTCGTGCCGGTGCCGGGGCGGACGCCCGGTGGCACCTCGTTGTCCCACACCTGTTCGGGCAGCATGAGGCCGCTGTTCGCCGTCGCCGCGATGGTCCGCAGGCGGCCCCTCGCCGCCGTCGGGTCGCCGGCCAGCAGCTCGTACTCGCCGCGCTCGCCCGCGAAGATCGGCCACAGCCGGCCGTACGTGCGGGTCGGCGACGGCCAGATCACGTTCCACGCGCCGCCGTCCGCCTGCTCGCCGTAGCCGTCGCTCGTGAAGCGGTGCCACAGTTGGCCGACCGGCGTGCGCTCGCCCAGCGCGGCGTCCACCACTTTCAGCGTGTTGCGGATGACCGGGTCGTGGGCCGGGCGGACACCCAGCCGCACGAGCTCCAGGAAGCTCGGGTCGACCACCGACCGCTGGTCCACCTCGCCGATGTTGTTGTCGCCCAGGTTGTACGCCGTGCCGGCGTTCGGGTTGCCGTCCTTGGTCAGGCGCAGGTAGTACGGGTCGGCCGAGAGGGGACCGTTGCGGGTGACCGTCCAACTCTCCACCGCGGCCGCCCAGCGGTCCGCGACCGCCAGGTAGCGGTCCGCGTCCGCGGTGTCGCCGGCCTTCGCCAGCAGGTCGGCGAGGCATACCAGCCCGGCGATCTCCGCCGCGATCGTCGCGGGGGAGTAGCCGCTCTGGTTCTCCCACCGTTCCTGCCCGGTGAACGGCGCGTCGGGGTAGGACACCATGAACTCGGCGGCACGGCGCAGACTGTCCAATGTGGACGCATCGGTCCGGTTCAGCTGCCACGCCAGCAACATCGGCGCCGCGGTCTCGTCCAGCTGCACGCTCGTCCAGTACGGCTCGCCGGTCACCCGCGTGTTCTGCGCCAGATGCCCGTCCGGCTGCTGCTGCACCGACAGCATGTAGTCCAGCGCCCGGTTCGCGCCCGCGGAGTCGCCGGCCGCCAGCAGGGCCGTCGCGATCTGGTACAGGTCCCGCGGCCACACGAGCGCGTACGAGCCGAACTCCGGCGCGATCTGCCGGTCGAACCCGAACGCCCACGGAAAACTCGGCGACGCGATGTACGCGCCACGATGCCGTTTGTCCTCCGACGCCGCCAGCACCAGCAGCGAGCTCCGGTACACCGCCCGCTCGTGCGCCGTGCCCACCGAGGACGGCGGCCTGTGGAGGCCGGAGACGTACTCCTGCCAGCCCTTCGCGTACAGCTTGGCCGCGTTCGCGAAGCCGCCCTTCAGCGATGCGCGGGCGGTCCGCACCGCCTCCGCCCGGGACGTGCCGAAGCCGAGCGCGAGCGTGTCGTTCCGGTGCCGCACGCCGTCCAGGCGCAGCTCGCCGGTCTGGACCACGTTGCCCGGGCCCGCCGTCGGGTAGCGCCAGTCCATCCGGTGGTCGGCGAGGTCGGTCCGGCCGTCACTCGTGCCGAGGTAACCGGTCGACGTGGCACCGAAGCCACGGCCGGCGACCAGTGCGGAGGCCGCGGCACTGTCCGAGGAGACCAACGCGTCGCCGCTCACGCCCGTGTCGTCGTTGCCTTCGCGGGACAACGCCGGGTCGTACACCACGAACATCCGCAGCGGTCTGCGCGCCGTGAACTCCACGTCCACCAGCATCGTCGCCCGCGCCGGGTCGGTGACGTACGTCGTCACGGCGGTCCAGCCCGTGCCGCGCGCGGTCTGCCGGAACTTCAGGTCGCCTACCTGCTCGGCCCGGCCCTTCACCTCCTCGGTGAACGACCTGCCGTCGGTGACCACCAGCGCCAGCTCACGCGTCGCCGGCGTGCTGAGATCGGGATAGAACACCTCGGTCAGCCGGCCCCCGCCGAGCGTGAACCACACCGGGCTCTCCGCACCGCTGTGCGCGGTGCCGAAGCCCTGCTTGTCGGCCGGCTGGTACACCGCCGGATCACCGGGCCCACCCGGCGCCTCGTCCGCCGGCGCCGCACCAGTCGTCACCACCACCGCCAGGATCGACAACAGCACTGTTGATCGCACGTATCCACCGTGCCCCATCCCCCGGCCCGCCGCATGATCAACACCAGACCTTCCTCCGACACCCGAACGACTTGCTTCGACGACCAGCACATTTCCTGCGTCGCCCGAACGCCTTGTTCCGGCTTCCGAGCGGCTTGTTTCGACAGTCGGCAAGCGTGCTCCGAGGACCAGTGCATGTCCCGCGCTGGCCGGAGGCCTTTGTTCCGGCTTTCGGCCGGATTGCTTCGACGACCAACAGGCTCGTTTGGGCGCAGCAGGACCGACCCTTTCGATAGCTGGATGGCTTGCTTTGAGGGTCGGCAGGCTCCTCGGCCAGTTCGGGTCCCAGAACAACGCGGCCACCAGCGGCGTGCACGGAGGCGTCGATCCACTCGCGGCTAGATTCGATGGCTGGATGGCTTGGTTCGGTGGGCGGCGGCCTTGCTTCGATGCCTGGAGCGCTTGCTTCGGCAACTGGGCTGGTGAGTGCGAGAGCTGGAGGCCCTGTTGTGATGGTCGGCGGCGTTGATCCGGTGAGCGGAGGGATGCCGCCGATCCTCGTCGAGGTTCCGAGAGGTTCCGAATCGAGCGGAAACCGCGCGGTTCGGGCAGGATGAACTACACCATGGCAGCAGGCAAGCAGGTCAAACGGGTCACCGTCGCGATCCTCGGGGGCGTTGTCCTCCTGATCGGGGTCGCGCTCCTCGTCCTGCCCGGGCCTGGGCTCCTCCTGGTCCTCGCCGGCCTCCTGATCCTCGCCAGCGAGTTCCCCGCCCTCGAACGCCACATCGACCCCGTGCGTGACCGTGCCATGAAGGCCGCCGAGGACAGCGTCGCCTCGCCTCTGCGTATCGCCGGGTCCGTGCTCTGCGGCCTCGCCCTCTTCGCGGCGGGGATCATCTGGGGTCTGCGTGTCTTCCCCTGGCTGCCGCTGCCGGGCTGGAGCACCGGCTCCAGCATCATCCTGTCCGGGGTCGTGCTGTTCGCCCTGCTGGGGTGGAGCTACAAACGCGTCAACGACAAAGGCGCCAGCGACAAAAGTGTCAACGCGAAGGGCACCGACGAGACGGGCGCAGGCGAGACGAGCCCCAGCGAGAAGAGCACCAGCGGCGAAAGCGTCGGTAAGACGAGCGTCAGCGGCGAAAGCACCAGCGAGAACGGCACCAGCGACGAAGGCGTCGACGACGAAAGCGCCGGCGAGACGAGCGTCAGCGAACGACGGCGTCCGTAATGTGCTTCCCGAGCAGGTCCGGCGCGTGGACGTGCGCCAGGTGGCCCTGGCCGGCGATCCGCACCGTCCTGGCCTGCGGTAGCGCCCCGGCGAACAGCGCGAACGGCTTGCCGTAGGGGAAACCACCCTCCGACCGCTCACCGACCAGCAGCGTCACCGGCACGTCCACGCTCGGGTAACGCCCCAGGGCCGGACTGTGCTGGTTCACCGCCGCCAACTCCTCCGCCAGCGGCTCGGCCAGCCGCACCAGCGACGACCAGGCCGGCGACCGTCGCAACTCCGTCACGTCGTCCGCCGACAACCCCGAGATGTCCCGGTTCGCGATCTCCACCGCGCGGTCGAAGTCGCCCCGCGCGCCGGCCTCCCGCAGGTGCGCGACGTACTCGGCGGCGAACGGCGTAGCCACCGGCTCGTACAGGGTCAGCGACCGCAGGTCGTACCGCTCGGTCGCGGTCTCCACCGCGATCAGGCCGCCGTAGCTCCAGCCGAACAGGTGCACGTCCTCCCGCAGCTCGTCCAGGACCAGGTTCAGGTCGTCGATCTCGGTGCGCACCGAGTAGGACCGCCCCAGCGGACCGCTCGGTGCCCGGCCGCGCCGGTTGACCACGATCACGGGGTTCGGCAGGTGGATGCTGTCCACCACCGGCCGCCACGACTCCGCATCGGCCATCACCCCGGGCACCAACACCAGCGGCGATCCGGCCCCGTCCCGCATGAGTGCGGTGAGCGTGGTGCCGGCGCGCTCGAACCGTAAGGACCGCATGTCCGTCAGTCTTTCACTTCCGTCGTCGGGCATTTCTTTCGCGTTATAGCTGGAACGACCCCCGGCACCGCGGTGCCGGGGGTCGTTCCAGCTAGCTCAGGCGCCGCCTCCCGGCTGCACCACTCCGTTGACCGTCAGCTTGTACGGGGCGTACTGCTGGACGAGCTCGGTCGGCTCGTCGTAGGCCACCACCGCGACCACCTTCGGGAACACGGACAGGGCGAGCAACTGCAGGAAGCCGAGCTTGATCTTGCTCTTGCCGTTGAACTCGAGCTGCAGCGCGACCTGGTTCTTCTCGTCGTACGCGATCAGCCGCACGTTCCAGTTGTTGACCGGAGTCGGACGGATCTCGGTCGGCGAGTCGAACGGCGTGAGCGACGAGCCGTCGCTGACCGCCGTGCCGCCCACGGTGATGTCGTCGACGAGCAGACCGCCCTCGTTGACACCGCCGTCGGAGATGTACTGGATACCGAGCAGCACCGTCTTGCCCGCGTATGCGGACAGGTTGTAGCTGTGCGGCTCGAACCCGTCGGTCGTGCCGTTCAGTGCCGGGCCGAGCGGACCGGTCGTGGTCTTGTCCCCGGCGATCGGCGTGTAGGTCGCGCCGCCGTCGGTGGACACCACGACGTAGCCGTAGTCGAAGCCGAACTCGGCGCCGTACTTCGCCTGGAAGCGCAGCGTCGGGTCGGCCGTCGGCACGGCCACCGACGTCACGGCCGTCGCGTTGGTGTTGCTGTCGTTACCCGACCACAGCACCGGGTTGCCCGGACGGTCCGGGTCGTTGGACACGACGGTCCACTCCAGCGGGAGCGACGGCAGCGTCGCCGCACCCTCGAACTGCAGCGACCTCAGGTCCTTGCCCTTCAGCACGGTCCCGTTGGCCTTCCGCAGCGCCACGTAGTCCGCGCCGTTCGGCGCCGCGCCCGGGGTCGCGTAGGCCGCCGGGTTCGCCAGGTTCACCGTCGAGTTCAGGCTCGGCGAGGTCACCCGCTTCTTCGGCACGCCGATCACGACGCCGCGCCGCGAGTCGACGATCTTGTCGAGCAGCGTCGAGGACTGGAAGTCGTGCAGCACCTGGTAGGGGTTCGCACCCTCCTCGGCGAGCAGCGCCTCGAGGCTGGCGATGCCCTGACGCGCACCGTCGGTGTGCAGCTTGGACATGAACTCCAGGCCGTACCGGTCGAACAGGAACTGCATCAGCGAGTACGCGTGCCCGTAGTCGGCGAGCACCGCGTTCGGGTTGCCCTCGCCCCACAGGTTCAGCGAGTTCTCCGGGCCGCCGCAGTCACGGGGGTTCGGGTTGAACGGCGTCTGCACCGTGCCGAAGCCCTCGTAGCAGTAGATGTGGCTGTCGCCACCCTTGTCGAACACCGTCAGGCGCGGGTCGACGTAGCCGACCAGGGACTGGGCGAAGTCCGACAGGCCCTCGTTGATCCAGTTCACCTCGAACGGGTCGGTGTAGTACTGCAGTAGGTGCTGCCACTCGTGCGCGAACGTGCCCTCGTACAGGTGGGGGCGGCCCGGGCGGCTGGTGCACAGGTCGTTCGTCGGCTGGTCCGGCGGGTTCGCGCCGGACCGGTGGGCCCAGTCGAACGCGTCGATCGTCATGACGTTGCGGTCGACCAGCTCGTTGAACTGGGCGGAGAAGAAGCCGGCGATGTAGGTCGGCGCGGCCGGGAACGTGTAGTAGTTGTCGTCCCGGACGTTGTCGATCAGCGCGACCGTGTTGTCCCCGTCACCGGTGAAGTCGAGGCCGGCGAGGTCAGGATCCGCGTTCGACCCGTCCCTGTCCGGCGGCGTCGAGAACGCTGCCGTCTCCTTCGGGTACATGTTGTTGTCGAACTCGCTGACCAGCTCGTTGACCTGCGCGTCGGTGACCGTGGTCGTGTTCGCGATCTGGTTGCGGCAGTCGCCGGCCGGGAACGACGTGTCGTTCGCGACCCAGACCTCGATCTTGTCGCCGCGCCCGCGGAGCGTGTAGTCCTTCAGGTAGAGCCGGCCCTGCGCGTCGTCCAGCGCCAGCCACGGCCGAACCGTGCCGACCGGGGGCGTCACCCCGGCAGCCGCCGCGCGACGCGCGCTCGGCTGGTACCGGTTCGGCACCACCACGGGCTTGCCGTTGAGGGTGAAGTCCTTGCGGGTCAGCTCCCGCGTGTCGTTCGGCGGTGGAGCGGCGGTGGGCGCTCCTGCCGCCGCCGGAGCGGGAAGCACCTGCAGGATTGGCACCACGAGCAGAGCGGCCGCGGCCGAGACTAATCGGCGTCGTCGCATCGAAACCCTTTCGATATGCGCACCCGCCGCGCGGAACGTGCCCACGAAGCGGGCACGGTTGTTACATGCCCCCGTACCTGACTTTCTCGGTACGGGGGTTCTGGGTGTTTCGTGGTTGCGACGAGCAGTTTTTCCCGGTTAAGGACCGTTTGGTGGGAACCCGGCTGCTCGGTGTGGACGATCGCTGACCGGTCGCCTCGGCCAGCGGGGCCGGCTCACCGCCTGTGACGGTCGCCGGGTTCACGATCACGACGTCGCAGTGCACCGTCCGCCACAGCTCGCGGCTCGCGCTGGCGTCCATGAGCGCCGGCAGGCCGCCGTGGGTGGGCGCGCCGATGACGACCGCCCGTGCGTGCAGCTCGTCGGCATGCTTGCTGATCAGGCGGCCGACCGCGCCGTGGTCGCTCGCGTTCGGCAGCAGGTGGCCGACGGCGGGGACGCCCGCGGCCGCCAGGTGGGCCAGGTGCTCGCGGACCAGCGCCTCGGCGGCATCGAGCGCCTCGCCGCCAGCGGTGCCGCCGCTCGTCGTGGCGTGTTCCTGGGCATGCAGGACGTGCACCGCCCGGCCGTTGACGGCGGCGAGCCGGGCCGCGAGGTCGGTGACCCCGGCGGCGGCGGGGGAGTCGTCGACCGCCGCGACGATCACGCCGTTGCCGATGCCGCCGAGGGCGGTGCCGAGCTCCAGAGTGACGGGCTCCAGAGTGACCGGCTCCAGGGTGACCGGCTCCAGGGTGACGGGCTCGTCGACGGGCGCGGCCTGCGCGCGCTCGGCCTCGCCCAGCTCCCTGTGCGCGGTGCGCAGGATGGCGATGCCGAGGATCAGCGCGCCCGCGCCGATGAAGAACGGCACGTGGACGTTGGTCGACTCGACGAGCCTGCCGGCCGCGTAGGGCGCGAGGCCGCCGCCGATGAACCGCACGAAGCCGTACGCGGCCGACGCGATGGGCCGCTCGACCGGTGCGATCGTCATGACGGCCTGGGTGGTGACCGTGTTGTTCACGCCGATGAACACGCCGGCCACGATCACCGCGACGACGAGCACGGCGGGGGTCGTCGTCCAGATCGCGATCACCAGCACGACCAGCGCGAACAGGAACAGGTTCAGGTACAGCGTGCGGGCGATGCCGAAACGGGCCTGCAGCCGCGGGGCGCCGAACACGGAGAAGACCGCGACGAGGATGCCCCAGCCGGTGAACACGAGGCCGAGCTGGATGGCGCCGAGACCCATCGGGAACGGCGCGTAGCCCAGGACGGTGAAGAAGGCCCAGTTGTAGCAGAGCGCGGTGAGCGAGAGGGTCGCGAGACCGCGGTGGCGCAGTGCCCTGAGCGGTTCGAGCAGGCCCGTCCTGCGTTCGGGGGTGGGGATCGGCTCGACGAGCACCCACGTCGCGACCGCCGCGACGGCCATGAGGACGGCGACGCCGTAGAACGGGCCGCGCCAGCTGATGTCGCCGAGCAGCCCGCCGAGCAGCGGTCCGACGGCGATGCCGAGGCCCAGCGCGGCCTCGTAGAGGATGATCGCGCCGACGAACCCGCCGGTCGCCGAGGCGACGATCACGGCGAGCGAGGTGGCGATGAACAGCGCGTTGCCGACACCCCAGCCGGCACGGAACCCCACGATGCCGCCGATGCTGCCGGACGTGCCCGCCAGCGCGGCGAATACGACGATCAGCGCAAGCCCTACGAGAAGCGTCCGCTTGGCGCCGATTCTGCTCGAGACCCAGCCGGTGATCAGCATCGCGACCGCGGTGATCACCAGATAGCTGGTGAACAGGAGCGTCACCTGGCTGGGCGTGGCGTTCAGGTCGTGCGAGATGGCCGGCAGGATCGGGTCGACGAGCCCGATACCCATGAAGGACACGACACAGGCGAACGCCACCGCGAAGACGGCCCTGGGTTGCCTGAAGGGACTGACCGTTTGGCCGGTCATAGCAGACTCCTTCCTGGGGACCGCTCGTGCCGGGCGGTCGGCCGGGCCGTCCGTGGCCGACTTGTCGTGACCGGGAACGGCGGCCCGTCTACGACGGCGGGCGGGTGCCCGCGGCGACGGGCCCGGCGGCCGGCACCGACGCGATCAGTGCCCCGATGGCGGGCAGCGCGGCCACGAGCGCGGCCTGGTGCTCGCCGGTCAGCCGGTCGAACAGCTCGCCGAGACGCTCGGTCCGCACGCCCCGGCGGCGGCTCAGCTCGGTCAGCCCGGCGTCGGTGAGGTGCACCCGGACCACCCGCCCGTCGTCGGGGTCCGGCCGGCGCTCGGCGAGGCCGGCCTCCTGCAGCCGCGTGACCAGCTGTGTCATGGCCGGCTGGGTGACCCCCTGCTGCACGGCCAGCTCCGTCAGCCGCGCCGGCCCGTTCCGGTCCAGGCTCGACAGCGTGGCCGCCGCCGTCAGGCTCAGCCCGGTGTCCGGACTGAGCCGCCGGACGAACCGGACGAGCTGTTCGATCGCGAGTGACAGCTCCGGGACGGCTGAGTGCATCATCCGTTTATATCACATGCTTATGTATCTGGGTTGGACTAACCTCGTGCGCGTGATGACGTACTTCTTCCACCTCGGCTAGCACGCCGCTAGCCAGTTCGAGGAACCCCGCGGCTAGCGAAGTGGGACGGCTGCCCGCCGTGCCAGGTCGCACTTCGGGAGAGTCGTCATGTCCCCGCGCCGCCGTCCGGCGGTGGGTACCCGCCTGTTCGCACGCACGGTTCACGGGTTGGAGCACGTCGCCGCCCAGGAGCTCCGCGAACGGGACTGCACGGTCCTCGCCGTGTCCCCACGCCAGCTCGTCCTCCGTGGTCCGGCCGCACTGCTCGACCGGCCACCACGCACGGTCGACGACCTGTTCCACCTCGTTCTCGCCGCGCCCGACCCTGGCCCGACCAAGCCGGATCTCGTTGTCCTGTCCCGACTGTTGGCACGCGCACCACTCCGGGCGCCGGACGTGCCGTTGGTCAGCGTGTCCGCGTCGACGGCCGGCCGCCGCACCTACAGCCGCCACGACGTCGAGGACACCGTCGGCGCCGTGCTCGCGGCCAGGCTCGGCACGGTCTACGTGTCCAGGAGGGACGGTCGGGTGCCGCCGCCCGGCGCGGTCGACTGGCGGGTGACGATCGATGCGCACGGGGTCCACATCGGACTCCGCGGCACACGCCCGCCGCTGCACAGGCGACCCTGGAAGGTCGCGTCCGTGCCCGGCACGCTGCACCCGCCGGTGGCCGCCGCCATGATCCGGCTGGCAGGCGTCCGTCCAGGAGACCTGGTGGTCGATCCGTGCTGCGGTGCCGGCACGGTGCTGGTCGAGTCGCCCGTGCCGGGCATCGGCAGCGACCTCGCGGGTGTAGCGGCCGCGCGGGTCAACGCCCACCACCGCCGGGACATCGCGTGGCTGCGTGCCGACGCCCGCCGGCTGCCGTACCCGGCCGCGTCCGTCGACCACATCATCACCAACCCGCCGTGGGACCGGCAGGTCGCCGCCAACGGGACCGTCCCGGAGTTCCTGCGCGAGTGGCGCCGGGTGCTGCGACCGGGCGGCCGGCTGACCTGCCTCACGCCATGGCCGTCGCTGCCCGGGTTCCGCACGCTGGCGCGATATCCGATCAGCCTGTTCGGCCAGCACCCGGTGATCACGGTGTGCGTGCCGTGCTGAGCCGGTATGCCGGGCCGGACGTCATGGGTGCGAATGGGAAGTACGGGAATTAACCGACTCTTTCGGCCGTAGTCCCCGGCCGGATCGTCCTGCACGCTCGGAACGGTCGTCCTTCTCACCCTGCTGGAGGCACCGACCATGCGTAAGCTTCTCGTCTCCCTCGCCACCGTGGCACTCGCCGTCGCCGCGGCACCCGCGGCGGCGGCAGCCCCGCCCCGGGTACTCGCCGCGCCCGACATCCCCGTCGCCAATGTCCAGGCGCACCTCAACCAGTTGCAGGCCATCGCGACCAACAACGGAGGGAACCGCGCACACGGCAGAACCGGCTACCGCGCGTCCATCGACTACGTGCAGGGCCAGCTGAACGCCGCCGGCTACACGACGAGCCTGCAGTCGTTCACGTCCGGCAGCGCGACCGGCTGGAACCTGATCGCCGAGTGGCCCCGTGGGGACGCCAACAACGTGCTCATGGCCGGCGGCCACCTCGACAGCGTCACGGCCGGCCCGGGCATCAACGACAACGGTTCCGGCTCGTCCGCGCTGCTGGAGACCGCGCTGACCATCGCGCGCCAGGACTACACCCCGGCGAAACGGATCCGGTTCGGCTGGTGGGGCGCGGAGGAACGTGGGCTCGTCGGCTCGACGTTCTACGTGAACAGCCTGGCCAGCGCCGACCGCTCGCGGATCAAGGCATACGTGAACTTCGACATGGTCGGCTCGCCGAACCCGGGCTACTTCGTGTACTCGGCCAGCGGCCAGCCGTCCGGTTCGCTCGCGCTGCAACAGGTTCTCCAGGAACCGTTCGCGGCCATGGGCGTGCCGACCGAGCTGACGTCGGTCGGCGGCCGCTCCGACCACGCCGCGTTCGCGAACGCCGGCATCCCGGTCGGCGGCCTGTTCACCGGCGCCGAGGAGACCAAGACCACCGCGCAGGCACAGAAGTGGGGCGGCACGGCCGGGCAGGCGTTCGACCGCTGCTACCACGCCTCCTGTGACACGACGAGCAACATCGACGTGACCGCGCTGGACCGCAACGCCGACGCCATCGCGTACGCCATCTGGACGCTGTCCGCGGGCACGCCCCCGCCGACCGGCCCGCGCTTCGAGAACACCACCGACGTCGCGATCCCCGACCAGTCCACGGTGGAGAGCCCGATCACGGTGACCGGTGTGTCGGGCAACGCGCCGGCCACGCTGCAGGTGGGCGTGGACATCACGCACACCTACATCGGTGACCTCGTGGTCGACGTAATCGCCCCGGACGGCAGCGTGTACAACGTGCACAACCGTTCGGGCGGCAGCACGGACAACATCTCGACCGCCTACACCGTCAACGCGTCGAGCGAGGTCGCCAACGGCACCTGGCGCCTGCGGGTCCGCGACGCGGCCGCACAGGACACCGGCACGATCACCGGCTGGAGCCTGCAGTTCTGAGCGGTGGGGCCGCACCGGGAGGGGCGTCGCCGCTCCCGGTGCGGCCGCCCGTCACGGAGCCGGACCGACCGGCGACGGCGACGGCCGGTCGCCGTGAGCCACCACTATGCTCCTCCCGGTGACCGATTTTCGGGCGTGGCGGAGGTTCGACGGCACGGTCTGGTACCCGCTGTTCGGTCTGTTCCTCTTCGTCGGGTCGCTCGTGCCGGTGTTGCACAGTCACGGGACGCGGTTCGGCGGCCTGCCCGACCGCCCCTACGACGCGCTGGCCATCGTGGCGGTCGCCCTGCAGTGCGCTCCCTTCGCCGCGAACCGCCGGTGGCCGGTCGCCTGTCTCACACTGGTGTCGCTCGGGTTCGTCGTCGACCAGCTGCGCGGCTACCACTCGTTCGCCTGCACCGCGCTGGCGGTCGCGCTGGTGACCGTGGGGTCGCGGCTGACACGGCGCCGGTTGGTCACCGCGCTCCTGTTCTCGGCTGCGTACGTGGCCCTGTCGCTCGGGTTCGCCCTGCTCGGCGCGGGGGAGCCGCTGAGCGAGCTCGTGACGTTCTACCTGATGCTGGTCTTCGCGTGGGGTGTCGGGTCGTGGCTGCGTTCCACCAGGGCCGCGGAGGCCGAACGCCGCCGCCGCGTCGCCGCGGACACCCGCGACGCCGAACGCACCCGGATCGCCGGCGAGCTCCACGACGTCGTGTCCCACCACGTGACGGCGATGGTCGTGCAGACGGAGGTGGCCCGGCACCTGGCCGCGACCGTGCCGGACGATCGCGCCGCGCGGTCGGTGACCCTGAAGCGGCTCGACGAGACGTTGACCGTCGTCACCGGCGCCGGCCGGCGCGCCCTCACCGAGCTGCGGCACCTGCTCGACGTGGTCAACCCCGGCCACCGGGCCGGGTCGCCGCGCGCCGACGGACTCCGCACCCTCGTCGAGCGGACTCGCCAGGCCGGCCAGCCGGTGGAGTTCACCGAGGAGGGCACGCCCGCGGCGGCCACCGGCAGCGCCGGTCCCGTGGCCTACCGGGTCGTGCAGGAGGCGCTGACCAACGCACTCAAGTACGCCCACGGCAGCCCCACGTCGGTCCAGGTGCACCACGGTGCGAAGGAGATCACCGTGGAGGTCAGCACGGCCGGCGCCGGCGGCCGGGACGCGTCGCTCGGCGGGAGCGGCCGGGGCCTGGCCGGTCTCCGCAGGCGGGTCGACGTCCTGGGCGGCGACTTCAGCGCGGGCCAGCAGCCGGGCGGCGGCTTCTACGTGCGTGCCCGCATCCCCGCGGGGAGCTTCTCGTGACCACGCCGGTCCGCGTGCTGGTCTGCGACGACCAGCTGCTGGTCCGCGCCGGGTTGGTGGCGATCATCGACGCGCAACCCGACCTGGAGGTGGCGGGCGAGTGCGGGGACGGGCGGACCGCCGTCGACCTCGCCGGCCGGCTGAGGCCGGACGTCGTGCTGATGGACGTCCGGATGCCGGTCCTCGACGGCATCGCCGCCACCCGCCTGCTGGCCGGCGTCGACGTGCCGCGACCCGTGAAGGTGCTCGTGGTCACCACGTTCAACCTCGACGAGTACGTCTACGAGGCACTGCGCGCGGGAGCCAGCGGGTTCCTGCTCAAGGAGACCCCGCCGGCCCAGCTGCTGCACGGGATCCGGACCGTGGCGTCGGGCGCGGCACTGCTGGACCCCGAGGTGACGCGCGAGCTCGTGGGCAAGTTCGCCACCCGCGTCCGGCCCGCCAGGATCGAGCCGAGGGACCTCCCGCTGACCCCCCGCGAGCTGGAGGTCCTGTACCTCGTCGCGGACGGCCTGTCCAACGGTGAGATCGCCGCGACCCTGGTGATCAGCCCGGAGACGGTCAAGACCTTCGTGTCGCGCATCCTCACCAAGCTCGGGCTCCGCGACCGCGTGCAGGCCGTCGTCTACGCCTACCGCCACGGCCTCGTCAGCTGAGGGTCAGGGTGGTGACCCGCTGGATCGCCTGGACGGCGACGTCGGGCTCGTCGACGTAGATGTAGTGCTCACTGTTCACCGCGGTGGTGAGCGTGCTCTGGCTGGACAGCGCGAGCCACTTGCGCTCGCCTTCGGCCCACGTCCGCTCCAGGGCCGGCCCGTACTCGGGAAGGGCGGCGAGGTACTGCTTGCCGTGCTGGATCACCTCGACCGGGATGTCCCCGGCGGAGCCGACCTTCGCGTCGGGGACCACGAGCTTCTCCGGGTTCTCGCCCTGGAGCGCGGTGAGTGTCTGCGCCCGCAGTTCGGCCGCCGGGCCGGTGGCCGAGGCCGGTATCTCCGCCTCGAGGTCGGCGCTCTGCGTCGGTGAGGTGGCGTCCATCAGCACCAGCCCCGTGACGCGGTCCTGGTGGTCGGGCGCGTACCTGGCGGCGATCAGGCCGCCGAGCGAGTGCCCGGCCAGGACGACCGGGGCGTCACCGGCGACCCGGTCGATGACCGCGGTCAGCGTCTTCCCGGTGTCGTCGAGCGTCTGTGGCCCGGCGGGCTGGTCGCTGGCGCCCGCGCCGAGCCGGTCGTAGGAGCAGACCCGGTCCTTCTCGCTCAGGGTCCGCTGCAGGCCGGCCATCTTGTCCAGCCCGTCACCCGCGCCGAGCAGCAGGATGATGACCGGCCGGTCGCCCTTGCGGGTACCGGAGCAGGAGACGTTCACCCCGTGGCCCTCGACCTGGATCTTCTGGGTTCCGGTGAGCGAGTCGGCCGCCTGGTTCGTGGCGCCGGCGCTCGTGGACGGCGGCGGGCTCGCCTCCGGGGCCTCGTCACAGCCCGCGAGCGCCACACCGGCCACGGTGCAGCACAACGCGAGCGCAGCGGAAACCTTGCCGTTGCGGGGCATGTGTCCTCCTTCGCGGATCCGCAACCCAAGCGCTGCGGCCACTGGGAAAGCTAGGGCCCCGCGGGGTCGGAAATCGTCACCGCGCGGTGGACACTCGCCCATAGCTCGCACGGGTGACGGCGAGGTGTCACGAGCTCACCGGCTCCGTCTCGCTGACGATCGCCACGTTCTTGGTGCGGGACAGACGCTCGTACGGGGCCGGTTCGTCGCCGAAGAAGACCGCCAGCGGCGTCCAGATGCCCACCACGAACACCGAGATCAGCAGGCCGAGCGGGATCAGCAGCTGTTGCGGCTCGCCGAAAACGTCCCAGTGGTCCACCTCCAGGGCCAGCCACCCCAGCCACAGTGGGGACAGCAGCACCCCGTTGCGGACGAGGAGCGCGAACGGGCCGGCCCGGTGGCCGTCGGTGCGTTCGAGCTTCAGGAGCATCGCTCGTTTGCCGATGGTCGATCCCGTCTGGATCGGCGCCAGCAGGAAGTAGACGATCGCCAACGCGGCCACGGCCGGGGCGCGCAGTGCGGTGTCGCCGCCGAACAGCTTGATCAGGCCCACCGCCAGCAGCGTGATGACGCCGAAGACGATCACGTCGGTCAGCAGCGCCAGCACCCGGCGGCTCGTGGTCACCCGCTTCGCGTAGCGGCTGCGGTCGCGTTCGGCGTTCAGGTCCGGCAGCAGCCTGATCAGCGGGCCGGCCACGAGCCAGCCCAGTGCCGCGCCGACCGTGTTCAGGATCAGGTCGTCCACGCTGAACAGCCGGTAGGCGCACGGGTAGATGAACCACACGCCGGTCAGCTGGGTCAGCTCGAAGAACAACGATGTGATGAAACCCAGCGCCGTCGCGCCCAGGAAGCGGACGCGCTCCAGGTAGCGGACGAAGAAGCCCAGCGGAGCCAGCAGCACCACGTTCAGCGCGGTGCTCCACGTCGCCGGGTTCAGCCACGTCCCGGACACCCGGGCCCGCGTCTGCAGCACGTCCCAGAAGTAGAAGGGCCGCAGCTGCGGCGTGCTGGCGTAGGTCTGCTCCGCGCAGTACTCCGTCGGGTTCGCCGGCAGCGGGATCACGGTCTGCATGAACGCCGCCAGCAGGTAGAACAGGAACCCGTAGAACACCAGCGTCGTCCAGCCGCCCGCCCGGCCGCGCCGCCGGTAGCTGACCACCGCCACCGGCAGCATCACGACCAGCGCGAGCAGCGGGAACAGCGTCAGCGCGGTCCGTACCGGCAGCAAGTAGGTCTGAATCACCTCGAACTAATACATCACCACCCCGAAGGCGGTGGTGGCGGTACCACCGGCGGCCGGTCGTCGCAGGTGATGGTGTTGGGGAGCATCCACGGGGCCAGCCAGCCGCCGTCGTTGCCGCCCAGGTCGGCGACGGTGAACTCGGAGCCGGTCGGCGGGAAGTTGAACGAGCCGCAGTTGTTGACGCCGACCGCGCCGACGTTGCGCGCGTCCGTGTTCTCGAACGACGCGCCGCCGCGGGACCTCGCGCTCAGCACCGAGGTGCCGGTGCCGTCGACCAGGTTGTCCCTGAAGCGCACGCCGGTGATCGAGTACCGGTCCTTCACCGGGAAGTCGCTCACGAACATGATCGCGTTGTAGGTGTTGTCCAGGAAGTGGTTGCCGACCACCTGGACGTCCGCCGCCAGGTCGCGTTCCAGCGCGTAGAACCAGATGGCGCCGAGGCCGATCTCCCAGTTCAGCTCGTAGGTGCCCGCGCGGACCGTGGTGTTGTCGCGCACCCTCACGTGCCCGGTGAACGGCTCCGCGCCGAACCTCGAGCCCAGCTGGATGCCGCTGCCCTCCCGCACCGGGTCCGCGACCAGGTTCCGCGACACGGTGTTGTCCGTGCCTCCGTACAGCGCGATCCCGTTCGCCAGCACCGGCGACTGCACGGTGTTGTGGTCGAACGTGTTGCGTGCGTCCTGCTGGTGCTCCGCCCACATCGCGAGCCCGTCGTCGCCGGTGTTGCGGACGAAGTTGTCGCGCACGACCGAGTCGGTGACCCCGGTGTGGAAGTTCAGCGCGTCCGCGACCTGGTCGGCGATCACGTTGCCGCGGACCGTCAGCCGGGACATCGGGCCGTCGAACCACATCCCCACCTTCGTGTGGTGGACGTACAGGCCGGTCAGCGACGAGTCGCTCAAGGCGCCGCCGACGCCGTTGACCTGGTCGGTGTCGATGCGCTCGCGGACGTCGCCCTCGATGGTGAAGCCGGACAGGTGCACGTTCTCGCTCCCGGTCGGACGGCCGTAGAAGCCGACGCCGGTGTGCACCGAGCCGTCCGGCGCGGGCGGGTCGAGCGCCACCTCGCGGCCCCGGACGACCGTGTGCCAGCTGCCCGCGCCGACGATCGTCACGTCGTCCACGACGATGTGCCGGTTGACCTGGAACGTACCCGGCGGCAGGTACACCGGCGCGTTCAGCACCCGCGCCAGCGCGATGGCCCGCTCGATCGCGGGCGCGGCGTCCCGCCGGCCGGTCGGGTCGGCGCCGAACCACCGGACGTCCACCGCGTGGGAGACCACCCGCGGACGGCCGACGAGCTCCGAGTCCAGCAGGTCGACGACCGTCCACGCGGCGCGGTCGCTCGCGGTGAGCCGGACCGTGTCGCCGGCCCCGTAGGTGTGGCCGAGCGTGAGCCGCTGCTCGTCGTAGAAGTGGGTGGGGCGGAACGGTTTCTGGATGACCGGCGCCGGGCTGGTCTGCGCCGGCACGCAGTCGCACTCGGTGATCCACCAGTCCGGGTGCAGCAGGTCCGCGTTCGGGTCGTTGGTGAACGGGTACTGGTTGTACAGCCACGAGTACCGCGAGGTGAGTGTCAGCGTCGCGTGGCGCCGGCCGTTCACGGCCACGTCGAGCGGCGCGGTGATGCCGCCGCCGTCGCGTGCGTCGGGGATGCTGTACCGCACGGTGATCGCGTTCGCCTTGTGCGGCAACGTGAACTCGACGTACTGGCCGGGCGCGAGCCGGACCGCGGCGCGTCCGGACGCCTCGGCGGGCAGGGTGTAGGCGGTCCGGTCGGGGCCGATGACCGTGCCGTTGGTGCGCGCGTTCTCGGCCTCCTGCTCGAGGAACGGCACGTCCGCGCCCCGCCCGGCGACCAGCGCGGGAGCCAGCCCCGCCCGGGTGACGACCGGCGCCGGCGCCTTCCGGTCGGCCGTCGCCACGCTTCCGCCGCCGAGGAGAGCAAGAGCCGAGACCACCGCACACGCACGCGCCCACATCATTGCCGGACTCGTTTCTCTCGCCGGGACGGTGAGGTGACGATAGGCGGCCGGCCATCACTTGAGCAAGATTTTGCGTACTTTCGATCGAGAAATTGCACTAATCCATCGCGCGGGTGTCACGTGGCTCCAGGAAGGGCTCGACCTCCTCCGGGTGGCCCTCCTCCATCTCCCGCTCCCGGATCAGCTCCGCGTCGAACTCGGCGCCGAACAGCACCGCGAGGTTCGAGATCCACAGCCAGACGAGGAACACGACCACACCGGCGAGCGAGCCGTAGACCTTGTTGTACGACGCGAAGTTGGACACGTAGAAGGCGAAGCCCAGCGACGCGGCCACCCACACGAGCACGGCTACGATGCTGCCCGGCGTCAGCCACCGGAACCCCGGCTGCCGGACGTTCGGCGACGCCCAGTACAGCAAGGCGATCGCCAGGCTCACGAGTGCCGCCAGCACCGGCCACTTGCCGATCTCCCAGACCGTGACGGCCACCGAGCCAAGGCCCAACGCGTTGCCGAGCCACCGCGCGACGCCGCCCGTGACGACCACCCCCAGCACGGTCACGGCCAGCAGGATCACCATGGTGAGCGTCAACACGAGCCGCAGTGGGATGGTCTTCCAGATCGGCCGTCCCTCCTCGACCCCGTAGATCGAGTTGGACGCGCGGATGAACCCGCCGATGTAGCCGGACGACGCCCACACCGCGCTCACCAGGCCGATGATCGCGACCGGTCCGGCGAGCGACGACTTTCCCGCCAGCTCCTGCACGACGTTCACCAGTACCTCCCGCGCCGGGCCCGGCGCGAGCCGGCGCAGGTTGTCGGTCAGCGTCCGCGTCACCGACTCGCCGACGAGCCCGACGAGGCTGATCAACACCACGACCGCGGGGAACAGCGACAGGATGCTGTAGTAGGTGAGCGCCGCGGCCCAGTCGGTCAGCTTGTCGTCGACGACCTCGCGGAAGGTCCGCTTCAACGCGCCCCACCACGCGTGCCTCGGCAAATCCGACGGCGTCTGTGCCCGCACCATGACACTCTCCTCAACCACTGTTCCGGTCACCAGGACTACCCCGGGCGCACGCGGTGCAACGCATCGGTGAGCACCCGCGTGGGTACCGGTCATGAACCTGCGCAGAACCACCGGCGCCGTCGCCGGGATCGCTGTCGTGGCCGCACTGGCCGCCGCGAGTCCCGCCGCCGGTGCCCAGACCCCGGCCGCGAGGGACGCCCACCACGGGCCGCCGCGGACGGTCACGTTGCTCACCGGTGACCAGGTCCGCGTCGTCGACGGCAAGGTCGCCGGCGTGCGGATGGCCGCCGGCCGCGAGACCCAGCGGACCTGGCAGTACGAGCTGAACGGCCACCAGTACGTGGTCCCCGCCGACGCCGTCCCGCTCCTGCGGGGCGATCGGGTCGACAAGCGGCTGTTCGACGTCACCGAGCTGGTCGGGCAGGGCCTCGACGACGCCGCGACGAAGACCGTGCCGCTGATCATCCAGGGCGTGCCGCCGCGTGCCGCCGAACGCACCGCCGCCGTCCCCGCCCGCGGCCTCACCGTCGTCGAGGCACCCAAGAACGGCGCCGCCTGGCGGGAGATGAGCACCGGCCGGGCCCGTGCGGCCGGCAAGATCTGGCTCAACGGCCGCGTCAAGCCACTGCTCGAGGACAGCGTGCCCCAGGTCGGCGCGCCCGAGGCGTGGGCGGCCGGCTTTACCGGCACCGGCGCCACGGTCGCCGTGCTGGACACCGGCATCGACGCCACGCACCCCGACCTCGCGAACACCGTCGTCGGCGAGCGGGACTTCACCGGCGAGGGCATCACCGACACCGTCGGCCACGGCACCCACGTGGCGAGCACGATCGCGGGCTCGGGCGCCGCCTCGAACGGCCTGCGCAAGGGCGTCGCGCCCGGCGCGAAGCTGCTGGTCGGCAAGGTGCTCGGCGAGTTCGGCGGCACCGAGGCCGGGATCATCGAGGGCATGCAGTGGGCGGTCGACCAGGGCGCCGACGTCGTCAACATGAGCCTCGGCAGCAACGCGCCGACCGACGGCACGGACCTCATGTCCCAGGCGCTCAACGAACTGTCCGACTCCAGCGGCACCCTGTTCGTGGTCGCCGCCGGCAACTCGGGCGCCCGCGAGACCATCGGCAGCCCGGGCGCCGCCGACCGCGCGCTCACCGTCGGCAGCGTCACGAAGAAGGACGAGCTCTCCGAGTTCTCCAGCCGCGGCCCGCGGTCCGGCGACTTCGGCCTCAAGCCCGAGATCACCGCGCCCGGCTCGGACATCGTCGCCGCCCGCGCCGCCGGCACCTTCCCGGATGCCTCGGTCGACGAGCACTACACGCGGCTGTCCGGCACCTCCATGGCCACCCCGCACGTCGCCGGCGCGGCCGCGGTCCTCGCCGGGCAGCACCCGGAGTGGACCGGCACGCAGCTCAAGGACGCGCTCGTCGGCAGCGCGAAGCGGCTGCCCGGCATCGACACCCTCGCGCAGGGCGCCGGCCGGCTCGACGTCGCCCGCGCCGTGCGCCAGCGGGTGCGGGCCGAGGGCGTGCTCGGGTTCGGCGAGGTCTGGGCCGGCGACGCGGACACCGTGGACCGCAAGGTGAGCTACGCCAACGACGGCGACCGGCCGGTGACGCTCGACCTGGCGCTCGACGCCCGACCGTTCACAGTGGACAGTCCACGGGTGACGGTGCCGCCGCACGGCACCGCGGCGGTGCGGGTGTCCGCCCGCGTCCCGGCCGAGCGGGTCGGCGACGTCACCGGCGCGCTCGTCGCCACGGCCGGCGGCCTCACGCTGACCACGCCGCTCACCGCGAGCCTGCCCGGCACCAGGCACGCGCTGACCGTGCGGATCGTCGACCGCGACGACACGCCGAACACCTCGCTGGTCATCGTGCAGGACGAGAAGACCGGTCTGTCCCAAGGAGTCTTCGTCGACGGCGGCAGCACGACGTTCACCGTGCCCGCCGGCGGCTACCGGCTGCTCGGCCAGGTGTCGGACTTCACCTCGGGCACCGACACGCTGTTCGCGCTGCCGACCGGCCGCGTCGGCGGGGACACCGAGCTGGTCGTGGACACCCGGCAGGGCAGGGAGGTCACGTCGAGCGTCGACGACCCGCAGGCGCGGGAGCAGTTCGCCGGCGGCACGGCCGTGCGGTCCGAGGTGGCCGGCGCGCCCGTGACGGTCGCACGCATCGGCAACGTGTCCCGGTCGGCGAGGCTGTACACGATCCCCAGCCCCGCCATGACCGGGGTCAAGCTCGCCTACTTCGGTTACTGGACAAGGCCGTTCGCCACGATCACCGCCGACGGGCCGGACGGGTTCGAGGTCGAGGACACCTACGTCTCCAGCTATCCCCGGCTGGACGGCACGGTCACCGGTGAGATCGCCTACATCGGCCACGGCGACCGCGAGAGCATCGACGCGGCCGGTGACCTCACCGGCCGGATCGCGGTGATCGCCGCCACCGGTCCCGACGACCCGGCGTTCCCGTCCGAGCAGCAACTGCGGGAGGCCGTCGCGCTGGTCGCCGAGCGGGGCGCGAAGCTCGTGCTGTCGAACTACAACCCGCAGTACAGCGACCCGAACCCGCCCGACCTCCCGCTGCCGGTGATCATGGTGTGGAACTACCGCGACCTGCAGGAGATGGTGGCACGCACGCGAAACGGCCCGGTGACGTCCACTGTGGTCGGCCGCGCGAACAGTCCGGTCGCGTACTTCCTCGCCGGCTCGGTCGACGGCCGGGTCCCGGCGGGGCACGCCTTCCGCTTCGCCCGCGGGGAACTCGGCACGATCGACCGCGAGCTGGTGGACACGCTCCCGGACAAGCGGTACCGGTACGAGATCGCGAGCTGGTCCTACGACGGGTTCGTCGCGAGCGGGGACGTGGAGCTGGACTGGCCGCTCCGGCGCACCGACTACGTCACGCCCGCTACCGCGCTCGGCATGTACGGCGACGGCGGCTACACCGACGATGGCGCGTTCGCCACCGAGGTGACGCTCCCGATGACCGTCAGGCGTGGCGAGCGCAAGCACGTGCGGATGTTCGGCGCGCCGTTCGGGCCGGAGCTGACCACCGGACCGACGAGCCGGCAGACGGGCCGGCCGGTCCCGGTCGCGTACCGGCAGGGCGACAAGCTGGTGCTGGCGGTCCCGATGTTCGCCGACGGCGACCCGGCGGACGCGAGCTTCTTCGACGTCACCAACCAGGGCTCGACCGTGGTCCGCGAGAACGGCCGGGAGATCGCGCGCCGCGACGACATCCCCGGGTCGGGCACGTTCGCACTGCCGTCCGGGCCGGGCACCTACACGGTGGTCGCGGACGCGAGCCGGCCCGCCTCCCTGCTGCAGGAGCCGGCGTTGGCCACGCGGACGTCCGCGACGTGGACGTTCCACGCGGGCGCCGGCACGGCCGAGCAGGTGCCGCTGCCGTTGCTCGACGTCCGCTGGGCTCTGCCGCTCGACGACCACAACCGGGCCGCGCCGGGCACGCTGCGTGGCGGCCTGACGGTGGCCAACCAGCCGGGCCTGCGTGCGCCGAAGGTCCGGTCGGTGGCGGTCGAGGTGTCCTACGACGAGGGCGTGACCTGGCGAAAGGCCGCGGTCACGCCGAAGGATGACGGCTTCGAGGTGCAGATTCCGGCCGGCGGCACGGCCGGGGGCTACGCGTCGCTGCGGGCGTCCGCGACGGACAGTGCGGGCAACCGGGTGACCGAGACGGTCGTCCGCGCGTACACGGTCCGCTGAATCGTTGAGAAAAGGGCGTGTCCGGGCCGTCCCGAACACGCCCTTTCCATATCTTTACCTCCGAACGGGCCTTGTTTCGCCCTGAGCCGGATGGTTGCGTGCCACCCGGGGTCGGGGCAGCAGTCGATGGAGGGAAAGCAAGTGCGAAGAACCACCTTCCGAGCTTTGGTCGCGGCCACAGTGGGCGCGGTCGCCGCCAGTCTCTGCGCGGCGACGGCGACACCGGCCGCCGCGCAGGACGGACCTGTGGCGCATTTCGTG
>NZ_DASQCC010000079.1:0-24861 GCF_035634895.1 Actinophytocola sp. | reverse complement strand
ACCCAACCCACCAGCCGAACCCACAGCCCCCAACCCACCAGCTCCACCCGAACCCAACGCCCCACCAACCGAACCCCCGGAACCCCCAACCCCAACCGGCCCCGCTCCGCCCAACCCACCCGAACCCAACGGCGCACCAACCGAATCCGCAGACCCACCAGCCGAACCCGGGACCACCGTTGAGCCGGCCCCGCTCGGCCCGGCCCCGCTCGGCCCGGCCCCGGCAGCCGCGCCCGGGGGCGCTCCGGTAGCACGGGCCGGCGGCGAGGACGCCAACCGACCATCATCCACAGTGGACTCCACGGGACGGGACGGCGTGTCCAGTCCGGGCAGACCGGTGCCACCGGTGGGTGGGGTGGCGCCGAGGCTCAGGGTCGGGAGATCGGGCGAACCCTGCTGAACCGGCGGGGGCGGCGGCGGGGACTGCGCGCCGCCGAACGAACCCCCGTCGGGCCGGAACCTGTCGCCGAACTTGTGCGACGCCCGGTGGATGGAGTCGGTGAAGAACGGGGAGAACAGGCCGAAAACGTCGGTCTTGCTCCCCATGATCAGATCACCGATGAACGTGGGCAGGAACTCGGCCGTCACGCCGGTGACGCCGGCGCCGACGATGGACTTCATGAAGTCCCGGGTGTAGCGGTTCATGGACAGCAACACATGCTGGGCGCTGGCGTTGACGCCGACAGCGGCGCCGAACGCGGCCGAGACGCCGATCTGGTCCCAGCTGAAGCCCTTGCGATGCCCCTTGACGGAGGTGATCGACTGCGCACCGAAGTCCTGTCCGCCCTCCTCGATCGCCTCGTCCACGGGGCTGAGCACGAGCCGCCACGGGACCCCGCCCTGGTTGCCGCCGAGGGAGCCGACGCGTTTGACTGCGGACGGTTTGGTGACGCCGATGGTGTGGCTGAGCCTGGTGCCGATCCGGCTCGCGTTCTCGCGGCCCAGGAGCATCGTCCTGCCGACCACGGCCCGGCCCTTCGCGATGATGGCGCCCACCGACGCCGCGGCGAAGACACCGGAGCTGAGCGCGAGGTAGATCTCCCACGCGAAGTTCGCGAGCTCGAACAGGATCTGGTACTCGGTCTCCTCGCCGTTCAACCCGAACGCGTTGGCCGAGTTCCCCATGTTCACGAGCATCGCGGCATAGCTGGGGACGTCGTCATCGAGGTGGGCGGAGTAGCCGGCGAAAGCGTGCGCGGTGTCGCCGCGGATGTTGGCCAGCACGCCGGACGCCAGGCCCTGCACGCCGTAGGACCCTTGCTGCAGCGCCGACGCGAAGGCGAACGTGCTGTCCGCCAGTGCGTACATGTACTCCGACAGCACGGCGGGCGGCTTCATGCCCGTCAACGCGTACATGGAGTAGTAGATCGGCCCCCAGAAACCGTCGCTGGGGATCTGGATCTCACCCATGGCGCACGTCCACCCGCCTCGCCGGCACCGTCATCCCCCTACTCGGCGTCCGGCCACGGCAGCGCCGACTCGCGCTTGCTCTCCAGGAACACCGGCGGGTCGAGCAGCTCACCCCGCACCCGCACCATCGAACCCTGCTGGAGCGGCGGGTCGAGCAACTCGCCTCGCACCGTCATTCCCTGTTGGAGCGGCGGATCGAGCAACTCACCCCGCACCGTCAATCCCTGCTGGAGTGGCGGGTCGAGCAGCTCACCCCGCGCCCGCACACGCTGCTGGAGCGGCGGATCGCCGCACGGTGCGTTGTCGGCCACCGCGACCAGGAACTGGTGGGAGGACTCGTCGGCGTACTCCCGCGCGTTCCCGAACGCCTTGCCGTTGCCCCGCACGCCGTCGCCGATGAACCGCATGGTCTGTCCCTTGCCGTCCACGCACTGGAAGAAGTCGTGCGCGCCGCCGTAGAACGTCCCGGCGAACTCCTTGCCCTCCTCGTCGCCGCCGAAACCGGGGGCGTAGCCGTCCACCATGGTGAGGAACCGGACGCCGAGACCGGTCAGGCTGTCGCCGGCGGCCGAGTAGCCGCCGCCGCTCACGCCGAGCTTGTCGGGGTCCGTCCACAGCTCACGCATCGCCGGCTCCTCCCGCCCGGTCCAGCGTGCCGACCGGCGGCGGCAGCGGCTCCGACGGTTCGAACCGCCCGACGGAGACGCGGCCGCTCAACAGCTCCCTGGGGTCGAGGCTGAACTCGGGCGGCAGCAGCGGCGTCATGATCTCGACGGCCTCGTCGAGCACCTGCTCCCGCGCCTCGCCGATCGTGCGCAGCAGCAGGGTGGACAGCTCAGTGGGCGCCAGCCTGCGGTAGGCACTCGTGGGGAACCTGAGGTCGGTGACGGTCCCCTGCGGGCCGACGGTCACCGACACCTCGCGGCGCGCGGACACCGCGGTCACCGACAGCTCCCCCATCCGCCGCCGCAGCTCGTCGAGACCGTCGCGCTGCCGCTCGTACTCCTGGCGCAGCGCCTCCACCCGTGTTCTGTCCACACTGGACATCTCGTTCTCCTCTCTCAGCTCACCGAGGCGAGTCCGCCCGTCAGCGGCACCGTGTCCCGGCCGGCGCCGAACCCCGTGAGGTCGGCGGCGGTCAGCGTGCGCGAGGCCGCGGTCCCGGCCAGCCGGCGGGCGAACCGGTGCGCGCCGTGGACCGTGCGGACCCCGGCCGCGGCGAGCTCGTCGTGCATGGCGGCGGCCACGTCGGCCGGCACCTCGTGCCCGCGGTCGGCGAGGTGGCGCACGGCGATCCCGGCGAGGTCGGCCACCGAGTACTCGCCGAGCTCCCAGCGCCGCGGGAAGCACTCCGGCAGCTCCGGGAAGCGGTCGCGCAGCCCGTCGACGTCCCTGGGCTCCCCGATCAGCACCACCACCGGGTCGCCCTGCGCCCCGCGCACCGCGGTCAGCAGGGCCTCCACCGCCTCCGCCGCGTCGGCGCCCCCCGCGGCGTCCACGACCAGCACGCCGCCGAGCGCGGCCGCGAACGCCGAGCGCACCAGGCTCTCCGCCTGTCCCGGCCACTGCGGCCGCAGGTCGCCGGACAGCGTGGTCGCCACCACGTGCCCGCTGTCCACGAGGTCCAGCTCGGACAGTGCCTGTGCGTAGAGGCGGGCGACCACGCCCCGCCCGCTGCCACGCCGGCCGGCCACCACCACGTTGCCGTGGCGGCCGGGTGACCGGCGCTGGACGCGCAGCTGGCACAACGACACGAGCGTCGTGGCCACCGACTCGCCGACCCGGTCCAGGCCGGTCAGCTCGCCGAGCCGGCGCCACGCCCTGGTCTCGCGCACCGCCACCCGTGGGTCGGTGGCCGCGTCCGGGCGCTCGCCCGCGGTGACCGGCAGCTCGTCCAGCTGGGCGAGCTGGGGTGCGAGGTCCACCTCGGTCAGGCGGCTCAGCTCGGAGCCCTTCGCGGGCCGTTCAGCCGCGAGCCGGGAGGCCTGGTTGTTCACCATCGCCTCGAACAGCTTGCGGGCGACCCGGCCGTTGCCGAAGGTCTCCCCCTTCGGCACCCGCTCGAAGTAGCCCGTCAGCGCCGCCACCGCGTCGTCGGTGAGCTCGTAGTAGTGCTTGCGGCACAGGTTGGTGGTGATGGTGACGAGCTCGTCGACGGCGTAGTTGGGGAACTCGACGGTCCTGGTGAACCGGGAGGCGAGGCCGGGGTTCGCGGCGAGGAACCGCTCCATCAGGTCGGAGTAGCCGGCGACGATCACCACGAGCTCGTCGCGGTGGTCCTCCATCATCTTCATGAGGGCGTCGATGGCCTCCTGCCCGAAGTCGGGGCCGGAGCCGCCGGAGCCGGCCGCCAGGGTGTAGGCCTCGTCGACGAACAGGACCCCGCCGAGCGCCCGAGTGACGAGCTCGGTGGTCTTGATGGCGGTGGAGCCGACGTACTGGCCGACGAGGTCCGCCCGCGCCGCCTCGACCAGGTGCCCCTGGCCGAGGATGCCGAGCTCGGCCAGCACCGCCCCGTACAGCCGCGCCACCGTGGTCTTGCCGGTGCCGGGCGGCCCCGCGAACACCAGGTGGCGGCTCATGGGCGGAACCGGCAGGCCCATCTCCTGGCGGACCTTCGACATCGTGATCAGGTTGATGAGCCCGCGGACCTCCTGCTTCACGCCCCGCAGGCCGATCAGGGACTCCAGCTCGGCGAGCGGCCCGTCGAGCCCGGCCGCCCCGGCGAGCACGGGGTCGTGACCCGCGGAGTCGCCCACGGCGGGGTCCTCCGTGCCGGGTGTGGCCGCCGGGTGTGGTCCCGGCGCGTGCTCGGGTCCGCCGTCGGTGGCCAGGTCGACCACCTCGACCCGGTGGCGCCCGTCGGGGTACCGCACGGGCTCGGCGCCGCTGTTGCGCACCACGCATCCGTGCAGCCGCACGGGTTCCTCGGTGACCAGGTGCACGCCGTCCTCGGCGCTGTCGAACACCTCGCACCCCGTCAGCTCCGCCCGGCCGCCCGCCACGTGGACGCCGTGCCGGTTGGCGCCGCGGATCCGGCAGTCGGTGGCGATGACCGCGCCGCCCGCCGTGACCCGCATGCCGTCGCTCGCCGGGTCCACGATCTCGCTGTCCCGCACGGCGACCTCGGCGTCCGCGCCGACGAGCAGGCCGCCGCCGCGCAGCAGCGCCGACGTGAGCGTGCCCCGCGCCCCGGAGCCGAGCTCGACCGAGGTCTCCGCGCCGGCGCGGACGCGCAGGTCCCTGGCCGACAGGACGGCGGACTCGGCGCACGTCACGGCCGGGTCGCCCGCCGTCTCCACCGAGGCGTCGGTGAGGGACACGGTGGCGCCCCCGGTCACGGTCAGGCCGGGCCCCGCGCCGGCGACGGCCCGCAGCCCCACGAAGTCGGCGCTGGCGCCGGCGGAGACGGCCGCGATGCCCCGGGTCGACCCGCGGACCGACAGCTTCTCGAACAGCGGCGTCGCGGCGCCGTCCACGATGACGCCCACCGGCGAGTCCTCGACGGTGCAGCCGGTGAAGCGGGCGGCCGCGCCGCCGGTGACCTTCACCGCCGCCTGGCCCGCGGAGAACACGCAGCCCGTGAAGACCGGCCGCGCCCCGCCCGCGACGTGCACGGCCTGTCCGGCCGCGCCCGCGAACACCGAGTCGGCGACCGACACCGGGCCGGCGCCGGTCAGGTAGAGGTCGACGGACGCGCCGCCACGCACCTCCAGCCCGGAGATCACGGCCTCGCCGTG
Source organism: Actinophytocola sp. (assembly GCF_035634895.1). Classification (GTDB taxonomy): domain Bacteria; phylum Actinomycetota; class Actinomycetes; order Mycobacteriales; family Pseudonocardiaceae; genus Actinophytocola. The sequence continues at coordinate 19,711 of NZ_DASQCC010000079.1, read as the reverse complement.
CTGTTCCACCACGACGGCCGGCTTCACCGCGCCGGTGACGCGGCCCCGCTCGACCACGCACCGGCCGTGGCCGTTGACGCAGACACCGTTGCCGCCGACCCGTTCGGCGGTGAACCGGCGCAGCACGAGCGAGCCGGTCTCGCCGACCACCACGGCGGACGACGGCACCTCGGCGACCACCGTGTCCTCCACGGTGGACGGCCGGGCCGAGGTCACCACGATGCCGGCGCCGACGGAGTTGGTCACCCGGCAGCCGCGCATGGCGAGCGAGCCGGCGAGCCGAGTCAGGATCGTGGTCCAGGAGGAGCCGGTGATCCGGCAGCCGTCCAGTGCGACCTCGCCGCGCCGCACGTCCACCGCCGCGACGTCCTTGTCCGCGCAGACCAGCGTCAGCCCGCGCAGCTGCGCACCCGCCCCGTCGACCACCAGCGCGCTGCCGCGCGTGGCGCCCACCTCGACCGTGCCCTCGCCGGCCTCGGCGCTCACGCTGACCCTGGCGCGGATGACGAGGCTCTCGTCGTACCTGCCGGGCCGGACGCTGATCGTGGCGCCGTCCTGGGCCCTGGCCAGCGCGGCGCCGATCGTGGCGAACTCCCCGCCGGGACCGACCACCAGTAGTTCTCGACTCATCGCCTGCCGCCCTCCCGTTCTCACGCCAGCCCGGGCAGGGCCCCGAACCGGGACAGTGCCGCGGACCCGATCCGTCCCGCCGGCTCGGCACCCGCCCAGTGCTCCGCACACCGCCGCAGCGAGCCCATGGCCAGCTCGTCGAGGGAGGCCCGGTCGCCGTCCACCCGGCCCAGTTCGTCGATCTCGGACGGGGCGAGCTCCCGCAGGAACAGCCGGCCCCGCGTGCCCTCCCCCGGCGCGGCCAGCTCCAACACCTTGAAGCTGGTGCCCGGCACGAACACGACCCGGCCGTCGGCCCGCTCGTCGCCGTCGGGTTCGAGCAGGCGCGTCCGCCTGCCGGTCATCGACCACACCAGCACGTCGACCTCGCCGCCCTGGCCGGCGCTCGGCGCCACGAGCGCGTGGGTGAAGCCCCACTCCGTGACCACGCGGCGCTGCTCGTAGAGGCGCCACTGCGCGGGCGTCGGCGACACGGTGAAGACGCTTCCGCCCCGGTGGGACGGCAGCCGGGACAGTCCGGCGACCACGCACCGGGCGAGCGGCACGTGCGGCCCGGGGGCCGCGGTCCGCAGTGCCAGGTCGACGTCGACCCCGCGCGCGGTGAGGTAGAGCCGCACGGCCACGGTGTCGGTGAGCAGGTCGCCGGAGGAGCCCGAGTTCTGGAAGCCGGGGTGCTCGGAGAGGATCCGCGCGGTCGAGTTCGCCATGATGTCGAACTCGCGGCTCAGCGTGCGGCGCAGCCACGCCCGCTCACGCTCCAGCCCCGTGTCCGACAGCAGCGCCGCGGCCTCCGGCGCCGGCGCGGGTTGCGTGCGCGCCGGCGCCGAGGACACGGAGGCCCGCTCCGGCGTTGGCGTGGGGGACGCCGGAGCGGGGTCGGTGGGGGTGACGGCCGGTTCGGGTGCCGGCTCGCCCGGGGAGCTCTCCAGCCGCAGCCGCGCGGCGGCCGAGTCGTCAGCGGGAGGCGGTGCGGCCACGACCGGCGCCGGATCCCCGGCGAGCGCCGCCGCGATCGACCCCGGACCGGTCGCGGCGCCGGCGTCGTCCGGAGCACCGCCGGCCGCCATGGTGGCCGGCGCGAGCGCGATCGTCGGCGCCGGCTCGCCGAGCACGGGGGCGTCCTCCACCGTCGACACCGCGGGCACGTCGGCGGCCTCGACCGCGTCCGCGGGCTCCGGACCGGTGTCCAGCGCGCCGGCCGCGCGGCCGGTCTGCCGCGCCGCCGGCGCCGCCAGCTCGGCGGACGCGACCAGGCGGCTGCGGTCGCGGGTCGCCGGGTCCAGCCGGTCGAGTGCGTCCTGCGCGAGCATCCGCATCCGGGGCGCCCGGTGCTCGTCGGTGTCGTCGAAGACCACGAGGTGCACGTCCGGGTCCCAGTGCCGGGCCCGCACGGCGGCGGCGTCGTGCAGGTCCTCGTGCGGGCGGACCCACAGCCCCGACTGGACCACCTCGATCGCCGCGTCCGGGGCGTACCAGTAGACGGCCGGCGCCAGCTCCGGCGGGCCCTCGATGGGCGCACGCGGCGACAACAGCGACGGGACGCCGGAGTAGTCCGGGTGGGTGCGCGGCAGGTAGGACAGCTCGCCGGCGAAGGCACGCCAGCCGAACTCGCCGGTGGCACGCACCGTGTAGACGTCCGGGCTCGCCGGCGCGCCGAGCGGCAGGCCGAGGTAGCACCGGACCGGCTCGTTGAGCACGTCCGCGAGCACCTGCCCGAGCGCCTCGCCGGCGGGCAGCCGCACCGGGCCGTACGGCACGAACCGCACCTGCGCCCGCACGGGCCCGGACAGCGAGCACCAGAACCGGACCACGTCGTCGAGCGGGAGCGGCGGGGTCCCGGGGCAGCCGAGCACCACCGTCAGCACGTCCGGCTGGCACGGCATCTCCCCGGCGAGCCGTGACCAGTGCGGGTGCGGGCGCACGTCGCCGGTCACCGGCCGGATCCACACCCCGCCGGGAATCGGGTCGGCCACACCGGTCGAGCTGGTCGGGAAGGACTTCACCGCCTCGGCGTCCCACGCCGGCCGGGGGAACCTCTTGGCCTCCCATTCCGGCGCCCGTCCCGGGTGGAACCGGACCCAGCCGCTGCCCCGCCCCGAGTGCACGAACAGGGCGCCCGCCGCGCCGTGGACCATCGCGCCGTCCGGCGCCACGACGGTCCGCCGGAGCCGCTCCGACAACCACTGGCCGGCCAGCGCGGTGGTCTCCCTGGCCCGGCCGCCGAGCACCAGCCGCACGCCGCGCCGACGCCTTGGCAGCACCTCGGCGACCGACTCCCACGCCGCGATCGGGGTGTCGACCGGCAGGTCCACGACCACCACGTCGTTGTCCGGGTCGGCCGGCAGCGCCAGCGCCAGCGACCGCGCCGCGCTGGTCAGACGCTCCTTGGGGAACACCACGTCGGCGTTGCCGATCGTGTGCCGGTCGACGGGGAAGCGTGGCCCGCCGCGGCGGCGTCTGGTCAGTGTGGGCATGGTTGTCCCTTCTCCCTCAGGTCATGGCGGCGCGGCTGAGCACCGGCCCGGTCGGCACCGCGGCCAGGAGGTCCCCGGCGACCGGCGTGACCGGTGCGCCGCCGAGGCCGAGAGCCGTGATGGACTCGTCGTCGGGCAGCGGGAACTTCAGGCCCTCGTCGGTGATCAGGTAGCGGTCCGGCACCTTCCGGCCGGCCCGCGGCGGCAGCGCGCCGGCCAGCACGGCGGTGCCGGGCCGAAGGCGCACGCCGCCGCGGCGGCCGTCGGCGAGCGCGACCACGCTCACCACCCGGTCGCCCGACGGCCGCTGACGCAGGCAGACCGACGCGCCGCCCGGGTCGAACGCACGGAGTCCGGTCAGGTCGGGCAGCCGGGTGAGCAGCGACTGGTCGGCGGAGCGGGGCGCGACGGCGACGTCGGCGGCGGCCAGCTCCACCGGGTCCGCCGTGCCGGGGCGGGCGGCCAGCAAGGCGAACTCGGTCGGCGACAGCGGGGCGAGCCCGTCCCGGCGCAGGACGAACAGCTCGACCGTGCCGCTCGCCGCCGGCAACCGGAACAGCTGCCCGACCTCGTACGCCCGGCCGCCCACCGAGGGGCCGCCGGAGCCCGCGCCGGGGATGTCGGCGGCGCCGACCGGCGGGCCGGACGGCAGGGCCGCCAGCCACGCCCGCGGCGCGATGGCGGCCGGGGTGCTCGCGAGCCCCAGCGCGATCCGCGCCGTCGGGTCCGTCAGCGGGAACTTCCCGACGGCCGCGAGCAGGTACGCCGTGCCGCCGGGCGACTCCAGCGACAGCACCCGGTCGGCGGGCAGCGCCACGGCCTCGGCGGCCGGGTCGAAGTCGAGCGACAGCCCGTCCCCGCCGCCGGACCCGGTGGGCAGGCAGGCGAGCCACGGCCCGCTGACGAGGTCCGACCGCCTCGGCACGACCTGCGGGGCGCCGGGGATGCCCACCGGCGCGCCGCGTGTCAGGTCGGCGAGCGACTCGCGGGAGATCAGCTCGACCTCGGCGTCACCGCCCCGCATCAGCAGGGCCGACGCCTGGTTGAGCACCGGGTGCAGGGCGCCGCCGGTGAAGACGTACCGGGTGCCGGTCTCCTTCTCGACGAGGATCGCCCCGGGCCGCTGCCACGCCGTGTTCCCGCCGGGCACGATCAGCCCGAACACGGCGATCCCGCCCGCGGTCAGCAGCGCGAGCACCAAGCCGATCACCAGCCCCGACAGTGCCCGTTTGGCGGGCACCTCCGCGCTGGCCGGGTCGGCGAGCACGAGCGCGGAGCTCAGGCGCCCCATCAGGAACTGGTGGGCGTGGACGTGGTCGCGTCGGGTCTGCACGGGTTCACCCACCCAGCCCGCGGGCCCAGCCGTACACGCCGAGCAGCTGCAGGAGCACCGGCAGCACGGCGATCGCGGTGGTCGTGTCGGCGAGGTCGGCCAGGTGGCCCCAGATCGGCAGCGGACGCCGGCCCGCCGGCCGCAGCGCCGCCTGCACCAGCGGGTAGAGCAACCCCAGCAGCCCGAACAGCAGCACGCCGCGCCACTGCGGCGGCAGGGCCGCCGCGACGGCCAGCACCGTGAGCGCCAGCCCGGCGGTCCCCGCGACCGTCAACGGCACCCGCTGCCACGCCGAGGCGAACGTGCGGGCCCGCAGCAGCACCGCGCTCGCCAGCACCGGCACCAACACCGGACCGCCCCAGCCGGCGTCGGCCAGCAGGGTGGGAAACGCGGCGGTGCAGACCAGCGCGGCGGCGACGGCACCGGCGGACAGGTAGCGGTCGGCGGTGACGGTGCGGTCCCGCACCCGCCGCGCCGGTTCGGCCTCGATGTCGTACTGCAGGTCGTCGGCGTCGCGCGGCAGCTGGGGGCCACGCATGTGCGCCAGCCGCAGCACGATCTTGGGCGCGAAGACCGTCAGCCCGAGGAACACCGCGGCGACCACACCGGCCGACTGGGCCGCCGACAGCGCGAAACCGAGCCGCAGCCACAGGGACGCGCCCAGTGCGGCGTCGGCGAGGAGCACCGTCACGAACGGCGCGAACGGCAGCCCTGGCGCGATCGTGCCGCCGCAGACCAGCAGTGCCGCGGCGGCCGCCGCCACGACGCCGGCGCCGACCAGCAGACCGGCCGGCGTGGCCGCCGCCACGGCCGGCACGCCGTCCGCCGCGACCATCCCGGCCAGGCCGGCGAAGACGCAGCAGGCCAGGCCGGCGAGGGTGGCCAGTGCGGTCAGCGCCGGGTACTCGACGCGGCCGCGGCCGGCGGCGACCGCACCGAGGCCGAACACGACACCCACCCCGGCCGCGCCGCCGGCCTGCGCGGCGGTCGGCCCCGGGGCCAGCAGCACCAGCGCCAGCACCGCGGCGACCACACCGGACAGCGCGAGGAACAGTGCCCGGCCGAACTCCGGCCGCCACCGGTCCCGGCGCGTCCGCACCACGGTGGCGATACCATCGGCCAGGTCGTCGAAGTCCAGCTCCGGCAACGGGTCCGTGGCGGGTCGCAGGTAGAGCTGCTCCCCCTCCAGCCAGTCGAGCGTCTCCGGCGTGCCGTCCGGGTCGAGCGGCGGCTCGCCGAGCCGCTGCAGCACCCAGGAGCCGGACCGGGAGAGGTGGGTGTCGAGGTCGTCCCGGTTCACCGTGTGCCGCAGGAACACCGGCAGCAGCGCGGCCACCGGGATCGAGACGGGCACGGCGAGGTCGGCGCGGCCGTCCGGCCCGAACACGGTGAGCCGGCAGAGTTCGCCGCTCGTCGACGCGGTCGCGGTCATGAGCGCGCGTACCTCGATTCCTCTTCGGCGGCCGGGACGGTCGCGAGACCGGTCTGGATCAGGCGGATCCCGCGCCGGGTGACGAGCTGGGCGCGGCCGGGCGGCAGTCGCCGCGGCGCCGCCTCACCGAGGAACTTGCCCTCCTCCTTGGGGTAGGAGAGCACCACGCCGGGAGTGCCGAGCTCCCACAGCCTGCGCAGGACCGGGTCGATCATCCCGCGCACCGCGCCGGAGGTGCTCCGCGCGACCACCACGTGGAGTCCGATGTAGACACCCTGCGGGATCAGCGGCAGCAGGGGCTCCAGCGGCGAACCGGCCCCGCCCCGGCCGAGCAGCTCGTAGTCGTCGACCACGAGGAACAGCTCCGGCCCCTGCCACCAGTCGCGCCGGCGCAACCGGTCGGAGGAGATGTCCTGGCCGGGCACCCGCTTGGCGACCGACACCGCCGCCTGCCCCGCCAGCTCGTACAGGCTCTCGGCGCTGATCCCGTAGCCGACCCGGTACTCCTCCGGCACGTCCTTGTCGAGGTCCCGGCGGGCGTCACCGAGCACCACCTTGACCTCCTCGGGCCGGTGGTGGGTGTGGATCGCCCGCAGCACCAGGCGGAGCAGGTTCGTCTTGCCCGTCTCGCTGTCCCCGAACACCATCAGGTGAGGGGTGGCGCGGAAGTCGTGCCAGACCGGCGCCAGCCGCTCCTCGTCCAGGCCGAGGCAGACCCGCAGGTCCTCGTCGGCCGCGGGCAGGTCGGCCACCGGCAGCCGGGTGGGCAGCATCCGCACCGGCGGCGCCCCGCGTCCCGGCCAGAACGCCCGTGCCTCCTCGGCGACGGCCCGTGTCGCGTCCGCCAGGTCGTCCACTGTGGACATGCCGTCCAGCCGGGGCAACGCGCCCAGGAAGTGCAGCCCGTCCGGGGTGAGCCCGCGGCCCGGCTGCGCGGGCACGGTGGCGGCTCGGCGCGAGCCGACCTCCGACTCCATCGCGTCACCCAGCCGCAGCTCCAGCTTGGTGCCGAGCAGGTCCCGCAGCCACGGCCGGATCTCCGACCAGCGGGTGGCCGTCAGCACCAGGTGGACGCCGAAGGACAGGCCGCGCGAGGCGATCTCGCCGAAGCGCTGCTCGAGGTCGGCAAACTCCTGCTTGACGGTGAACCAGCCGTCCACCACGAGGAACACGTGCCCGCACGCGTCGGTCAGCTCACCGCGGGCCCGCGCCGCGAGGTAGGCGGCCATCGACTCGAACCCGTGCTCGGCGAACAGCTCCTCCCTGCGCTCCATCAGGCCCAGCACCTCGGCGAGCGTGCGCACCACGCGGTCGCGCTCCATCCTCGTCGCCAACGAACCGACGTGCGGCAGGCCGGCGACCGACATCAGGCCGCCACCGCCGAAGTCGAGGCAGTAGAACTGGACCTCCTCCGGGGTGTTGGCGAGCGCGAGCGCGAGCATCAGGGTGCGGACCAGGGTCGACTTCCCGCTCTGCGGCGCGCCGACCACGCCGGCGTGACCGTCCGAAGTGGACAGGTCGGCGAGGTACAGCTCACGCACCTGCTCGAACGGCCGGTCCACCAGCCCGACCGGCACCCGCAGCCGGCCCTGCCGCGCCGGGTCGTCGACGGTCATGCCGCGCAGCGGGTCCGGCACGACGCTCGGCAGGAGGGAGTCCAGGCTGGGCGCGGTGGACAGGGGCGGCAGCCACACCTGGCGCGCCGGCGGTCCCTGTCCCGCGATCCGCCCGATGAGGACGTCCAGCAGGCTCGGGGTCTCCTCACCGGCCGCGGGCGCCGACCGGTCCGGCGTGCCGGCGCCCTCCTCCGCCGCCGGGGGCAGGATCTCGTGCCGGCGCGGGTGTGCGTGTGTCCGGAACGCCACGACCTCGGACAGCACGGTCGGCGCGGGTGCCGGCACGAGGCCGCCGCGCGGCGCGGGTCCCGAGACGTAGGCCGCCTTGAACCGCACCAGGTTCGTGGTGTCGATCTTCAGGTAGCCGTTGCCCGGCTCGGACGGCAGCTCGTAGGCCTTGGTGGCGCCGATCACCGCACGCGACTCCATCGAGGAGAACGTGCGCAACGCGATGCGGTAGGACAGGTGGCCCTCGACCCGGTGGATGCGCCCCTCCTCCAACCGCTGGGACGCCAGCAGCAGGTGGACCCCGAGGCTGCGGCCGAGGCGGCCGATCGAGACGAAGAGGTCCATGAACTCGCCCTTGCTGGAGAGCATCTCGCTGAACTCGTCGACGACGATCAGCAGCACGGGGAAGGGCACCAGCTGCGCGCCGGCCGCCCGGGCCTTCTCGTACTCGAACAGCGACGCGAAACCGCTGGCGCGCAGGAACTCCTGGCGGCGGGTCAGCTCGCCGGTGAGCGCGTCCTGCATCCGGTCGACGAGCGGCAGTTCGTCGGCGAGGTTGGTGATCACCGCGGAGGTGTGCGGCAGGTGGTCCATGCCGAGGAACGTGGCGCCGCCCTTGAAGTCCACGAGGACGAGGTTCAGGATCTCCGAGGAGTGCGTCGCGGCGAGCCCGCAGACGAGCGTGCGCAGCAGCTCGCTCTTGCCGGAGCCGGTGGCGCCGATGAGCATGCCGTGCGGCCCCATGCCTCCCTGTGCGGGTTCCTTCAGGTCGAGCTCGACGACCTCGCCGTTCTCGGTGACCCCGATGGGGACCTGCAGGCGGGCGCGTTGCGCGGCACGCGGGCGCCACAGGGCGGCCACGTCGGCGGTGTGCGGATCGCGGATGCCGAGCAGGGTCGTCAGCTCGAAGTCGTTCTCCAGCGGCTGGTCGACCACGTCCACCGAACCGCTGGTGCGCTTGGGCGCCAACAGCTTGGCGAGCGTCTCGGCCTGCGTCAGGCTGAGCACGTCACGTGTGGCGGTGCCGGTCTGGTCGCCCGCGGGGAACTCGACCGTGCCGTCACCGGTGGTGAGCCGCAGCACCTTGGGGCCGCCGGGCATCCTGCCGGTCACGTCCAGCAGCACCACGTTGCGCAGTCCCGTGTCGGCCAGCCGGGAGGTCTCCGGCACCGGCGCCAGGTGCGCGACCACCACGACGAACGGCTCGGTGACGGTCGGCCGGGCACCCGAGTCGTGGTCGCCGCGGTCGGTGACGTCCGGGCCGAGCAGGTCCATCAGCTCGTCGTGGTCGCAGGCGAGCAGGCGGATCGGACCGGCGGCGTCCCGTGCGGTCGGGTGTGCGTTGTGCGGCAACCACTTCACCCAGTCCCACTCCGGCCGGCCGGCCTCGGTCGCCAGCACGGCGATCCTCAGCTCGTCCGGCGAGTGGAACGTGGCGAGCTGGCCGAGGACGGCACGCACCAGACCGACCGCGGCGGCCTCGTCGCCGGCCAGCTCGACACTCGTGAAGCTGCGCAGGCCGACGGAGACGGGTACGCCCGCCACCGTCCGGTACGCCTCCCGGAAGCGGCGCAAGGAGATCGCGGACAGCGGCTCGAGGTCCTCGATCGGCTTGGTCGAGGGCGCCACGTACTCGACGGCCGCCGCCTGGGTGCCCAGCCCGATCCTGACGCGGGCGAAGTCGTCGTGGTTCGCGCGCCGCTCCCAGACGCGGGGACCGCTGGCGATGGACCACAGCCAGGACGGCTCGGGGTTGTTCCACACCACCGCGCGCCGCTGCCGGTCGGCGTTCTTCCTGGCCTCCCTGCGCAGTTGTGCGATGTAGCGCAGGAAGTCCCGGCGTTCGGACCGCATCTTGCGCTTGCGCTCGGCGGTGGCCCGCCCGACCTGGCTCAGCCCCATCGCCATCATGGAGATGCCCATGACGCCGGCCATCATGTACATCGCCACCGAGCCGCTGCCGACCGAGAACACCAGCACCATCGCTGCGGACCCGATGCCCATCGGCAGGAACATGGCCGCGGACCGGTAGTCCATCGGCGCGGGCTCCGCCATGACCGGCGGCTCCTGCAGCTCGACCTGGCCGTCCGGCAGCTCCGGCCCGGCCGCCCTCGGCGGGCGCTTCACCGTCACCGTGCTCATCGCGACACCACCGTCCGGCACGTCATCCGAGCACCCCCGGCGGCGGTGGGGGCGCGGCGCCCCACGCGGAGTCGTCCCGCGCCAGCAGGTCCGCGCTCCGGTGCTCCTCTTCGGACTCGTCCTCCCCGTCCTCGGCCGCCCGCTCGGCCGCCGCTCGTTCCTCGGCGGCGACCGCGTCCTGCTCCTCCCTGGTGAGCACGGGGCCACCGCAGCGGGCCGGGTCGCCCGCCGGGTCGCTCCCGTCGCGGGGCGCGTTGGTGCGGCGCCACGTGGCGTAGCCGGGACCGGCCAGCCGTTCGGTGTCGTCGTCCCGGAACACCGACGCCTCGGTTCTGTCGTCGTCGCTGTCGCGTCCGGCGGTGCCGAGAAGTGCGGTGAGCCAGGCGGACCACGGCCCGGCGACGTCCCAGGCCGTCGTGTCCTCATCCGTCCCGCTGCGCCGCACGATGGGGACGTGACCGGGGGGCAACTCCTCCTCGTGGCCCCAGGTCCGCGGCCACCCGGTGTGGAGCTCACCGGTTCGCGAAGGCCCAGGCGGCGCATCGTCGGCGGCCGGCGGCACGGCAGGCAGGCCGAACCCGCCTCCAGCGGGCATTGCCCGGGTTCCCTCCGGCGCCACCGGCTCACCCACGGCCGGCTCGTCGCCCGCCCAGTCATCCGGAGTCCCCGCCAACAAACCAGACGCGTCCGACCGCTCCCGGGCCGCGCCGTCGTGCGAGCCAGGCGGCACCACCGGGGGCACACCGCCCGGCACCCGCAGGCCGGAGCCACCGGAGGCGGCACCCTCCGGCGCCGCCGGCACGCCCACCCCCGGCACCTCCCCCGCCCAGTCATCCGGAGTCCCCGCCAACAAACCAGACGCGTCCGACCGCTCGCGAGCCGCGCCGTCGTGCGAGCCAGGCGGCATCATCGGCGGGATCCCACCCGGCACCTGCAGGCCGGAGCCACCAGCGGCGGCACCCTCCGGCGCCGCCGGAGCACCTACCTCCGGCACCTCCCCCGCCCAGTCATCCGAAGAACCCTCCAACAAACCCGACGCATCCGACCGCTCAACACCAGAACCCGAACCACCAGGCGAACCAGGCGGCATCATCGGCGGAATGCCACCCGGCACCTGCAAACCCGAACCACCAGAAACGGCACCCTCCGGCGCCGCCGGCACACCCACCCCCGGCACCTCCCCCGCCCAGTCATCCGAAGAACCCTCCAACAAACCCGACGCATCCGACCGCTCAACACCAGAACCCGAACCACCAGGCGAACCAGGCGGCATCATCGGCGGAATGCCACCCATGCCTCTGTCCCGATCGGACTGTCCGGTCCCGGGAGCGTCGCTCGCGGACCAGCCGTCGGCGCCGTCCGACGGGGTCGGCAGGTCCGCATCCGGCGGGAGATCCGTCTCGGGCGCGCCGAGCCCCGCGCGTGCGCCGGAACCCGAGCCGGCGCCGGGCGGCTCCCGCAGCGAGGCCCCGGGGATCCCACCCGGCGCCGGAAGCAGGGCGGCGGGCGGGATCGACGAGCCGCCGGCGCCGGGCGGTGGGTCGCCCAGCGCGGGCGGGCTCTCCGGCAGGTCCGGGGGTGGCACCTCGCCGGGCGGCGAGACCTCGTCCGGCGGCGGCACCTCCCTCAGGTTCGCGTCGTCCGGCGGCGGGACGTCCGTCGGTGGCGGGTCGCCGACCGGCGGGGTGTTCTCGTCCGGCGGTGGGATCTCGTCCGGCGGTGGGATCTCCTCGGGTGGCGGGATCTCCTCGGGTGGCGGCACCTGTTGCGGCGGCGGCTCGTCCGGCGGCGGTTCCCGGTCCGGGGGCGGGGTCTCACCCGGACCGGACTCGGTGATGTTCGGCTGGTCGACGTCGCGGAACATGGAGGTGTACTTGTCCGACACCTTCTCGACGACGTCCCGCATGGCGCTCGTCATCGCCTCCACGACCTCCGGGTCGTCGCTGACCTTGACGAACCCGTTGGTCATCGTGGTGGCCTTGTGCCGCTTCAGCGCGACGTTGGCGTAGTGGAGGTCGATCGTCTCGACCGCGTTCTGCGCCCAGGCCAGGTAGTTGCCGTCGTTCCTCAGCTGGTTCGGCACGGACCGCACCGGGTCGGGCCTGCCGTCCACGGTGTCACCGCCGGCGATCCGGTCCGCGTTCTGCTCGATGTACTCGGCGAACAACCGCATCTTCGTCAGGAAGGCGGTGGCGGCGGTGCCCTTCCAGGAGCCGTTGTCCCCGGCGATGGCCTCCGCCTGTGCCAACACGATCTCGGCGACCCGGTACATCGTGTTCTGGGCGTGTTCGAAGTACGCCCCGGCCATACGCAGCGAATGCGGGTTCACCTTGTCGACGGCCTGTGCGGCGTACTCCCCGCCCACCGCGGCGACGCCGTACACGGAGGCCTTGAGGCGCTTCCAGTCCCACGTCGGGTAGTCCGCGGCGCGGTCGGCCTTCGCGTCCGGGTTGGCCAGGAGTCCGCCGCCGGCCTCGTAGAACGGCCCGCCGGCCTGGTTCGAGCCGTCCGGCATCGACCTTCACCTCCTGGATCGCTGTGCCGACCATCCGCCGTCAGGCGCCGTTCCCGTTCCCGTTGCCGTTGCCGTTGCCCGAACCGGAACCACCGGTCGCGCCGTTGCTGCCCTGGCTGTTGCCGAAGCTCTTGGACTTGTCGATGGTGCCGAAGGACTCGTTCATGACCACCTTGAGCTTGTCGGCGCCCATCCCGTTGAGCTCCTCGACGGTGTCGTAGTCGGCGGTCAGCTTCCTGAGGTCGTGGTAGAGGTCGACCATCGCCTCGGCGGTGTTGTCCATGAACTGGTAGGTCTCGAACCACAGTCCGGGATTGTTCTCCGGGTCGCCCATGACCTTGTCCCGCAGGACAAGTCCTTTGTAGAACACCCCCGGCTTGACGTCGATGAGCGCCACGTACGTCATCGACTCGCGGATGAAGTCCCGCAGTGTCAGCATGTTCCCGCCGAACAGCTGCAGCGCCTCGGTGTTGACGGCGAGCGCGCCGTTGCCGGCCCCGCCCGGCGCGGGGAGGGTCAGCTTGTCGGGCACCGCGGGCGGCAGCTGCTGGCCGCCCCACTTGCCCGGCGGCACCTGCGAGTAGTAGTCGTCGCCTTCCTTCGGCACCCAGGTGATGTCGGGCCGGTTGATGCTCTGGTCGGTGAACTCCGGGGTGGCGCCGACGGTGTCCTTCAGCGAGTAGTAGTGCTCCAGGGCGTTGTCCACCTCCGGGAAGCCCGAGGTGGCCTGGCCGTCGGCCAGCACCACCATGCTGCCGTAGGCATGCAACAGGTCGCGTTCCTCCGGCGTGAGGTTGCCGCCCTGGACGAGCAGGTCGATCTTGTTCCAGTCGAGCACATGCGAGCCCTGCCAGGCGTCGCTCTGCTTGAAGTAGTCGAGACCGGTCGCCTGTGTCACGGCTAGTCCTGCCAGATCCGGGCGGCGCGCTGCTCGGTCGTCCCGTAGTTGTCGGAGATCGCGAGGAGGGTCTGGCGGCCGGCCTCCAGCTGCTCGGGCATCTTGGCGGCCTCGGCGTTCCACTCGGCCTTGGCCTGGTAGTACATCTTCTGCGAGTCACCGTCCCAGTACTGGAGGGTCTGCTCGACGCGCCGCTCCATGTCGGCGAGCGCCGTCTTGACCCGGCCGTTGATCGCGTTCATCTCGTCCAGTGTGAGATCGGCCTGGTTGAAGTCGAACCGGTAGTCGGACACGTCTCGTCCTCTCGGGAAATGCCGGCAGGGTAAGGACTCAGAAACCGGGTAGTGCGGAGGCGAAGCTCCGCGCGACGTCGACCGCGTCGTCCTCACCGCGGGTCTGCGCCTGCACGTTCAGTCCCATGCGTTCCGCCATGCCCAGGAGCTTCTTGATGATCCCGTCGAACGTGGTCTCCCAGGTGTCCATGGCCGTGTTGAAGCTCATGGAGGCCGCACCGGTCCACGTGGTCTGCAACGACGCCATCATCGTGTTGACGCGACGCAGCTCGTCGGTGAACCCGGTGCCCGTCTCGACGAAGATGTCGCCTGCCTTCCTCATCTCCAGGTGCTGTGTGTTGACCGGTGTCGTCACTGCCGCTCCTCCAGTTCGCTCGCGCTCCTCGGCCCGGTGCCGAACCGGGCACCCGACAACCGGAGAATGGCAGGAAACCCGCGCCGCCAGCCGGATGCCGGTCCGTTAGCCCCAGGACCGGGAACCGATCGTGCAAGGTGAGCCCGCGGCGTGGCGGTCGTCGGCTACGTTCGGGCCGGACCACAAGGCCGGTCCGCAATGTCCACTGTGGACATGACGCGGGCCGGGACGGACGCAGGGAGATCCCATGCTCGGAAAGCTCGTAGTCGGTGCCGCGATCGTCGGCACGTCGTTCGCCGTCGGCGCGCCCACCGCGTCGGCCACGCCGGTCGACGTGGTGTTCGGCGGCGTCTACCCGACCTTCGAGGCCGCCCAGCAGGCGTGCGCGGACGGCATCGCGCAGGGCCGCTGGTGGGGTTGCAGCTACCAGACCCCAGCAGGCACGTCGCCGGTCACCTACCTGTGGGTGCAGGTCTGACGAAGACGTTGCCCCGCGGGCATTCCGGCCGCCCCCGGCGGACGGGGGCGGCTCACTCCCGCGGCAGGCGGGCCAGTTCGGCGAGCACCTCGGCGCGGCCGCTCGGCGCCCACTCCCCGTAGGCGGCGAGTGCGTACCGGAGGCTTTCCCTGGCCCGCGCGTACTCGCCTGCCCCGAGCCACGCCCGTCCCTCGTTCAGCGCGGCGACGGCGGCGTTGCCGGTCGAGCCGAGCTCGACGCGAGCCAGCCGGGTCTCCCGGAAGGTCTCCGCGGCGAGCTGCCACTCCCCCAGGCCGACGAGGCAGTCGCCGACCCCCTCGGTGACGTAGACGGTCACCATCCGCCGCGACCGGGACGACGTCGACCCGCCGTGCGCCTCGCAGTCGGCGAGCACGGCGCGGTACACGGCCAGCGCCTCCGCGAACCGGCCGAGCCTTTCCAGCACCCTGCCGTAGCGGTGGCGGATGGGCAGCTCGACGGTCCAGAACTCGAACCCCTCGGCCAGCTCGATCGCCCGCCCCGCGTGGTCGAGCGCCTCCTCGAGCCGGCCGAGGAACATCAACGCGGTGCCGATGAACGCGTTCGCCTCCGCCTGGCTGAACCGGTCGCCGACCTCGACCGCGACGGCCAGCGCCTGTTCGTGCCTGGCGAGCGAGGACGAGCGGTCGCCGAGGCACACCCCGTGGGCCCAGCCGACGCGGTTGAGCATCTCGGCCTCGTTCGACCGGTCGCCGAGCGCACGGGCGGCCACCACCCCGAGCTCGAAGATCTCCACCCACGGCAGCCCGAACCACCAGTGGTCGGCATACCAGTTCACCTCCTCGATGGTGCGTATCAACTCACGGTGCCAGCCGAGGCGCGCCGCGGCCCGCAACGCGGCGAGCCAGCTCGACTCCTCGCGCTGCAACCAGGCCAACGCCTCGGTCTCCGACGGGCCGTTCGTGTCCGGGTCCACGTCCTGCTTGAGCCGCGACCCCGCCACACCGGCCGTGCACAGCAGGTGGGTCAGCACGGCATGCCGCGTCTTCTCCCGGTCGGCCGCCGTCTCCTCCGCCTCCCACCGCTCGATGACGAACAGCCGGATCAGGTCGTGGAACTGGAAACGCCCTTCCACGGCCGTCATCTGCAGGAGGTTCGCGTCGGCGAACTCGTCGAGGTAACCCTCCGCCGCGAGCTCGTCCACCCCGGCGGCGACGCCGGCCAGCTCCGGGCCGAAGTCGCTGCCGGGCAGGGCGGCGAGCCTGCGGAACACGCCCCGCGCGTCCGGGGCGAGGCGGCGGTAGGACAGCTCGAACGCCGACCGCACCTGGAGGTCGCCCACCGACAGCGACCCGAGCCTGCGGCGTTCGTCGCGCAGCAGCGTCGCGAGGTAGGCGAGCGACCAGTTCGGCCGCGTGGCGAGCCGGTTGCCGGCGATGCGCACCGCGAGGGGCAGGTTCCCGCAGAGCGTCGCGATCTCCTCGGCCGCCGAGGGCTCGGCACGCACCCGGTCCGGACCGACGATGTTCGCGAGCAGGCCGACCGCATCGGACTCGGCCAGCGGGTCGAGCCAGAGCCAGCGGACCCCCTCCAGCGCCGCGAGCGCGCGCCGGCAGGTGACCAGGGTCAGGCAGCCCGGGGTGACGACCAGCAGGGGCCGCACCTGGGCCTCCTCCGCCGCGTTGTCCAGCAACACCAGCACCCGCCGCCCGGCGAGCACCGATCGGTACAGGTCCGCCCGGTCCGTCTCCGACGCGGGGATCTCCGACGAGGCGACGCCCAGCCCCCGCAGCAGCCGGTCGAGCGCCGCGCGCGGGCTGACCGGTTCGTCGTCCAGGCCACGCAGGTCCACGGCCAGGCACCCGTCGGGGAAGGTGGCACGCAGCCGGTGCGCCGCCGAGATCGCCAGCACGGTCTTGCCCACCCCCGGATGCCCGACCACGGCGACGATCGCGCCGTCGCCGACCCCCGTCTCCGCCAGCCGCGTCAGTTCCAGCTCGCGGCCGACGAGGTCGGGGAGCGCGGCCGGCAGCGTTGACACCCCGGCCCGGGCGGGTGCGGGTGGTCGCGGCGGCGACACCGCTCGGCGGCGGCCTTCGTGAGCCACGGCAAGGAACCTCGCCCGGTCCTCGCCGCTGAGTCCCAACGCCTGCGCCAGCACTTCGGTCGACCGCCGCTGGGCCGCCTGGGTGTGGCCGCGCTCCAGGTCGCGCAACGCGCGAACGCTCATCCCCGACGCCTCTGCCAGCGCCTCCTGCGTCAACCCGGACGCACGCCGGTGCCGGACCACAAGGTCACCGAACGTAGACGGTCCGTCACTCGTGCGGCTCACGCCTCCATTGAACCCGATCACACCCACGATCAAAAGACGGAGCCGCGCGAGAACGCAATTCACGATCATCAAGAAGTAGATCACCGAGGCTGATCGACGGATCCGACCGCATCGCCGGTTGTTCGATCATCCACAATCCCCGAGGCGGCGCCGTTCGAGTATTCACTCGGCGAGAGAGAAAATCCCCGAAGGGACGCTCGAATGCCGCAGAACCTTCCCCGGCCAGAAATCCGGCCATCGCTCATGGCGCCGCCCGTCAGCGGCCCGTGGCGGCCAGAATCGCGGACGCGATGGTCTGGTGACCCGCCGGAGTGGGGTGCACGTCGGTGTGGGTGCAGAAGTACGTCAGCTCGCACACCTTCGCCACCGGGGTCGGGATCGAGCCGTAGGTCGGGTCCTGGGTCAGGTCCGTGAGCGGGCCGTAGCCGCCCGTCGCCTCGGTGACGTCGACGAACGTCGCGTCGATCTTCGCGTACTCGGTCTTCAGTGCCGTGTTGAAGACGTCCCGGAACAGCGGCACGGACTGGCGCGCCAGCCGCTGGCCGTCCGGGAAGTCGGGTGACACCCAGGCGCCGAGGAACACGTCCGGGTAGGTCACACCCACGATCGGGGCATCGCCCGCCGCCTCGCGCAGGGCGGGCAGGACCGCCGCCAGGTTCGCCCGGATCCCGGCCACGGCGCCGGTCGCGCAGTTCACCGGGTCGGGCGCGACGACACACGGCGTCAGGTCGTTGCCACCGATGATCAGCGTCACCAGCCCCACCCGGCCCTTGCTCTCCCGCAGCACCGTGAGGGCCGCGGCCAGCTGTGTGGCGCCGGCCGGGTCGGGAGCGTCCGGCGCGCGGTTCGCGGCCGGGCAGCCGGTCGCCGTGGTCAACTGGCCGGAGGTGGCCCCGCTGCACGCGACGTTGACCAGCCGGAGCCCGGCCCGCGCGGCCACGAGATAGGCGAAGCCGTCGCGGGTGGCGCCGGCAGGCGCACCACCGCCGGCGGGCCGGTAGCCGGCCGCGTAGGAGTCGCCCAGGGACACATAGACCCGTTCGGTGGACGAGGTCGTCGAGGCGCCCCGCCGGGTCGGCACCGGGTCGCCGCCGGACCCGCTCGTACACCCACCGAGAAACACCAGCAACACCACGACGATCGCGAACCTCATGACCACACGCTACGGCGCGGGCACGGTTACCACGCGGCGACCGGGAATCCCCGGTGGTCGCTGGAAGCGAGGTCGGTGATCCCGGGGTCGCGCTGAGGGACATCCCCGATGCGGCGAGGCACAAGATCGGCTGGAGTGGTAGTCACAAAACGCCCCCAAGAAGATTGAGCGCGTTCACATGAAGACGACAGTCGAATGGATCCGTGCCGACGAGCGACTTCCCTACGACGGCGCCGGCATTGTCGCGGCCGTGACCGGTCGCTATCCCGGCGTGCCCGACGACGACCCCGACTCGCTCAGCGGTCAGGAGTTCTGGCTGGTGCTCCCCATGTACTTCCGCCGGGTTCATCCGGTGGACGAGACCGGCGAGATCATCGAGAACTGTTTCTACGACTCCGACGGCGTGATCCGCTTTCCCGTCGGCAGGCCTGCCGACGGGGAGGTGGTGACGCACTGGGCCGAGATGCCGACCCTGCCCGGCACGGACGCACGGCGAATCCTCGGCGACGACGTCCGCCCTGCGCTTCGCGCCGCGGCCGGTCGCTGACCGGCCGCCTGCCGGCCGGTGTGCCGGACACGCACTGGAGGGTGCGTGTCCGACACGTTTCGTCAGCGGGCGTCGTCGCGCTCCACGACCTGCGTCGCGCCCTTCCTGCCGAACGCCGCCCACAGGTTGAACCCGATGATCCCCAGGCCGGCCGCCAACCACAGCCACACGAAACCGCTGCTGCTGTCCTTCATCTGGATCACCCCGAAGACCAGCATGGCGAGACCGAAGACCGCGCCGAAGACCGCGACCGGCTTGGACGGACGGATGCGCTGCACGTGACCTCCCAGTTCGAGTTACTGGCCCGGGGATGCCCGATCCGGCGATGATCACGGCGGCCGAACGGAGCAATGCGGTCGTGGCAGGATGCCCCCGCAGAGCCGTGCCGGCCCCGGAGACGGTCACGTTCCTGCACGTTCCTGTTGCACGGAGTTTCCGCGACCTCGCCGGTCAGTCTGGCTGTGGCGTTCCACGGCTTCCTGGAGTCGGCGTTCGCGATCGTCCACGCGAAGATCGCCCAGAGCGTCGTCGCCCGAGGCTCCGTGTGCACGAAACCGCAACTCGCACTGCGTGAACGCGGGACTCGCACTGTTTGAACGCGGGACTCGCCGGGTTCTCGCCGTCGCCGAGCGACGCCTCCCCTCTCCAGTCCATCCTTCCCTTTGTTCACATAGCGCTCCACTGAGTCCATGATGTGAACATCCCCCGGGCAGGCCGGCTCGATCTCACCGAAGGTGACCATGCAGGGGCGTACAGGCACCGGAAAGTCACGAAAATGGCCAAGAAGAGTCCACGCATCCGTAGACAGTTCCACATTTCGATACTTAATATGAACGTCCAGTTCGGATCGTGGACTATGCGGAAGGCAGTCAGATGCAATCGACCGAGGACACCGCTGTCTCACCGGCGCTGCGCAACGTCCTGACCGGCGCGGTGGACCTGCACTGCCACTCCGGCCCCAGCCCGTTCCCCCGCCGCGTGGACCACGTCGAGGCATCACACGACGGCGCCCGTATAGGCATGCGGGCGATCCTCGTCAAGTCCCACCACCACAACACGGTGATGGACCTGCGGGCCATGAGCACCCAGCTCGCGCAGGCGCCGACACCGGTGTACGGCGGGATCGCGCTCAACACCGAGGTCGGCGGCGTCAACCCGTCCGCCGTGGCGATGAGCCTGCGGATGGGCGGGCGGTGTGTCTGGGCGCCCACGACGTGCGCCCGCCAGCACATCGACCACCACAGCCATGCCGGCGCCGGCGGCTTCCCCAGCGCGGCCATCGACCTCCTCGAACACGAGGTGTCGG
>NZ_DASQCC010000078.1:0-2244 GCF_035634895.1 Actinophytocola sp. | reverse complement strand
GTGGCGAGCATCGCCGCGGGAACCCCCCGGTCGGCGAGCAGGTTCCCCGCGGCGGCGGCACCCGGCGCGCAGACGTCGGCCGCATCGCCCAGCGTCAGCTCGCCGGAGTAGCAGGCCGAACCGCCCGCCGCGTCCACCACCGCGAGCTGCCGGTACGCGATGTCCCCGGTGCGGGCCGTCAGGGCGGCGAGCGCGTCGCTGGCGGCCGCGCCGCCGGCCATGGTCTCGAGCAGCGCCTCGCGCAGCCGCGGGTCGGTCGTGCTCTGGCTGCACACCGCGCCGGCCCCGGCCCGGACCGCGGCGCACCGCGCCGCCACCGCCATACTGGCCGACGCGACGACGGCGCCCACCGCGCCGGTGCGGTCGCAGCGGCCCACCAGCGAGAACGTCATGGCCTGACCGCCACCACGGTGACCTCGACCAGCCATTCGGGCCGGGCGAGCGCGGACACGACCAGGCCGGTGAACACCGGGTAGACGCCCTTGAGGTGACGTCCGAGCACGCGGTACACCGCCTCGCGGTGCCGGATGTCAGTGAGGTAGACGGTGCAGGACACCACGTGCTCGACGGACGCCCCGGCCTCGGCCAGCAGCGTCTCGACGTTCGTCATCACCTGCTCGGCCTGGGCGGCGGGATGGCCGGCGTGCACGCTCTGGCCGGTATCCAGGTCCTGCGGTACCTGGCCGCGCAGGTAGACCGTGTTGCCGGCCACCACCGCCTGGCACAGGTCGTTGTCCAGCCGCTGCTCGGGATAGCTCTCGGCGGTGTTGAACGGCCGGATCCGCAGGTGACCGCCGACGGTGATGGGCTCCCTCATTTGCGCACCTCGTCGGCGACCGCGGAGTACCTCGACACGAGGTCGAGCGGGCCGCTGAAGTCGTAGTTGTTGTAGACGGCGAGCAGGTGCGAGAACGGCGGCGACTGCGCGAACAGCTGGAAGGTCAGCCGGTGCCCGGCGTAGTCGGAGTTGAGCAGGTCACGGGCGAGCACGAAGAGCTTGCGGCGTTCCTCAGCCGGGATCTCCCCGATAGTGAAGTACTTCCGCAGCCAGTCGCCGGCGCCGGGGGAGTCGAACATGGCCTTGCTGGGCATCAGGCTGACCTGGCAGCCGCACAGGTCGCGGACGAGGTGCATGACCGCCGGCAGCTGGGAGGAGGCGAAGACCCGGCCCGCGTACATCATCGGCTGATTGGGCATCAGCAGCCCGCCCGGGCTCGGCTCGGCCAGCTCGATCGCCGCGGTCAGGTGCGCGTTGATGCCCTCCCGGTAGCACGCGATCTGCGCGATCTTCTCCCGCACGGCCTGGTGCATGGTGACGCCGGTGGACCGGGCGCTGGCGTAGGCGACGCCGAGGAGGAAATCGGCGAAGCGCAGGTAGCGCTGGACGTACGGGAAGATGCTGTACCGGTGCAGGGTCGCGCGGATGAACGCGGCCGCCTTGGTATGCCGGTAGAAGAAGACGTTCTCCCATGGAATCTCCACGTCGTCGAAGACGATCATCGTGTCGATCTCGTCGTACCGGCTGGTCAGCGGGTAGTCCTCCGGGTCGCGCCGGTCGGCGAAGGCGGACCGGCAGATGTGCTTGATGCCCGGGGCGCCCATGTCGGCCAGGAATCCGACCGCGTAGTCGGACAGGACCTCGTTGTTCCACTCGCCGATCGTCGGCTTCACGAACGCCTGGTTAGCGTAGGCCGCCGCGGTCTCGAACTTGGCGCCGCGCACCACGATGCCGTTGCCGGTCTCGCCGGCCACGTGCAGCAGCACGTCGGGGTCCTGATCCTGCGGCCGCAGGGCCCGGTTGCCCTTCGGGTCGGTGTTGGCCGAGACGTGGAACGGGTCGAGCAGCTGGGCGCGCCGGACGTGGCGGGCGATGTTCGCGGAGAACGCCGCGTCGATCTCGTTCAGCACGTTCTGCCCGTCGAACAGCGACCACATCTCGCCGACCGTCTCGTCGCCGACCCGGGTGACCACGCCGCCGGCGTCGTCGAGGATGGCGTCGACCGTGTCCCGTTTGGCCCGCCAGTCGTCGCGGGTGCGCGGCGGGCGCGAGGTGGTGGCGCAGCGTTCCGCGGTCTCGTCGTCGGTGTAGGTCAGCAGTCCGGCGGTTCCGGCCTCGTGAGCCAGATCGTAGATCCGCGCGCGGACGCTCACCATCGGCGCGAACGCCGGGTGCGTGGCCACGTCCGTGACCTGCTCGCCGTCGATCCACACCTCCCGGCCGTCGCGGAGCGACTCGATGTAGTC
>NZ_DASQCC010000077.1:0-30066 GCF_035634895.1 Actinophytocola sp. | reverse complement strand
CGAGCGGATCACCCACGTCGCCGTCCCGCCGAGCATGCTGGCGCAGCTGCCCGCCGGCGACCTGCCGGATCTGGTGCAGCTGGTGGTCGGCGGGGAGCCGACGGACCTGCGTCTGGTCGACCAGTGGGCCAGGGGCCGCCGGATGATGAACATGTACGGCCCGACCGAGGTCTGCTGCACGGCGACCGGTGGCCCGATGCGCGTCGGCGAGCCGGTGACCATCGGGGTGCCGATCGACAACGTGTCGGTGTACGTGCTCGACGACGACCTGCAGCCGGTCGTGCCGGGCACGGCAGGCGAGCTGTACGTCGCGGGCACTGGACTGGCCCGCGGCTACCTGAACCAGCCCGCGCTCACCTCGGCGCGGTTCCTGCCCTGTCCGTTCGGACCGCCGGGTGCGCGGATGTACCGTACCGGCGACCGGGTCCACCACCGCGACGACGGCACCCTGCGCTACCTGGGCCGCACCGACCACCAGGTGAAGATCCGCGGCCTGCGGGTGGAGCTCGGCGAGATCGAGGCCGCGCTCATCGCCGACCCGGTCGTGGCCAACGCCATCGTGATGGCCAGAGCGCTGCCCACCGGCGGGAAGCGCCTGGTCGGCTATGTGCTGACCGCGCGAGGAGAGCCGGTCAACCCGGACCGGTTGCGCCGACGGCTGCGGGACGTGCTGCCCGACTACATGGTGCCGGCGGCGATCGTCGTGCTCGACGCGTTCCCGTTGCAGCCCAACGGGAAGGTGGACCGCGAGGCCCTGCCGGACCCGGTCGTCCCACGGTCCTCGGCCGCCGCTCCCCCGGCGACCGGCGACCAGGCGACGCTGTGCCGGCTGTACGCCGAGGTGCTCGGGGTGGCCGAGATCGGCGTGCGGGACTCGTTCTTCGAGCGCGGTGGCGACAGCATCCTGGCACTGCGCCTGGTGTCGGTCGCGCGGGCGGCCGGCCTGGTGCTCACCTCCAGGCAGGTGTTCGAACACCCCACCGTGACCGAGCTCGCCGAGGTCGTCCGCCGCGACGAGCCGGACGGTATCGAGGCCCCCGACGACGGGGTCGGCTCGCTCCCCGCGCCGCCGATCGTCCGCTGGGCACGGGAACTGGGGCCGATCGACGCCTTCCACCAGGCGGTGTGCGTCCGGGTGCCGGCCGACGCGGGGCACGACCGGCTCGCGAAGGTCCTGCACCTGGTGATCGAACGCCACCCCGCGCTGCGGACCAGGCTCGTCGACGACCGCACGCTGTGCGTCGACCCACCCGCCGACCCGGCCTCCGAACTGCTCACCACCGTCGAGGTCGCCGGCCACCAGGACGTCGAGTCCGTCGTGGCCGAACAGCGCCGGCAGGCCGTGGCGGCGCTGCGGCCGGCGGAGGGCAGGCTGGTGCGGGCGGTGTGGCTGGACGCCGGCCCGGACGAGCCGGGGACGCTCCTGCTCGTGCTGCACCACCTCGCCGTGGACGGGGTGTCGTGGCGCATCCTGCTGACCGAACTGGCCCTGGCGTGGGGACTGGTCGCCGCGGACGAGCCGGTGCGCCGCGCCCCGACCGGGACGTCCCACCGGACCTGGGCGACCCAGCTCGCCTCGGCCGCGACCGAGCCGAGGTGGGTGGCGCAGCTCGGCTTCTGGCAGCGGACGCTGTCCACGACGGAACCCATGATCGGCGAGCGGGAAACGCGTCCGGAGACCGACACCTTCGCCACCGCGGCCACCACCGAGATCACCCTGCCCGCCGACGTCACCGAGACGCTCTTGACCGCCCTGCCGGAGCGGTACCGGGTGACCCACAACGACGTCCTGCTGACCGGCCTCGCCCTGGCCGTCAACCGGTGGCGGGACTCGGCGACCTCCACCGTGCTCGTCGACCTGGAGGGCCACGGCCGCCACGACGTCGGCCCGCCGGTGGCGCTGGAGAACACGGTCGGCTGGTTCACCAGCATCCACCCCGTCGCCGTCGACCCGGGCATCCCGGCATGGTCCGCGGTCCGCGACGGCGGGATCGAGCTCGGCGCGGCGCTGAAGCGGGTGAAGGAGCAGCTGCGGGCGGTGCCGGACAACGGGATCGGCTTCGGGCTGCTGCGCTACCTCAACGAGGACACCGCCTGCGAGCTTGCCCCGCTCGGCACGCCCCGCCTGGCGTTCAACTACCTCGGCCGGCTCGGCGTGCCGGCGGCGGCGGACTGGTCGCTCACCGGTGCGGACCCGTTCGCCGGGGCGGCCGACCCCGGGATGGCCATGCCGCACAGCGTCGAGCTCAACGCGATCGCCTACGACCGTCCACAGGGGACGGAGCTGGTGGTCAAGGCGATGTGGCCGTCCGGTGTCCTCACCGGGTCCGCCGTCACCGAGCTGCTCGACCTGCTGGCGCAGGCGCTGACCGGGCTCGCCAGGCACGCAGCGGGCCCCGGCGCCGGCGGCCTGACCCCGTCCGACGTCCCGCTGGTCAGCCTGGACCAGGAGGACATCGACGAGATCACCCTGCGCAGGCCGGACACCACCGACATCCTGCCGCTCACGCCGGTGCAGGAAGCCCTGCTGCTGAACCACCTGCTCACCGACGACACGATCGACGTCTACAACGAACAGATCCGGCTGACGCTCGACGGCGAGCTGGACGTCGACCGGCTGCGGGCCGCCCTCGCGAACGTGCTGCGGCGCCATCCCAACCTGGCTGCCGCCATCGAACACGACCTCGCGGCACCGGTCCAGGTCATCGGCGGCAGTCCGGTGGTGCCGTGGACCGAACACGATCTGTCCAGTGTCGACATCGCGGAACGCGACCTGCGCGCGGAAAGCCTCGCCGCCGCCGACCACGCGACCCGGTTCCGGCTGGACGAGCCGCCGCCGCTGCGCTGCCTGCTGCTGCGACTCGGCGACCGGCGGCACCAACTGGTGATCACCGCGCACCACATCGTGTGGGACGGCTGGTCGATGGCGATCGTCCTGCGTGAGCTGTTCGCCTGCTACCGGCACGGCGACGACCGGGACCTGCTGTCGGCGCCGCGCTACCGGACCTATCTGGAGTGGTTGGCCGGCCAGGACCGCGGCGCCGCCAGGCGCGCCTGGGCCGCCTACCTGGCAGGGCTGCCGGCACCGGCACCGGTCGTGCCGCACCTGCCGGCCCACGAGCACGCGGCCCAGGAGCTGCTGAGCATCTCGCTGCCGGAGGACCTCTCCACGCGCCTCACCGAGACGGCGAGGCATGCCGGTGTCACGCTCAACACGGTCGTCCAGCTGGTGTGGGCGACCCTGCTCAGCAGGCTCACCGGCCGCGACGACGTCGTGTTCGGCACCTCGGTCTCCGGCAGGCCCCCGGACCTGGCCGGAGTGCACGACATGGTGGGGCTGCTCACCAACACGGTTCCCGTGCGGGTGCGGCTGGACCGCTCGGCCTCGGTGGCCGCGGTGCTCGGCACGCTCACCCAGGAGCAGGTCGCCCTGCTGGGCCACCACCACCTCGGGCTCGACGAGATCCAGCGCCAGTCCGGCCACGAACGGGTCAGCCTGTTCGACACGACCGTGATGGTGCTCAACTACCCGTTCGACCCGGCCGAGTGGGACGCCGCACTCGGGGACCTGCGCGTGCTCGGCTACGAGCTCGGTGACGGCACGCCCTACCCGCTGCGGCTCGTGGTGGTGCCCGGCACGAACGTCCAGGTGCGGTTCGGGTACCGGCCGGACGTGATCGGCCTCGCCGAGGCCACCACTCTCCTCGACCGGGTCGTCGCCGCTTTCACCGCCGTCGCCACGGATCCGGACCAGACCGTTCACGACCTCATCGCAGCGACCTCGCCGGCGCAGGAGCCGCCCGTCGCCCCGACGAGCGGGCCCTGAAGGGAACAGCAATGACCAACAACGACGTGTTCACGGTGACCGACGAGGAACGAGACCTGATCGACGGCGTCGCGCGCCGGGTCGTCGGCGACCCGCCGGCGGCCATCGACGAGCGGCGGTGGGTCGACACCTGCCGGGCCGCCGCGGCCGAGTTGCCGGTCCGGGTGCGGCAGCGGTTGCGGGAGTTCAGCCACGACCCGGGCGACTCCGGTGCGCTGCTGGTCCGCAACCTGCCCGGCGGGGCCCGGCGGCCGACACCGACCGAGGCCGGGTCGGTCGAGCGGGTCGCGACCGTCGACGCCGCGGTGATCGGCATGCTCTCCATGCAGCTCGGCGAGCTGATCGCCTACCGCAACGAGAAGTCCGGCGCCCTGGTGCAGAACGTCGTCCCGGTGCCGGGCAAGGAGGAGCAGCAGAGCAACGCCGGCAGCACCCGCCTGGCGATGCACGTGGAGAACGCCTTCCACCCCCGCCGCCCCGACTACGTCGGACTCCTGTGCGTGCGCCAGGACCACGACCGCGTCGCCGGCCTGATGCTCTCGTGTGTCCGCAGGGTCGTCGACACCCTGCCGGAGGAGATCAGGGCGGTCCTCGCCGAGCCCCGGTTCGTCACCCAGGCACCGCCGTCGTTCGGGCAGGACGGCAGGGCACCACGGCACGCCGTGTTCACCGGTGAGCCGACCGACCCGGACGTCCAGGTGGACTTCCACGCCACCTCGGGCAACGACGACGAGGCGAAGAACGCGCTGGAGGTCCTGCACGAGGCGATCAGCGGCGCGGTGGAGACGCTCCTGCTCACGCCGGGCGACCTGGCACTGGTGGACAACCGGGTGACCCTGCACGGGCGCACCTTCTTCACCCCCCGGTACGACGGCCACGACCGGTGGCTGCACCGGACGTTCGTCCATCTCGACCACAGGCGTTCGCGCGCCATGCGCACCCGGACCGGTCACGTCCTCGCCTGAGTTCCTGAGCGACAGAGGAGAAACCCCATGACAGTTCAGGCAGAGGCACCGGCCATCCCGGATCTCGTCGCCGGCATGGCCGAGCGGAGGCCGGACGCGGTGGCGGTGGTCGACAGCGACGACTCACTGACCTACGCCGACCTAGACGCGCGAGCCAACCGGCTGGCGAACCTGCTGGTGGCCAACGGGATCGGCCCGGAAAGCGTGGTCGGCGTGTGCCTTCCCCGCTGCGTCAACCTGGTGGTCGCGTTGCTGGCGGTGTGGCGCGCCGGCGCCGCCTACCTCCCGGTCGACCCGGCGCACCCCGCCCGGCGGGTGACCGGGATGCTGCGGTCCGGCGGTGTGACGATCGTCCTCGCCCAGCGGGCGACCGACGTCCAGGACTCCACCCTGCGGACGGTCGTGCTCGACCGCGACCTCGCGGTCGCGAACGCCCACCCGGCGACCGCACCTGTTCTGTCCACTGTGGACATCATGAGCACGGCTGCCTACGTGCTGCACACCTCCGGCTCGACCGGCACCCCCAAGCCGGTGGTCGTGCACCACGCCGGGATCGCCAACCACGTCGGCTGGCGGGCGCGCACCCACGGTTTCGGGCCGGGCGACCGGATCCTGCACAAGACCGCGATCACCTTCGACGCGGCGGGCTGGGAGATCTTCGCGCCCCTCGTGAGCGGCGCGGCGGTGGTACTCGCGCCCCCGGGCGCGGAACGCGATCCGGCCACCCTGCTGCGGACGGTGGCCGAGCAGGAGATCACCGTGCTACAGGTGGTCCCGTCCGTCCTGCGGGCCATGGCCGACGAGCCCGGCTGGGCCGCCTGCCGGTCGTTGCGGCTGTTGTCCTCCGGCGGTGAGCAGCTGCACGCCGAGCTGGTGCACCGGATCCGGCGCCGGCTCTCCGACCCGGACACCGTCGAGGTGTGGAACACCTACGGCCCGACCGAGTGCTCGGTCGAGGTGGCCGCGCACCGGTTCGACCCGGCCCAGCTGTCCGGTCCGGTGCCGATCGGACGACCGGTCGCCGGCAGCCGGATCGCGGTCGTCGACGAGCACGGCGTGGCCGTGCCGGCCGGTGGCACCGGTGAGCTGCTGGCCGCCGGGGTCGGCGTCGGGCGCGGCTACCTCGGCCGAGCCGCCGACACCGCGGCACGTTTCGTGCCCGACCCGTCTGGTGAGCCGGGTGCCCGGGCGTACCGGACCGGCGACCTGGTCCGGACCACCGCCGACGGCCTGCTGGAGTACGTCGGACGGCTCGACCAGCAGCTCAAGGTGAACGGCGTGCGGATCGAGCCCGGCGAGGTGGAGGCCGCGCTGGCCGGACACCCGTCGGTCAACGGCGCCGCGGTCATCGGGTTCACGCCCGCCGACGGCGGCACCAGGCTGGCCGCCTACGTGCTGACCGAGGACGGCACGGTTCCGGCCGGTTTGCGTGAGTACCTCGCCGAACGGCTGCCGGCCACGCACCTGCCGGCCACGTTCACCGGCATGACGTCGTTCCCGAGCACCGGCAGCGGCAAGGTGGACCGGGCGGCGCTGCCGGCACCGGACCAGCGGACCGAGGACCGCGGCGACCTTTTGTCCCCGGCGGAACAGCTGGTCGCCCAGGTCTGGCGTGACCTGCTGAAGGTCGAGACCGTCGAGGCGGACGACGACTTCTTCGGACTGGGTGGATCCTCGTTGCAGCTCACCAGGCTGGCCAACCGGATGCGCAAGGCGAGCGGTTTGTCGATCGACCTGGGCACGCTGGTCTCCGCCACCCGGCTCGCCGACCAGGCCGCGCTCATCGACCAGGCGGCGGCCGACCAGGACCGGATCGAGCGGATCTCCCGCGACGAGGACCTGCCGCTGTCCTTCGGCCAACGCCGGATGTGGGTGCTCGACCGGATGCGGCCGCGCAGCAGGGAGTGGGTGTCCGCGTTGTTCGTGCGGATCCCCGACGGCACCGGCACCGAACAGATCCAGCAGGCGCTGAACCTGTTGCTCGCCAGGCACGAGGCCCTGCGCACCCGGTTCGTCCTGTCCGACGGGGAGCCGATCCAGGTGATCGAACCGGCGGGCGAGTACGAGCTGCGCACCGTGGAGCTGTCGGACGAGGAGTTCCCCGCCGAGCTGGACCGCGAGCTCGACCGCAGCTTCGACATCACCACCGGCCCGTTGACCAGGGCGCTGCTGCGGCGCGCCGCGGACCACCAGCTACTGGTGATCTCGGCACACCACATCGTGCTCGACGGCTGGTCCTCCGCCGTGCTGGAGCGCGAGTTCGGTGAGCTGCTCGCCGCGGTGCGGGCCGGTCGGGCGCCCTCGCTGCCGCCGCTCGAGCTGCAGTACGCCGACTTCGCCGTGTGGCAGCGGGGAAAGCTGGACGAGCAGCTGATCGACAAGGAGCTCCAGTACTGGCGGGCCACGCTCGAGGGTGCGACGCCGACGGCGGTCCGGCTCGACAAGCCGAGGCCGGCCATGCGTGATGGCCGGGGTGCGATCGTCGGCTTCACCGTGCCGGCCACCGTCGCCCGAGTGCTCGAGGACCACGGCAGGCGCAGCGGCGCCACCTCGTTCATGACGCTGCTCACCGCGTTCGGCACCCTGCTGGCCAGGTACGAGTCGGACTGGGACGTCGTGGTCGGCACCCCGGTCGCCGGCCGGAACCGACCGGAGCTGGAAGGCGTCGTCGGGTTCTTCCTCAACAACATCGTGCTGCGCTGCCGGCTCGATCCCGACGTCGGCTTCGCGACCGCGCTCGCCACCGTGCGGGACACCTGCCGTGCGGCCTTCGCCCACCAGGACCTGCCGTTCGACCGCCTGGTCGCGGAGCTGGCCCCGGAGCGGGACCTGTCCACCACCCCGCTCTACCAGGTGGCGTTCGACCTGCACGACGAGAAGCTCACCGCCTCGGCGGCCAACCCGGCGGACTGGGACACGTTGCTCGACGTCTCCAGGATCGCCAAGACCGACCTGACGCTCTACCTGCGGGCCGAGCCGGACGGCACCCTCGCCGGCGGCCTCGAGTACGCCACCTCGCTGTTCGAGAAGGCGACGATCGAGCGGATGGTCGCGCACTTCCTCGCGCTGCTCGACGCGGTCGCCGCCGACCCGGCCACGCCGCTGGCCGAGGTGGACTTCGTGCCGGCCGAGGAGCGGACGCTGCTCGAGACGGCCGCCACCGGCACCACTCTCGAGCCCTCCGAGCTCACCACGCTCGACCTGTTCGAGCGCCAGGTCGCCGCGACGCCGGACGCCGTCGCGCTGGTGTCGGGATCGACGAGGGTCACGTTCGCCGAGCTGGACGCGGCGGCGAACCAGGTCGCGCACCGGATCCGGGCCATGGGTGTCGGCGACGACGACGTGGTCGGCGTGCTGCTGGAGCGGGGACCGGGGTTGCTGACCTCGTTCCTCGGCGTGTGGAAGGCCGGTGGCGCCTACCTCCCGCTCGACCTGGACGCACCGGCGGAGCGGCTGGAGCTGGTGTGCTCCGATGCCGCGGCGTCGGTGGTGGTCACCACGACCGGTCTGGCCGACCGGCTGGCCGGCGGCGCGTCGGCCACGCTCCTGCTCGACGCACCGGACCCGGCGGCGCCGACCAGCCCGCCGGAGCGGACCGGCGACCCGGACCTGCTGGCCTACGTGATCTACACCTCCGGCTCGACGGGCAGGCCGAAGGGTGTGCAGATCCACCACCGAGGGCTGGTCAACCACCTGCGCTGGGCGGTCGCCGAGATGGCGGCGCGCGGTAGCGGCGGGGCCCCGGTGTTCTCCTCGGTCGCCTTCGACCTCGTGGTGCCGAACCTGTGGGCGCCGCTGCTCGCCGGGCAGCCGGTGCACCTGCTGCCGAGCGACATGGACCTCACCGAGCTCGGCCGCATGCTCAGCGACCGCGCGCCGTTCAGCTTCATCAAGCTGACGCCCGGCCATCTGGAGATCCTCTCCCAGCAACTCGCCCCCGGCTGGTTGGCCGACCTGGCCGGGGTGGTCATGGTCGCCGGTCAGGAGCTGCCGTCGGCGCTGGCGAACCAGTGGGTGGCGGCACTCGGCCCGGACCGGCTGATCAACGAGTACGGCCCGTCCGAGGCGACCGTCGGCACCTGCACCTATCTGCTCGGCTCGCCGGAGACCGGGGACACCGTGCCGATCGGCAAGCCGCTGCCCGGGGTCACCATGCGCGTGCTGGACAGCCTGCTGCGCCCGGTGCCCGTCGGGGTCGTCGGCGAGGTGTACGTCGGTGGCGCCGGCCTCGCCCGCGGGTACGCTGGCGCGCCGGCGATGACCGCGTCGCGGTTCCTGCCCGACCCGTTCGCCGCCGACGGCGCCCGGCTGTACCGGACCGGGGACCTGGCCAGAGTGCTGCCCTCCGGCGACGTCAGCTTCGTCGGCCGGATCGACGACCAGGTCAAGATCCGCGGCTACCGGGTGGAGCTCGGCGAGATCACCGCCGCGCTGCTCGACCACCCCTCGGTCCGCGACGCGGTGGTGCTCACCGACACCGGTGAGAACGCCGAGGTCAGACTGCTGGCGTTCGTGGTGGCGCAGCAGCGGAACGCGGACGGGCTCGCCGAGGAGGCCCTGGCCGCCTGCCACCGGCGGCTGCCGTCCTACATGGTGCCGGCCTCCTGCACCGTGGTCGAGCGGTTCCCGTTGAACGCCAACGGAAAGATCGACCGCGGGCAACTGGTCTCGTTGGCGGGCGGCGACGACCCCGTCCTGGACGCACCGAGCGGCCCGACCGAGGAGCGGATCGCGGAGATCTTCGCCTCGCTCCTCGGCCACCAGGTCGGCGTGCACAGCGACTTCTTCACCAGCGGCGGAAACTCGATCGTCGCGATCCGTCTGGTCGCGGCGATCCAGGACGCCTACGAGATCGATCTGCCGATCCGCGCCGTCTTCGAGGGTCCGACGGTGGCCGCGCTGGCCGGGGTGGTCGAGACCCGCATCCGTGCCGAGCTCGAGAAGTTGTCCGAGGCCGACCTCAGCGTCGGCCGACAGTGAAACCGGAGGGTCCGATGGACAAGTCAGACGACAACGAGCAGTACCGCGTCGTGCTCAACGACGAGGAGCAGTACTCGATCTGGTGGGCCGGCAGGGAGATCCCCGCCGGCTGGCGCCAGGAGGGCACCGAGGGCACCCGCGACGAGTGCCTCGCCCACATCGACAAGGTCTGGGTCGACATGCGCCCCAGGAGCCTGCGTGAGCGGATGGCCCAACTGGACGCCTAGTGATCCAGCTGGTCGGTGACAGGGCGCGGAGGAGTTCGGAGTCCACTCCCCACACGAGGAGACGTCGATGGCACAACATGTTCCTAAGAAGACACTGCGTGTCGTGGGGATCTACGCCCTGATGGTCGTGGTGCCGGTCCTGGTCAGCATCGTGCTGCTCACCGGCGGCACCGGTGCGGCGACCACGACCAGGGCGGAGACCGCCGGCGGCCATCCGCTGGCGCAGCTGCTGTTGTCGATCGCGATCGTGGTCGCCGCCTGCAAGGCCGGCGGGAGCCTGATGCGGCTGATGGGCCAGCCTCCGGTGATCGGCGAGATCGCGGCCGGCATCGTGCTCGGCCCGTCGGTGCTGGGCGCGTTGTGGCCGCAGGGTGCCGAGGCGCTGATCCCGGCGGGGATCCTGCCCCAGTTGAACGTGCTGGCGCAAGTCGGTGTGGTGCTGTTCGTGTTCCTCACCGGTCTGGAGCTGAAGACCAGCCTGATGCGCGGCCGCGGCCAGCTCGCCGTGGTGGTCAGCCACGTCAGCATCGCCGTCCCGTTCGTCCTGGGCGTCGCGGTGGCGGTGGCGGCCTATGCCGAGTTCGCGCCGAAGGGGGTGGGCTTCCTCGCCTTCGCGCTGTTCATGGGCGTGTCGATGAGCATCACCGCACTGCCGGTGTTGGTCAGGATTCTCAAGGACACCAACCTGTTCCGCACCGAGGCCGGGGTGGTCGCCCTGACCTGCGCGGTGGTCGACGACGTGTCGGCGTGGTGCCTGTTGGCCCTGGTGGTCGCCCTGGTCACCGCGTCGTCGTTGACCGGCGTGCTGCTGACGCTGGTCCTCACCGCGGCCTTCGTGGCGGTGCTGTTCTGGCTGCTGCGGCCGGTGCTGGTCAGGTTCCTCAACCGCACGGAGGAGGTGGCGCTGCGCCGCCTGGCTCCGCTGGCGCTGGTGGGTGTCCTCCTGTGCGCCATGGCCACGGACTGGATCGGCGTCCACGCGATGTTCGGCGCCTTCATCTTCGGCGTGGTGTTCCCCCGGGGGAACGCGGTGGAGAGCTGGCTGCTGGACAACACCGGCGGCCTCACCGCGGCGCTGCTGCTGCCGCTGTTCTTCGCCTTCAGCGGCCTCAGAACCGACATCGGCCTCCTGGCCGGCGACGCCACCCTGTGGCTCTGGTGCGGTGCGATCCTGGTGGTCGCGGTGGCGGGGAAACTGGGCAGCGCGGCACTGGCCGCCCGCAGCGTCGGTGAGCGATGGAGCCGGTCGCTGCAGATCGGCGCGTTGATGAACTGCCGGGGCCTGACCGAGCTGGTGGTCCTCAACGTCGGTCTGGACCTCGGCGTGCTCTCCCCCACCATGTTCACGATGCTCGTTCTCATGGCCCTCGTCTCGACGGCCATGACCGCCCCTCTGGCCGTCCGTCTGGACAAACGAGCTCGCGCCCAGGAGGAGGCCGAGGGCGAGGTCCGCGCCCTCAGCGACGCCTCCTGACCCGAGCGCCGGCGCCGCGTCACGAGCCGACCACGTCGGCTCGTGACGCGGCGTTTCGGCATGTCGGCGAGTAGCCGTTGGCAGCGGGCCGTCCGGAGGTCGGCGATCGAACGCTCGGCCGGCTCGGCGACCGTCTGGTGGGTTGAGGAGTTCCTTCACGGTCACCTTCGGACCGGCGCTCGGCAGGGCCCCGGACCGATCGCGGTCTCGGTTCGCTCTGGGCAGCGGGGTCGTCGTGCGGCCATCTCCTCCCCCGGCCCGAGGGGCCGGGAGATCAACCCGTCCGGAGGCGGGCCCGGACCACGCGGCGAGAAATGGAACACGCCCCGAGGTCCGCGGTCAGCGGGCCTCGGGGCGTGGGTCGTGGGGTCAGCTACCGACGTTGGCGACCGAACGCTCGGCCAGCATCCCGGCCAGCTCGGCGACCGTCTGGTGGGTGAAGAGCTCCTTCACGGTCACCTTCAGGCCGGCGTTCGTCAGGGCCCCGGTCAGGGTCACCGCTCGGATGGAGTCGCCGCCGAGGTCGACGAACGTCGTCCTGGCGCTGACCCGGGTGCCGAGGACCTCCGACCAGATCGAGGCCACCAGCTCCTCCGTCGGGCCCTCCGGGGCGACGAACTCGTCGGCCGCGCCGGCTCCCTCCGGCTCGGGCAGGGCGTCCCTGTCCAGTTTTCCGTTGCTGGTCAACGGGATTCGCTCCAGGAACACCAGCGAGGACGGCCACATGTAGTCCGGCAGGCGGTTGGTCAGCCACGTGCGCAGCTCGTCCAGGGTCACCGGCGAGGACACCAGGTAGGCCACCAGCTGCCGGTCGCCGTTCGCCTTGGTGTGCAACAGGACCCTGGCCTCGGTGATGGCCGGGTGCTCGGCGAGCACCGACTCGATCTCGCCCAGCTCCACCCGGTAGCCCCGGACCTTCACCTGTCCGTCCCGCCGGCCGATCAGGTCGACCGAACCGTCCGGCAGCACCCGGCCGAGGTCTCCGGTGCGGTACAGGCGCGAACCCGCCGGACCGTACGGGTTGGGCACGAACCGTTCCGCCGTCATCGCCGGGCGGTTGGCGTAGCCCCATGCCAGAGCTTCCCCGGCGACGCACACCTCGCCGACGGCACCCCTCGGCAGCAGCTCGAGCCGCGCGTCCAGGACGTACATCGAGGTGTTCGGGATCGGTCTGCCGATGGGCTCCACCGGCCGGTCGGAACCGCCGACGACCTGCACCGAGTTGCCGACGGTGGTCTCGGTCAGGCCGTACTCGTTGATCACCCGCCCGCCGTCGAGCAGGTCCACCCAGCGCTCGGCGAGCGGCCGGTGCAGTGCCTCGCCGCCGACGACCATGGTCCTCGCGATCGGCCGGTTCACCTGCTGGGCCAACACTTCCAGATGGCCGGGGGTGAGCTTGACGAAGCTGTACGGCGCCCCGGCGAGCAGCGCGGCACCCAGCTCGGACAGGTCGATGCCGTCGGGCAGCACGTGCACGGTCTGCCCGACCACCAACGGCCCGAACATCGCGGTCACCAACAGGTCGGCCTGCACGCCGGACAGCAGCGGAGCACCGCCGTCACCGGCCGCGAGGTAGTCGGCGACCGCCCAACTCAGGTAGTTCGCCAGCGTCCGGTGGCTGACCTGCACCCCCTTCGGCCGCCCGGTCGAACCCGACGTGTAGATCACGTACGCCACCGCGTCGGGTATGGCCGGCAGCGGTGCGGCCGCCTCGACCGGTGCGGTGCTGTCGACCACCACCCTCGGCCCGGCGAACGAGTCCGGGACCACGCCGAGGAACTCCGCCGGAACCAGGACACAACTCGCGCCGGAGTCCGCCAGCACGAACGCCGAACGATCCGACGGCGCGGTCGGCGCGAGCGGGACGTAGGCCCCACCGGCCTTCCAGGTCGCCAGCAACGACGTCAGCAGGTTCAGGTCCCGCCTGGCGATGACACCCGCGACCGATCCCGGCGTGAAACCGTTGGCACGCAAGCGGTTCGCCGCCAGCGTGGCGCGCTCGTCCAGCTCGGCGTAGGTAAGGGCCTCCTCCCCGCAGCGCACGGCCACCGCGTCCGGCGTCCTGGCCACCTGCTGCTCGAAGGCCGTCAGCGCGTGGGACACCGGGTCGGCGTTCCCCGCGGGCCTCGCGGGTTCGGTCGCCGCGGCGAGCAGCCACTGCCGGTGTTCGGCCGGCAGCAGGGCGGCCGAGGCGTCGCCGTCGAGGTCGTGCGCGATGCCCTCCAGCGCGAGCCGGAACGTCGTCGCGATCAGGTCGGCCTGCGCCGGCGAGACCCACCGGTGGTCCGCGGTCACCAGGACCAGGTCCACCCTGGTCGACACGGTGAGGCCGAAGTCCGTCGGGCTGTCGTCCAGGCCGGTCCGCTCGGCGACCAGGTCGGTGTCCACCTGGTTGAAGTCGTGGTAGTTGAACATCACGTCGATGATCCGCCGACGCCTGTCCGCCATCCGCACGATCTCCGGATAGGGGAAGTGCCGGTGCGGCCACATCTCCAGCTCGCGGTCGAAGGTGGCCAGCAGCAGGTCCCGCCAGGTGCCGCCCGGCCGGTGCGCGGCGAACGGCAGGGTGTTGAGGTACATGCCGTACACCGTGTCCGCGCCCAGCCGTTCCGGGCGGGCGTCGGTAATCAGTCCGAAGTGGAAGTTCTCCTCGTCGGTCAGCTGGGCGAGCACCTTGGTGAACGCGGAGATCATGATGCTCTTCATCGACACGCCGGTCTCGGCGGCCACCTCACGCAGCCGCGGCTTGAGGTCCCGCCAGTCCGTGATCGCCTGGTGCTTGGACCCGTCCGCCGCACGTTCGCCCCACTCCTCGGGCAGCGAGAACGGCGTGTGGTCGGTGGTGATGGCGCGCCAGTAGTCGCGGTGCTCCACCGACTCCAGCGCGGCCAGCTCCTCGGCGACGAAGTCGGCGAACCGGACCTCCGGCTTGTGGTAGGGCTCGGGCTCCTCGCCCCTGCGCAGCGAGCCGTAGACGGTGAGCAGCTCCATCACCATCGAGTGGTAGCCCCAGCCCTCCTGGACCGGGTGGCACTCGGTGATGGACAGCCAGTAGCCGTCGTGGTCGGTCGGGAAGCAGAAGAAGCGCATCAGGCCGGGCACGGTGAAGTCGAACAGGTTGGCCCGTTCGTAGGCGACATGGTCGGCCACGATCCGCTCGATCTCGTCGGTGTCCAGGCCACGCAGGTCACGCATCCCCACCGACATCTGGGCGTCGTCGTGGACGAGCTGCATCGGCACCGAGAACCCGGACAGGTGCAGCGACGTGCGCAGCACCTCGTGCCGGGCCGACAGCGACCTCGCCGAGCCGATCATCGCCTCCAGCGAGAACTCGGCCGGGTCCTTGATCCAGAACGTGGTGGTGCAGTGGTACGGGTGCTGGTCGTCGGCCAGCATCTCGAACAGCATGCCGGTCTGGTTCTGGGACAGCGGATAGGCGTCCTGGACACCGTCGGGCAAGGCGGCCCGGTCGGCGTCGCTGATCAGCGAGAACGGGGCGACCCCCGGCTTCTCGGCCACCTGCTCGCGGCCCCGGATCAGCTCGGCCAGCCTGGCGATCGTCGCGTGGCCGAACACGTCGGCCACGCTCAGGTCGTAGCCGGCGTGCCGTAGGGCGCCGACGAACGCCACCGCGCGGATCGAGTCCCCGCCGACGTCGAAGAACCCGTCGTGCACGCCGACCCGGTCCACCCGCAGCGCCTCGCCCCACGCCCGCGCGAGCCGCTCCTCCAGCTCGTCCCTCGGCGCGACGAAGTCGACCTCGGGTCCCGGCAGGTCCGGCAGCAGCGCTACGTCGAGCTTTCCGTTGGCTGTCAGCGGGATCCGGTCCAGTACGACGATCTTCGGCACCATGTGGTCCGGCAGCGACTCGGCGAGCCAGGACGCGATCTCCACGTGGTCGGCCCGCGCGCCGACCA
Source organism: Actinophytocola sp. (assembly GCF_035634895.1). Classification (GTDB taxonomy): domain Bacteria; phylum Actinomycetota; class Actinomycetes; order Mycobacteriales; family Pseudonocardiaceae; genus Actinophytocola. Next base: position 14,677 of record NZ_DASQCC010000077.1, on the reverse strand, counting down.
CGTAGGCGACCAGCTGCCGGTGGTCGCCGTCGGCACCGTCGCCACGCAGCGCGACCCGGCACTCGTCGACATCCCGGTGCCCGGTCAGGATTCCCTCGATCTCACCGAGCTCCACCCGGTAGCCGCGGATCTTGACCTGGTCGTCGGTGCGGCCGGCGAACTCGACGTTGCCGTCCGTGAGCACCCGGCCGAGGTCACCGGTGCGGTACAGCCGGGAACCGGGTGGCCCGTAGGGGTCCGGTACGAACTTCGCCGCGGTCTGCGCCGGACGCCCGAGGTAGCCGCGCGCCACCCCGGCCCCGCCGACACAGACCTCGCCGATCACGCCGACGGGCGTGGGTCGCAGCGCGTCGTCGAGGACGTACATGCTGGTGTGCGGGATCGGGAGCCCGATCGGCACGACGCCGCCGCGAGACCCGTCACCGGGGAGGTAGGTCGAGTTGCCGACGGTGATCTCGGTCGGGCCGTACTCGTTCACCACCCGGCCGCCGCCGAGCCAGTCGTTCCACTGCCGTGCCACATGGTCGAGCAGGATGTCGCCGCCGGTCACCACCGAGGCGGCCAGGCCGTCGATCTCCGCTGGGGTCAGCTGGTGCGACAGCAGCTCCAGGTGGCCGGGGGTGAGCTTGACGAACGCGAAGGGCTTGGCGGCGGCGAGCCGTGCACCGAGCACCGACATGTCCAGGTCCTGCGGGAACATCCGCACCGGCTGGCCGACCAGCAGCGGCGCGAACAGCGTCGGGACGACGACGTCCCCGGCGACCGTGGAGAACAGCGGCGCGCCGCCGGTGTGGTCGCCGATGTAGGTGTCGATCACCCAGTTCAGGTGGTTGACGAGCCCTCGGTGGGTCACCGAGACACCCTTGGGCGTGCCGGTCGAGCCGGACGTGTAGACGACGTAGGCGAGCGCGTCGAGGTCGACCACACCGGGCAGCGCGGGTTCGGCATCGCCGGCGACGGGCACCGGTGCCTGGTCCAGGACGAGCAGCTGACCGTCGAAGACCTTGGCGGCGGTGGCACACCGGTCGGTGTCGGCGTCGGTGACCAGGAGGTGCGCACCGCTGTCGGACAGCAGCGTGCCCCAGCGCAGCGGCGGCAGCTCCGGGCCGATCGGCAGGTACGCGGCTCCCACCCGCCAGGCGGCCAGCATCGAGGCCAGGAGGTCGACACCTCGGTCGAGCAGGATGCCTACGATGTCCTCCGGCCCGGTGGCGGCCGCCCGCAGGCGCTGGGCGATGTGCGTGACGCGCGCGCTCAGCTCGGCGAACGTGGTCTCGCCGTCGTCGGTGACCACCGCGACGGCGTCGGGCGTGCGCCGGACCTGACTGTCGAACCGCGCCAGCGCGTGCTCGGTGGCCGGCATGGGGTCGGCGGCGACGGTCAGCGACGCCAGCTCGGCGTCGTCGAGCATCCCCTGCTCCGACAGCGGCCGGTCGGGGTCCCCGACCAGGCCGGTGAGCAGCCGGGTCAGGTGGGCGGCCATCCGCTCGACCGTCGCGGCCTCGAACAGCTCGGTGGCGTAGATCAACCGGCCGCGCAGTCCGCCGTCGTCGGCGAACCCCACCTGGAGCTCGAGGTCACAGCGGGCCGCGCTGCCGCCGGTCTCGACGGGCTCGACCTCGATGCCGGCGATCGGCTCGCTCGCACCGGATCCGGTCTCGTGCCAGGAGAACACGGCCTGGTAGAGCGGGGTCCGGGACGGGTCGCGGTGGGGTTGCACGCCGTCCACCACCTGTGCGAACGGCAGCGCACTGTGGTCGAACGCGTCCAGCACGGTGCTCCGGACCTCGCCGAGCAGCTCGCTGAAGGTCAGCTCCGGCGCACACCGGGTGCGGAACACCAGCGTGTTGAGCCCGTTGCCGACGAGGTTCTGCAGCTCGGGTCTGGTCCGCACGGAGACCGGCGAGCCGACCGGCACGTCGGGGTTGCCGGTGTAGCGGGCGAGCAGCACCTGGAAGGCGGCCAGCAGCACGGCGAACGGCGTGGCACGCGCGGCACGGGCCAGCGCGAGGACCGCCCTGCCCGTCTCCTCGGGCAGGGTGAAGTCGACCTCGGCGCCGGCGTAGCCCCGCACCGGCGGCCGGGGGCGGTCGGTCGGCAGTTCCAGGTGGGGAACCCCGGCCAGTGCCTTCCGCCAGTAGGCGACCTGCCGCTGCGCGACCTCGGCGGTGAGCCGCTCGCGTTGCCACCCGGCGAAGTCGGCGTACTGGACCGCGAGCGGCGGCAGCTCGGCGGCGTCGCCGCCCGCGTAGGACGCCCACAGCTCGGCCAGGGCGATCCGGGAGGACCACGCATCACACGCGATGTGGTGGAACACCACCAGCAGCAGGTGTTCGGTGGCGGAGACCGCGATGAGCGTCGCCCGCGCCGGCCACTGCCGGTCGAGGTCGAACGGGATCGCCGTCTCGGCGGCGAGCAGCTCGGTCACCCGCCGCTCCCGGTGTTCCGGCGGCACGTCGTCGAGCACCACCGACGACATTCGGCCCCGTGCCGGGTCGTCGATGAGCTGACGTGGTTGACCCTCCTGGAGCACGTGCCGGGTGCGCAGGATCTCGTGCCGCTCGACGAGCGCGTCCCAGGCCGCGGACAGGGCCTCGCGGTCGAGCGCGCCGCGCACGCGCATGGCGATCGGCACCAGGTACTCGACGCTGTCCGGCGTGAGCTGGTTGAGGAACCACATCTGTTCCTGGCCGAAGGACATCGGCAGCGGGCCGCCGCGCTCGACCCTGGGGATCCCGCCCGACCCACCACCACGACGGCGCTGCAGCCAGGTCTCCACATCGGAGGTCTGAACCATGGGGCTCTCCATTTCCGCTACCGGTCTGCCATGGCGGTCGACGCTCGACACAGGACGGCGAACAGCTCGTCCGGTGGGTCGTCGACGTAGTAGTGGTCGCCGGGAAGCAGGTGTTCGTCCACCGCGGCGACGGTGTAGGTGGACCAACCGCGCATCTCGGCGAGGCCGCAGTCCTCGTCGCTCTCGGCGGCGACCACCGTGATCGGACAGGTCAACGGGGCGCCGCCGGAGTAGCGGTAGTTCTCGGCCATCAGCAGATCACCGCGCAGCGCCGGCACGGAGACCCGCCACAGTTCCTCGTTCTCGGTCACCAGCGCCGCACGGCCACCGACGTTCCGCAGGTAGCGGCGGACGTCCTCGTCGCGGCGGAAGTCGTAGTCCCTGGGCAGGGAGTCGGCCGGCGGCACCCTGGCGGAGACGACCAGCCGGGAGATCGGGGTCGGGAACCGGGGTCGAAGCCGCCGCGCCACCTCGAAGGCGATGGTGGCGCCGAGGCTGTGTCCGAAGAGGACCAGCGGGCGGTCGAGCAGCCGCTCGACCTCGGGTGCGACCAACGATGCCAGCGTATCCAGGTCGGCGACCGGTTCTTCGTGACCCCGGTCCTGTCGGCCGGGGTACTGAACGGCCACCAGCTCCGTCGACGGCGGCAGCCGGTCCGCCCAGCCGTGGAACACGCTTGCCGCACCGCCGGCGTGCGGGAAGCACACCAGTCTCGTGGCGGCCGACGGCCGGGGGTGGAACACCCGGAGCCAGGCCGAGCGCCGGGCAGCGGGCGTTCCCCACGTCATCAGTCCGCTGCCTTCAGGTAGTCGGAGGTGTGCGCCTCGCACATCGCGACCGCGATCCGCCGTGGACCCTCGTACGGTTCCCTGGCGTGTGCGGTCATCATGTTGTCCACGACGAGCACATCGCCCTGCTGCCAGTCGAACCGGCGTGACTCGGACCGGTAGCAGTCCCGGAGGTGTGCCATCACGTCGTTGGGGATCCGGCCGCCGTCACCGTAGTAGGTGTTGATCGGCAGGCCCTCCTCGCCGAACATGGCGAGCAGACCCTCACGCACCTCCTCGTCGTGCGTGCTGATGTGGAAGAACGTGATGTGGTTGAACCACACGTGCTCGCCGGTGTCCGGGTGGGTGTAGGACGGGCGCCGCACGGCCGTCGTGCGGAGGTGGTCATCGGCGATCCACTCGGTACCGATACCACGCCCGGCGCAGTATGTGTCCACTTCGGACGGAACCTGCGTGCCGTAGGCCTCCGGCCACGGGATGCCGACGTTGGGCCGGTAGTTGCGCCTGAGCATCCATCCGCGACGCTCGAACTCGGCGCGCACGTCTGGGTGGATGGCCTGGAACACCCTGCGCACGTCGGCCAGCGGGGTGGCGCCCTGCGCGGAGGGTTCCCGGGCGCAGTAGAAGTACAGCAGGCGTGGCCATGCGGCCTGGTAGGAGCTCTCGTTGTGGAGGAAGATCTCCTCGTCCGCCGGGTAGTCGGTCGAGGTGTAGACGTTGCCCTTGATGGCGTGCCGCGGTGAGGACCGCTCGTTGTAGGTCATCGGCTCACCGGACATGGCCCGCACCACCGACTCGAACGCCGGGATGTCGTCGACCGCGAAACCCCGCAACAGCAGGGCGCCGTTGGTGACGAGCTCCCGGCGCAGCCGGTCCTGGTCCGCGCCGAGCATGGTGATTAGCTCGGAGAGGTCGTTCCGCCCCGTCTCCACGTGGGGCAGCATGGCTTCGGTACTCAGCACCTCAAGGTCTCCCGTCATCCCGCCATCGCGACCAGGACGCGGCGCGGACCGGTGAACGGCCGCCTGCCGTGTCCGACCAGAACGTTGTCGATCACCATGAGATCCCCGGCCCGCCACGGCACGTCCACCGCTTCGGACAGCCCTCGGTCACGGATCTGGGTGACGTACTCGGCCGGGATCGGGGAGCCGTCGGCGAACACGACCGACTGCGGCATGTCCTCCTCGGGCAGGATCGAGGCCAGGGCCGCCGCGGTGTCGTCACCGAGCCCGGCGATGTGCCACTGGTCGGCCTGGTTGAACCACACCTCCGTGTCGGTGCGTCCGTCCACGATGGTCGACGGCCCCGGTTGTTCCACGCGCAGTCCGCCGTCGGCCCGCCAGGTCCACTCCGCACCGGTCTCGCCGAGGAATTCCTCGACCTCGTCCCGGTCGTCGGTCTCGAACGTCTGCTGCCAGCTCTTGCCGAACCCGACGCCATCGTGCAGGTTCTGCCGGTACCGCACGCCTCCCGAGAACGCCGCGCGCACCTGTTCGTCCAGCGCGGCGAGCCACCGGGAGCCGTCCACGATTGGCGTCGCTCCCCCGGTCTCCGGGGCCTGGTGGCAGTAGAACAGCAGCCGGCTGGGATACCGCCGGGCGTAGGACAGCTCGTTGTGCATCGAGATCGTGTACTCCGGCGGGTACTCGGTCGACGTGTAGACGTTGTCGCCGACCTTGGTCCTCGGGGAGTTGCCGTGGCGGTATGCCCACCGGACAGGCAGCAGTAGGTCGATCATCGCGTCGAACTCGTCGCGGCCCACCCCGAAGTCGCGCCAGACCAGTGCCTTGTGCTCGACGAGCATGGCCCCGAGGTCGACGGCCTCGAGGTGGTCCTTCAGACCGGCGGCGTTCGCCGTGACGCCGACGTCGGCGGGCCGTATTACTGTGGGTGCCCAGGGCGTTCCCGTCATCGCCGCATCTCCTCGCTGGCGGTTTCCGTTCGGAGCCTGCTCACGGCGAACGATGCGAGACCCACCCATACCCGAGCAATATCGGTGACCGGGCCGAACATTGACCGGACCCTGCCGAGACAACTTGATGTCACCACCGCGTGCACCGGCGCCCGGTGGGTCCGCCACCGCCCGCGGTTCAGGGCGGCCGAGGACGATCACCGGGCGCTCCCGCATGCAGGCGCGTTCGTAGCCGTTGCCCCAGTACACCGAGCCGCCCACGATCGCGGGACCGGCGTTCGACGAGCCCTCGCCACGGGTACCTGACCGGTCGGCGTCGATTGCGTACCTGTAGCCGTTCAGGGAACCCGCGTAGAGCACGCCGTTGGGGAGTAGAGCTCCTGCGCCAAATAAAACAAAACAAGCACCACCGGAAATAGGTCACGTATCCGCCACTGGGAGTCAATGTGGCGAGCCATCCGCGTGCGCCGTGTTCCGTTCGTCCGCACTGGCGGGTGCCGTGGCCCAGCTCAGCAGGAACATGCCAACCGCGATGGCGACCATCGTGTACACACCTCGCGGCCAGAACAGGTGGCTGTCGAGGAAGGAGACGCTCGCGGCCAACAGCAGTACCGCACCGGGCGCCACTCGCCACCCCGCACGCGGCGCGATCCCCGCTACGACGCACACACTCCCGACGAGAAACGACCACGCCCCGACATAGCCCAGCGTGTCGCCGACCTCGAAGAGCGTGCCGGTCAGCGGCGAGACGCCGCCCGACGCATCCTCCACCGTGCCTGCGGCGATCCCCGCCACGGCGTCGAGTCCACCGTAGAACGTGGCGTAGCCGTAGGCCGCCAGTCGCCCCGCCCAGCGAAGCGGCCGAACCGCGGGAGTCAGCAGCACCCACAGAGACACCCCGAGCAGCGGAAGTACCGGCAGCAGCAGGATGTGCAACGTCGTCCACCAGTGCGCGTTGCCAGCGTGCAGCCCACTGGGATGCGTCATACCGAAGCCGGCGAGCAGCAACCCGGGCAACGCCACCACGACCGCGAGCGGCCACCATGATCGGAACACCGGCCGATGCTAGCCCGCGCCTGGTGCCATCCGCTTTGTTCGAAGCTTAGGAAACTGTTACGGCCGGCCGATCGTGGTCGCGTTGTTCGCCGGGATGGGAATGATGGCCTGAACGCCGTCATAGTGAGGCGAGGGTCTGTTCCGGGCATCTGCCGGTACTGGTCCGCCGTAGACACGATGTCGGTTGTGGGTCAGCCGCGGTGGTCACGTCAACACGAAGTAGCGCAGCCACAGGTACGGCGCAGCCAACGCGACGGTGATCACGGTGACGATCGCGCCCGTGCGGGTGAACTCCCAGAACGAGATCGGGGTGCCGTCGCGTTTCGCGATACCCAACACCACGACGTTGGCGCTCACGCCGATGGCGGTCATGTTGCCGCCGAAGTCCGCACCCAGCGCCAGCGACCACCACAGCGCGTTCCGGACTGACTGACATGCCCACCAACCCGCGGCCGCTTCCGGAACCTCTACGGTGCCCACCCCCTGCACCTGCTCATCCTGCTCGCGTCGTTCGCACTCGCCGGGTACGCGGTGCGCTCCACCACATCCTGGGCGACGACACCAGACGGGTTCGGCTCGTCAACCACATCCGAATCCCCGCCCTGGCTTCCGGGCTACTCCTGCTGTTGTTCCTGCCCGGCATCATCCGACAGGGCCAGAAGACCTACCTCGCCGCCACCGGGCAAACCCAGGAACCCTTCCTCGTCCGCTGGCTCCTGCTCACCGCTCTCTTCTTCGCGACCAGCGCCATCACCTACGGCATACGCACCGCCCGCCACCGATGAATCCGGCGGTACCGCCGTTACCCCGCCACCACATCACGGCTTCACAGAAATGGCACGGCGACGACCGGCTGGCCGCTGGCGCGTTGATCTAGTGTCATGTCAGTTCAGCGGGCCCTGGTGGCTTGACGCGTGACCGGAGGAGTCGATGCTGGGATGACGGCAGGGCGACCGATGCCCACACAGGACGACGTGCTCGGGTACTTCAGCACGCTGTCGAACTGGGGCCGGTGGGGCGACGATGACGAGCTCGGCACTCTGAACCACATCACCGACGACGTCCGGCTCGCGGCGGCACGGGCGGTGCGCCACGGCAGCAGCGTCTCGTGCGCATGGGAGATAGCCGTGCCGGAGGACATGGAGCGGTCGACGACGACGTGCCCGTGCGCCGCCGAGATGCCCGGCGCCGAGCACATGCCGGCGCACTTCCACGGCGACCGGCGCTGGGGCTTCTCGAACGAGCGGCTCGGCATCCTGTTCCACGGCAACACCATCACCCACGTCGACTCGCCGTGCCACATCTTCTGGGACGGCACGATGTACAACGGGCGGTCCCACTCGTTGGTCGACGCCGCGACGGGCTCGGCCTGGGCGGCCGTCACAGCGGCGGCGAACGGGATCATCACGCGTGGTGTCCTGCTGGACATCGCGGCGGTTCGCGACGTGCCGTGGTTGGAACCGGGGCAGGGCGTATTCCCCGACGATCTCGACGAGGCCGAACGTCGCCAGGGTGTGCGGGTGCGACCCGGCGATGCCGTACTCCTGCGGACCGGCCATGGCCGCGTCCGGCACGAGACCGGTGCGGCCGGCGGGTTCAGGCAGGCCGGCTGGCACGCGTCCTGCCTGCCGTGGCTGCATGAACGCGGGGTCGCGTTGATCGGCGCGGACACCCCCCAGGATGTTCAGCCGTCGGGGTACGACGACGTGTTGATGCCGGTGCACGCCGTGGGCCTCGTCGCCATGGGTCTGTGGCTGCTCGACAACTGTGACCTGGAGGCGTGCGCGACGACGGCTGCCGAGCTCGGCCAGTGGGACTTCCACCTCGCGGTCGCGCCGGTCCGCTTCGCCGGTACGTCCGGCAGCCCGGTCAACCCAATCGCCACATTCTGACCGCGGTGACATCCCCTGGGCAATATTCGCGGTCGTGGAGGAGGCGGCGATCGCCGGCGCGGCCGGAGGTCGCGGCGGCCCCGTGACGCTCCGGTAACGCCCGGATCGCGGCGCCGCGACGGGCGCAATGGCATCCTGCTCTGGCCTCGTACCCCGAGCTGACTACGAAGGCACACGATGCCACCACCTGTGAAGGCCCGTGGTCCGCGACCGCCCATCCCGGCCGTGTCGCCGGCGGTCCGGTTACGCCGCCCGAAGTCCCCCAGTGCGATGGACCCGGGCACGGCGGACGTGGTCCGTGCCCGCGCGCAGCTGGGCAACGCGGCCGTGACCGCGGCGATGGGCAGCCTGCCGAGGGGTACCGAGCCCAGGCCGTCCGCGTGGACCGCGCAGATGATGCTGGCCGGCCAGAACCTGGTGGGCAACCAGGCCATCGCCAACCAGGCCACGGCACCTTCGGGAACCACGCCGGCCGTGCCCACTCCCGCCGGTCTCGCCCCGGTGCCCCCAGCGCCGGGCAAACTCCAACCTGCCCCGAAGAAACCCCCGCCCGCCAAGCCAACCGCCAAGAAGACCGAGGCGCCGCCCGCCACCGCCCCAGGCAAGAAGGACCTGGCGAAGGACAAGGCACCCGAGGAACGCCCGGAGACGGGCACCAAGAAGGAGAAGGACACCGGCCCCCGCTCGCCGGGCGCGGACCCGAAGTTCCAGGCACTGAAGAAGGACGTGAACGCCAAGAAGAAGACCGTCGGCGCCAGCCACCCGCCGGCGGCCGCGGAAGCCGGGGCGGCCCAGGAAGCCGCCGAGGCCCCGGCGGACGACCAGGAGGCTCGTGGCAAGGCAGCGCACGCCGAGGACATGGACGCCGCCCAGCCCAAGGAGTTCAACAAGCAGGAGTTCATCCAGGCGGTCAAGAAGGCCATCGCCGACAAGGCCCCGAAGAACCTGGACGAGGCGGACAAGTTCAGCGAGTCGGGCAAGGCCGAAGAAGTCAAGACCGAGGTCCAGGGCAAGGTCGGCGAAGGCAAGGACGCCTCAGCTCAGGAGATCGCCGACACCACCGCGGCCCCGCCGGAACCGGCACCGGACGCCAAACAGGTCGTGCCCATGGCCACGGACAAAGTGCCGGGCAAACCGGGCACCCCGAACCCGGCTCACGCGGCCCCGGACCAGTTGCCACCCTCAGCCACCGACATGTCGGCAGGCCCGGACCAGGTCAACCAACAGATGGCTGACGCGCAGGTCACCGACCAGCAGCTGTCGTTCAAGAACGCCCGCGAACCACAGTTCGACACGGCGGTCAAAGAGAAGAAGACGATGGAGGCCCACTCGGAGGCCGCCCCGAAGAAGCTACGCGCCGACGAGGCCGGCGAGCTCACACAGGTCAAGAACACCGCCGCGGCACAGGGTTCCACCGCGATGGCCGGCATCCACGCGACCCGCGTGACCACCGGCCAGCAGGTGGGCACCGGCAAGAAAGGCACCAAGAAGACCGACGAGGACAAGCGAAAAGAGGTCACCGACCTCCTGCAGAAGGTCTTCGACCAGACCAAGTGCGACGTAGAGAAAATCCTGACCGACCTGGACAAGAAGGTCGACGACCAGTTCACCACGAAGGAGAAGCAGGCGCGGGACCGCTTCACCCGCGAACACGAAGAGGGCATGGAGCGGTACAAGGACGAGCGCTACAGCGGGTGGACAGGCAAGGCCCGCTGGGTGCGAGACCTGTTCGCGGGCCTCCCGGAGGAAGCCAACCGCATCTACGAACGCGCAAGGGACAACTACCTGGCGGCGATGGACCAGATCATCACCGAGATCGCCGACACCGTAGAAGCCGAACTGAAACGCGCCAAGGACCGCATCGCCGCCGGCCGCAAGGAACTGAAGGCCGCGGTCGACAAGCTCCCGGCCGACCTGAAAGCGATCGGCCGCGAGGCAGCGACGGAGTTCGAGGGCAAGTTCGACGAACTGAAGGACACGGTCAACGACAAGGGCACAGAGCTGGTCGACACCCTGGCCACCAAGTACACCGAGGCGGTCAAGTCGGTCGACGACGAGATCGCCGCGGAGAAGGAGAAGAACAAGGGCCTGGTCGCCAAGGCAGCCGACGCCATCGGCGGCGCCATCAAGGCCATCATCGAACTCGGCCGCATGCTGATGGGCGTGCTCCGCAAGGCCGTCTCCGCCATCGGCGCCATCCTGAAAGACCCGATCGGATTCCTCGGCAACCTGGTCACCGGCGTCGGCGGCGGCCTGAAACTGTTCATGCGCAACGCGGGCCGCCACCTGGAGGGAGGCGTGCTGGCCTGGCTGCTCGGCACCGGCGGAGCGATGGGCCTGCAACTGCCAGCCACGTTCGACATCCTCGGCATCCTCACCCTGATCGCCATGATCCTGGGCCTCACGTGGCCCAACATCCGCGCCCGCCTGGCACGCAGAGTCCCGCCGCGGGCACTGCAGGCGGCGGAAACCGCGGTCCCGCTGGTCTCCCAGGTCAAACGCCGAGGCGTGGCCGGCATGTGGGACGACCTGAAAACACGAGTCGGAGACCTCAAGAAGGAACTGATCAGCAACCTGGTCTCGTTCCTGCTCCCCACCATCATCATCGCGGGCATCACCTGGATCGTGTCGCTGTTCAACCCCGCGTCCGCGTTCATCCGCGCCTGCAAGATGATCATCGACATCATCCGCTTCATCGTCACCAACGCCCGCCAGATCATCGACTTCGTCAACGCCGTCCTGGACGCGGTACTGGCCATCGCCCGAGGCGGCACAGGCGGCGTTCCCGCTCTGGTGGAACGCGCCCTCGCCCGCGCGATCCCGGTACTCATCGGCGCCCTGGCGGCCCTCCTGGGCATCGGCGGCATCGCCGGCAAGGTCAAACAGGTCTTCCAGAAGATCGCCCGCCCGGTCAACCGCGCCATCGACTGGGTCATCGACAAGATCACCGGCCTGATCAAGAAGCTATGGGCGAAGCTCAAGGCCCGCCGCGACCGGCCGTCGCGCCACAGAAGGCCGACGGGGGCACGCAGACCGGGCCGGCCGCGGCGCCCCAGGGACCGGGTCAGCCGCAGGGACAACACACCGGACGGCCAGCGCAGACGGTTGCACGCCGCGGTCACGGCCGGGGTCCGCGCGGTCAACCGGTTGCGCGGGCGCGCGGTCGGGCGCCGCCTGATCGAGCCTCTGCTGACCGTGATCCGCATCCGGTACGGCCTGTCCGTGCTCCGGCCGGTGGAACAGAGCGGCCGATGGGCGGTCCACGGCGTGATCAACCCGGAGATGACCGGGCCGACCACGAAGGAGACCGACGGCGGCGACAACCCGAACTTCAAGGCGGACGCGAAGAAGTTCGAGGAGAGGCTGGGCGCGAAGGCGGCCGTGCATGAAAACGCGAAGTCCGCGCTGGCGGGCATGGCCGCGAAGGTGAGAAAGTACCTCATCGAGGCCGCGGGCAGCTGGGACTACGCGAACACGAAGCTGCACGCGCTGATCAAGAAGATCGCGGCCGAGAACGTCGAACTGGCGATCCGGGCCGGATCGGTGGTCAATCTCGAAGCCGTGGAGGCGGAGAAGGACGAAGCCGCGAAGCAGGTGATGCTGATGGAGCCGGTCATGGCGGTCTTCGACGGTGGCGAGCTGTCCGAGCGATTCACCCACATCATCAGCTTCTACAGCAACGTGCTGGGTGACGATCTCGTCCATTCGAAGGGGTTCGGGGACTTGAAGGACACTGTGACGGGCTGGGTCATCGCGGTGGACCTGGACCTGCAGCAGCTGATGACCCTGGCGAAAGCCGTGCAGACCCCCGGGAGCAAGGTCCGGGACGCCATGACCCCCAAGCGGAAAGGATCAGACGTCGAGTTCCAGGCAGAGGCGAGAATCAAACGGGGCGCGAGCGTGAGCAGGAAGGTCGGCCTGCGGGCCGACGAACTCGGGCTGCCGATGAGCCCGCGCGAGGTGGCGCAGCAGCGGACGCTCCAGAAGGATTGGGACCAGGCCCTGCACAAACTGAAGTGGGAGGCCGGCTCCAAGGACTGGCGGATCAGGAAGGGCGGCGAGTTCGCAACGGGCGAGCCGGGCAGAAGGGCAAAGGAGTGGGCGCGGCAGATGCAGAGGCTCGGCATCCCGGTGGCCGCGGGCCCGTCCGGAACCACCAACGCGATGATGAACGTGGCGGTCGTGTTCAAGGCCGACAAGTACGACACCAGGCTGGCCTGCATCGGCTTCCTGCTCGGCTACCGGCACCACTCGCTGGTCGAGATCCTGGCCGCCGCTGAGCCGTTCGGCCCCACGTACGACAAGAGCCGGAGGATGTACCGGAACATCAAGCCGCTCGGCGAAGCGGAGTTGCGCTCCTACGGCGACGGTAAGTTCCCCGACGAGGCGAAAGCACCGGGGAAGGGCAGCGCCAAGTGACGAGAAAGTGCCGCCCCCAACCGCAACTGGTCGGAGCGGACTACTGGCTGCCGGTCGAAGCCTTCGAAGTCGGCTGGGCCGTCGCGGTCGGCTGCAACAACCTGCGCTGCCCGGACTGCGGGGAGGCGGTGCGGTCGGACGGGCAGCCGGGCCACACGGTCCGCCGCTACTGGTGCGCCTGCCAGCAGCACCTGGAGACCTGGACCTACTGGGTCGGCGGCGAGCCGGAGGACCTGTACGCGGAAAAACTTCGCTGGTACTGCGCCGGTCATCCGAACCTGACGCTGCCGGTGGTTCTGGACGGCGTGCGGCTGGACGCCGGGACCGACTGGGGCGCGGTCGCCGCCGCCGCCGTGCTGGAGGAGCCGTTCCACCCGCCCGGCATCGACCTCCGCCAGGCGTGGCTGGTCCGGCTGTACCACCTGCTTTCCCGGGAACGGGCGGCGGCACTGAGCTCGGCGATCGCCGAGCTGTTGTACACCACCGATCCACGCCTGGTCACGGGCGCTCTCGACTTCTTCACCACCGAGCGGAAGGCGCCCGGCGCGGAACGCATCACCGCCATGGTGACCGCACGCCGGGACTGGCTTGCGGAAACCCCCCACCCGAGCACACCGTCCGTGTCGCTGCTCGACGACGCAGTGCTCGTACTGCACACCCGTCTCCTGGCTACCGGCCGGGCCGCCGACCGGCCCGCGCTGGCCCTGGCCAAGGAGCTGGCGCTGGCGGGCGTCGGCCCGTACGACACCGCGGGCACGCTGCTCGACCACGATCCGAAGTGGCTCTGGACCAACGCAAGCGCGCTAGTCCAGGCCAATCCGGAATGGGCGGACAGGATCGCCTACCTGGCCACACAACAACGCGCCTCGATGCGACCCGGGCTACTGCGCGACCTGGCCACCGTCGCCCCGGCCGCGGCCCGTAAGGCCGTCACGGAACGCATCCCCGAGCCGGAACGCCAGCAGCTACTCGACCTGCTTCCTGGCGGCGACGCGGAAGCCGACCTGAACGAAACCGACTGACCAGGCGCCTCCGTTACCGGCCGTGCCCACGGAAGCCCAGGAACGAGCAGCTTCGACCCCACCCGTAGGCTCAGCATGTTCCGGCCGTTCTGTGCGCCCCCCGCCACGTCTTGCGGCTGGCCTCGGCGCGGCGCGCATTGATATGAACCCGTCCACTCGCGAGGGTTTGGCGACACATTTCAATGGCATACCGAAATCATGAGCCGCGGTGCGGCCTCGTCAGTCAAAGATGGCGCCTTCTCGAGTTCAACGCCTATCCGGTCGTGCATGGTGCACGCTGGGGGCCGTGACCCACTTGGACCGCGCGGGGATCCGGTGGACGGGTTCGCCGAGGCGGCGCGTCGGGATGTTCTCGCCCCCCGGGAGCCTCAGCGGGGCAGAAGGGTGCCCACCTCCCGTTCGCGGGCCGCGGTGTGGACGTGGGAGGCCAGGGCGATGTCGTGGACGCCCATGCCGAACGGGTTGATCACGACGCGGTCGTCGGGCGTGATGGGGCGGGGGTAGGCGCCGGCCAGGAGGGTGGCCAGGTCCGCGTCCACGGCACGGCCACCGGGGGGCGCCAGCTCGTCCGGACCGGTGACGCGGCCCGTATGCGCGAGCCTGCCGAGCAGCCGGGTCTCGTCCTCGCTGACCAGTTCCCAGTCGTCCACGAAGAGGTGGTCGCACGTCAGCAACAGGTCCTCGGTGGCGTCGTCCAGGGAGACGTTCAGGAACACCCCGCCTGCCGGGAGCCAGGCCGCCGCCACATAGGAAGTCGTGGTCGTCGTCGCGGCGACGGTGACCGAAGCGGC